>NZ_JBSGGS010000013.1:0-143096 GCF_053604015.1 Rhodococcus sp. NPDC004095
GCCGACGAAGCCGACAGCCTTGATCCGGTCGTCGGTGAGCAGGACGTCGACAACCTCCTTGTCGCCGTTGACCACGTTGAACACACCGGCGGGCAGCCCGGCCTCGACGAACAGCTCGGCGATGCGCAGCGGCACCGAGGGGTCGCGCTCGGACGGCTTGAGAATGAAGGCGTTGCCGGCGGCGAGGGCCGGACCGGCCTTCCACAGCGGGATCATCGCGGGGAAGTTGAACGGGGTGATGCCGGCGACGACACCGAGCGGCTGGCGCATCGAGTACACGTCGATGCCGGTGCCGGCGGACTCGGTGTACTCGCCCTTGAGCAGGTGCGGAGCACCGAGCGCGAACTCGATGACCTCGAGGCCGCGCTGGATGTCGCCCTTGGCGTCGGGAATGGTCTTGCCGTGTTCCGAGGACAGCAGCCGCGCGAGCGAGTCCATCTCCTCCTGCACGAGCTGGAGGAACTTCATCAGGACGCGGGCACGCTTCTGCGGGTTGAACGCGGCCCACTCACGCTGAGCGTCAACCGCGTTGGCGATGATCGCCTCGGTCTCGGCCTTGTCGGCGAGCGGCACGCGTGCCTGCACCTCGCCGGTGTTGGGGTCGTAGACGTCGCCGAACTTGTCGGAGGTGCCGGGGACGCGCTTGCCGCCGACGAAGTGAGTGAGTTCCTGAACCATTTTTCCTGTCCTGACTGAAGGGAAGGCCACCGGAGGAAACCGCGCCCGGATCACGGGTGCTCGGATATGTGCCCATCCTATAGTTGGAAGTCCACGTATGTCTAGAGCCGGCACCCCGCTCGGGTGGCGGTGCCGACGCTCTACGGGGCGGGGAACGACGCGTTCCGGCCGCGCCCGGTAGAGCTCCAGCCCCGGCGATGCAGGCGCTCGGCGCCGTCGAGCAGCAGATCGAGCGCGAACTCGAACTCGAACTGCTCGTCGCAGCCCTGGCCGACACCCGAGAGGTCGCCGTGGGTGGCGGCCAGCGTGATCTCGAGGATGTGCGGGTACCGCTGGGCGAACTCGGCCGCCATCTGTTGCAGTGCCTGTGGGTCGGGCGGCGGCGCGTGATCGTCGTGCGGTTCGTCGAACAGTTCGGGACTGAACCCCCAGATGCGGTTGCCGAGGGCGTGCATCACGTGGTGGGTGAGGTCGACGGAGAACCCGCCCGCACGGAACATGCCGGCCACCGAATCCATGTACTGCAGCACCGCCGGCGTTCGCCGCGTGCGGGATTCGATCGCCTGCCGCGCCCATGGGTGGCGCAGCACTGCTCGTCGCGCCGCGAGTACGCGTTCCCGAACGCCACCCTTCCAATCCAGGGCCGGATCGGGGGGCGTGAACTCGTCGATGACGAGGTCGACCATGCCGTCGAGTAGCTCGTCCTTGTCCGCGATGTGCTTGTACAGCGCCATCGGCACCACCCCGAGCTGTTGCGCCAGTCGCCGCATGCTCAGCCCAGCAAGACCGACCTCGTCCGCCAGCACGACAGCCGATCGCAGGACCCGATCGCGGTTGAGCGGTATGCGAGCGCGACCCTGGGTGTCGCGAGACATCGCCTCCTCCTTGCCCAGTCACCTGGCCTCGAGCTTCTCGGCAGGGCGTGGCCGTGCACAGCGAGCAGCAAGTACCCCTGTCCGTGCGGCACTTTGCCACACTCCCGGGTGCATGGTGCGCGGCACCATTGACAGGTGTACATCGTACACTTACCGTCTCAAGGGAAAGTGTACGGCGTACACCACCGAGTCAGGAGAGGTACCGACATGAGTACCGCCGCATTCACTCCGCCGGCGACTGAGGCACAAGGACCGGTCGGCACCACCGGGGCGACGACTGCGCGCATCGCCGGCGCGCTGTACCTCGTCACCTTCGTCACCTCGATTCCCACCCTGTGGCTTTACGAGCCGATACTGGACAACCCGAACTTTGTTCTCGGTGCCGGAAACCCCGACAGTGTGCTGTGGGGTGCATTTCTCGAGGTCGTCCTGGCGCTCGCGTGCATCGGTACCGCCGTCACGCTGTTCCCGGTGGCACGACGTCAGAGCGAGCCGGCGGCCCTCGGTTTCGTGGCTGCCCGAGCACTCGAGGGCAGCCTCATCATGGTCGGTGCCATCAGCCTGTTGTCGGTCATCACCCTGCGCGAAGACAGCGCTGGAGTTGGTGTGCGGGACGAGGCCTCGCTCGTCACGGCCGGCCGGGCACTCGTCGCAGTCCACAACTGGACGTTCCTGCTCGGACAGAGCCTGATGCCCGTGGTCAATGCGCTGTGCCTGGGCTACGTACTGCTGCGCTCCGGTCTCGTGCCGCGGATCATCCCCGTCGTCGGCCTCGTCGGTGCCCCACTGCTGCTCGCCTCCGACATCGCAATATTCTGTGGCGTCTACGCCCAGGGCACCGCGCCCGCCGGACTCGCCGCGCTCCCGATCTCGGTGTGGGAGTTGTTGCTCGCCGCCTGGCTGATCGCCAAGGGCTTCCGGACTCCCCGAGCGGCCGCCCGCACAGGTGGAGGTGCCGAGTTGCCGCCGGAAGCGAAGAACGACAACGGACCGACTGAACCGGGGACGCCGGCTCCGACTGGTCGCCGATCATGAAGCGCACACCGAAGATGTCCTCGCCGGCGGACCCCCCATCCTTCCCGGCGCGATCGGCCGGCATACCCGGTCGCGCACTCGCTGCGCTCCTCGTCCTCACGGCAGTCCTCGTCGCCGCGTTCGTCTTCGCCCCGCGCGTGCTGGCGGGCAGCAGGCCCGGCGGAGGCCTCTTCGACCAGGGCAGCCTCGCCGCCACCCTCCGCGAGGCGTTCGACGGCTATTGGAGGTCCGGCGACCGGGCTTTCTCCCCCGGACTGGAGACGCTGGTCGACTACTGGTTCCGGTACCACGTCGCCAAGGCTGTGATCGCTGTGCTCCTGCTGGCCGTGCTCGTCGCGCTCGCGGTTCTGCTCTGGAAGGCGTTCCTGAAAACCGACGGTGTGGGGTCGGGAAGGCGTGCCGCGCTCGCGTCGGCCGGTGTTCTCGCCACGATGCTCGCGCAGGTCTCGTTGGTGCTGGTGATGGCCAACATCCAGGGAACGGTCGCGCCCTTCTCCTCGCTGATCTCGATGCTGCCGGTCGGCGAAACCGACGGAGAACTCGCCGGGACGCTCGGTGAGGTCCGGCGACAACTGGCCGACTCCCCGAGTGCGGGTGACCAGACCCTGCCCGCCCTCGATGTGATGATCAGGGACTTTTCTCGATACCACGCGGCGATGGCCGTGATCGCAACGATCGTGGCGGCTGTCCTCCTCGGCATGAGCGTGGCGTCGTGGACGACGTGCGCGCGAACGGGATCGTCCGACAGGCGAACGAGACGCCTCATGGGCTCGTTCGGCGTGTTCTGGACGTTGCTGTCCCCGGTCGTGATCGTCGTCGCAGTGGCTAACACGACCACCGCGGCAAACCCGGTCCCAGCACTCTCGGCATTCTTCGACGGGAGGTGACTGGGCAAGGGATGTGACTGGACAATTGTCCGCCCGGATTCAGACGTCCGGTTACTCGCCGCCGAGTGCCCGGTACAGCGCGTCGAGGTCGCGCAGGGCACGCGCCACGTCGTCCCCCTCGGCCGCGGTCGCCCGCAACGCGGCCCGCAGATGCACGGGGTTGAGATCTTGCGGCGCCGGCGCGAACGGGAGCCGGGGCAGCGCCGGGAGGACGGCGTCGTCACCGAACCAGTCGCCGAGGTCGGGCGCCTCCTCCGACCGCTCGTCGACGCCGCGGATCAGGGTGTCGAGGTCGACCCCGCGCAGCGTGAGCAGCAGGGTGGGGTCGGAGTCGAGACGCTCCGCCGTCACCGCGACCAGCGCGGCCGCGTGCCGGCAGGGCCAGCCCTGGTCCGGGCAGGTGCACCCGAAGTCGACGTCGCCCGGGCCGATCGGCAGCAACAGTTCACCGAGTTCGGCGGGAACCACCCCCGACGCCACCGCGGCGAGCACGCCCGCCGTCCCGCGGACCCGGTCGACCAGCTCGGTGAGCGCGTCCGGGTCCAGGCGGCGCAACGTGAACGTCGCAGTGAACGGCTCGTTCTGCGAACCCTGCACCTCCCCGATCACCAGCCCCGGAGCCAACCGCACCCCGAGCACCTGACCGGCCCGCACATGACTGCGGCCACGAGACAGCCGGGCGCCCGGCGCGGCGCGTTCGATCGCGCCGAGCAGCGACCGCCCCCACCCCGACCCCGCGGGCCGTCGTGGCACCCCGCGGCCGCTCATTCGCCCACCGCGTCGTCGCCGAGCATCATCAGCGCGGCCAGCTCGTCGTCGCTCATCTCGGTGATCCACTTCTCCCCGACCCCGACGGCGAGGTCCGCAAGTTCCGCCTTGCCGGTGAGCATCGCGTCGATCCGTTCCTCGAGGGTGCCCACGCACAGCAGCTTGCGCACCTGCACGTCGCGGCGCTGGCCGATCCGGAACGCCCGGTCGGTGGCCTGGTTCTCGACTGCCGGGTTCCACCACCGGTCAAGGTGCACAACGTGATTGGCGGCGGTCAGGTTCAGGCCGGTGCCGCCGGCCTTCAGCGAGAGCACCATGATCGGGGTGTCCGGGCCGGAACGATCGTGCTGGAACGCGTGCACCATCGCGTCGCGGGCGGCACGGGACACCCCGCCGTGCAGGAACGGGACGTCCACCCCGAACCGCTCGGCGAGATAGGTCGTGACGATCGAGCCGAACTCGCGGAACTGGGTGAACAGCAGCACCCGCTCGCCGTCGGCAAGCACCGCGTCGACGATGTCCTCGACCAGCGCGAGCTTCCCGGACCGGTGCCGTCCGCGCCGCAGCACCGCCGACCCGTCCGCCAGGTAGTGCGCGGGATGGTTGCAGACCTGTTTGAGCCGGGTCAGTGCGGCGAGCACCACGCCCTTGCGTCCCGCCGGGGTCTGCGCGTCCCGCAGTCGTGCGGTCATGTCGTCGAGCACCGCCCGGTACAGGCTCGCCTGCTCGACGGTCAGGTTCGCGCGCACCGTCATCTCGAACTTGTCGGGCAGGTCGGAGATCACCGCGGGATCGGTCTTGACGCGGCGCAGCACGAACGGCGCGGTGACGGTCTTGAGCCGGGCGAGCGTGCCCTCGTCGTGTTCTCGCTCGATCGGCACCGCGAATCGGGCCCGGAACTGTTGCGGCGAGCCGAGCAGCCCGGGATTGGCGAAGTCGAGGATCGCGCGCAGCTCCTCCAGCCGGTTCTCGACCGGCGTGCCGGTCAACGCGAGCCGATGCCGGGCCGGGATCGCCCGGACCGCCCGCGACTGCGCGGTCCCGGAGTTCTTCACGTGCTGGGCCTCGTCGAGAACGACCCTTCCCCAAGTGATCTCGCGGAGTGTGTCGACGTCGCGCGCGGCCAGCGCGTAGGTGGTGACCACCAGGTCGTGGTCGGCCGCCGCGGCCGCCAGCGCCTCCCCGCGCAGGCGCGCGGCACCGTGGTGGACGTGCACCCGCAGTCCGGGCGTGAACGTCGCCGCCTCGCGCTGCCAGTTCCCCACCACCGACATCGGGCACACCAGCAGCGTCGGTGGCACGTCACGCGTCCCGGGTTCGAGCGCCTCCCGCTCGTGGGCGAGCAGCGCCAGCACCTGCACCGTCTTGCCGAGGCCCATGTCGTCGGCGAGGATCGCCCCCAGCCCGAGCCGGTGCATCGACGCCAGCCAGTCCAGTCCGCGCTGCTGGTACGGCCGCAGCGTCGCGGCCAAACCCGCCGGCGTGGGCACCCCGGCCGGCCGGGACCGCGAATCGAACAGCGCCGCAGCCCATCCGGTCGACATGATCTCCTGCACCGGCAGCGGCGGCGGCCCGGCGGCGAGTTCGGCCAGCAGCCCGCCGAGTGTGGAGTCGTCGTCCGCGCGGGCACCGACGTACCTGGCCGCCTTCGCGAGCGCCGCGCCGTCGGCCTGCACCCACCGGCCCCGCAACCGCACCAGGTCCGACGTCGAACGTGCCAGCCGGTCGAGTTCGTCGGCCGTGAGCACGTGATCACCGACCGCGAGTTCCCAGTTGTAGGACAGCAGTTGACCCAGTCCGACCGCCCGGTCGTCGGTGTCGAGCAGCACCGGCGGACTGGTCACCTTCAACCGCAGCGACGGGGCGGCGATCACCCACTCCCGTGGCAGCAGCAGCGTCACCCCCGCCACGGCCAGCGCCCTGGCACCGTGCGCGACGAGGTCGGTGACCACCGCCAGTGGCAGCAGCAGGTCCAGGCTGTCCGGGTCGGACGGGACCGCCCGCAGCCGCGGGTACGCCTCCATCGCGACGCCGAGCCCGCGCAACGCGATCCGCATGGAATCCGGGTCGGCGTACCGGACGGGCACCGGCGCGGGCGCCTCCCCGACCGGCCGCAGGCACACCTCCAGCCGCCACAGCACCTCCTCCGGGTCGGGGGCCGCGCCGCCACACGCCGCTTCGTCCGGTTCGACGAGCCGCAGCACCAGGTCCGGCTCCTCGACCGCGAGCGACTCGCGCCACCGCACCAGCCGGGCCTCGGCCTGCGCGCCGCCGGACTGCGGGGAGGGCTGTTCGTTCGGTGCCACGAGCGGGCTGTCGGTCAGCAGCGCGTGCAGCAGCGGATGCGCGCCCTCGCGGCCGCCGAGCCGGTCCCGCGCGATCGGGTCGGTGAGCGCCTCGACGAAGTCGTCGAGGGCCTGCCTGCCGCCGGCGGCACGCAGTACTCCGGGCATCGCGACGGCGAGTTCGGCCAGCCACGCGCGCTGCCGGTCCCCGCCGAGCAGCCGCCACCGCGCCCACCAGTGCCCGTCCTCGCGGCGCAGTTCCGGCACCACCCGGCCCGCATCCACCCACCGTCGGACACCCCGCGCGACGTGCACCAGGTAGCGGAGGTCGCCGGGCAGACGCGGATCAGCGGCGGGCAGGTCGAGCAGCAGCGAGGCCGCGTCGGCGGGGGCGAGCGCCAGCGCGGGCACCGTGACGTCGGAGAGGGTGCCGTCCCCGTTGGGCAGGGCGACGGTGGCGCGGTGCCGGAACCTGCGACCGAGCAGCCCGGGCAGCGGCGACGGCAGATCGACGCCGTCATCCGGTGCGGCGGCGTCGCGCCAGAGCATCACTCCCGCCCCGGGGGACCACACCGCATGCACCACCGGACCATCCAATCACCCGCCGCCGACACCCTGGATTTACGGGTGTGACCAGCGGGATAATGACCTCTGGCGGTGTGGGTTCACCGGCATCGCCTGCGCAGCGTCGGGAGGGTCGATGACCGTACTGATCCAAGTGCTCGAGCAGGGCTATGCGCACGGCACGCCGTGGCAGCAGCGCAAGTATCAGTTCGTCGACGCCGCGCACGTCGTCGGCCTGCGGTTGGACGGCCGGTCCGGGGTGTGGCTGGACATGGTCCGCCCCGGCGAGTCCCACCAGCTGGCGTCCACCCCGATCCCGGAGGAGTCCCTCTACTTCCTGCTCCGAATCGTCGACGAGATCGCCACCTGCAAACGACAGGGCGGCTACTGGCTGATCGGGCATGACGGCATGAACCTCGACTCGATCGCCGCGACCCGCTTCCCACTGCCGTGACGACACACGACCCGACCCCGGGCTCCGGTCCCCGTCCGGTGCGCGCCCCGCGCGGATCGACCCTGACGTGCCGCGGCTGGCCGCAGGAGGCGGCGCTGCGGATGCTGATGAACAACCTCGATCCCGAGGTCGCCGAACGTCCCGACGACCTGGTGGTCTACGGAGGCACCGGGCAGGCCGCGCGCAACTGGGCGGCGTTCGACGCGATCGTCGCGACCCTGACCGGCCTCGCCGACGACGAGACCATGCTGGTGCAGTCGGGCAAGCCGGTCGGTGTGCTGCGCACCCACGAGTGGGCGCCGCGGGTGCTGATCGCCAACTCGAACCTCGTCGGGGACTGGGCGAACTGGGAGGAGTTCCGCCGGCTCGAGTCCCTCGGGCTGATCATGTACGGGCAGATGACGGCGGGCTCGTGGATCTACATCGGCTCCCAGGGCATCCTGCAGGGCACCTACGAGACGTTCGGGGCCGTCGCCCGTCGCCTGGCCGCGTCAGGTCGCCGCGCGCAGTGCGACGGGACCCTCGCCGGCACCGTCACCCTGACCGCGGGCCTCGGCGGCATGGGCGGGGCGCAGCCGCTCGCGGTCACCATGAACGGCGGCGTCGCGATCGTTGTCGAGGTCGACCCGGCCCGCATCGCCCGCCGGATCGACCACGGCTATCTCGACGTCGAAGCCGCCGACATCGACGAGGCGCTGACTCTCGCGGTCGCCGCGCGGGACGACCGCAGACCGCTCTCGATCGGCCTGTGCGGGAACGCCGCCGAGGTGCTTCCGGAGCTGCTGAGGATGAGGGCACCGGTCGACGTGGTCACCGATCAGACCTCCGCGCACGACCCGCTGAGTTATCTACCCGTCGGGATCGCCGTCGAGGACTGGCACCGGTTGGCCGCGAAGGATCCCGGCTGGTTCACCGAGCAGGCGCGCGCGTCGATGGCCCTCCACGTCCAGGCGATGGTCGGCTTCCAGCGTGCCGGCGCCGAGGTCTTCGACTACGGAAACTCGATCCGCGACGAGGCCCGCAAGGGCGGCTACGAAAGGGCCTTCTCGTTCCCCGGGTTCGTACCGGCCTACATCCGGCCGCTGTTCGAGGAGGGCCGCGGCCCGTTCCGGTGGGTCGCGTTGTCCGGCGACCCGGCCGACATCGCCGCCACCGACCGGGCGATCGGTGCCCTGTTCCCCGACGACGCGCACCTGCACCGCTGGATCACGCTGGCCGGCGACAAGGTGCGGTTCGAGGGGCTGCCCGCCCGGATCTGCTGGCTCGGCCACGGGCAGCGGCACCGGGCCGGTCTGCGGTTCAACGAGATGGTCGCCTCCGGGGAACTGTCCGCACCGGTCGTGATCGGCCGCGACCACCTCGACGGCGGGTCGGTGGCGTCGCCGTACCGGGAGACCGAGGCGATGGCCGACGGGTCGGACGCGATCGCCGACTGGCCGCTGCTCAACGCCCTGGTCTCCACCGCGTCGGGGGCGTCGTGGGTGTCGATCCACCACGGAGGTGGTGTCGGAATGGGCCGGTCGATCCACGCCGGGCAGGTGTGCGTCGCCGACGGCACCGACCTCGCCGCCCGCAAGATCGAGCGGGTGCTCTCCAACGATCCGGCGACGGCGGTACTGCGGCACGCGGATGCCGGCTACGACCGCGCCGTCGAGGTGGCCGCCGCCCACGGGATCCGGATCCCGATGCGGGAGCGACGATGAGCGCAGGCGTGGGTCAGTCGACGGGTACCGGGACCGGGTCGGCCGCGGCCACCCGGGGGCGGACGAAGCGCAGGTAGGCGAGCGTGAGACCGGCGAGCCACACGGCGCCGACCACCAGGGCGACACGCGAGTCGGCATCGAACGCGAGCACCACGATCACGAAGCCGAGGAACGCCAGCGCCGCCAGCTGCCCGTACGGCCACAGCGGGACCGGGAACTTCAGGGCCGCCGTCTCCTGCGGGCTCATCCGGCGCCGCGACCGGTACTGCGACAGCAGGATCATCACCCACACGAAGATCGTCGCGAACGTGGCGATCGAGGCGATGACGACGAACACCGACTCGGGGATCAGGTAGTTGAGCAGCACCGCGAGCAGCAGCGCCCCGATCATCACCACCACCGTCATCCACGGCACCCCGCCCCGGGTCACCTTCGCCATCACCGCGGGCGCCTGGCCGCGCTGCGCCATCCCGTACATCATCCGGCCCGCACCGAAGATGTCGCTGTTGATCGCGGACAGCGCCGCGGTGATGACGACGACGTTGAGCACGGCGGCGGCCGGACCGATGCCGATGGCCTCGAAGATCTGCACGAACGGGCTGCCCTCGGTGCCGATCGTGTGCCACGGGTTGATCGCCATGATCACTGCGAGGGTGGCGACGTAGAACAGCATGATCCGCACCGGCACCGTGTTCACGGCGCGGGGAATCGTGCGGGCCGGGTCCTCGGCCTCACCGGCGGTGATGCCGATGATCTCCGTGCCGCCGAACGCGAACATGACGATCGCGAAGCAGGCGACGAACCCGCCGAAGCCGTTCGCGAAGAAGCCGCCCTCGGCCCACAGGTTGCTCACTCCGGTGCCGGTGTCGTGGACGCCGAACCCGAAGATCAGGATCGCGATGCCTGCCGCGATCATCGCGACGATCGCGGCCACCTTGACGAGGGTGAACCAGAACTCGAGTTCGCCGAACACCTTGACGCTGAGCAGGTTCAGCGCACCGATGAAGAACACGATCGCCAGCACCCAGATCCAGCGCGGCACGTCCGGGAACCAGAAGCCCATGTAGACACCGAACGCGGTGACGTCGGCGAGGCAGACGACGATCATCTCGAACGTGTAGGTCCACCCGGTCATGAATCCGGCGAGCGGGCCGAGGTGCCGGCCCGCGTACTCCCCGAACGAGCCGGACACGGGGTTGCTGACGGCCATCTCACCGAGTGCCCGGAGCACGATGTAGACGGCGGCGCCGCCGATCAGGTAGGCCAGCAGCACGGACGGCCCGGCCTTCTCGATCGCCCCGGCCGACCCGTAGAAGAGTCCGGTCCCGATGGCCGAGCCGAGCGCGATGAATCGGATGTGGCGGGCGTTCAGCCCTCGGGTCAGCGCCGTCGCGGCGTCCTTCACTTCAGGCTCCCAGCTAGGTCGTGCAAGCGTGCGACCAGCACTTTAGCCGTGTTGCGCAGGTCACCGCCCTGCGGCCCGGGCGCGTCAGGCGCAGCAGTTCGGGTCGAGCACCGCCCGCAGCGCGTCGAGGGAGTCCCGGCGCACCCGGTGGCAGACGCTCATCCCGTGCCGGGTGGACTCGACCATCCCCGCCTTGCGGAGCTGCGCGAGGTGGTGGCTGACGGTGGACTCGGCGACGTTCAGCGGGACGGCGAGGTCCCCGGTGCACATCTCCGCGTCGGGGGCGGTCAGGAGCAGCGAGAGCAGCTTGACACGGACGGGGTCCGCGAGCGCCTTGAGCCGTAGCGCGAGCTGCAACGCGTCGTCGTCGGAGATCGGAGTGGCGGACACCGGTGCGCAGCAGATCGGTGCGGTGACGTCGAGCACGGGCAGCGCCTTGGGCATGAGTCCGATCATCCCAGCCTCTTGACATATGTCAAGAAGGTGGCGCACCCTGGGCTCCGCAGTAATTCGACATATGCCACAAAGGTTGGCACTTCGAGGAGGCCGCCATGTCCCGCGCCCAGCTCGCCCTCAACGTCGACGACCTCGACCAGGCGATCACGTTCTACTCCAAGCTTTTCGGCACCGCACCCGCGAAGCGCAAGCCCGGCTACGCGAACTTCGCGATCACCGAGCCGCCCCTCAAACTGGTGCTGCTGGAGAACCCCGGCAAGGGCGGCACCATCAACCACCTCGGCGTCGAGGTCGAGTCGACCGAGCGGGTGCACCAGGAGATCGCCCGCCTGTCCGGAGAGGGCCTGTTCACCGAGGAGGAGATGAACACCACCTGCTGCTTCGCCACCCAGGACAAGGTGTGGGTGACCGGCCCGGCCGGCGAGAAATGGGAGGTCTACACCGTCCTCGCCGACTCGGACACCTTCGGCACCAGCCCGCAACTGCTCGCCGCCGGCGAGGAGAACTCGGGCGGCACCTGCTGCGGCACCGCGGCGTCCTCCACGTCGTGCTGCTGACCGCGTGCGCACACCGGTGACCACGGCAACTCCGGTCGGCAGGCTCTCCACCCTCGACCGCTACCTGCCCGTCTGGATCGGCGCCGCCATGGTCGCCGGACTCGTTCTCGGCCGCGCGATCCCGGGGATGAACACCGCGATCGAGAAGGTGCAGGTCGACGGCATCTCGCTGCCGATCGCCCTCGGCCTGCTGATCATGATGTATCCGGTCCTGGCGAAGGTCCGCTACGACCGCCTGGGCTCCGTCACCGGGGACCGCAGGCTCCTCGTCGGCTCCCTGCTCCTGAACTGGGTTCTCGGGCCGGCGCTGATGTTCGCCCTCGCCTGGATCTTCCTGCCGGATCTGCCCGAGTACCGAACCGGACTGATCATCGTGGGCCTGGCCCGCTGCATCGCGATGGTGGTCATCTGGAACGACCTGGCCTGCGGCGACCGCGAGGCTGCCGCCGTGCTGGTGGCGATCAACTCGGTCTTCCAGGTGATCATGTTCGCCGTCCTCGGCTGGTTCTACCTGTCGGTGCTGCCCGGTTGGCTGGGTTTCGAGCAGACCACCATCGACGCCTCGCCCTGGCAGATCGCGAAGTCGGTGCTGATCTTCCTCGGTCTGCCACTGGTTGCCGGCTACCTCACACGCCGCTACGGAGAGAAGGCCAGGGGCCGCGACTGGTACGAGTCGACTTTCCTGCCGAGGATCGGCCCGTGGGCCCTGTACGGACTGCTCTTCACAATCGTGGTGCTCTTCGCGCTGCAGGGCGACCAGATCACCTCCCACCCGTGGGACGTGGTGCGGATTGCCATCCCCCTGCTCGCCTACTTCGCGATCATGTGGGGCGGCGGCTACCTGCTGGGCGCCGCCCTCGGACTCGGCTACGCACGCACGACCACGCTGGCGTTCACCGCCGCCGGCAACAATTTCGAACTCGCCATCGCCGTCGCGATCGCCACCTACGGCGCGAACTCTGGGCAGGCGCTGGCCGGTGTGGTCGGTCCCCTGATCGAGGTCCCGGTCCTGGTCGGGCTCGTCTACGTCTCGCTCGCCCTGCGTGGGCGATTCTCCCGAAAGGTGCCCGCATGACACCCAGCGTCCTGTTCGTCTGCGTCCACAACGCCGGCCGCTCCCAGATGGCCGCCGCCTTCCTGACACACCTCGCAGGGGACGCGATCGAGGTCAGGTCGGCGGGCAGCGCACCGGCGAAGTCCGTCAACCCGGCCGCCGTGGCCGCGATGGCGGAGGTCGGGATCGACATTTCCGCGCAGAGCCCGAAGGTCCTCACCACCGACGCGGTGCAGACGTCCGACGTGGTGATCACCATGGGTTGCGGGGACACCTGTCCGTGGTTTCCCGGCGTCAGCTACCGCGACTGGGCCGTCGACGACCCCGCAGGCAAGGGCCTCGACGACGTCCGCCCGGTCCGGGACGAGATCCGCGCCCTCGTCGAGGCGCTGATCGCAGAATTGCTGCCCGCGTGAACCGAACCCGTTGTCGAGGGTGTGACCGGTACCGCTAAGATCGCTGCCAGGTCATGAGTGCCAGTGCCAAGCCCCGGCTCGCTGGTCGGCAACCCTCCATCCGCGGTGGGGTGCCCCGGGTGATGACCTGGTCCTCCGGAACGGAGGACAAGCGCGGGTCCGCTGGGACGGACCCACCAACCGGGCCACGACCCACCGGAGGTTTCACCATGTGTTGTTGTCGCAGATAGGCCCCAGCCAGCCCCGGGCGCCCTTGCCGCGCCTCATCTCCCGACACTCTTGGAGCAGAGCCAACTCATGAGCGAGAACGCAACCGATCCGACCGCCAACTGGACCTTCGAGACCAAGCAGATCCACGCCGGCCAGACATCGGACGCCACCACCAAGGCACGCGCGCTGCCGATCTACCAGACCACCTCGTACACGTTCGACAACACCGACCACGCCGCCGCGCTGTTCGGGCTCGCCGAGCCGGGCAACATCTACACCCGGATCATGAACCCGACGCAGGACGCGGTCGAGCAGCGGATCACCGCGCTCGAGGGCGGCGTGGCCTCGCTGCTGCTGTCCTCCGGTCAGGCCGCGTCGACCTTCGCGCTGCTGAACATCGCGGGCGCCGGCAGCCACGTGGTGTCCAGCCCGAGCTTGTACGGCGGCACCTACAACCTCTTTCACTACACGCTGCCGAAGCTCGGCATCGAGGTCACCTTCGTCGAGGATCCGGACGACCTGGAGCAGTGGAAGGCCGCGATCCGCCCGAACACGGTCGCGTTCTACGGCGAGTCCATCGCGAACCCGCGCAACGACGTCCTCGACATCCCCGGCATCTCCGAGGTCGGGCACGCCGCCGGCATCCCGCTGATCGTCGACAACACCGTCGCCACCCCGTACCTGCTGCGCCCGCTCGAGCACGGCGCCGACATCGTCGTGCACTCGGCGACGAAGTACCTGGGCGGCCACGGCACCGCGATCGCCGGTGTCATCGTCGACGGCGGCACCTTCGACTGGACTCAGGGTCGCCACCCCGGCTTCACCACCCCGGACCCGAGCTACCACGGCGTCGTGTTCGCCGACCTCGGTGCGCCGGCCTACGCCCTCAAGGCGCGGGTCCAGCTGCTCCGCGATCTCGGGTCGGCGGTCTCGCCGTTCAACGCGTTCCTGATCAGCCAGGGCATCGAGACCCTGAGCCTGCGCATCGAGCGGCACGTGCAGAACGCCACCGCGGTTGCCGAGTTCCTGCAGGGCCGGGACGAGGTCACCTCGGTCTCCTATGCCGGTCTGCCCAGCTCGCCCTGGTACGAGCGAGCCCAGAAGCTGGCCCCGAAGGGCGCGGGCGCGATCGTCGCGTTCGAACTCGCCGGCGGTGTCGAGGCGGGCAAGAAGTTCGTCGACGCCCTGACCCTGCACAGCCACGTCGCTAACATCGGCGACGTGCGCTCACTCGTCATCCACCCCGCGTCGACCACCCACGCCCAGCTGAGCGCGGAGGAGCAGCTGGCGTCCGGCGTCACCCCGGGCCTGGTTCGCCTGGCGGTCGGCATCGAGGGCATCGACGACATCCTGGCCGACCTCGAAACCGGTTTCGCGGCGGCGGCATCTTGACGATCGGTTCCGTTTCGGGCGCCCGTCCGGCCGGGTCCCACGAGGGATTCCCGTCGCCGGACGGGCGGCTGACGTCCGTCTCCATCGGCGCGGTGACGCTCGAGAGCGGCGCGGTGCTCCCCGACGTCACTCTGGCCGTGCAGGTGTGGGGCGAACCGAACAAGACCCGCGACAACGTGGTGCTCGTCGAGCACGCACTGACCGGTGACTCACACGTGACCGGGCCTGCCGACGCCGACAACCCCTCGCCCGGGTGGTGGGACGGCATGGTCGGCCCCGGCGCGCCCATCGACACCGACGAGTGGTGCGTGCTGGCCACCAATGTGCTCGGCGGTTGCCGCGGCACCACCGGCCCTGGCTCGATCGCCCCGGACGGCCAACCGTGGGGATCCCGGTTCCCGGCGATCTCCATCCGCGACCAGGTGGCCGCCGAGGTGGCGCTCGCGGACCGGCTCGGCATCGAACGGTTCGCCGCGGTGCTCGGCGGGTCGATGGGCGGCATGCGCACCCTGGAGTGGATCGTCGGCCAGCCGGAGCGGGTGGCGGCCGCACTCGTCCTGGCCGTGGGCGCCCGCGCGACGGCGGATCAGATCGGCACGCAGACCACCCAGATCGCAGCTGTCACCTCCGATCCGGACTGGCTGGGCGGCGACTACCACGGCACCGGCCGCAGACCCGAGGCCGGGCTGCGTATCGCGCGCAGGATCGCGCACCTGACCTACCGCACGGAGAGCGAACTCGACGCGCGCTTCGCGAACAACGCCCAGCAGGGCGAGAACCCGCTCGACGGCGGCCGCTACGCCGTTCAGAGCTACCTCGAGCACCAGGCCGACAAGCTGGTGGCCCGTTTCGACCCGGGCACCTACGTGTTGCTGACCGAGGCGATGAACCGCCACGACATCGGTCGCGGTCGCGGCGGCGTCGAGGCGGCACTGGCCTCCTGCACCGTCCCGACCATCGTCGGCGGCGTCGACTCGGACCGGCTCTACCCGCTGTGGCAGCAGCGGGAGATCGCCACCCACCTCGCCGGATGCGAGGGTTTGCGGGTGGTGAACTCGAAGGACGGTCACGACGGATTCCTCACCGAGGCGGCGTGGGTCACCACCCTGCTCGGCGAGACGATGGCACTGGCCAGGGCACACCGCACCGACTGCCGCGTCCGCTAGACAGCCCACACCGGGCCCGTCCCGGCGGGCGGATGTCACGACACGCGCGTGGTCGTGGCGCCCTCAACACCAAATCGTTAGCATCGAAAACGTGTCTGTGACCGACCCGCCGTCCGTACGCTCCGCACCCAACGGGCAGCCCGCGCCTGCAGCGTCGGGAGCGCGATGGCCACTCCCGACGGACGGGACACGGATCGCGATCGACATCGGACCGTTGCACCTCGAGAACGGTGTCGCGCTCCCCGACGTCGTCCTCGCCGTCCAGTGCTGGGGCACGCCGACCCCGGCCCGCGACAACATCGTGCTGGTCGAGCATGCCCTGACCGGCGATTCCCACGTCACCGGCGAGGCGGGACCGGGCTTGCCCGTCGCCGGCTGGTGGAACGAGCAGGTCGGACCCGGCGCGCCGATCGACACCGAGGAATGGTGCGTGGTGGCGGCGAACGTCCTCGGCGGGTGTGACGGCTCCACCGGCCCCTCGTCTCGGGCACCTGACAACGCCCCGTGGGGGTCGCGGTTCCCGGCGATCTCCATCCGCGACCAGGTCGCCGCCGAGGTCGCGCTCGCGGACCTGCTCGGAATCGATCGCTTCGCGGCAGTCGTCGGCGGCTCGATGGGTGGCATGCGCACCCTGGAGTGGATCGTCGGCCATCCGACACGGGTGGAGGCCGCGCTGGTCCTGGCGGTCGGTGCCCGCGCGAGCGCGGACCAGATCGGCACCCAGAGCACCCAGATCGCCGCGATCACCGGCGACCCCGACTGGCAGGGCGGCGACTACCACGACACCGGCCGCTCCCCCGAGGCCGGCCTGGCCCTGGCGCGCAGGATCGCGCACCTGACCTACCGCGCCGAGGTGGGCCTGGACTGGCGCTTCGCGAACGACGCCCAGCCGGGTGAGGACCCCCGAGCCGGCGGCCGGTACGCGGTGCAGAGCTACCTCGACCACCAGGCGGCGAAGTTGGCGGACCGCTTCGACCCCGGCACCTACGTGGTGCTCACCGACGTCATCAACCGGCACGACGTCGGTCGTGGGCGCGGCGGGGTCACGGCCGCGTTGACCTCGACACAGGTCCCGGTGATCGTCGGCGGCATCGACTCCGATCGACTGTTCCCGCTGCGCCAACTCGAGGAATTGGCGACCCTGCTGCCCGGCTGCGACGGGCTGCGCGTGGTCCACTCCGCCGACGGACACGACGGATTCCTCACCGAGGCGGCGTGGGTGACGGGCCTGCTCGGGGAGACGATGACGCTGGCCCGAGCAGGTCGCATCGGCTGAACGCGGGGCGAGACCCCAGTTTCGCCAATGCCCTCATCGGGAGTGTCTCAGCTCGATAACATCGCGCCGTGCTCCCTACAGCAACAGATCCGACCACGACCCACCCGCTGCCCGGTGGCATCCGCCGGCGCCCCGCTGGGGCTGCCGGTTTCGCCGCGGCGACAACCACCCTGTCGCCTGACACTCGGCCCCTCCTGGCGTTTCCCCCGACCGACGGGACCATGGTCCATCTCGAGATCGGCACGCTGCACCTCGAGTCGGGCGAGCAACTGCCCGACGTCACGATCGCCGTTCAGTGCTGGGGTGAGCCGAGCCCCGACCTGGACAACATCGTGTTGATCGAACACGCTCTCACCGGGGACTCCCACGTGGTCGGCCCCGCCGACGACGTACACCCCACCCCCGGCTGGTGGGAGGGCATGGTCGGCCCCGGCGCCCCGATCGACACCGACGAATGGTGTGTTCTCGTCACCAACGTGCTCGGCAGTTGCCGCGGCACGACCGGACCCTCCTCGCCCGCACCGGACGGCCGCGCCTGGGGCTCGCGGTTTCCCGCGATCTCGGTTCGCGACCAGGTCGAAACGGAACGCGTACTGGCGGACAAACTGGGCATCAAGCGGTTCGCGACCGTCGTCGGCGGCTCACTGGGCGGCATGCGTGCCCTCGAATGGATAATCGGCCACCCGGACCGGATCGCGTCGGCGCTGATCCTCGCGGTCAGCCCCCGCGCGACCGCAGACCAGATCGGCGGCCACACCGCCCAGATCGACGTCATCGCCTCCGACCCGAACTGGCACGGCGGCGACTACTACGGCACCGGCACCTCGCCGGACCACGGGCTGAACATCGCCCGCCGGTTCGCGCACCTGACGTACCGCGGCGCCGCCGCCCTGGACGACCAGTTCGAGAATGCCGCACAGGACGGCGAGGACATCTGGAACGGCGGCCGGTACGCGGTCCAGAGCTACCTCGAGTACTGCGCGAACAAACTGGTGGCAACCTTCGACGCCGGCTCCTTCGTCGCCCTCACCCACTGCGCCAACAAGCACGACGTCGGCCGCGGCCGCGGCGGCATTCCCGCCGCCCTCGCGTCGACCCCGGTCCCGGTGATCGTCGGCGCCATCGACTCCGACCGGATCATGCCGCTGAACCAGGTCCTGGAGATGGCGGACATGCTCCCGGGTTGTGACGGTGCGCGGGTGGTGCACTCACCCGCCGGGCACGACGGCTTCCTCACCGAGGTCGAGTGGGTCACCGAACTGATGGACGAGACCCTGGCGCTGGCCCGGACGATCCGCGCCAACCCGTAGTCGCCGCCGGGCCGGTGCTGCCGCCTCGACGGTGGCATCACCGGCGCACGCCTTCGGCGGCCGACTCGGGGCGCCTGTTGCTCGCTCGGGTGCGGCTCAGCCGGTCCCGAGCGGGTCGATGGAGACGGCGAGCCACACGATCGTGCCCCCGACCAGCGTCAGTGCGGTGACGTCGAAAGCCTGCCCGCGCACGGCAAGCAGGCCCACCTCCTCCGGCCGCAGGCAGAGCCGGAACCCGGCGGCCAGCAGCGTCGCGATGCCGAACACGAAGGCACCTCGACGCCACCGGTCGGCGAGCACGAATCCGATCCCGACCAGCACGACGGCCGCCACCACGAGCAGCGGCAGGTTGCGGCGGGCGAACCCCAACCACCGGCTCGCGGAGCCGGCCCGGGCACTCACGTCGGTCAGGCCGACTCGGCGGCGAGCTGCTCGGCGCGCTCGACGACGTTGCTCAGCAGGAACGCTCGGGTCAGCGGTCCGACGCCACCGGGGTTCGGGGAAATGAAGCCGGCGACCTCGCGCACGTCGTCGGCGACGTCACCGCGCAGTCCCTCGGGGGTGCGGCTGACGCCGACGTCGAGGACCGCGGCACCCGGCTTGACCATGTCCGCGGTGATCAGGCCCGCGACGCCGGCGGCGGCGACGACGATGTCGGCGCGGCGCACCTCGGCGGCCAGATCCTTGGTACCGGTGTGGCAGAGGGTGACGGTGGCGTTCTCGGAGCGGCGGGTCAACAGCAGCCCGATCGGACGGCCGATGGTGACGCCACGACCGACGACGGTGACGCGGGCGCCGTCGATCGGCACCTCGTAGCGACGCAGCAGGTGCACGACACCGCGCGGGGTGCACGGCAGCGTCGACTCCTTGCCGAGCACCAGCCGGCCGAGGTTGACCGGATGCAGGCCGTCGGCGTCCTTCTCCGGGTCGATGCGCTCGAGCGCGGCGTTCTCGTCGAGGTGCTTGGGCAATGGAAGCTGCACGATGTAGCCGGTGCACTCCGGGTTGGCGTTGAGTTCGTCGATGACGGCCTCGAGCTCGGCCTGCGTGATGTCGGCGGGCAGGTCACGGCGCAGCGAGTTGATGCCGACCTTCGCGCAGTCGGCGTGCTTGCCGCGCACGTAGGAGGCCGAACCGGGGTCGTCACCGACCAGGACCGTGCCCAGCCCGGGGGTGATGCCCTTGGCCTTGAGTGCGTCCACCCGGGCCTTCAGGTCGATGAAGATCTCGTCTCGGGTTACCTTGCCATCCAGGATCGTCGCAGTCACGGCGCCCATTGTTTCAGGTAACACTGAACTCATGGCACACAGTCCTGAACTCGCGCCCGAATTGCACGGTCCGAGGGTGGTACTGACCGCGCTGAGACCGGAGCATCGGGCCCGGCTGCGCGAGATCCACCGGGAGCCGGAGGTGCGCCGGTGGTGGCAGATGCCGGACGACGACTGGCCGGAGGTCACCGAACCGGACACCACCAAGTACACGGTGCTCGAGGACGGCCGGGTGGTGGGCTTCGCCCAGTGGTACTTCGAACCCGATCCGGAATACCGGCACGCCGGCCTGGACCTGTTCCTGTCTGCCGAGGTTCAGGGCCGCGGTCTGGGCACCGAGGTGGTGCGGGTGCTGTGCGCGCATCTGATCGACGACCATCACCACCACCGCCTCGTGATCGATCCGGCGGTCGCGAACTCCGCCGCGATCGCCTGCTACCGGAAGGTCGGGTTCAAGGACGTCGGAGTGATGCGCGAGTACGAGCTGCGCCACGACGGCACCCGGGACGACGGCCTGCTGATGGACCTGCTGGCGCGCGAGTTCGTGCGCTGAGGCGGAGTCAGGTCCGTCGGATCGTCGCGAACCAGCCGGGCGCGCCGTGGTCGTGGAATCGCGTCTCGATCCGGTCCGGTTCGATGCACACGACGACCCAGCCGTCATCCGAGGTGAACGCGCTGCGCAGGTCGTCCCGCGTGACCGGATGCGGGCCGGTGTCCGGTCCGCCGTCGCTGAAGCACAGCACGTACAGCGTGCCACCTGGCTCGGTCACCGCCGCGAGACTCGCGACGTACCGCGAGCGCTCGGCACCGTCGAAGGTGTGGAACAGTCCGCAGTCCAGCACCGTGTCGAACGTGCGACCCACACCCGCCAGGTCGAGAGCATCGGCCGCCGCGAACTCGACCTCCACTCCCCGGTCCTCCGCCTTCGTCCGGGCCATCGCCAGGGCCGTCTCGGCCACGTCGACACCCAGGACCGACAATCCCAGTGCCGCAACGTGAAGCGCGTTCTCCCCGGTCCCGCAGCCCGCATCGAGCACGGATCCGGTGAAGCCTCCCTCGGAGGCGACCCGCACGACGGCCGGCTGCGGTCGGCCGGTGTCCCAGGGAGCGGGGCCCTCCCGGTACGACGCGTCCCAGGGCAGACCGGTCATTCGTTCGTGACCGGTCGGGCGCCGGGGCTCGGGACTCAATGCTCGACGACCAGTCCGTGCGCGGCGGCCAGGGCGACCGCCTGGGTGAGGTCGATCTTGGCGCCCCCGAGTTTCGCATTCGTCCACAGGCCGGCGTCGGCGTGCGCGCCCCGCAGGTCCGCTTCCTCGAGGCGGACCCCGAAGGTGCGGGCGCCGTGCAGATCCACGGCGCGAAGGTCCGCCTTCCGGAGATCGGCCTCGACGAGGTTGGCCTCGCGCAGCCGGCAGTCGGTGAAGTCGACGCCGCGGAGGTCCGCCTTCCCGAGGGAGGCGAGGGTGAAATCCACCTCGTCGAATTCGATCGGCCGCATCCGGCACTGCTCGAACGTCGACCCGAGCACCGTCGAACTGTGGAATGCACTGTGCCACAGCGTTGTCCGCGCGAAGGTGCAGGATCGGAACGCGGTCACGGTGTGCTTCGAGTCGGTCAGGTCGGCCCCCGTGAAGTCGCAGTCGGTGAACACGACGTGCTCGGTCCGCAGTTCGCTGAGGTCCGCATCGCGGAAGGTGCAGCCGGTGTAGTGCCTCCCGACCCAGTGCTGGCGCGCCAGCCGGGCATCCGAGAAGTCCTCGCCGACGAATTCCTGGATCTCTTCTGCCATGCCCCGATACTGCCCTGCCCCGGCGACAGGCGAGACCGGCAGTGCGTGTCCGGCAGCCATCCGACGTCTGCTACTCGACCCTCACGCGGGCGGCGTGAGCCTGACCCGGCTCGGTGTGATCCGAACTTCGGTGTTGTACAGGCGGTCGATCTCGCCGATGGTCGTCCGCAGTTCCGAGGTGATGGCGGCCGAATACTTGTCGACGTAGGGATGGTTGCTGCTCGGCAGCACGTTCGGCGTCAGACTGGCGGTGCCGGTGATGACGACGATGTCCCCGCCGTGTTCGTCGGAGTTGAAGTTCAGCGACACCGTCGGTCGCAGGCCGATGTTGTGCACCTTGCGCGAGCCCGGCGGGGTGAACACGACCAGGTCCGCACCGTCGGGCACGAACCACACCGGGTTCGGGGCGGGGGTTCCGCTGTCTGCGACGGTCGTGAGCCACACGACCTGGTCCTCGGCGATCCGTCGCAGCGCTTCCGGTGGCATGTCCATGGGCGTCGGCCTCCTGTGGGATTGCTCAACCATACGACGCGACACACCCGCATGCCGGGTTGCCGACCACGCCCGCCACGGCCGGTGGCAAGCTGATCGGGTGTTCCGTCTGCTGTTCCACGAGCCCCGCATCCCTCCCAACACGGGCAACGCGATCCGCCTCGTCGCGGGCACCGGGTGCGAACTGCACCTGGTGGAGCCGCTGGGGTTCGACCTGTCCGAGCCGAAGCTGCGGCGGGCGGGCCTGGACTACCACGACCTGGCATCGGTGACGGTGCACACGGACCTGGAGGCGGCGTGGGCCGCGCTGGCCCCGGAACGCGTGTACGCCTTCACCGCGCACGCCGAGACGAGCTACGCCGACATCGAGTACCGCCCCGGTGACGTGCTCCTGTTCGGGCCCGAGCCGACGGGCCTGTCGGAGGAGGTCCTCGCCGATCCGCACGTCACCGCGCGGGTGCGCATCCCGATGATCCCGGGTCGGCGCTCACTGAACCTGTCGAACGCGGCCGCGGTGGTGACCTACGAGGCGTGGCGCCAGCACGGCTTCGCGGGCGGGGTCTGACCCACGGTTCGCCCTCGGTCACGGCCGGCGATCACCGTCCCCCGCTCGGCGCATCTCCACCCGCATCTGGGTGAACCGGAACAGCCCCGGCCCGCCTGCGACCTCCTCGTAGGCCGCGACCACCTCGGCCATGAACCGATCCGCCCGGTCCGGGGCGAGACGACCCGTCCAGTCGGTGGATCCGACGGTGCACCAACGCGTGAAGTCCGCACGAGAACCGAAGTCCCACTGCATGTCCCACGTGCGCAGGCCGGTCACCGTCAACCCCGCGGATTCGGCGAGCGCGGAGTACGACTCGGGGTCGGGGTGCACGTACGGGGCGACGAAACCGGCGAACTCCGCGGCCCACTCGGCCCGTCGGGTCACGTCCATCTCGACATCCTCGACGCCGGGACGTTCGCTCGCGCACACCAGTTGCACCACCGCACGCCCGCCGGTCCGCAGCGTCCGGGCAACGGCCGCCAGCGCCCGCCGCTGGTCGGGCACCCAGTGCAACGCATTGAACGAGACCACGACGTCGAACTCGCCGACGAACGGCAGGTCGCGGGCGTCGGCGGTCAGGAACCGCACCGAGGTGCCGTCCGGCACCGGCCTGCGCGCCGCCGTCTCGACCATCCGGGGCGACGCGTCCACCCCCACCACCGATCCGCGGGGTAGCCGCCGGGCGAGTTCGAGGGTGACGTACCCGTCCCCGCAGCCGACGTCGAGGAGCCGCTCGTCACCGTCCAGGGCGAGGTGAGCCAGCGCCTGCCCGGCGAGCGTGCGTTGCAGCGCACTCACCTCGGCGTAGTCGCGACCCTCCCACGCGGGCACGTGAGCCAGCATACGAGCGTTTCGGTCGAGCCCACCGAGGATTCTGCGCCGCGACCGCAGGCCCGCACGGTGTGGCCGGGTAGCTGCGCGGCGCGGGCGGCGCTGGGCAGGAACCACCTCGAACCCCGCGCCCACCGCGAGCTGTACGACCTGGCCGCGGATCCCGACGAGGTCACGAGCGGAGTCCGACCCCACCGGGCGCGTCCGTCAGGCGCCGTGGAACGGATCCCGGCACTGGCAGTACATGGCACACGACGCGGCGTGATCGATCATCAGGATCTCCGCGCAGCGCGCCGGTGCCGGACGGAGCCCGATCAGTCGGGCAATTCGACCCGGGCCCGTCGTGCACGCCGGGTGCGCGCACGACGGGCAGAAGCCCTGACGTTCGGCTGTGACGAGTTCAAACGCATCGGACCGGTACACCCGATCAGGATGACCCGCCGTCACCTCGGCGGGAAGAATTGGACTCGCCGTGCGCGAATCACCGGGTGACGCTCACCGCGCGCCCGCAGCGATGTCGAGGAACTCGCGGGCCGAACCGCGCAGCCCGCGGTCGCGGTCCCACACCGCCTGCAACCGTCGTGGAATCCGCAGGCCCTGCAGTTCGACGGCGACGAGGCGGCCATCGTTCAGGTCGGCGGCAACCGCCAGCGACGACACCACCGCGGGCGCGTTCCCGGCGACGACGGCGGCCTTGACCGCGGTGCAGGACGTCAGTTCGAGCAGCGGGGCCACGCAGCCGGGGACCGCCTTCTCCAATGTCGTGCGGGTACCGGACCCGAACTCGCGCTGGATCAGCGGGGTGCGGGCGAGCTCGGCCGGGGCGATCGGACCGGACCTCGCCCAGGGGTGGCCGGGCGGAACCACGACCACCAGTTCGTCGCGGGCGACTTCGCGCGAGTCGAGACCGGCGGGCACCTCGGGCCCCTCGACGAACCCGAGGTCGGCGTCGCCGGCGAGCACCTGGATGGCCACGTCGGTTGAGTTGAGCAACCGCACCGACGTCACCACGTTCGGGTTCTTGCGGCGCATGGTGACGGTCCACCCCGGCACCAGGTACTCGGCGATGGTCATGCTCGCGGCGACGGTCAGGTTCGCCTCCCGTTCCCCTCTCAGCGCGGAGATGCCGGAGGCGAGATGCTCTGCGGCGGTGAGTGTTCCCGTCGCCCACTCGAGCACGAGACCACCCTCGTAGGTGGGGGTCACGCCGGTGGTGGCGCGATCGAACACCTTGATGCCGAGCTGCCGCTCGGCCGAGCGCACCCGGGCGCTGACGGCCTGCTGACTGAGGCCGTGTTCACGACCGGCCGCACCCATGCTGCCCAGCCGCGCAACGGATACCAGGACATCGAGAGCAGCCAGTTCGGGGACCCGGGGCGAGAGCGGCATGGGCGCCAGGATACCCGGGCGACAAACACGGGTTGTGAGGTGACAAGCGCGAGCCGACCACACTCCCGTTGCGAGGAACGCCCGGTCAGAGCGCGAAGAACACCACCACGGCCGCGACGAGGGCGAACACCGCGAGGCCGACGATCAGCCACAGCACGACCCGGCCGAGCGATCCCCCCACCCCGTCCGGGGTGGACGCCGACTCGGCCTGCACCTCGGTCTCGGGCTCGGGCGCCGGCTCGACGGTCACCACCGTCGACTCCGCCTCCACGACCGGCTCCCCACCGTCGACCGCCACCGCCGCCTCGCTCGGGGTCACCGTCTCGCCGGCGGTGACCTCGGGTGGCAGCAGCGGCCCGCGGATCGCGGTGAGCACCTCGGTGACGTCGTAGGAGGGCGGCAGCCCGATCGGCTTGTTCGGCCGGGTCGAGCTGCGGAATCCGGCCGCGAGGATCGCGGCACCGAGTGCCGCGGCCTGTTCGGGTCCGGGACCGACGACGACGTGCACGCCGAACTTCCCGGCGAGCGCGTCCGCGACTCCGCGCAACGCGACGTCGTCGCGGGCGACCAGTCCGTCGGCGGTGACCACCACCGCATCGAGGTTCGACGGCAACCAGCCGAATGCGCCCAGTGCCGTGGACAACTGCGCGGTCGGCGACGATCCACGACCGGCGGCGAACCGGAACGACCGGCCGCTCGAGACCCCCGAGCGGACCAGCGTGACCGTCGCGCCCGCATCGTCGACGTGGTAGCTGCCGATCAACTGGCCGGGCTTCTCCGCGACCTCGGACTCGAACCAGGCGCACGCCGCCTCCGCATCCGAGACGAGTGAAATCTCGTTCAGGCCCGCGTAGTTCAGCGAGTTGCGCAGATCGGCGACGAGGTCGGCCTCCCACATCGACGGGTAGGAGGCGACCACCGCGGGAGCGCCGCCGTCGCGGCCGCCGAAGGTGGGCAGCGGTTCGCACTCACGCACCAGGGCGCGCATGGCGGAGGCCACCACGTCCTCGGCGCGGTATCGGGTGCCGTCGCTGGCGGCCACCCCCTCCGGATCTCCGACGCGGGCAACGAAACCCGAGACCGTGCTGACGAACGTGCTGCCCTCCGGCGGATCTCCGCCGCCGAGGACCACCTCACTGTTGGAGCCGACGTAGAGCACGGTGTCCCGGACGATGACGATCGGATCTGGGGTGCCCGGCTCATTCGACGCGACCACCAGTGTCGACACCAGGCTGCCGATCCTGACCCCAATTCCCACAGACATGCGTACTCCATTCGGGTGACGAACAGAGAGCAATCTACGCGCTCGGCGGGCCTCTCCTCACCACACCGTCATTCGGGACACATCCTGCCGCGCCGACGATCTCGCCACGCGGCCCGTCGACCGTCAGGCGTCGAGGGAACCGATCGCCGCCCGCAGCAATCCAGCCGCCTCGTCCGCGACGACCGCGAGCTGCGGATTGCCGGTGACCTCGACCATCAGCTGGGGGTTCATCGCCTCGACGACCACGCCGTCGCCGTTCGCGCGCACGACCACGTTGCACGGCAACAGCAGACCGATCTGCGGGTCGATGCCGACGGCCCGGTTCGCCAGGCCCGGATTGCACGCGCCGAGGATCAGGTACCGGTCGAGCTCGGCACCGACCTTCGCCTTGAGGGTGGCCTGCATGTCTATCTCGGTCAGCACGCCGAACCCCTGCTCCTGCAGGGCGGCCCGGGTGCGTGCGACCGCGTCGTCGAAGTCCGTGGCGAGGGTGGCTCCGATGCCGAGTTCCATGTCTTGTCGTCCTTTCGTTGGTGCGATGGCCGGTGTGCCGTGCCGGTTCACCGGTGCGGTGGCAACTCCCACGGCGAGGCGTCGAGCAGGATGTCGACGGCGGTGCCGTCGCCCTGGGGGCGCAGCACGTGTTCGAGCGCGTGGACCCGCAGGCCCTCGGCGGCGGCCGCGAGGTCGGCGATTCCGGGCAGGATCGCCGGGTCGGGCGGGCCGCCGACGCCGCGGTGGTAGTTCTCGGCGGAATGCCCCAGGTACACCAGCCTGCCGCCGGGGGCCAGCCACCCGGCAGCGGCCGCGATCAGCTCCCGCAACAGCGCGATCGGCAGGTGCAGGAAGCTCAGCAGCACCAGGTCTACCGGGCCGGCAGGCGCCCAGTCGGTGACGTCACCGACCTGCCAGTCGATCCGGCCGTCGGTGTCCTTGTCACGGGCCTGTTCGATGGCGACCGCGGAGTGGTCGACGGCGGTGACCGTCCACCCGTGGCGGTCCAGCCACCGGGCGTGCCGGCCGTCGCCGCAGGCCAGGTCCACTGCGCGGCCGGGTGCCGCGCCGGCGAGGCGCTGCCGGATCGTCTCCGCGGGTTCGCTGCCCCACGGGTCGGGCCGGTCCCGGTAGCGCTCGTCCCAGGCCGCGGCGTCCATCCCCGTCACGCCAGCGCGAGGAAGAGCTTCTCGAGCTCCGCCTCGGTCATCGGCTCCTGGTTCTCCCGGTTCGTGCCCTCGAGGCAGTCCCGCAGTCCGGTCGCCACGATCTTGAACCCGGCCCGGTCCAGCGCCCGCGACACCGCGGCGAGCTGGGTGACCACGTCCTTGCAGTCGCGACCGTTCTCGATCATCGAGATCACGCCCGCGAGCTGCCCCTGCGCCCGGCGCAGCCGGTTCAGCACCTGTGCGATGCTCTCCTCGTCTCCGGTCATGGGACACCTGCACTTTCTTTTCGGATGTCTGTTGCCCCCAGGGTACCCCTCGGGGTATCTGGAAGGGGTTGGGTGAAACTCCTGGCACTACCGGGTGATCGGGCCCACACTGGTGGCACCACCGCCAGAACATCAGGAGTGACGCCATGAGCGAGAACCGGCCCTTCGGATTCGATCCCGAGGACCTCGACCGGCTGGCCCGTGAGGTGGGGGCGGGACTGCGCGACGCCTTCGACAAGTTCGGCAACCTTCTCGGTGAAGCCGGGTTCGAGACGGTGCGGTCGAGCGGCCCCGGGTGGACGGCGACCTATCCACGCCGGAAGGACAGCCGACCGGCCGCCGACGGGGTCTGGGCGGTCTTCGTCGTCGGCGACGACGGTGCCGCGACGGTCGAGCAGGTGTACGCCACCGAACTCGACGCGCTGCGCGCGAACAAGAGCAACACCGACTCCCACCGGCGCGTCCGGTTCCTGCCGTACGGCATCGCGGTCAGCGCCCTCGACACCGAACCCGACACCGACGCCGGCTCCGGATCGGACGCGGACGTCGAGCCCGATCCGGAGCACTGACGGCGCAGCCGTCCATCGAACCGACCGCGAACTCAGCCGTGCGAGAAGCTGATCTCGGGCAGCAGGCGACGCAGCCACGCCGGTGACCACCAGGCGGCACGGCCGGTGATGCGCAGCAGCGCGGGCAGCAGCACCAGCCGGACCAGGACCGCGTCGAGCAGCACCGCGACGCCGAGGATGATGCCCATCTCCTTGGGCGGCAGCGGCTCGGCGAGCGCGAAACTGAAGAACACGCCGACCATCACCGCAGCGGCCGCGAAGATGACCCGTCCCGAGTGCGCCATGCCCTCGACCTGTGCGGCCGCGGCGTCACCGGTGCGCTCGTAGTGCTCCTTGACGGTCGAGAGCAGGAACACCGTGTAGTCCATCGCGATCGCGAAGATCATCGCGAAGAAGAACACCGGCCCCCATCCGTCGAGGAAGCCCTGGGGCTCGAAGCCGAGCAGGCCCGCGCCGTGACCGTCCTGGAAGATCAGCTTCGCCACTCCGAACGCGGCACCGGTGGACAGCAGGCTGACGACCGTCCCCATCAGCGCCACCAGCGGCGCACGCAGCGCGATCAGCAGCAACAGGAAGCCCAGGACCAGGATCACCGCCATCACGATCGGCAGGTAGTCGTTCAGCGCCTGCTGCAGGTCGAGGTTCTCGGCGGGGGCACCACCGACCACTGCCGATTCGGGCAGGTCCGCCCGCAGCCGGTCCAGCGTGCCTGCCAGCGCGGGGTCGGACGGGTCGACGTCCGGCACCGCCTGAAGCAGCACCAGGCCGGAGTCGTCGGCCGCAGGCATCGCCGGGCTCACCATCGCGACGCCCTCGGTGGCGGCGGCGACCCGCGCCACCTCGTCGGCGTCCTGTGCGTTCGCGACGATCTGCAGCGTGCCGGGCACGCCTGCACCCATCTGTTCCTGCACGATCTCGTAGCCCTGCCGCACGGCGGCGTCCTCGGGCACGACCTGGATCGACGGCATGGCCACCTTCAGGCCGAACACCGGGATCGAGAGCAACACCAGGACGATCAGCGCGCCGATGGCGAGCGGCCACGGCCGACGGTTCACCAGCGCACCCCAGCGGGAGAACACCGGCGACCGGTGCTCCTGACGCTTCGCGTACGGCAGCGCCCCCTTGTTCACCTTGCCGCCCAGCTTGCCCAGCACCGCGGGCAGCAGGGTCAGCGTCGCGGCGAGCACGAACACCACGGCCAGCATGATGCCGACCGCCATGGTGCGCACCGCTGGGGCGGGCACCAGCAGCACCGCCGACAGGCTGACGAGCACCGTCAAGCCGGACAGCAGCACCGCCTTGCCCGCGGTCGCCATCGTCTCGGCGACGGCCATCCGGGAGCTCGCGCCGTTACGCAGCGCGTCCCGGAAGCGGACGACCAGGAACAGCGCGTAGTCGATGCCGAGCGCGAGGGCGAACATCATCGCGAAGTTCATCGCCCACACCGAGATCGGAGTGAGCTCGTTCAGCAGCACCAGCGCGCCCGCCGACGCGACCAGACCGGCCATCGTCAGCAGCAGCGGCAGACCCGCTGCGACCAGGGAGCCGAACGCGAGCACCATGATCGCGAGGGTGACCGGCCAGGAGAACAACTCGGCCTTGATCATCGCGTCGTGGTTGGCGGCGTTGAAGTCGCTCCACAGCGCCGACGCACCGGTGGGGTGGATCTCGATGCCGACGTCCTCGGGCGAAGCCTCGGGTGATGTTCCGGTGGCGACAGCGGCCAGCGGGTCGGCGAGGTCGCCCGCGGCGGTGACCATCGTGTTCGGGTCGGCGCCCGCACCACCGAGCACGATCGCAGTGCGCCCGTCGGGACTGATCGTCATGCCCGGCTGCGGCGGTACGACTTCGGAGATCCGGGAGTCCGCGTTCAGGACGTCGGTGACGCCGGCGATCGCGGCGGCCATCTCGGGGTCGTCCACGGTGTGTGTCTCGGAGTGCACGACGACCTGAAGGGCGTCGGATCCGGTGCCGCCGAAGTGCTGCTGCGCGAGCTCACGGACCTGGACGGACTCGGAGCCGTCGGCCTGCCAGCCGGCGCCGGCGAGCGAGCTGAACACGCTGGGCGCGGCGGCGCCCAGCGCGACGACGACGGCGATCCAGGCGATGACGACGAGTTTGAAGCGGTCGGCCATCGTGGCGCCGAGTCGCGCCATCAGGCCGTGCACCTGCTCCGGCGGGGCGTGCTTGTCGGTGTCGGTGGTGGTCATGGCATTGAACGTCCTTCTCGTAAATACGGGTGGGGGTATATGAGTGGCCCGAGAAAACCCCCGGAGACCGGGGGTTTTCCCGAAAGGGGTGGGTCAGACGAGAACGTCGGCGTGAGCGCGCCCGGCACTCCAGGTGCGGTACCCGCCGTCCAGGTTGCGGACGTCGCGACCGAGCTGGCGCAGGATGCGGGCCGCGGTGTGCCCGCGCTGGCCGACCTGACAGGTCACGACAATCTCACCGGCGGGCAGCTCGCCCACCCGCCCCCGCAGCGCGTCGAGTTCGATGTTGACGGCACCGGGGATCGACCCGGCCGCGAACTCCTCGGGCGTGCGAACGTCGACGAGCGCGGCGCCTGCGTCCAGCGCAGCGGGCAACTCGTGCCACTGGACCGTCGCGGCGGTCCCGCTCCGCAGGTTGTCTGCGATGTAACCGAGCATGTTCACCGGATCCTTCGCGGAGCCGAACTGCGGCGCGTATGCGAGTTCCAGGTCGGCGAGTTCGGACGCGGTGATGCCGCCGACCATCGCGGTCGCGATCACGTCGATGCGCTTGTCCACACCCTCCCCGCCGACACCCTGGGCGCCGAGGATCGTGTCGGTGTCCGGATCGACGAGCAGCTTCAGGGACATGCCCTGGGCGCCCGGGTAGTACCCGGCATGCGACTGGGGGTGCGTGTGGATCGCCCGGTACGGCCGTTCCGCGGCACGCAGGCGCTTCTCGTTCCAGCCGACCGCGGCGGCCATCAGCGAGAACACGCCGACGATCGCGGTGCCGACGACGGGACGCGGACGCACCGGCAGCCCGGAGATCACGTCCGCGACCAGCCGGCCCTGCCGGTTCGCCGGGTTGGCCAGCGGAACCAGGCCGGGCTGACCGGACACGGCGTCGATCTTCTCGACCGCGTCCCCGACCGCGTAGACATGCTCGGCGGAGGTGCGCATCCGCTCGTCGACGGCGATGCCGCCACGGGGACCGATCTCGATGCCCGCCGCGACCGCGAGCCCGGATTCGGGGCGCACGCCGATCGCCATCACAACCACCTCGGCCGGGAGGACCCGACCGTCGGCCAGGGTGACGTCGCCGGCACCGATCGAGGTGACCTGGGTGCCGAGTTCGATCCGAACCCCGTTGGCACGCAACTCGTCCGCGACGGGCGCGGCCATCTCCGGGTCGAGCGGCGCGAGCACCTGGTCGGCGAGTTCGACGACCGTGACGTCGAGGCCGCGGCGGCGCAGGTTCTCGGCCAGCTCCACCCCGATGAAGCCGGCCCCGACGATCACGGCCGTCCGCGCGGTCGAATCGAGCGCGCCGACGAGGCGGTCCACGTCGTCGACGTCACGCAGCACCAGCGCGCGCTCGACACCGGCAATGTCCGGGACGATCGGGTTCGCGCCGGGGCTGAGGACGAGTTCGTCGTACGACTCGACCGTCTCGGCGCCGGTGGCCAGGTCGCGCACCGTGACGGTGCGCGCGGCGGGGTCGATCGCGGTCACCTCGGTGCGCACGCGCACGTCGAGCTCGAACCGGGCGGCGAGGGACTCTGGCGTCTGCAGCAACAGCGCCTCACGGTCCTCGATCACCCCGCCCGCGTAGTACGGCAGGCCGCAGTTGGCGAACGAGACGTGCGCTCCCCGCTCGAACACCACGATCTGCGCGTCCTCGTTCAGCCGGCGCAGCCTGGTCGCGGCGGACATTCCGCCGGCGACGCCACCCACGATGACGACCTTCACGTCGACTCCCTTCCTCGGATCCAGAGGCAAGCATACCCCCTGGGGTATCTGAACCAGAGTGCGGCGGGCCCTGTTCCCCACAACGCACGGGGGTGGCGCGGGTCACGCCGGCGTCAGCGGAAGTCACGGGACCTTCCGGCCATCCGCAGGTCCATCCGCTGCAGCCGGTCCGCGACCACCGTCACCGCACCCTCCGCGTTCTGCACCCGACCACGCACCAGCAGCGCCGGCGCGGTGTGCGCGAGGGTGCGGTACCGCGCCCACAGCCCCACCGAGCAGACGACGTTGACCATTCCGGTCTCGTCCTCGAGGTTGATGAAGGTGACGCCCGCCGCGGTCGCGGGCCGCTGCCGGTGCGTGACCGCCCCGCCGACCAGCACCCGGTCCCCATCCGGCACCGAAAGCAGCCGCGACGCCGGGACCACCCCCAGCGCGTCGAGTTGCGGCCGCAGGAACTGGGTCGGGTACGAGTCCGGCGAGACCCCGGTCGCCCACACGTCGGCAGCCGCCAGTTCCATGTCGCTCATCCCGGGCAGCGTCGGCGCGGTCACCGAGGCCCCGGTACCCGGCAGCCGGTCGGGCCGCTCCCCCGCCGCGGCCCCGGCCGCCCACAGCGCCTGCCTGCGGGTCCCGGCGAAACCGGCGAGCGCGCCCGCCGTGGCCAGCGACTCCGCCTGCGCGGTGGTCAGTTCCACCCGGCCGGTCAGGTCGAGCAGCGAGGCGAACGGGCCGCCCTCCACTCGGGCGGCGACGATCTTCTCCGCCAGCGCGGATCCGATGTGCCGCACCTCACCGAGCCCCAGCCGGACCTCGGTGCCGCCTTGCTCCAGGCCCGCGTAGGCGAGGCTGAAGTTCACGTCCGGGCCGTGCACCACCACACCGTGCCTACGGGCGTCGGCGACCAGCGACTGCGGCGAGTAGAAGCCCATCGGCTGCGCGCGCAGCAGACCGGCGCAGAACGCGGCGGGGTGGTGCAGCTTGAACCACGCAGAGTAGAACACCAACGAGGCGAACGACTGCGAATGACTTTCGGGGAAACCGAAATTCGCGAAGGCGTACAGCTTCTCGTAGATCCGGTCGGCGACCTCGCCGGTGATGCCGTGCAACTCCCGCATGCCCTCGTACAGCCGACCCTTGAGCCGCTCCATCTTCTGCGGGGACCGTTTCGAGCCCATTGCCCGCCGCAACCGATCCGCCTCCGCGGCGGTGAACCCGGCGACGTCGACGGCCATCTGCATCAACTGTTCCTGGAACAGCGGCACCCCGAGGGTCCGTTCGAGCGAGTGCTCCAGGCTGGGGTGGTCGTAGGTGACGGGTTCGCGGCCGTTGCGCCGCCGGATGTAGGGATGCACCGAGCCGCCCTGAATCGGACCGGGCCGGATCAGCGCCACCTCCACCACCAGGTCGTAGAACGTGCGCGGCTTCAGACGCGGCAGCGTCGCCATCTGGGCCCGCGACTCCACCTGGAACACACCCACCGAGTCGGCGCGGCACAGCATCTCGTAGACCGCCGCCTCGGACAGGTCCAGATGCGCCAGGTCCACCTCGACGCCCTTGTGCTCGGCAACCAGGTCGATCATGTAGTGCAGTGCGGAGAGCATGCCGAGGCCGAGCAGGTCGAACTTGACCAGCCCGACCGCCGCGCAGTCGTCCTTGTCCCACTGCAGGACACTGCGGTTCTCCATCCGCGCCCACTCGACCGGGCACACGTCCGCGATCGGCCGATCGCAGATCACCATGCCTCCCGAGTGGATACCCAGATGCCTCGGGAAACCCTCGATCTCACCGGCCAGGTCGAGAACGGCCCGCGGGATGTCGGTTCCCGTCTCGTCCTTCACGCCGGACCACCGGCTGACCTGTTTGCTCCACGCGTCCTGCTGGCCCTGCGAGTAACCGAGGGCGCGGGCCATGTCCCGCACCGCCATCTTGCCGCGATAGGTGATGACGTTCGCGACCTGCGCGGCGTACTCGCGTCCGTACCGGTTGTAGACGTACTGGATGGCCTCCTCGCGCCGGTCCGACTCGATGTCGACGTCGATGTCCGGCGGACCGTCCCGCTCCGGGGACAGGAACCGCTCGAAGAGCAGTTTGTTGCCGACCGGGTCCACGTTGGTGATGCCGATGGCGTAGCAGACTGCCGAGTTGGCCGCCGAGCCGCGACCCTGACAGAGGATGTCGCTGCGCTTGCAGAACGAGACGATGTCGTGCACCACCAGGAAGTATCCCGGGAACCCCAGTTGCGCAACGATTCCCAGCTCGTGCTCGATCTGTCGGTAGGCGTCGGGCCGCTCGCCGGGGGTGCCGTAGCGGCGGCGGGCGCCTGCCATGGTCAGTTCCCGCAGCCACGTGTCCTCGGTGTGCCCGTCGGGCACGTCGAACGGCGGCAGCTTCGGCGCGATGAGCGCGAGGTCGAACGCGCACTCCCGGCCGAGTTCGGCCGCCGTCGGCACCGCCGACGGGTGGTCGGCGAACAGCCGGGTCATCTCGGCACCGGAGCGCAGGTGGGCACCCCCGGTGGGGGCGAGCCAGCCGGCGGCCTCGTCGAGGGACCGGCGGGCGCGGACCGCGGCCATCGCCATCGCCAGACGGCTCCGGTCGGGTGCGGCGAAGTGGGCAGCGGTGGTCGCGACGACCGGCAGACCGCAGCGGTGAGCGAGTTCGGCCAGCGCGGCGTTGCGTTCGTCGTCCTCGACGACCCCCTGCGCGGTGAGCTCGACCGCAACCCGGTCGGCGCCGAATCTCTCGACCAGTGAGCGTAATTCGACCTCGGCGGCGGACAATCCGCCGGCCTCGAGCGCTGCACGCACGTGACCCTTGCGACATCCGGTGAGAATCTGCCAGTGCCCACCGGCGGCCTCGGTCAGGGTGTCGAGGTCGTAGCGCGGATTGCCCTTCTGCCCGCCCGCCAGGTGCGCGGCGGCGATCTGCCGGGACAGCCGCCGGTAGCCCTCCTGCCCGCGGGCCAGCACCAGCAGGTGGGTGCCGTCCGGGTCCGGGATCCCGGTGCGCGGTGGCGCGGCCACGGCACCCGTTGCCGGAAGCGACAACTCGGCACCGAAGACGGTCCGCACGCGCAGCTCCTTCGCGGCTTCCGCGAACCGGACCACCCCGTAGAGCCCGTCGTGGTCGGTCAGGGCGATCGCCTCGAGCCCGAGGCGAACCGCCTCCTCCACCAGTTCCTCCGGCTGCCCGGCGCCGTCGAGGAAGCTGAACGCGGAGTGCGCGTGCAGTTCCGCGTAGGGCACGACCGGGCCGACCTCCGAAACGATGCGATCGGCCTGGTAGACACCGCGTTTGCGGGACCATGCCGGGCTGTCGCTGCCGTCACCGGGGTACATGGCCTCCGGTGGGTTGCGGCCCGAGCGCCCCGAGAGCACCCGTTCCATCTCCGACCAGGTCGGCGGCCCGTTGTTCCACCCCACCACGCACTCCTCCCGCTTCGACCATGCCGACAGAGCACCGACGGCAGGCCCGAAGCGGGGAAGACGCTTCGAACATGTGTTCTATACTGCACGCAGGCAGATACGTGCGTCAACCCGCCACCCGTTCGCCATTCGCACCGGAATTCGGAAATTGCAATACCGGCCAATTCGGACAATTACTGTGATTCCAATTCCAACTGTCCGGTAAGTAGGTCAAATATCTACCCGTCGGTAGTTTCCCGAAGGAATTGTTCCGTTCAATCCCATATCGAAACCCGACTCCCGATTCACGACCTCACCCGAAGGCACACCCACCGAAAGTTCCTGTACTACCTGGACATTCGTACAGGTAGTACAGCCACCCCCGGTGTGTACGCCGACCCATTCGGCTATATGCTCCGGCTCGATCGGTGTGAATTTCATTAATTCACGGACGCCGGGTAACAATTTCCATCGACCCGGACTCGGTCCACGATCAAAAAGACCAACAGTGCAGTCTCAGAGAAATTTCCTGGGATTCGAGTGGACCTCGAATCCGCGTACAAGGGGGATGCGATGACCACCACACCCACCGGCCCGGTGACGCACACCGTCACGATGGCGAACCTTCCCGGCCTCGCGGGCGCCCGACTCGGGGCGTCGTCTCCGATCCTGGTCACCCAGGACCGAATCAACCAGTTCGCCGCCGCCACCGGCGACCACCAGTGGATCCACGTCGATCCCGAGCGGGCCGCCGTCGGACCGTACGGAACGACGATCGCCCACGGCTACCTCACCCTCTCGCTCGCGGTCGAACTCTTCTTCGACCTGCTCGAGGTCACCGACTCCGGCCAAGTGATCAACTACGGGCTCGACAAGGTCCGTTTCCCCGCGCCGGTACCGGTCGGCTCCTGGGTCAGCGCGGTCGCCGACATCACGTCGGTGGCGCCGTGCGCAGATGGCCACCAGCTGGCCACGACCCTGACCTTCACCGCCACCGGCGTGGATCGACCGGTGTGCGTCGCCCAGATGGTCCTGCGCTACCTGAATGGAGGCGGCCATGTTTGAGTCTGCAAAACGCCAGTTCACCGCCCATGTCGACCCCGTCGGCTGGCTCTCGTCGACCGCGTCGGTCGCCCGCTGCGCCGTGCGCAACCCGGGTGCAGTCACCGCCGCCACCGGACGGTTCGCGCTGGACCTGGCGCAGATCCCGTCCGAGGCCGCGTGCGTCGCGATCGGAACCCGGCACGTCTCCCCGCTGCCCGACGACGCCCGCTTCCGCAATCCGGCGTGGCGGGACAACCCGGCGTACTACTCCGTGCTGCGGTCGTACCTCGCCACCCGCTCGTACGCCGACAGCCTGGTCGACGCGGGCGCGGACGACGAGTTCACCACGGCCAAGGCACGCCAGTTCGTCCAATTGCTATTCGACGCCGCCGCCCCCACCAACAATCCGATCACCAACCCCGAGGTGCTCACCCGGGCGATCACCACCGGCGGCAAGAGCCTGGCCCGCGGCGCGTCGTACCTGGTGGAGGACGTCGTCACGCGCGGCGGCCGGCCGAAGCGCGTGCCCGACGGCGCCTTCACCGTCGGGGAGAACATGGCCGTCACCCCCGGCAAGGTGGTGTACCGCAACGACCTGATCGAGCTGATCCAGTACTCGCCGCAGACCGAGCAGGTGTACGCGACGCCGCTGTTGGCGTGCCCGCCGTGGATCAACAAGTACTACATCATGGACATCGGGCCGGACCGGAGCTTCGTCGAGTGGGCGATCCGGCACCACCGCACGGTGTTCCTCATCTCCTACCGCAACCCCGACGAGTCGATGAGCGGGATAACGTTCGACGACTACCTCACGCACGGGGCAGCAGCGGCGATGGACGCGATCGGCGAGATCACCGGCGCGCCGAAGGTCGACGTCGTCGGACTGTGTCTCGGCGGCGCGATGGCGTCGATCGCGGCGGCATACCTCGCCGGCGCGGGCGACCGGCGACTGGGCACGCTCACACTGGCGAACACCCTGCTCGACTACGCCGAGCCCGGCCAGTTGGGCCTGCTCTCCGACGAACGGTCCCGCGAGGCCCTCGACACGCTGATGGCCGCCGACGGCTACCTCGACGGCGCGAACATGTCGTTGACCTTCGACCTGCTGCGTGCCGACGACTTGATCTTCCGGTACTGGATCAGCCGCTGGATGCTCGGCGAGGAGCCGCCGGCGTTCGACCTGCTGGCGTGGAACGAGGACTCGACCCGGATGCCGGCGACGATGCACAGCACGTACCTACGCACCCTCTACGGCGAGAACCGTTTGGCGGAGGGCACGTTCGAGATCGCGGGGCGCACGATCTCCCTGGGCGACATGACAGGCGACGTGTACGTCGTCGGGGCGATCGACGACCACATCGTGCCGTGGACCTCGTCGTACGCGGGCGCGCGGCTCTTCGGCGGCCGGGTCCGCTATGTGCTGTCCAACGGCGGGCACATCGCCGGGATCGTCAATCCGCCGGGGAAGCGGTGCTGGATCGAATCGGTCGGCGGACCGGAGTCGAATTCTGCGGCGCTTCCTGAGGATTCGACATCGTGGCGGGGGTCCGCAGAGCGGACCCCGGTGTCGTGGTGGGAGGACTGGGCGGACTGGGCCGGCGCTCGGGCCGGCGAGTTGCAGGCGCCGCCGCCGATGGGCAGCGACGCCCATCCGACACTCGGCGACGCCCCGGGAACCTACGTTTTCGGCTGACCCCTCGACCGTTAGCAGTCATCGTGCTAACTTGCTAACAAGGCGTCCGAGTACGTCAAGGAACACATCAGAGTCGGGGCGCACCGCATCCCGGAGACACCGAGGAGACATCCACATGGCCACACAGACCGCCACGAGCACGAACGCGAACACCGCCGGCACCGGCGCCAAGAACGTCGTCACCGACGGCGTCGAGTCGCTCACCAGGTCCTTCGACGAGAATCTCGAGCGGATGCAGGGACTCAACGAGAAGTTCGTCGACGCCGCGAAACTGAGCGGCAATCTCACGATCGACGCCTACGAGAAGGCCGTGGCCTCCGTGCTCGACTTCAACACGTCGATCGCGGGCGCCACCAGGCTGGACTGGGTCAGCGCGGTCGTGGACGCGCAGAACTCACTGGTCAAGGGCATCAGCACGGCCGCTACCACCGCGGCCCGCGAGATCCTCAAATAGCCGGGCAGCATCACCACGTCGACCCCAGGCCGGTTCACCCGAACCACCTGGGGCCGACGCGCATCACCATCCCCGAAAACGCGATGCGAGATCGAACGGCAACCGCCAATCACCTTGTACTGCAATGAAAAACCGGCATCCGGTTGCAGATCAGGCGTCGTCACCGGACCGATCACCGACGGTGGGCCCGGTCCGGTCGCTCGCCGATCCCCCGCGACGTCGCTTCGCGACGGTCACCTCCCGGAACGTGCCGTACATCTCCTCGAGTGCCGACCGCTGTGCCTTCGTCAGATCGGGATCCCGACGGATCGCGGCGATCACCTCGGACGCGGCGGCGGGGTCGTCACGGCGCGCCTGCGCGGTCAGCATGTCCGCCGACATGTGCAGGTGCTCGGCGATCGCGTCGAGCACCTGTTCGCTGGGCTCGCGCAGGTTGCGTTCGATCTGGGACAGATAGGGATTCGAGATCCCGACCATCTCCGCGAACTTGCGCATCGGGACGGCCGCCAGCTCCCGTTGCTGCCGGATCAGCTCGCCGAGGGTCGGGAGCCGACTGTCGTCCACCATGCCCATCACCCTACTGAATCGCCGCAGGCCCGCTCGCCCTGCGATCAGGACCGCCGAACCGACCACCCGGCCCGGATCACTCCTTCCGGGTGAACCGCCGGCCTCCATGCCGCGAGCACACTGTCGGACAGCCGTCGCGTGACAGAGGGGGCCGACGAAATGACCGACGAGACCCGGACCGTCACCCCGGACACGGCGCCGAGCCGGCGCTGGGTCTCCCTCGCGGCGATCTGCTCCGCAGCGGGGCTGGTGTGGCTGGCCTTCGCCGACCTCGGGGTGGCGATCCCCACGATCGCGGACGACTTCGGCGCGGACCTGTCCGCGCTGTCGTGGGCCAACAACGCGTTCAGCCTCGTGACGGGCGCCCTGGTGATCGCCGCCGGCAAGTTCGGGGACGTGGTCGGCGGGGCGCTCGGCGTCGCGGTGCTCACCGCGTTCGCCCGCGGATTCACCGTCGCCGGCAGCCGGGAGGCGATCGACGCGGCGGGCCTGACGCCTGACGACGTCGACCAGGCCCACCGCGCTCTGGTCGACTCGTCGTCCTTCGCGGACGCCCTCGCCTCCCTCCCCACCGACCTCGCCGAGCACGTCACCGCCGCGGCCGTGGACGCCTTCTCCACCGGTGTGGGCCGGACGATGATCGTCACCGCAGTACTGACCCTCGCGATCACCGGCATGGTCGGGTTCCTCTGGCCCCGCCGCCCCGGCACCGACGGCGGGCCGGATTCGCCCTGACCCAGCACCCTCACCGTGGCGGTGGCAGGTTCGCTCGGCCCTCCCGCGCATCTGACACTCGACCAGGATCTGTCCAGTTTGCTCTTGTCGATCCGGTTACCGATCGGTAATCTCCCCGCGCGACGTGACAGCCGTCACGTCCACACAGGGGAGGTTGAACAGGTGCAGATGACGAGGACGCGGACCGTCGCACGAGCGGTGGCGGCCATATCGGTGGCCATGGCCGTCTCAGCAGGAATCGCTCCCGCTGCGCAGGCGACGACCGACCCCTTCTACACCTACACCGACGGCACCCCCCTGGCCGCGATCGAACCCGGCACGGTCCTTGCGACCCGATCGATGCCCTACCACGTCGCGAGCCTGCCCACCCCGGTCACCGCGGTCCAACTCGTGTACCGCACGACCGACGCCCAGGGCCGACCGACCACCAACGTCACCTCGGTGCTGAAGCCGCCCGCCGGCGTCGACCCAACCAAGACCGTTGCCTACCAATCGTTCTACGACTCGATGAACCCGGCCGACAGTCCGTCGCGCGCGATCGCGGGGGACTTCTCCTTCGGCGGCGCGGTCAACGCCTCGGAGGCCCAGTTCCTCGCCGTACTCCTCGCCCAGGGGTACACGGTCATCGTCGCCGACACCGAAGGCCAGAACGCGGATTTCGCCGCCGGACCCGAATACGGCATGAACACCCTCGACTCCATCCGCGCGGCCACCCGCTCAACCGAGACGGGCCTCGACGCCGGCACCCGCGTCGGACTGTTCGGCTACTCCGGTGGGGCCATCGCCACCAACTGGGCCGCCGCACTGGCGCCCGACTACGCCCCCGACGTGAACGAGAACCTCGTCGGCGCGGCCGAAGCCGGGGTGCTCGTCAACCCCGCACGCAACCTGACCTACATCAGCGGCAGCACCGGCTGGTCCGGCGTGGCATTGATGGCGATCGCCGGTGTCGCGCGCTCCTACGACATCGACTTCTCCGAATACCTCAACGACGAGGGCAAGCGGCTGTTCACCCGGATCCAGGACGCGTCGATCGCCAACGTCCTCTTCCAATACCCCGGACTGACGTGGCAGCAGCTGGTCAAGCCCGAGTACGCGGACCCGGCGAGCGTCGAACCGTTCATGACCGCGGCGGCCAAGGTCAACCTCGGCCAGGCCCCCACCCCGACGGTTCCGATGTTCATCGGCCAGGGCGCCAACGGAGTCATCGAAGGCACCCCGGGCGACAAGCCGAACGTCGGCCCCGGCGACGGCGTCATGGTCGCGGGCGACGTGCGCGCCCTCGCCCGCCAGTACTGCGCCACCGGCAACACCGAGATCCGGTACGCCCAGTACGACGGGCTGAGCCACGTGCCCACGATGGCCGCCTGGGCGCCGGAGGCATTCATCTGGCTGGGCGACCGCTTCGCCGGGCTGCCCGCTCCCACCGACTGCGGCGCGATCGCGCCGGGGAACGACCTCGAGACGCGACCCTGATCGGCCCGGCGCGCGCTGCCGCCGAAGCCGTTCACTCCTCCTGTTCCCGACGAGCGGGCAGGTGCCGGAAGGTCACGATCGGCAGCAGTACGGCCAGCCCGAGCACGAAGAGGCTCGCGCGCAGGGCGACCAGTCTGGATTCGACGTTGATCCCCACCGCCCGGTCGAGCTGCGCCGAGGTCAGCTCCAGTCCGGCGAGACGGCCGCGGAGGTCGTCGTTCTCGACGAAGCTGACCGAACTGGTGGTCACCTCGATCCTGCTGTCGGACCGCAGATCCGGGTCGTCGGCGACCCGGTTCGAGGCGGACTGGGCGAGCACGGCCATCAGTACGGCCCCCGCGACGGCGGTGCCGGTGCAGAGCCCGAGGAAGTTCGCCATACCCCGCGCGCTGCCGATCTCGCCGGAGAGCGACGGCGGGCTGGTCTCCATGAGAAGGGCACTGCCCGCACTCAACCCGACTCCGATACCGAGACCCAGGCACACCTCGCTGAGCCAGGTCCACCCGCCCGACCACTGGTTCGAGATGGTCAGTGCCAGCAGGATCACCGACGCGGCCGCGAGCACGTGGGCACCGGTCAACAGCCGGCGGCACGCGACCAGCCTCATCAAAACCGGTGTGGCAGCGGCAGAGACGAGCGCGGCCAGGGAGATCGGCACCAGCATCAGAGCCGATCCCATCGGGCTCTTCCCCAGCACCATCTGGGTGTACAACGGCAGCAGGTAGCTCACGCCGGCCATCAACAGGTTCACCGCCACCAGACCACTCAGGCAGGCGCGGTTGAGCCCCGACCCCCAGACCTGGGGATCGAGCAGGGCCGTCCGGCCGTCGTCGAGCAGGGAGTGCTGGCGGGCCGCGAACACGTGCAGGACAAGGACCCCGAGCAACAGCAACGCCAGTACGGGTGACAGGCCGAGCACACTCACCGGCGCGGACTCGGCGGCGAGGAGAAGGCCCCACGACCCGATCTGGTTGATCGCGGCGACCAGCAGGAGCACACCGACGGCGGACAGCGCGATGCTCGTCTTGTCGATGGTGCCCGCGAACGGCGTTCGGGGAAGGACGACGCGGAGCGCGATGACCATCGTTCCCGCGATGACGACGAGCAGGAGCAGGAAGGGCGCCCGCCAGCCCCAGGTCTGCACGAGGAATCCACCGGCCAGAAGCGCGAGCGCGGCACCGATACCGGTGGTGCCCGCCAGGATCGACACCGCAACGGTGCGCTGCGTGCCCGAGTAGGCCTGACCGAGAATCGCCAGCGCGTTGGGCACCAGCAGAGCACCGCCGAGGCCGGCGACCGCTTCGCCGGCGATCAGCACCGAGACAGCCGGTGCCAGAAAGCAGGTCAGCATGCCGGCCGCGTAGACGGTCAAGCCGAGCAGCTGGGTGTTCCTGGCACCCAGGACTCCGCTGATCTTGCCGCCCGTGACCGTGAAGGCGGCCACGAACACCCCATACGCGACGATCGCCAACTGCACGTTCGAGATCGTGGTGTCCAGGCCCTCGACAACCCCGCTGATCGCCATCGGCAGCACCGATGCGTTGAAGACCGAGACGAGACCGGTGAAACACACCAGCGCCAGTGGCAACCAGCTCGCTCGGAGGAGAGCTTCGCCCGTGTTCTCAGGTGCTTCCCCGACGAGGGGCTGCTGGTCGGCGGTATCCATGTGTGCACCCCTCGGAGATCATGCAGCCAATGTGAGTGTTCAACCGCTGTCCCGGATCAGGACGGCAGGGTCAGGAACTGCATCGGGGCGGTTTCCTCGAAGCGGCCGGTGACGTTTCCGGCGAGACCGCCCTCGAGCGACGTATCCCCCATCAGGTCGAGCCTGCCCGCAGGCGCACCCTCACCGAAGTCCAGCTTGTCGAGGTCCACCCACACGATGTTGGGCCGCGTGGTCGAGTCGAAGACGTATCGCTTGTTGGTCAGGTCTGCGACGGTCTGCCAAATCGTCTGCGACGCATACGGCTTGTCGGGATCGGGGATCCGGAAGGGCTGCGCGGCGTTGCGGATGACGCTGAACATTCCCGCGACCGCCTCGACCTCGGTCTTGGGTTCGGGCAACCGGCCCACGTAGTAGGCGGCGCGCGCGAAGCGGTCGGCTGCGAGAGTGGTCCCGGGCAGGGGCTTGTCGCCACCGAAGCCGTCGACCTCCTTGAGCAGCTCGAGCTGCTTGTCGTAGGTCGGGGAATTGGTCATCACGCGATACTCGCGGTCGTGCCACACGGTCGCCTTGCCGTCGATGTACTCGATGATCGCCGAGTCGCCGGTCGCGTCGTCGAGTGCGAGATGCACCGCGGGCACCTCGCCGGTCGCCGGATCTCCGAGCGGTACGACCTGCACCTGGGACTCGATGATCCACGCGGCGGCGTCCGCGACCGTGGAGAAATTGTCCAGGAAGTACTGCAGCCAGACCGCCATGCTCAGACCCGGCCGCGACGTGTCATGGGTGCCGTACTCGGATTCCGCGAGCCAGAGGATGTGGCCCGCCAGTCCCGCCTCGTTCATGCCGTCCACGGTCATCATGTCGAACGCACCGGCGACGACACTGCCGTACTTCGCGGTCCAGGCGAGCGAACCGCCGACGCCGTCGTTGCGCTCGATTCCCCGGGGGAGCGACCACAGGTTCGTCCCGGTGTCTCGGTGATAATCCATGTTGCGCCCGACGAGCACGGCTCCCGCGGCGTCCGGCCAGATCACCCTCGTACACATAACTCCACCTTCCGTAACCGTCGAAAGAACCGGCATTCTTCGTCGAGATTCGAAACTGGGTTTGCCGAACGATAACAGGGACATCGGCGTCACGCGCCCCTTCGCGGGACTCCCCGGGCGCGTCGCCACCGCCCCACCGCACGGTCAATGCCGTTACGACACGGGAGGATTGACCTCGAGATCGCGGAGTCGCCGTCCCCGCTCCGCCGCCCGGGGAGACGCGGGGGCTCGGGCAGGGCGGCGCCGAGAGATTGCGGGAGGGGGCGACACCGTGGCAAACGGGCCTGGCCGCACGCACGCTCGCTCGCTCGACCACCGTCAGCCGGCGATGAGCACGGCCGCCCCCACGACTCGGCCCTCCCTCAGGTCGGTGAGCGCGCGATCCGCCTCGTCGAGGGTGTAGGCGTTGGCTGTGACGAGAAGCCGGTGGCGACCGGCGAATTCGAGGAACTCGCGGGCGTCGGCCCGGGTGTTCGCGGTGACCGACCGCAGCGTCCGCTCCTGGAACAGGTGCTGTTGGTAGTTCAGCCGCGGCACGTCGGTCAGGTGGATGCCTGCGACCGCGAGGGTGCCGCCGCGGTCCAGCGCGGCCAGCGCGGGCGGGACCAGGGTGCCGACCGGAGCGAACAGGATCGCCGAATCCAGCGGCACCGGCGGCGGATCCGACGGGCCCTGCACCGACGCCACGCCGAGTTCGAGAGCCAGTCGCTGGGCGCGCTCCCCCCGTGTCATCACGTGCACCTCGGCGCCGCGGGCCAGGGCGACCTGCGCGGCCAGGTGCGCGCTGCCGCCGAATCCGTAGATCCCCAACCGTCCCCCATCCGGGACCGCCGCACACTTCAGGGCGCGGTAGCCGATGATCCCGGCGCACAACAGTGGCGCCAGCTCCTCGTCCAGGTAGCCGTCCGGCAGCCGGTGCGCGAAGGCCGCGGGCACCACCGCGTACTGCGCGTAGCCACCGTCGACGTCCCAGCCGGTGTATCGCGAATCGGGACATAGGTTCTCGTCGCCGCGCAGACAGTAACGGCACACTCCGCAGGTGCCGCGCAGCCAGCCGATGCCGACCCGGTCCCCCAACCCGAACCCCTCCCCGGCCCGGTCGCCCCAGCCGACGACCTCCCCGACCACCTCGTGCCCGGGTACGACGGACGCCCGGTGCACCGGAAGATCGCCCTCGGTCACGTGCAGGTCGGTGCGGCACACGCCGCACACCAGGACCCGGACGAGCAGTTCGTCCGGCGCGGGCTCGGGAACCGGCATCGTCAGCTGAGCGAGCGGCCTGCTGCGCATCGGTCCGGGCTCGCGCACCCGCCAACCGGTCATCGTGCCGGGGAGGTTCACCCGTCCACTGTCCCCCGATCGTCGGCCGTGCGCCACCCGTGAACAACGCCTCAGGATCGCCTCAGGATCCCGTCGGTAGAGTCATGGCGCTCGTGCCCCCTGACCCGACCACACGACCTGACGAGGATGCCAATTCATTAACGCCTCTCCTGCCTGAAGGCAGAAGATTTCCGACTCAGACCGCAACCACACCACCACCCGGGGGGAGGTAATCCGCTTGACTCACGTCGTCGACACCGGTGTGGCCACGCTCCGCCACAGCCAGAACCACCCTGGCAGCGTTCCGATCCCGACACGCGGTGTGCCCGCACGCACAGCACCGGAAAGTCCGTTCATCGAGTTCGAGGCGTTGCTTGGCTCTCGCGAAACACTTCGAACACGTCATGCTCGTGTACGCGGGCCGCACCAACACCACCTTCCGGCCGGCCCGCCTGCCCTGCTCGATCAACTCCCGTTTCACCGTGGCGACCGCGGCATCCGCGGCCTTCCGTGCCATCGTGGATTTCGCCAGAAACTTGGGTTTGAAGTCCTCCACCGCGATGAGGTGATGTTCGTCGACGACGGTTCTCGCCCAGATCCTGCCGTGGTGCCGGTTCTGCCGGACCGCCTTCTTCTGCACCTTCGCGGCACGCGTACGGGCCTGCCGGTAGCCCTTCGACGGGGCGTGCCCTTTCCCGCGGCTGCGTCGCGCCATCCGGCGCTGCGCTTTCGCCAACTCCGCCGCGCACCGATGCCGGTGCCCGTGATGCGGCAGATCGAAACGCTCCTTGGTGGCCGTGGCGGTACGGGTCACACCCCAATCGATCCCGACACCACTGTCCGGATCGGCCACCGGGATCGGCTCGGCTCCGCGGGTCACCACGAACGAGGCATACCAATGCCCCAACGAATCGCGGGTGATACGCACGCTCGTCGGCTCCGACGGCAGTGCCCGCGACCACACCACAGGAATACTCACACCTTTGGGCAACACCAACCGGCCGTCACGGATCCGGAACCCGCGACGGGTGTACTCGAGCGACGGCAAGGATTTCTTCCGCACCTTGAAGCGGGGTCGGCCCCGCCCTTTGACCGTGAACGAGTCCTCCAACGCCTTCGCGTAGGTGCGCAGCATCTGCTGCTGGGCCACCTGGGAACCGTCCCGCAGCCACGACGAGCGTGCCCGGGCTTCGGTCAACTGCTTACTGAGTTTCGCAAACGTCGACTGAACACCAGAACTGAACCGGTGGACGGCTTCGTTCCACAGGAAGCGGCAGCGATGCCACTCCTCGAGCAAGGCATGCTCGGCGGTGGCTCCCGGCCGCAACCGGTAGTTGTAGCGCACCACCTCGATCCCCATGCCCGGCACGCTAACCGACCCCACTGACACGTTTCCTCGACATCACCATCACACTTCTGGAAAGGAGGCCGGCGCTTCCTCTCCCTCGTGAATGAGGGAGTATCCGCGCCGAGTATCAGATGACGCGCTGGGCCGAATTCGTTGTCGCAAGGAAGTGGTGGGTACTGGCGCTGGCCGTTCTCATCGTCGTGGCCGCCGGTTTGTGGGGGCTGGGGGTGTTCGGGAAGATGAGCCAGGAAGGCTACTACGACCCGAACAGTGAGTCCGCGCAGGTCAGTATGCTGGTCAGCCGCGAACTCGGTCCACAGTCACCGGACATCGTGGCGATCTACTCGGTTCCCGAGGGCAGGACCGTCGGCGACATCGGCCCGGAGGTCCAGCAGACCCTGGCCGACTTCCGGCAGGACTGGCCCACCCGCTCGGTCACCTCGTACTGGTCCCTGGACCCGGCGTCCGCGAAACCGCTGCTCTCCGAGGACGGCACGAAGGCACTGGCGACCGTGTTCGTCGACTGGGACGCCGGCCCCACCGTCGCCGACCTCGAGGCGATGCAGTCATCGTTGAGCCCGCCGGGCATCGAGACGCAATTCGCAGGCGGCACCCTCGTCGGGCATTCGTTCAACCAGCACCTGCAGAACGACCTGGTGAAGGCGGAGGCGATCGCGTTGCCGATCACCCTGTTGCTGCTGGTGGTCGTATTCGGCACCGTCACCGCCGCCGCAATCCCGGTGTTCGTCGGCATGCTCACCGTGTTCAGCGCCCTCGGCACACTGCGCCTGCTCACCGAGCTCACCGAGGTCTCCTCGTTCGCCCTCAACGTGGCGTCGCTGCTCGGCCTCGGACTGGCGATCGACTACGGCCTGTTCATCGTCAGCCGGTTCCGCGAGGAACTCGCCGGCGGCAGTGAGCCCGCCGCGGCGGTGCAGCGCACGGTGCTCACCGCCGGGCGCACGGTGATGTTCTCCGGACTTCTGCTGGTGTGCGCGTTCGCCGGAATGCTGGTGTTCCCGCAGCCGGTGATCCGCTCCCTCGGATTCGGCGCGATCGCCGCGGTGACGAGCGCGGCACTGCTGTCGCTGACGGCCGTCCCGGCGCTGCTCGCGATCCTGGGTCACCGAGTCAACTCCCTCGCCTGGCGTCGCGGCGCCGTCGAACGCGGAGAGGAGCGCGCCGCCCGGTTCTGGAGCCGGGTCGTGACCACGGTGATGCGCCGACCGGTCGTCTTCTCCGTCACGATCATCGCCGGCCTGCTCGTGCTGGCCTCACCGCTGCTGCGCGTCGCCCTCGGCGAGGTCACCTACACCGTGCTACCCAAGGACGACCCCTCCCGGATCGCCGCCGAGACCCTCGCCACCGAATTCGACTCCGCGGGTACCGGGGCGAGCGTCCTGCTGCGCGGCCAGGACGGCAACCCGCCGACCACCCCGCAGCTGACCGAGTTCACCCGCGACGTCCGCGATCTCGACGGCGTCGCGCAGGTGAAACTGGCCGCGTCGCCGGGCGATGTGTCGATCCTGACCGCCACGTTCACCAACGACGTCCCGCCGGCCGACACCGTGAAGGCACTGCGCGCGATCGACCCGCCCACGGGAACCGAGGTGATGGTCGGTGGCGGCGCAGCCCTCACCGAGGACACCAACTCGTCGATCGTCAGCCACCTTCCGCTGATGCTCACCATCATGGTGGTCTCGACGCTGGTGCTGCTGTTCCTCGCGTTCGGATCGGTCGTGTTGCCGGTCAAGGCGGTCGCGATGGCCGGACTGAGCCTGGCCGCAACGTTCGGCCTGCTCACCTGGATCTTCCAGCTCGGCCATGGTGCAGACCTGCTCGGCGTCACCCCGAACCCGCTCGAACCGACGTTCGTGGTGTTGATCCTCGCGGTCGTGTTCGGACTGTCCACCGACTACGAGGTGTTCCTGATGTCGCGGATGGTCGAGGCCCGTGAGAACGGCGCCAGCACGGAGGAGGCCGTCCGCATCGGTACCGCCCGGACCGGCCGGATCGTGACCGCGGCCGCGGCGCTGCTGATCATCGTCACCGGCGCCTTCATGACGTCGGGCCTGTCGATCATGCGCTTCCTCGGGGTCGGCATGATCATCGCGTTGATCGTCGACGCCACGGTGGTGCGGATGCTGCTGGTGCCGTCACTGGTCAAGCTGATGGGCGAGGCGAACTGGTGGGCCCCGGCGTGGATGCGCAAGATCCACCAGAAGGTCGGCATCGGCCACTGAATCGCCAGGGCGCCTGCGGCGCTCGCGCAGCGGAGCTGGCCTCTGCTCACCGCGCCGTGCGGGTCACCTCGCCGGCGACGAGTGCGCGCACCGGCTTCGCCTCGGCGCCGCAGCTGGCCGGACGCGGCGGCAGGTCGGCACCGGTGACCGGCACGCTCCAGGACCGGCCGTCCCGGTGCCGGACCACCGGGCACTCCGGCGGCCCCGTCACGACCAGATCGGATGTCCCCGCCGAAACCTGTTCGCGGACCGCGATTTCCGCGACCTGCTCGGCGGGCGACCAGCAGCTGCGGCCGCGCAGGCCGGTCCGGTACACCTCGCCGCGGCCGGCGGCTTCGACCGCCGCCACGGACTCCTCCGGGGAGAGCCGCCCGTAGGTGTACCCGGTGGGCAGCAGGATCAGCGACGGCGCGAAACGGTGCCCGCCGGTGTGCGAGCACTCCCACACCGCGTCCCCGAACTCGGCGGCCAGCTCCGCGGCGACGGGCCTGCCGAGCACCGCGCAGCACTGGTCGCGCTTGCCGTGCGCACACACCAACGCCACCGGGTCGGCGACCTCGGTGCCGAGCCCGGGCGCCGCGGGTGTCACGGTCAGGTCCAGATCGAGCAGGTCTTCGGGCTCGGCGACCTCGAAGCGTTCGCACCAGGTGCCGTCCGGGGCGGACCGCGCGAACAACACCGTGCGGCGCGAACCGACGACGGTGCGGCCGGGCCGCCGGATCAGCATCAGCCGCACCCCGGACGCCTCGGTGTGCGCCTGCAGGCGCGGTGACAGGTCGAAGCCGAGAGCCTGACCGGAGAACACGTCCCGCCCCCACGGCCCCGGATGTTCGAGGCACAGCCAGGCGGTCACCTGCGCGGCGGTACCCGGCAGCGGCTCGTCGAGCGCGGACAGCGCCGAACAGGTCCGCTGCTCCGGCACGGTCGGGTAGATGTCGTCGGTCGTCGTCGCCTGGCTCACCCGGCCCATTCTGCCCTCGGCCCCGGCTCCCCCGCGCGACCCGGGTCAGTGGCGACGGCCGGTCGCCATCCGCGCCCGGACTCGCACGAATCCCTGCGCCAGGTAGGCGAGCGTGCCGATGCTCAGCACCCACTTGGTGGTGCTGACGGCCGTGATCGCCCGGACCCGGGCGTCGGTGACGGCCTCGCGGTGGTCGAGCAGGTGCAGGTCGACGACGTTCTCGACGTAGTCGCACGCCGCCGCGACCACCGGCGCCACCCGCAGGGCGGTCCGGGTGCCCGGCGACAGGTCGGTGAGCTGCGCCAGCCGGGCACCGCCGGTGTACAGCGCGGACGCGTAGATCACCGGATGCACCATGTCGGGTGCGAAATGACTGCGGAACCGTGCGGTTTCGGTCTCGTCCATGCTGTCGAGGACAGCGCGGTACCGGTGCGCGGACAGCGCGGTCTGGGTGGCGAGCAGCTTCGACCCCGCCGGTCCGAGCAGCCGGATGATGTTCGCCTGGGAGAGCACGTACGCGGCTGCCCAGCCGATGAGTTTGCCGTCGAGCGCGGTGAGTGTCACCCGGCGATCCTAAGCTCGGTGATCGTGACCGACAGGGCGAACCAACCGCGCGGAGTGCCGGAGGCGATCGTGCGACCGGACGAGGCCGCGCAGACCATCACCGTGGCACGACGCTTTCCCCGAGAGTCGTTGCGTCCGTTCGTCGAGTACCTGTGGATCGTGCACTGGACGGAGCCGGGCAGCCGCGACCAGCAGGTGCTCCCACAGCCGAAGATCCACCTCGCCGCCGAGCAGGGCCGCCTGCTGGTGCACGGGGTGAACCGGGCACCGTTCCACCGGACGCTGACCGGCACCGGGCACGTGATCGGGGTGGCGTTCCGGGCGGGCGGATTCCACCCGTTCCTGCGATCGAGTGTCGGCGCGCTGGAGGGCACGGTGCAGCCGGCCGGGCCGCTGGTGGGCCGCGACGACGCTCCCGTCGCCGCCGCCGCACTGGGCACGACCGACGACGACGAGATGACCGCACTCGTCGAGGACTACCTGGAACGTTGTGCTCCTCGACCCGATCCGACGGTCGACGAGGTGGACGGGCTGGTCACGCTGATCGAGACGGACCGCTCGCTGCATCGGGTCGATCAGCTGGCGACCCGCACCGGAACCGGCGTGCGAACCCTGCAGCGATTGTTCACGGAGTACGTCGGAATCGGACCGAAGTGGGTGATCCAGCGGCATCGACTCCTCGACGCGGCCGCGCAGGCGCACGGTGGAACGCCCCTGGTGTGGACCGAACTCGCCCACCAGTTGGGGTTCAGCGACCAGGCGCACCTCGTGCGCGCGTTCACCGCCGCGGTCGGCACCCCACCGGCGACCTACGTCCGTCAACTCGGCGGGCGACGGCGGGGCTAGGGCCTCAGCCGAGGAACCGGCCGACGGTGGCCGCGAACTCGCGGGGCCGGTCGCGGTGCACGCTGTGCCCGACGTCGATCGTCACCGTCCGGCTGTCCGGGATCGCGGCGAGCGCGGCGTCGAGCCGCGCCGGGTGCACCATGCCGCGGGGGCCTCCGGTGACCAGCAGGGTCCTCGCGGCAATCGACGGCAGAGCCTCCCACCAGTCGGGGTGCGGGGTGTGGAACTGGTCGAGCGCGGACGCGGTCATCGAGCGGTCGAACGCGAATGTCGCGCGGGGACTGCGGACCAGGCTGGTCACCGCGTGCCACAACTCCACCGGCGACGGCAGCCGCCGGGTCAGCGTCCCCATCTCCTCCCCCGCTCGCAGCGGCAGCGGCGCCTCCTCGAGCACCAGCCGCCGCACCAGGTCCGGCCGGGACTGGGCGACGAGGGACACCGCGTGCCCCCCGAGCGAGTGGCCGACCAGGTCCACCCGGTCCAGCGCCAGGTGGTCGCACAGGGCCAGCAGGTCGGCACCGAACTCGTGGAACAGGTAGCTGGGGGTGTGCGTGCTGCGGCCGTGGCCACGCAGGTCTGCGGTGATCACCCGGCGGCCGCGACCGATCAGGTTGCGGGCGAAGCGGTCCCAGGTGCGGCCGTCGCCGCCCATGCCGTGCACCAGCAGCACGGGAACCGGGTCCGGGCCGTGGGAGTCGCGGTAGTGGATCTCGACGCCTCCGAGGGTGGCCGTCGCCGTCGCCATCATCGAATCAGACCCATCCTTCGCACCGCTCATGTTTCTCGTGAAAGGTTAGTCCCCCGTATGACGGCGGAGGGACGCAGGTCGAGGCGCCGCAGCAGTTGGGCGTTGAGCGCGACGACAACCGTGGACGCCGACATCAGCAGCGCCCCCACCTCCATCGGCAGGGTGATCCCCCACGGCGCGAGCACACCGGCGGCGAGCGGCACCGCAATCACGTTGTACCCGGCCGCCCAGGTGAGGTTCTGGATCATCTTCCGGTAGGTGGCGCGGGAGAGTTCGACGACCGAAAGGACGGACCGCGGATCGTCACTGGCGAGCACCACTCCGGCCGAGGCGATCGCGACGTCGGTGCCTGCGCCGATCGCCAGGCCCACGTCGGCCTGTGCCAGCGCGGGCGCGTCGTTGACGCCGTCACCGACCATCGCCACCGTGCGGCCCGCCGCCTGCAGCGACTTGACCTTGGCCCCCTTGTCCTGCGGCAGCACGCCCGCGAACACCTCGTCGATGCCCAGGTCCGCGGCCACCGAATCCGCCACCGCCTGCGCATCGCCGGTGATCATCGCGACGTGCACGCCGCGTGCGTGCAGGGCGTCGATCGCCTGCCGCGACTCGGGGCGGACCGCGTCGGCCAGCGCCAGTGCCCCGATCACCTCTCCGTCCCGAATCACGTGCAGCACAGTCGCTCCCGACGCCTTCGGGGCAATGCCGGGTGCGTCCAGCCCGTGCGCGGCGAGCATGCCGGGACCGCCGACACTCACCGTCGCCCCGTCGACGACGGCGGTGACCCCGACCCCGTTGCGCGCCTGGAATTCCGACGCCGCGGGCACCGTCAGTCCGCGCGCTCCGGCTTCCGCGACGACGGCACGCCCCAGCGGGTGTTCGCTGTCGTGTTCGACCGCGGCGGCCGCGGCGACCACCTCTCCCGCGGTGCGCCCGGACGCGGGGAGCACCTCGACGACCGCGGGCTCGCCGCGGGTGAGGGTGCCGGTCTTGTCGAACAGCACGGCATCCACGGTGCGCATGGCCTCGAGTGCGCGGCGGTCGGTGATCAGCACGCCGGCCCGGGCCGCACGTTCGGTGGCGATCGACACCACCAGTGGGATCGCGAGACCGAGCGCGTGCGGGCAGGCGATGACGAGCACGGTGATGGTGCGGGTGACCGCCGACTCGGGTTCACCGAGCAGCAGCCAGGCCGCGGCGGTGAGCAACGCGGCGACCAGCGCGAACCAGAACAGCCACCCGGCTGCCCGGTCGGCGAGGACCTGGGCGCGGGAGGTCGAGTTCTGGGCCTCCGCGACCAGACGACGGATCCCGGCGAGCGCGGTGTCCTCCCCGATCGCCGTGACCTGCACGCGCAACGCCGAATCGGTGGTGACGGTCCCGGCGACGACCCGGTCGCCGACCGTTCGCCGGACGGCGACGGACTCGCCGGTGATCATCGACTCGTCGACGTCCGCCGCGCCGTCGACGACGGTCCCGTCCGCAGGCACCCTCCCGCCGGGCCGGACGATCACCAGATCCCCTGCCTGCAGCGCCGTGAGTGGCACGATTTCCGCGACACCGTCGGCATCGAGCCGCTCGGCCTCGTCCGGCAGCAGTGCCGCCAGCGAGTCCAGTGCGCTCGACGCCTGCCCGAGCGAGCGCATCTCGATCCAGTGGCCGAGCAACATGATCACGATGAGAAGCGCCAGTTCCCACCAGAAGTCGAGGTCGTGGGCGAGCAGCCCGAGGGTCGCACCCCAGGACGCGACGAACGCCACGGTGATCGCCAGCGCGATCAGCAGCATCATGCCGGGTTGGCGCGCCTTGATCTCGTCGACGGCTCCGGCGAGGAACGGCCGTCCGCCCCACAGGTACATCACCGTGCCGAGCAGCGGCGAGATCCAGGTGACCGGCCCGTCGTGCGGCAGGGAGTAACCGACCAGGTCGGCGAACATCGCGTTGGCCAGGACGACGGGCACCGCCAGCACGAGCATGATCCGGAACAGCCGGCCGAACCGGGCGGCGTGGTCGCCGTGACCGGCGTGGTCACTGTGGCCGGCGTGGTCGCCGTGGCCCGGGTGAGCGGGGCCGGGATGCCCGGAGTGGGCGTGCTCGGCGGCACCGTGGTCCAGGTGGCCGGTATGACTTCCGTGAGCGGAGTTCATGCCGCGAGAATATACCCCCGGTGGGTATATTGCAACGGAGCCGCGAGCCCGGCCCGTCACTCGTAGGTTCCCTCCACACACCACCCGGCCCCGTCGAAGAGCACCAGCAGCGCTCGCGGCGCACCGTCCCCGACACCGGTTCCCGGACCGAGCAGGACCTGCGCCCGCGCCGCCCTCCGGGCCGCGGCCGGATCCCACCACCGCTCGTCCACCGACCAGGGGCCCGCGCAGCCGAGCAGATTCCAGCTGCGGGCGCCCCACCGCAACCGGGCGGGACGTGCACCGAACTCGCCCCGATCGGTCACCCTCACCGGATTTCCCGCGGCGTCCTCGAGCTCCACCGACGGCGGAACCGGCAGCACCGCGGTGGGCGCAGGCTCGGGCAACCGTCCCGGCCAGGGCGCCGCGGGATCGTTGTGCGGCACCGCCTCGTCACCCAACGGCACGACAGTGACCCGCTCCCCCGGTCCGCGGCCACCGCTGAGCACCCCGACCCGCACTGCGTCCCCGCCGAGCAGCCCCTGCACCCGGACCAGGGCGCGGCGGGCGCGCTCGTCCTCCGCCCCAACGCCGCCCCACAACCCGAGTTGCAGCGCCCCTGCCGCCACCACCTCCACCGGCTCGAGCCGCAGCAATTCGATTCCCGCAGTGGGGCGGGACTCGCTCCGGCCGGTCAACCAGCCGTCCAGCTGCCAGCGCACCCGGTCCGCGGTGCCCTCCGGTGTCAACGGCTCCGCACACCGCCAGATGCGCGAAAGGTGCTGACCGTGACCGGTGCTCGCGTGCACCGCCAGCCGCGTGCAGGCCACCGACGCGGCCGACAGTCGCGCGTGCAGACGCTCGGCCAACGCACGGCCCGCGAAAGCGGCCGCGTCCACCCGGTCCACCGGCGGATCGCACCGCAACTCCACCTCGAGATCGGGCGGCAACGGTCGCGCCGACGGCGGGCGCTCCGGCTCGCCGCGCGCGCTGCGATGGGCCGCCACCGCGTCCGCGCCGAACCGGGAGGCCACCGCGACCGGGGTCAGAGCGGCAAAATCCCCGACGGTACGCAGCCCGAGCCGGTGCAGCAGATCGACCAGGTCGATCCGGTCCCGCCCCGCCAGCGCCGGCTCGGCGGCGAGTTCCGCGACCGGGAGCGGAGCCAGGAACCGGGCACCGCTCCCCGGGGGAACCAGCGCCGACCGCCGTGCCGCGACGACGGCGGTGGACAGTTCGTCCGCGATCCCGACCTGGCACTCGACCCCGACCGCCGCGACCTCGTCGACCAGCCGTTCCGCGGCGGCCTCCTCCGAGCCGAAGTACCGGGCGAGCCCGCGCGCGGCGAGCACCAGCAACCCGGGTCGCAGCACCTCCACCCCGGGTGCCGCCGCATCGACCGCCGCGGCCACCGGCTCGAACACCCGGGCGTCGCGGCCCTCGTCCGCGGGCAGCACGTGCAGTCGCGGACACCGGGCCTGCGCGTCCCGCCTCCGCAGGCCCGGCCCGACCCCCTCGGCACGGGCGGTCGCCGAGCACGCGACCACCCGGTTGCCGGAGACCACCGCCACCGGCTCGGCCGGCGACAGATCCGTGGTCGCGGCGGCGGCGACCGCAGGCCAGTCAGCGCACCACAGCGCCAACACCCGCGATCCGGTTCCCGCGCTCATGCCACACCGCCCTCGACACTCGGCAGCCGCTGCGGTGGGGCGACTTCGGCGACCCACTCCACCCGACCCCGACGCGGACACAGGTCCACGCTGGCGGTCCGCCGCTGGAAGGCCCGCCCCTCGGCGCCGACCGCAAGTCGCAGACCCCGCAACCGGCCACGCCCACACCCCGATTCGTCGTGACCTCCCAGCCCGTCGTAGCCGCGGACGGTGGCGTCGAGCCGGACCTCCGCCCCGCTCCAGCCGCCACCGGTCACCACCAGCGTCGCGCCCTTGCTCCGGGCCCGGGCAACCACCGCCCGGGCCCGTGACGGCGGCACCGCGAGCCCGCCGAGACCCAGCACCACCAGGTCCAGTCCGTCCAGCAGCACCGCCGCGACTTCCACCGGATCGGGCCCCGGGTCCGGGATCACCGCCAGCCGGCCCAGTTCGGCGCCCATCTCGGCCGCCGCGAGCAGACCGAGCCGAGGATGCCCGATCACCGCCGCGTGCCCCCCGGAGGCGGTCACCGAGGCGAGCAGGCCCACCAGAAGCGACCCGGCGCCGGAGACGGTGACCACTGCCCCCCGGGGAAGCCCTCCCTGCGGAAGCAGGTCGGCCAGGGCCTCGGGCACGGGCAAGACCGGACGCTCGGCGGCCGCCCCGGGAGCCTCACGCCCGGGAGCCGACCGATCCGGCCGGGTCGCGACCGACTCGCCCCGCGCCGGCACCGCGGCGATCTGCCGCCGCAACTGCTCGAGCCGCTCCTGCCGGGACAACCCGGCCAGGTCGACAGCGAGACCACCCACCGCACACTCCGTCCACACACAACACAAACGTCCACACAACACAGAACGAGGTCGTGGGCACCGCCGTGGGGGAAGACACGGGACCACCGAACATCGAACACCGGACATCAAACAATCAGGCATCGAACACATATTCGAACACTTTCAGTAAAGCCCGTCCCGCCGACTCCGTCAAGGCGTGAAGAAACCGCAGTTCACGGCGCCGGACGTCGACACCGCGGGGGCGTCGTCTACCCTCGCGGGTGTGGCGGAGCAGGGGCAGAGAATCGTCGGACCGGACCATCTGGTGGCCGGTCGCCACCGCCTGCGCTCGAAACTCGGCGGCGGCGGAATGGGATCGGTCTGGCTCGCCCACGACACCCTCCTCGACCGCGAGATCGCCATCAAGCAGATCAGCTTTCCGCCCGGCCTCACCGCCGAGGCCGCCGCGGACGTGAGGGCCCGCGCGATGCGCGAGGGCCGCCTCGCCGCCCGCCTGTCCCACCCGCACGCCATCGCGATGTACGACGTCACGCTCGAAGGCGACGATCCGTGGCTGGTGATGGAGCACATGCCCTCCCGCAGCCTGGCGCAGGCGCTGAACGTCACCGAGACCCTTCCCCCGTTGCAGGTCGCCCAGATCGGTGCGCAGGTGGCCGACGCCCTCGTCGCCGCGCATGCCGCCGGCATCGTGCACCGTGACGTCAAACCGGGCAACATCCTGATCGCGGACCGCGGACCCGACGCAGGCACCGTCAAGATCAGCGACTTCGGTATCTCGCGCGCGAAAGGCGAGACCCAGCCCGGGCAGAGTTCCGTGATCACCGGCACCCCGGCCTATTTCGCGCCCGAGGTCGCGCGCGGCGCCGACCCGACCGAGGCGTCCGATGTGTTCTCGCTCGGCGCCACCCTGTACACCGCTACCGAGGGGCAACCGCCGTTCGGCATCGACGACGACACCCTCGCCCTGTTGCACCGAGTGGCCAAGGCACAGATCATGCGCCCGGTCCGTAGCGGTGAGATCACCGACGTCCTGCTGCGCATGCTCGAACCCGACCCGACCCGGCGTCCCACCATGGCCGAGGCGCGGGATCTGCTGGCGCGCAGTGCCGCCGGCGCCGGCGTCAACATCGCATACGTCCTCGACGCCCCGCTCCGCGAGGCGGACGGGACGGTCCCGTTCTGGGCCCGCCGGGGCGCATCGAGCGGCCCGGCCCGGTCCGCGCGCCGGCTACCCACGAGCACCGCCAGCGGCCTACCCGCCGCCCCGCAAGCGGTACCCCTGCAGTCCGTGCACCGCCCGAGTCCGGGGCTCCCCCAGCCGCCGGCATTCGAGTCGACGAAGTCCGGACCCGGCCTGCCGGTGCCGCTGATCGCCGCCCTCGCGGTGGCAGCCCTGCTGATCGTGGTGTTGATCGTCGCCCTCGTGGTCTGACCTGCCCGACCGTAGGTCCACCCGTCACACAGCCGGACGAAATCTACCCTCCCCCAAATGATCCGGCGAGCCGTCACCCCGGATCGAGACTGTGATCCTCCTCCCAGTCCGCCTAGGGACCTTCGACTCTGGCACCGCGCGGCAGGGCAGGACAATCATCCGATCCATGCGTGAGCACAGACAATCCGAGATCCGAGGAAACCACGGCGCCGCGAGCGTGCGCCGTGGTTGATCTCGCACCCCGCCCCCCAGCATCGATCGAGGCCGCCCGCCCGGCACCCGGGCGGGCGCCGAAGGGCTCGGCGATCGTCAAGATCCTCACCACGACCGACCACAAGACGCTCGGCATCATGTACATCGTCACGTCGTTCGCGTTCTTCCTCATCGGCGGCCTGATGGCCCTGCTGATCCGCACCGAACTCGCGGTGCCGGGCATGCAGTTCCTGTCGAACGAGCAGTACAACCAGCTGTTCACCATGCACGGCACGGTGATGCTGCTGCTGTACGCGACACCGATCTTCTTCGGCTTCGCCAACTACCTGATGCCACTGCAGATCGGCGCCCCCGACGTCTGCTTCCCCCGCCTGAACGCGGCGAGCTACTGGATGTACCTGTTCGGCGGACTGATCGCCTCCGCCGGCTTCGTCACCCCCGGCGGCGCCGCCGACTTCGGCTGGACCGCATATGTTCCACTCACCGACGCCGTCCACTCGCCCGGCGCCGGTGCCGATCTGTGGATCATCGGCCTGACACTCGGCGGCCTCGGCACGATCCTGGGCTCGGTCAACCTGATCTCGACGATCGTGTGCCTGCGCGCCCCCGGCATGACCATGTTCCGGATGCCGATCTTCACCTGGAACACCCTCGTCGCCAGCCTGCTTGCGCTGATGATCTTCCCGCTGCTCGCCGCGGCGTTGCTCGGCGTGTTCGTCGACCGCCACTTCGGCGCGCACCTGTTCGACCCCGCCAACGGCGGAGTCATCCTGTGGCAGCACCTGTTCTGGTTCTTCGGCCATCCCGAGGTGTACGTGCTGGCACTGCCGTTCTTCGGCATCGTGTCGGAGATCTTCCCGGTCTTCTCACGCAAGCCGATCTTCGGCTACAGCGGCCTGGTGTACGCCACCCTCGGCATCGCCGCCCTGTCCATCGCGGTGTGGGCGCACCACATGTACGCCACCGGCGCCATCCTGCTGCCGTTCTTCTCGTTCATGACGTTCCTGATCGCGGTCCCGACCGGCGTGAAGTTCTTCAACTGGATCGGCACCATGTGGCGCGGTCAGCTGACATTCGAATCACCGATGTTGTTCTCGGTCGGCTTCCTGGTGACGTTCCTCTTCGGCGGCCTCTCCGGTGTCCTGCTCGCCAGCCCGCCGCTCGACTTCCATTTGACCGACTCGTATTTCGTGGTCGCCCACTTCCACTACGTGCTCTTCGGCACCATCGTGTTCGCCACCTACGCCGGCATCTACTTCTGGTTCCCGAAGATGACCGGACGGATGATGGACGAGCGCCTGGCGAAGTGGCACTTCTGGCTCACGTTCCTCGGCTTCCACTCCACCTTCCTGGTGCAGCACTGGCTGGGCAACGAGGGCATGCCGCGTCGCTACGCGGACTACCTGCCGTCGGACAGCTTCACCTCGCTGAACATGATCTCGACGATCGGTGCGTTCATCCTCGGGGCCTCGACGCTGCCGTTCATCTGGAACGTCTTCAAGAGCTACCGCTACGGCGAGGTCGTCACGGTCGACGACCCGTGGGGCTTCGGCAATTCGCTCGAATGGGCCACCTCCTGCCCGCCGCCGCGGCACAACTTCACCGAACTGCCCCGGATCCGTTCCGAGCGCCCGGCGTTCGAGCTGCACTACCCGCACATGGTCGACCGGATGCGCGCCGAGGCTCACGTCGGCCGCGGCCACACCGTGGCACCCGCGCAGGTCGGGCCGTGAGGGCGGGCCCGGCGCCGGCCTGGCTGGACCGGCAGGTCACCCCGACCTTCCGGCCCCACCCCGGCACACTGCTGGTACCGATGCTCGTCCTGGTGGCGACGCTGGCCTCGCCGCTGCTGGTCCCGGCCCCCGCCGCTCTCGCCCTCGTCGCGGCCGCACTGGTGTGGGTGGTGCGCCGGGCTCGCGCCGGCGGACTCGACGTGCACCGCACCTGCCCCTGAACCGACGACGCCGCCGGCCCGCATCCTCCGCGGGCCGGCGGCGTCGTCGAATCCGCAAGCACCGGAACTCGATCCCGGACGTGGCTACTCGATCCGACGCCGGTGCGCCCAACGGGTCAGGGCATTCCTGTTGGACTGCTGCGTCTTTCGCAACACGTTCGAGGCGTGTGTCTCGACGGTCTTGACCGAGATCACCAGGGACTCGGCGATCTCGCGATACGTGTAGCCGCGAGCCAGCAGCCGCAGCACCTCGAGTTCGCGCGGGGTCAACGAATCCAGTTCCGGGTCCAGTGGTGGTTCGGGTGCCGAGGACCGTCCGGTGAAGGAGTCGAGGACGAATCCGGCCAGGCGTGGACTGAACACCGCGTCCCCGCCCGCCACCCGGCGCACCCCGTCGGCGAGTTCGCGGCCGGAAATGGTCTTGGTCACGTAGCCGCGGGCACCCGATCGGATCACCGCAATGACGTCTTCCGCGGCATCGGAGACGCTCAGCGCCAGGCACACCGGGCCGGGGTCGATACCGCGGAGCACCGCCACTCCGCCGCCGTCCGGCATGTGCACGTCCAGCAGCACCACATCGGGCGCGGACGCGTTGATCCCGGCGATCGCCTCGGCGACTCCCCCGGCCTCACCGACCACCTCGATGTCGGGCTCCGACGCGAGTTCCGCACGCACCCCGGACCGGAAGACCGCGTGATCGTCGACGAGAAAGACACGAAAACCGGGACCTGGCGAAACCACCTCGTGTCCTCCGGACGACGTCACCTGCGCTGCTCCTTCATCGGGGTCTCGGGCACCACCGACTCTAGGGGGTCCCCACCCGTCTGCGACGACTGGTCACTGCCCTGTGCCTTCGCCGAGGTTCCGGCCCCGTCTCCGGATTCCGGTGCTCCCAGGGGCATCCCGATCCGGATCTCGGTGCCGCGTCCCACCGCGGAGTCCACCACGACCTCGCCGCCGCGGCGCTCGACCCGCGCCCGGATCGATTTCGCCAGCCCCTGGCGGTCCGCAGGAACCGCCGCCGCGTCGAATCCGACACCCCGATCTCGCACGAACACGTTCACCTGCGTGGCGTCGGACTCCGCGAACAGGTCGACCGTCGACTCACCGGAATGCTTGGCCGCGTTGACCAGCGCCTCCCTTGTGGCGCCGAGGATCGCGGTGACCGCCTCCTTCGGCAGACCCGACTCCTCCTCCGGGACGTCCAATCGCACATCACCGACCGTGACCGTCTGCACCGCGATACCGTGCTGGTCCTCGACCTCCCCGGCGATGGTGCGCAGCGCCTCCGCAAGGCTCGCGTGGGCCGCCTCGCCCTCCCCGAACAGCCACTTGCGCAGTTCGCGTTCCTGACCGCGCGCCAGCCGAAGCACCTCCTGCGGGCGGTCGGCCTGCTTCTGGATCAGCGCGAGGGTCTGCAGGACCGAGTCGTGCAGATGCGAGGCGATCTCCTCGCGTTCCTCGTTGCGGATCCGCGCCGACCGCTCCTGCCCGAGGTCACGCCACAACCGCAGCCACAGCGGCACGCTCAGCAGCCCGATGCCGACCAGGGTGACGACCACGGCGAGCACCGATGAGCGCAGCGACGCCAGGTCCACCCGAGCGAGGATCACCACACCGAGGCCGAGCACGATCAGCGAGATGCCGCCGAGCACCCGGGCCCAGGTGAGCACCGTCGGGCTCTGCGGCAACCCGAATGCCGATCGCGGGCCGTCGGAGTCGTACTCACGCCACACCAGGGCCGCGCCGATGGCGACGACGACGACCGGGACCAGTACCTCCGCCGCGGTACCGCTGACGAGGATCGCCAGCCCACCCGAAAGCGCGAGGCCGAGCACCGCCAACCCGAGGGCACGACGGCGTTCCGCGGGGCTCGGCCGCTCGGTGTCACTGCCGGGCGGGGTGAAGATCCACAGCAGGCCGTACGCGACGATGCCGGAACCGGCGAGCGCACCGAGCAGGACGAACGCCACTCTCACCTTGAACACGTCGATGCCCAGATGATCGGCGACGCCGCCCGCGACACCACCGATCACCCGACCCCCGACGCGACGTTCGAGTCGGGGCCAGGTCACCTCGCCCGGGATGTGGGCATGCGGAATCGGCTGCACACCATCGATGGTGGCACGCCCACGCGGGCGGGCGCATCAGGGTTGACCCTGATCCGTCGGCCCGCTCGGGGGCAAAGATCAGGGTTCGTCCCTGATGTGCCGGGGGTCCGTGCCCGCCACGATGGACGACATGAGCACACCGAGCTTCTCCGAGCAGCTGAACCAGTTGTGGCGAACCCGGCCCGTGCGGCTGCCCCGGCAGGGACCGATCGCCGGCGTCGCGGCCGGGATCGGCCACCGCTACGACGTCGACCCCGTACTGGTGCGGGTGGCTTTCGTCGTCTCCACCCTGTTCGGTGGGGCCGGCATCGTCCTCTATCTGGCCTGCTGGCTGGTACTGCCGCGCGCAGGCGACCCGTCCTCGGCAGCGGAGTCACTGCTCGGACGGGGACAGAGTTCGGAGTCCGGCACCAAGACGATCGTCCTCGTCGTCGCGCTGCTGATCGCGATGTCGACACTCGGACCGATCGGTATCGGAATGGGCGGATCCGGTCTGGTCAGCATGGCGTTGATGCTGGGCGGGCTGTGGCTCCTGTTCCAGCGCAGGCCGCACCCGCCGGCCGTTCCGGGCGGCGCCGATCCCTGGTACGGCATCACTCCACCCGCCACGGTCTTCCCCGGTGCGTACCCGCCCGCTGCGGGCACCGCCTACACGCCCCCCGGAGTCTTCACCACCCTGCCGAAGACGTACGAACCGTCCGCACCCGACACCGGCGCCCAGCCGCCGAGCGCAACGACCGAGGACACGTCGCCGCAGAGCGGCGAACCGGCGCGAACAGGTGAATCACCCACGAACACAGACGTGTTCACTCCGACCGCCTCCGACACCCCCACCCCGCCCGCCTGGGATCCGCTCGGAGTCGCCCCGTTCGCGTGGGATCTGCCCGAGCCCGCACCCGTCACGGCGCCGGTGGTCACGACACCGCCCCGACCGAGGTCCCGGCTGACGTCGGTCGTGCTCGGACTGGCCATCCTTGCGTCGGTCGCCGCCTGGGCGATCGGCACCGCCACCGATTGGGAGTGGATGTCCCCCGGCCGGATCGGGGCCGTCGGCCTGGCGGTGATCGGCGTCGGCCTCGTCGTCGGTGCGTTCCTGCGCCGCGGCTACGGCCTGCTCGTGGTGACGGGCCCGCTGATCGGGTTCGTGATCCTCGCGTCACTGGTCGGCCCGGTCGACTGGAACAGCCAGAACGTCGGCACCCGCACCTGGACTCCGGTCTCCGCGGCGGAGATCGCACCCGAATACTCCGGCCAGTTGGGCGATTTCACGCTCGACCTCCGCGGCGTGACCCTCACCGGAGACAAGACCGTCGACATCACCTCGGGCTTCGCAACCTTCACGGTACTGGTCCCGGAGAACATGGACGTCGTCAACCACTGCTCGATGGCAGTCGGTGACGTCAAGTGCCTGCCCGAGGGGCTCAACGGCGGCGCCGACGGCACCGGCGGCCCCGTCCTGACCCTCAACATGAACGGCCGAATGGGAGACATGGAGGTCCGCCGTGGCTGAGAACAGCGAATCCACCGAGACGGCCGGCACCCGGCGACCGTCCGCAGTCCTGCTCCTGTCGGGGCTGGCCGCCCTCCTCGTCAGCGTGTGGGCATTCATCGGTCCGGACCACCTGGGCGCCCTCGGCGACTGGCAGTTCAAGTGGCTGCTCGTCCTCGCCGCCGTCGTCGTCGGCGTTGTCCTGGTCGTCTCACCGGGCCGACGAAAGTAGCTTGGAACCCCGAACACGACGCACCGGTCACCGCAGACGATGACCGGTGCGTCGTGTTGGGTTCAGCTGCCGAACAGCCCCCCGAACGGCCCGAGCAGGCCGCCGAACTGATTGAACTGGTTGAACTGGCCGAACTGGTTGAACTGCGGCCCCTGCTGCCAGCCCCCTTCCGGCCCGCCGCAGCGGTTCCCGTTCCAGTTCCAGTCGTCGCCGCCGCAGCGCGGCCCGCAGCGGTTCCAGTCGTCGCCGCAGCGCGGACGGTTCCACTGGTTCCATCCGTCACCGCCGTCGCGGTGATGCCGGTCCACCTGGACCTGTGGGACCACCTGCGCGGGCCCGGACGCAGCCGCGGCGGGTCCCGCCAGGGCGACCACGGGCATCACGACAGCGACGCCCATGAGGGCACTCTTGACCAGAAGCGTCCCCGCACGCTTCCTCGTTGCGATATTCATCGTCGATCCTTCCTCGTACGCGAGGGAGGCGCGGCGGGGAGCCGCAAACTCTCCCTCCACCGTCAAGTCAACTCCGCCGAAGGACCGACGACCCTGACAATCAGCTGTGAATCGATGAATCGCTCGGAACGAGGCGACGCAGGGCGCCGAGCGCCGCGTGCTGGTCGAGCCGGATCCGGTGGACAGTACAGGCCAACGCCTCGGCGGTCTGCTCCACGGTGAGGCCGACCGGAATCCTCAGCACCAGCACGTCCCGTTCGTGCCGGGTGAGCCCGTGAAGCCGATCGGGGAGGACGGCGAGCCCGGCCGCCGGCCGCGCCGACTCGATCCCGAGCACCGTCTCGGTGTAGGCAACCCGCAGTGGGGAGGCGCCGGGATCGGCCAGCATCGCCGCGATCGCGACGGGAACCGATTCGGCCGCAATCCGATCCGCTTCCCGCATGCCCAGGCCGGCACCGAGTTCCGCCCGGCAGAGCCGCGTGGCGAACGAGCGGGTGGCGGCGTCCAACTCCCTCAGCGCACCCAGGTCACCCTCGGCGGCCCGACTGCGCACCCTCCCGGCACCGCGGTCGAGCGCACCGTAGTCGACCTGTCGCGCCGAGTGAACCATCGTTTCTCCTTTCGCCCCGAGACCTCCTCCGCCCGGCGCCCATTGGACACCGCGAACCTTGGGGACCGCTGGGAGAAAACTTGCTCTGCACACAGTGCGCTGCCAGAAATCCCGGGCACGAGGAGATGCCGACCGTCACCGTCCCCTGCGGACGCGTCACAACTCCCGAAAAAGCGAAGAGCCCCGCGTTCGAAGATCGAACACGGGGCCCTCACCTGTCAGGTCACTCCCACTCGATGGTTCCCGGCGGCTTGCTCGTGACGTCGAGCACGACGCGGTTGACGTCCGGCACCTCGTTCGTGATGCGGGTGGAGATCCGCTCGAGCACGTCGTACGGCAGTCGGGTCCAGTCCGCGGTCATCGCATCCTCGCTGGAGACCGGACGCAGCACGATCGGGTGACCGTAAGTGCGGCCGTCGCCCTGGACACCAACGCTGCGGACGTCGGCGAGCAGCACCACCGGGCACTGCCAGATCTGGCCGTCGAGACCGGCAGCGGTGAGCTCCTCGCGAGCGATCGCGTCCGCCTGCCGCAGCAGGGTCAGCCGCTCACGGGTCACCTCGCCGACGATGCGAATCGCCAGACCCGGCCCCGGGAACGGCTGGCGCGCAACGATTTCCTCGGGCAGGCCCAGCGCCCGCCCGACCGCGCGGACCTCGTCCTTGAACAGCAGCCGCAGCGGCTCCACGAGGGAGAACTGCAGGTCCTCGGGCAGTCCGCCGACGTTGTGGTGGCTCTTGATGTTCGCGGTGCCGGTCCCGCCGCCGGACTCGACGACGTCCGGGTACAGGGTGCCCTGGACGAGGAACTCGACGGCCTCACCGTGGGCCGCGGACTCGCCGAGCACCTCGGTGACCGCGCCCTCGAAGCTGCGGATGAACTCGCGGCCGATGATCTTGCGCTTGGCCTCCGGATCGGAGACGCCGTCCAGTTCGCCCAGGAAGGTGTCGACCGCATCGACAGTGATCAGCTTCGCCCCGGTCGACGCGACGAAATCCTGCTGAACCTGCTCGCGCTCGCCCGCCCGCAGCAGACCGTGGTCGACGAAAACGCAGGTGAGGCGGTCACCGATCGCGCGCTGCACCAGAGCAGCCGCGACCGCGGAGTCCACGCCGCCGGACAGGCCGCAGATCGCCTTGCCGTCACCGACCTGCTCGCGGACCTGCTCGATCAGGACGTCTGCGATGTTGGCCGCGGTCCACGTCGGAGCGATGCCGGCGATCTCCCGCAGGAAGCGGGTGAGCACCTGCTGGCCGTGCGGCGAGTGCAGCACCTCGGGGTGGTACTGGACGCCGGCCAGGCGCCGCGCCCGGTCCTCGAACGCGGCAACCGGGGCACCGGCGCTGGTGGCCGTCACCTCGAAGCCCTCCGGGGCGTCGGTGACGGCATCGCCGTGGCTCATCCACACCGGCTGAGTGACCGGCAGGCCCTCGTGCAGGACGCCACCGTCGACGCTGAGCTGGGTGCGGCCGTACTCCCGGGTCCCGGTGTGGGTGACGGTGCCACCGAGTGCACCCGCCATCGCCTGGAAGCCGTAGCAGATGCCGAAGACCGGGATGTCGTGATCGAACAGCCGCGGGTCGAGCTGCGGCGCGCCCTCGGCGTAGACACTGGCGGGACCACCCGACAGAATCACCGCCGCCGGCTTGCGGGCCACGATCTCCTCGACGGTCGCCGTGTGCGGCACGACCTCCGAGTAGACGCTGGCCTCACGGACCCGACGGGCGATCAGCTGCGCGTACTGCGCACCGAAATCGACGACGAGGACCGGATTCTGCTGGCTGGGGCCGGAATGCTGGGTGTCTGCCACGCCCCCCAGTCTAGTGTGTGGCCTCGCCCACCCCGACCTCACGCCTGCAGTGCGGCCCGCAGTTCGTGCTTGCGGGCCTTGCCGGTCGCCGTCTTGGGCAGCGCGTCGACCACCAGGACCAGCTTGGGCACCTTGAATCCGGCCAGGTGCGCCTTCGCATGTGCGATGACCGCCGCCTCGACCTCCTGGTCCGGGACCGACGGGTCGGCCGCGACGACGACCGCGGTCACCGCCTCACCCCACCGCTCGTGCGGCAGTCCGACCACGGAGCACTCGACAACGCCGGGTGCCGCGGCGACGATCCGCTCGACCTCCACCGACGAGACGTTCTCGCCACCGGACTTGATGATGTCCTTGAGGCGATCGGTGAACCAGACGACCTGCTCGGCGTCGAGATTCCCGACGTCACCGCTGTGGAACCAGCCGTGCGCGAACGCCGCCGTGTTCGCGTCGGCGTTGTTCCAGTAGCCGCTGCACACATGGGGGCCGCGGTAGACGATCTCGCCGCTCTCCCCGACGGCCGTCAACTCACCGTCGGCCATGATCCCGACCTGGACGGTCGGCGTCGCCGGCCCCCACGAGTCGGGCTTGGTGTCGCGGTGCTCGGGCCACTGCAGCACGGTCGCGGGCACGACCTCGGTCTGACCCGACCCCAGGATCACTGCCGCATTCGGGAAGGCCGCATCGACCTGGTCGAGCAGGGTCGCGGGCATCGGGGCCATCGCGTAGATGGCCAGGCGCACCGACGACAGGTCGCGGGCCTGCTGCCCCTGCGCGGCAAGTGCGGCCGCGTACATGATCGGCAGCATCATCACCGTGGTCACCCGGTGCGTCTCGATCGCGTCGAGAACCGCACCCGGATCGAACGGTCCCGGCAGCACCACGGTGCCACCGATGAACAGCGTCGGCATCACCAGTGTGTTCAGCCCCGTGGTGTGGAAGAGCGGCAGCACGTTGAGCAGCACCGCGGGCTCACCGCCCCACCCGGCACCCTGCATCAACGCATTGGTCAGTCCGCCGATCATCAGCGAGGTGTGGCTGGTCAGGACCCCCTTTGGCCGCGAGGTCGTGCCCGAGGTGTAGAGGCACTGTGCGGTGTCGCGGTCGTCGACGAGGACCTCGAGCGGTCCGTCCACGGTCCGGGAAGCGATCTCGGTCCACGGCAGGATCGGCCGCCCGGCGATCTCATCGGGCGCGCCCTCCCCGGAGACCACGACGGTCGTCACGGTGTCGAGTGTGGGGAGGATCTTCTCGATCAGCGGCACGAAGTCGGCGTCGGCGACGATCGTGGTGGCGCCGGAGTCCCGCAGGATCCACACGATGTCCTCCGGCGCGAGAACGATGTTCACCGGCATCGCGACGAGTCCGGCCTTCGCACACCCGAAGTAGGTGGCCAGAAACTGCCACGAGTTGCCCATCAGCATCGCGACCGGCTGCTGATGCCCCAGACCGGCGTCGAGCAGTGCCCGGCCGACCGACTCTGCGGCGGTGTCGAGGTCACGGTAGGTGACGGTGTCTCCACGATCGACGACCGCCGCCCGCGCCCCGAACATCCTCGCCGAGCGGGTCAGTGCGTCTCCGACCGAGACCCGGGTGGCGAGATTGATCTCGAGATCGGATAGTCCGGACAAATCAGGCTTCATGGACAGCCTCCGCATCAATGGATTGTTGTTTCGGTCACCGACACAGGCAGGAGTGACATCGATCACTCGCGACTGTAGAACCGGACACTGAAACAAGCAAGCATGATTGCTTGATTTTCTCCCGGAGATACGGAGAAGGCCCCCGACCTCACCGGCCGGGGGCCACTCCACGCAGCAGCGTCAGGCCACGCCACTGCTGTTCGACGGCGCGGGCTTTCCGGAGCGGATCTCCACGATCGGCAGCACCAGCGCCGCGGGCGCACCCGCAGGCACCACCGGAGCGTTCGGCGCCACCGGCGCGAGCCGCCGGTACGCCGCCCCCTGTGCGGGCCGCGTGTCCTGCTCCCCCTTGTTCGGCCACAGCGACGCCGCCCGCTCGGCCTGGGCGCTGATCGTCAACGACGGGTTCACGCCGAGGTTCGCCGACACCGCAGCCCCGTCCACGACACTGAGCGTCGGATAGCCGTACACGCGATGGTAGGGGTCGATGACGCCGTGCGCGGCGTCCTCGCCGATCGCGCAGCCGCCGAGGAAATGCGCGGTCAGCGGGATGTTGAACACCTCACCCCAGGTGCCACCCGCCACGCCGCCGATCTTCTCCGCGATCCGCCGGGTCGCGTCGTTGCCCACGGGAATCCAGGTGGGGTTCGGCTCGCCGTGCCCCTGCTTGCTGGTGACCTTGCGGCGACCGAACAGGCCCGGCTTGGTGTAGGTGGTGATCGAGTTGTCGAGATTCTGCATGACGAGCGCGATGATGGTCCGCTCGCTCCAGTTCTTGACGCTGAGCATCCTCAGCATCTGCCCCGGGTTGGCGGCAATCGTCTTGAGCAGTTTGACGAATCGCGGCGTGCTGCCGCCGCCGTCGGTCATCAGGGTCTGCAGTAGACCCATCGCGTTGGAGCCCTTGCCGTAGCGGACCGGCTCGATGTGGGTGTCGGGCGCGGGATGGAACGACGAGGTGATCGCGACGCCCTTGGTCAGATCCATGTTCGGGTCGACCTTCAGTTTCGCGGCACCGAGCAGCGCCTCGGAATTCGTTCGGGTCAGCTCACCGAGGGTGGGCGAGAGCTTCGGCAGCGCGCCGCGGTCCTTCATCTCGTGCAGCAGATGCTGGGTGCCCCAGGTGCCGGCGGCGAGGACGACATTGGCTGCGGTGTAGGTCCGGTGCCCCTTGCGCACCTTCGCGCCGGTGCGGCGGGTCTGCACGTCCCAGGTACCGTCCGACGCCTCGAACAGTCCGGTGACCGTGGTCATCGGGATCACCGTCGCGCCGGCCTTCTCCGCGAGCCCGAGGTAGTTCTTGACGAGGGTGTTCTTGGCTCCGTGCCGGCAGCCGGTCATGCACTCGCCGCACTCGATGCAGCCGGTCCGGTCCGGCCCGGCACCGCCGAAGAACGGGTCGGCGACGGTCTTGCCGGGCTCGCCGAAGAACACCCCGACCGGGGTCTGGATGAAGGTGTCCCCGACGCCCATGTCGCCGGCGACGGACTTGATCACCTCGTCGGCGGGTGTCATGTGCGGGTTCTGCACGACGCCGAGCATCTTGCGGGCCTGCTCGTAGTGCGGGGTCAGTTCGGCGTCCCAGTCGGTGATGCCCCGCCACTGCGGATCCTGGAAGAACGACGACGGCGGCTTGTACAGGGTGTTGGCGTAGTTGAGCGAGCCACCGCCGACACCGGCCCCGGCCAGGATCATCACGTCGCGCAGCAGGTGCACCCGCTGGATGCCGTAGCAGCCGAGGGCCGGTGCCCACAGGAAGCGCCTGAGGTCCCAGCTGGTCTTGGCGAAATCGGAATCCGCATACCGTCGGCCGGCCTCCAGGATTCCGACCTTGTACCCCTTCTCGACCAGTCGCAGCGCCGTGACGCTGCCGCCGAAGCCGGAGCCGACGATCAGGACGTCGAAATCCGTCGCACGCTTTCCCATCAAGAGACCTCCACCGTGGATCTGGGTTGGTTACTCGCCAGTATGCACCCGAGATCTGTGACCGATCACACAAGGGTGACCTAAGCGTAACGGCAGGTAGCACAAACCCGCGGCGGACCGGCCCGGACACGACAACGCCCGACCCGGAGAACCGGATCGGGCGTTGTCGTGATGGAGTCAGGCGCGGACGGTGAGGCCCACCTTCTGGAACTCCTTGAGGTCGGAGTAGCCGGACTTCGCCATCGAGCGACGCAGGCCACCGACCAGGTTCAGCGAACCGTACGGGTCGTCGGACGGGCCGGTCAGCACCTGGTCGAGGCTCGGCCGGTCACCGAAGGCCACGGGCAGCAGCGCACCGCGCGGCATCGACGGATGCGCGGCCGCGGACGGCCAGTACCAGCCACCGCCCGGCGCCTCCGCGGACGCCGCCAGCGGCGCACCGAGCACCGCGGCGTCGGCGCCGCAGGCGATCGCCTTCGCCAGATCGCCGGAGGTGGCGATGTCGCCGTCGGCGATGACGTGCACGTAGCGTCCGCCGGTCTCGTCGAGGTAGTCGCGGCGAGCCGCCGCCGCGTCGGCGATCGCGGTGGCCATCGGCACCCCGATGCCGAGGACCTCACCGGTGGTGGTGGCACCCTCGGTGGAGCCGTAGCCGACGATGACGCCCGCGGCACCGGTGCGCATCAGGTGCAGCGCGGTGCGGTGATCGCTCACGCCGCCAGCGACGACCGGGACGTCCAGCTCCGAGATGAACGTCTTCAGGTTCAGCGGCTCGGCCCCGTTGGCGACGTGCTCGGCGGAGATGATCGTGCCGTGGATGACCAGCAGGTCGATGCCCGCCTTGATCAGCTCCGGGGTCAGCGCGCGGGCGTTCTGCGGGCTCACCCGAACCGCCGTGGTCACGCCGGACTCCCGCACCTGCGCGACCGCGGCGGCCAGCAGGTTCGACTGAATCGGCGCCGCGTGCAGCTCCTGCAGCTTCTTGATCGGCGCATCCGGGTCGGCGTCCGACTCGGCCAGATGCACCAGCTCGGCGATCTTGGCGTCGACATCGGCGTGCCGGCCCCACAGACCCTCACCGTTGATCACGCCGAGTCCGCCACGCTTGCCGAGCTCGATCGCGAACGACGGCGAGACCAACGCGTCCGTCGGATGCGCGAGCACCGGGATGTCGAACCGGTAGGCGTCGAGCTGCCAGGTCGTCGACACCTCCTTCGACGACCGGGTCCGGCGGGAGGGGACGATGTCGATGTCGTCCAACTCGTAGGTGCGACGGGCGGTTCGGCCCATACCGATCTCAACGAGGTCGCGCACGCGCGCCCCTTTCTTCGATGTGTAGTTGGGTGTGTGGCTAGCGGGCGGCAGTCCTACCGGGCTGCATAGTTCGGGGCCTCGACCGTCATCGTGATGTCGTGCGGGTGGCTCTCCTTGAGCCCGGCCGCGGTGATCTGCACGAACTGCGCTTCCTGCAGGTGTTCGATGGACGCCGAGCCGGTGTAGCCCATCGCGGCCCGCAGGCCACCGGTGAGCTGGTGGATGACCGAGCCGAGCGGCCCGCGGAACGGAACGCGGCCCTCGATGCCCTCCGGCACCAGCTTGTCCTCGGACAGCACGTCGTCCTGGAAGTAGCGGTCCTTCGAGTAGGACTTGCCCTGTCCGCGACTCTGCATCGCGCCGAGGGAACCCATGCCTCGGTAGCTCTTGAACTGCTTGCCGCCGACGAGAACCATCTCTCCGGGCGACTCGGCGGTACCGGCGAGCAGGGAGCCGAGCATCGCCGTGGAGGCGCCTGCCGCGAGGGCCTTGGCGATGTCCCCGGAGAACTGCAGACCACCGTCCGCGATGACCGGCACGCCGAGAGGCTTGCAGGCCGCGACGGCCTCGAGGATCGCGGTGATCTGCGGGGCGCCGACGCCGGCGATGACACGGGTGGTGCAGATCGAGCCGGGTCCGACACCGACCTTGACGGCGTCTACGCCGGCCTCGACGAGAGCCTGCGCGCCGCCCCGGGTGGCGACGTTGCCGCCGATGATCTGTACCCGATCGCCGACCTCGGCCTTGATCTTGGCGATCATGCCGAGAACACCGTTGGAGTGGCCGTGTGCGCTGTCGACGACCAGCACGTCGACCCCGGCATCGGTCAGTGCCATCGCACGGGCCCACGCGTCGTCACCGACACCGACGGCCGCACCGACCAGCAACCGGCCGTCGCGGTCCTTGGTGGCGTTGGGGTGCTGCTCGGTCTTGACGAAGTCCTTGACCGTGATGAGGCCGGTGAGCTTGCCCTGACCGTCGACGATCGGGAGCTTCTCGATCTTGTGGCGGCGCAGCAGGCCGAGCGCGGCCTCCGCGGTGACGCCCTCCTGCGCGGTGATCAGCGGCGCCTTGGTCATCACCTCGGACACGGGCCGGTTCTGGTCCACCTCGAACCGCATGTCCCGGTTGGTGATGATGCCGACCAGCTGGCCCTGCTCGTCGGTGACCGGCAGGCCGGAGATCCGGAAGCGTGCGCACATGGCGTCGACGTCGGCGAGGGTGTCGGTGGGCTTGCAGGTGACCGGGTCGGTGACCATGCCTGCCTCGGAACGCTTCACCGTCTCCACCTGTGCCGCCTGCGCCTCGGTCGACAGGTTGCGGTGCAACACGCCCATACCGCCGGCGCGGGCCATGGCGATCGCCATCCGCGCCTCGGTCACGGTGTCCATCGCCGAACTGACCAGCGGCACGTTCAGCCGGATCTCGCGGGTCAACTGGCTGGAGGTGTCCACCTGGCTCGGGATGACGTCCGATGCCGCCGGCAGCAGCAGCACGTCGTCGAAGGTGAGCCCGAGCATCGCCACCTTGTCGGGGCGATCTCCGCCGGTGCGCACGTGCCCTCCGGAATTTGTCATGCGGCTTTCGAACCTTTCCTTCGAACGTCGGTTGCGCTGGACCGTTCGGGCGCAGTCGCGCCGGGTGGAAAACCCACTACGCGCGCCCTGGCGAGTACCGATGCGTCGCAATTGCTAGGACTGAAACAATGCTCGATCCCCGGCGATGTATTCCCTCAGACCGCTCACCATGGTATCGGCTGCGCGTATGGGCGAGCGAACCTGGTGACTGTGACGGGTGGCGCAGACGGCCTCGCGCTGCGTACCGTGGACCTGTGCGTGATCAACTGCCCCCCGGTCTGCCGCCGGATCCGTTCGCCGGTGACCCCTCCGACCCCTCCGCCGCATTGGATGCGATCGAGCCGGGACAGCCCCTCGACCCCCACGAGCGGCTCGCCGTGGAAGAGGACCTCGCCGATCTCGCCGTCTACGAGGCGCTGCTCGCGCACCGCGGGATCCGCGGTCTCGTCGTCTGCTGTGACGACTGCCAGCAGGACCACTACCACGACTGGGACATGCTGCGCGCGAACCTGCTCCAGCTGCTCGTCGACGGCACGGTCCGCCCTCACGAGCCGGCTTACGACCCGGTTCCCGAGGCGTACGTGACCTGGGACTACTGCCGCGGCTACGCGGACGCGTCCATGAACGAGGCTCTGCACGGCGACAGCTTCGACGCCTGACCCGACCAACGACAACGGTCCGACAAGTTGCACTTGTCGGACCGTTTCGTTTTTCCAGCACGGTGTTTGTTCGAGCACAGTGATTGTTCGGGCTCGGCGCCGTCCGGGGCTTGCGCCGGCGCGGCCACTACCCGCCGCTGGGCGAGGTGTCCGGGACCAGGAGCTGACGCGTCTCGGTCAGCGGCTTCGACGTCGGGAAGAGCCGTGTGGTCGTCGCCGAGCCGGTCTCGACCGGGGTCGGAATCTCCGGTGTCGGCGACGGGACGGTCGTGACAGGTGGATTCGGCGTCGTCACCTCCACCGGCGGCGGAGTGGTCACCGGCACCTGCGTCGGCGGCACGATCGGCGCGATCAGGATCTCCGGCGGAACCGACGGCTGACTCGTCGTCTCGCTGCCCGGCAGCGTCGTCGGAGGCGGCGCCGGCAGCACGGTCGTCGGGATCTGGCCGCTCTGGCCACCGGTTGTCGTCGTGGTCGGAGCCGGGGTCGTGGCATTGGTCACGTCGGTCATCAGGCGGTCGTGCCAGGCGTTGAGCTCGTCGCGCTTCGCGGAGTCGTTGACGTCACCGACCCGCTTGCTCGCGGACTGCAGCACCGTCATCGCACCCTGGGCGTCGCCGGACTTGATCATCCGTTCCGCCTCTTCGAGGGTGTTCGCGGTGTCGATGCTCGCGACCGTCGAGTTGGCCCGCTCGGTGAACACGACTTCCTTGACCCGCCACAGCGGGTCGCCGGGCTGAGCGTTGTAGGAGAACACGGTCGCACCGGCCATCACGACGGCGATTGCAGCCGCTGCGCCCGCGACCGGGCGCAGCAGGCGCAGTCCGCCGCGCTGTGGGGACCGCCGACGACCCAGTTCGCGGTCGACCGCGGCGGCGGCCTCGTCGAGAGTCGGGCCTGCAGGCAGATCGGGGCCGACGATCTCGGCCCGCCAGCCGGCGAGGAGCGACGCGAGGCGGTACTCCTCCTCGGTGCTGGTCGCGACCTCGCCGCCACCGGCGAGCGCGTCGAGCAGGGCGTCGTCGCGCTGCACGGCGGCCAGGTCGAAGGGCTCGTCGCCGCGCACCTCATCGGCCAACGGATCGCCCTGGGGCAGGGTGAGATCGGCATCGGACGCATCATGACGCCGCGACCACTTGTCGTGACCGCGCTTGCTCCCCCTAGCCATACATCTCACCTGCTTTCGCTACTTCGGTCTTCAACTTCGCGAGCGCCCGGTGCTGGGCGACCCGTACTGCTCCGGCCGTACTTCCGACGGCCGCTGCCGTCTCCTCCGCGGACAGACCCACTACCAGTCGGAGGATGACGATCTCTCGGTGCTTCTCGGACAGCGTGCCGAGCAGCGCATTGACCTGCCTGCTTGTTTCGGAGTCCAGGGCGAGCTTCTCCGGACCCTCGTCCGAGGAGACGACGTCCGGCACCTCGGCCATCGACTCTGCGCGGTTGCGGCCGGCGTTTCGGTGCGCGTCCGCCACCTTGTGTGCGGCGATCCCGTACACGAACGCCATGAACGGGCGACCCTGATCCCGATACCGCGGCAGAGCGGTCATCACAGCCAGGCACACCTCCTGCGCCACGTCGTCCGCGGACAGGTGCCCCCGTTCCGCGGCTCCGACCCGTGATCGGCAGTACCGCACGACCATGGGTCGGACAACTTCCAGAACCCGAGCCAAGGCAACTCGATCGCCCTGCGCTGCGGCAGCGACTGCTGAGTCCAACTCCTCGCTCGTACTACTCATCGACAGTCTTTGTCCTGGCGTTACAGTGGCGCCCGTGTGACCGGACGGCCCCACCGATCGGTGGGACGTTTGAAGGATAGCGACCGACCCTCACGATTCCCTGAATCGCCCGCCTGCGCTGACGATTCGTGATTCGCAGCGCCGCCGGATCTCGTCGGCCTCCGGGCCTGGGGCCACTCCCCCGAGCAGCATCGAGGCCGCCCACTGCAGCGGGACCAGCCCGTGTTCCTCGCAGCGCGCCAGCACCCGGCGCGCGGGGTCCGCTGCCGCGGCCGGGTCGGCCCCGGCGCTGATCGCGGCGGCGAGCAGGAGTTCGGACTTGACCTGGTGCCGCACCGACGGCGAGTCGGCGGCCAGTTCCACCGCCGTTCCGGCGTGCCGGCGACCACGCGCGGAATCCCCCGCCGCGAGGGACATCTCGGCCGTCACCCAGTGCAGCCGGATCCGCTGCCGCCACAGCCGCGACTCCCCGCCCGGGAGCCCGGCACCGTCGATCAGCTCTTCGCACCGATCGAGCAACCGGAACCCGAGCGCCAACCGGCCGCAGCCGAGCGCATCGGCGGCCAGGCCCGTCAGCGCATCACAGCGGGCCTCGATGGCCGCCGCGGAGCGATCGTCGCCCGCCAGGACGAGAGCCCGGCCGTCGGATCCGGACGCGATCCGATGCCACCCGAGCTGACGCAGCAGGGACGCCTCGGTGCTCGCGGCCAGGGACGCGAGCACGGCACCCGGACGTTCGCGCCGCAGCGCCGCGAGTTCGGCGCGGGCACCCGCGTAGCGTCCCTGCCCGCCCAGTGCCACGGCCCGCAACCAGCGGTCGTGCGCCGAGCGCGCCTCGGGAAGCGCAGGGTGGCCCGGCGCCGGACCGAACGCGTGGTCGGTGAGGGACTCGGCTGTCGTCGCTGGCACGGGCGCAAGCGTAGGGCGCGCCCGACGGGCCGGTGAGCCGCAGCCCGCGGTTGGGGTCCGGACCGGGCCCGTCACGAAACGTTACCGACGAGTTTGTCGAGAGTTTCGATCACATTAAGATTTCGACTTGCAAAAGTATTGAACTCTTTCGCCTGCAGGCTTTGCCGATAACGACCGCTCTCGCACCGGTCCCCTGCACGGGCGATCCACCGGAACGCCATCACCTGCACGATCCCGCCCAGACCCGCCGCGACCGGCGCAAATAGCGCATACAGCCCGTCCCGATGACGTCGATGGACACTGACCAGGACATTCGCTCGACACCCGGACAAACAATCACGAAATTGTGTCGATGTCGATGAACGGATCGTTAATTCTCGCCGCAAGGGGTATGTAAATCACCACGTATTGAAACTGTTGACTCGATTTCCGGGCCGACTATAACGTTACCGTTGAAATTGATCGTGTGCGCGAGTGAACGACCTTCACCGCGGTGCAGGAAACGCGAAACGAGCGCTGTGTGCCCGAGCCGCCGACGTCAGGAGATGGAATGCCACAACCAAATCACCTCCCCGGCCCGAATGCCGACATCTGGGACTGGCAGATGCACGGACTCTGCCGCGGCGTCGACTCCGCGATGTTCTTCCACCCCGACGGCGAGCGTGGTCGCGCCCGAGCACAGCGCGAAATGCGGGCGAAGGAGATGTGCCGACAGTGCCCGGTGCTCGCCCAGTGCCGGAACCACGCACTGAGTGTGTGCGAGCCCTACGGCATCTGGGGCGGGATGTCCGAGGCCGAGCGCGAGGCACACACCCGGCGCTACCGGCAGCGGATCGCCTCCTGATCCGGCGCCACCGACACACGAAAGAGCCCCGGACGGGCACTCCCGTCCGGGGCTCTTCGCGTCAGGTGAGACCTAGTGGCTGTGCCCGTGGCCGTGGCCGGCGTCCTCGACCTCGGCCGGCTTCTCGACGACGGCCGACTCGGTGGTGAGCACCATCCGCGCGACGGACGCCGCGTTGACGACCGCGGACCGGGTCACCTTGACCGGATCGACGACACCGTCGGCGAGCAGGTCACCGTAGGTCAGGGTCGCGGCGTTGAAGCCGTGGCCCTTGGGCGCCTCCGCCACCTTGCTGACCACGACGGCCCCGTCGAGGCCGGCGTTGGTGGCGATCCAGAACAGCGGTGCCTCGATCGCGGTGCGGACGACCTCGACACCGGTGGCCTCGTCGCCGGAGAGCGACGCCGCGAGGTCCACGAGGACCTGACCGGCCTGCACGATCGCGGAACCACCGCCGGGGACGATGCCCTCCTCGACCGCGGCCTTGGCGGCGTTGACGGCGTCCTCGACGCGGAACTTGCGCTCCTTGAGGTCGGTCTCGGTGGCCGCGCCGACCTTGATGACCGCGACGCCGCCGGCGAGCTTCGCGAGGCGCTCCTCGAGCTTCTCGCGGTCCCAGTCGGAGTCGGTGTTCTCGATCTCGCGGCGGAGCTGCCCGACCCGGGTGTCGATCTCGGCCTGGGTGCCTGCGCCCTCGACGATGGTGGTCTCGTCCTTGGTGACGACGACACGACGCGCCGAGCCGAGCAGGTCGAGGCCCGCCTCCTTCAGCGACAGGCCGACATCGGTGTTGATGACGGTGCCCGCGGTGACGACCGCGAGGTCGTCGAGGAACGCCTTGCGGCGGTCACCGAAGTACGGCGCCTTGACGGCGACGGCCTTGATGGTCTTGCGGATCGAGTTCACCACGAGGGTGGAGAGGGCCTCGCCCTCGATGTCCTCGGCGATGATCAGGACCGGCTTGCCGGACTCGGCGATCTTCTCGAGCAGCGGCAGGAAGTCCGGCAGGGAGCTGATCTTGTCGCGGTAGAGCAGCACCAGCGCGTCCTCGAGCACGGCCTGCTGCGCGTCGATGTCGGTGATGAAGTACGGCGACAGGAAGCCCTTGTCGAACTGGACTCCCTCGGTGACCACGAGCTCGGTCTGCAGGGTGGAGGACTCCTCGACCGTGACGACACCGTCGGTGCCGACGCGGGTCATGGCCTCGCCGACCAGTCCGCCGATCTCCTCGTCGCGGGAGGAGACGGTGGCGACCTGCGCGATGGCCTCCTTGCCCTCGACCGGGGTGGCCGCGGCGAGCAGAGCCTCGGAAACGGCGTCGGCGGCCTTGGCGATGCCGGCGCCGAGGGAGATCGGGTTCGCACCGGCGGCGACGTTCTTGAGGCCGGCCTTGACGAGGGCTTGCGCGAGCACGGTGGCGGTGGTGGTGCCGTCACCGGCGACGTCGTTGGTCTTCGTCGCGACGGACTTGACCAGCTGCGCGCCGAGGTTCTCGAAGGGATCCTCGAGCTCGATCTCGCGGGCGATGGACACACCGTCGTTGGTGACGGTCGGACCGCCGAACGCCTTGGCCAGCACGACGTGCCGACCGCGGGGGCCGAGGGTCACCTTGACCGCGTCCGCGAGCTGGTCGACGCCGCGCTCGAGCGCGCGCCGCGCGGTCTCGTTGAATTCGATCTGCTTGGACATAAGTGCTGTTACTCCTGGGAAGGTCGGCGAGCCGTACCGGTGGAAACTGTTCCGTAACGCGGTCCGCCCCGGGTCCGTGGACGGGACGCCGGGGCGGAGGCACGTGGCTTACTTGGAGATGACAGCCAGCACGTCGCGTGCCGACAGGATCAGGTACTCCTGGCCGGCGTACTTGATCTCGGTTCCGCCGTACTTGCTGTAGATGACGGTGTCGCCCTCCTGGACGTCGAGCGGGATGCGCTTCTCGCCGTCTTCGTCCCAGCGGCCGGGGCCGACGGCGACAACGGTGCCCTCCTGGGGCTTTTCCTTCGCCGTGTCGGGGATGACCAGGCCAGAAGCCGTGGTCGTTTCGGCCTCGTTGGCCTGGACGAGGATCTTGTCCTCGAGCGGCTTGATGTTCACGCTCGCCACGATGAGCCCTCCACTTTCGGGGTTTTCGGCGCCCAGGGCTGCTCCCCGGGCAAGTCGGTTGTACTGCACGAATACGGCGCCCCACCTGGTCCCGTCGTCGCGGGTGCCGGAACCAGGTCGATGCCACCTAGCACTCTATACATGCGAGTGCCAGCGCTCAAGACATCGGACTGCTCGCGTCACCCGATTCGCCGCGGGCGAAATCGGAGGAGGTGAACGACCGGTGTCCTACAGTCGGCACCGTGGCAAACCTGAACAGACGTGGATTTCTCGGATTGGCCGGACTGGGCGCAGCGGGCGCGCTGGGGGTGGGAGCGTTCGGACGAGCCCCCTGGGGCACCTGGTACGCCGCCGCCGACACCCTGCCCGGCACCACCCTCGAGACGGTCGCCACTCCCCTCGGCACGACCGGCTACCGCTCGCTGACCGCGGGCCCGGGTTGGCCGATGATCGTCCGCGGCGAGCTCGCCGAGCCGAGGTCCGGCCGGGAGGACCGCCGCACCGCGCTGGCCTCGCTGGTGCAGCTGACCGATGTCCACATCGTCGATGCCCAGTCCCCGCTGCGGTTCGAATACGTGCACCCGTTCAACGGGTCGGCGTTCCGGCCGCAGGAGACGCTGACGACCCAGGGCCTGGTCTCGCTGGTCTCGCGGGTCAACGCGCTGGGCAAGGGTCCGCACACCCGCCGCGGCTTCGACGCGGTGGTGAGCACCGGCGACAACACCGACAACAAGGAACACGCCGAGCTCGGCTGGTTCCTCACCGCTCTCAACGGCGGCACCTTCGTTCCCAACACCGGCGCGAAGGACCGCTACGAGGGCGTGCAGAATTCGGGTGCGGAGCTGTACTGGAACCCGGAGTCCCCCCTCCGCGACATGTACAAGCAGGCCGGCTTCCCGCAGATCCCCGGACTGCTCGGCGCGGCACTCGCCCCGGTCACCAGTCCGGGCCTGAAGACGCCCTGGTACAGCGTGTTCGGCAACCACGACGACTCGGTGCAGGGCACCCTGCCGAGCGGCATCGGCCCCCTCGACGCGATGTACACCGGCTCCCTCAAGTTCGAGGTCCCCGATTCACCGGAGCAGGCCCGCGCCATCGACATCGCCACGAAGTTCGACCCCGCCGGGGTACCGGCAGCACTGGCCGCGATCACGACCCCGCCACGGCACGTCACCCCGGATCCGTCCCGCGCCCCGTTCACCCCGCGGGAGTACATCGCCGCCCACCTCGACCCGGCGAACACCGGACCCGGCCCGGTCGGACACGGCTTCGCCCCGGACGCCGGCGAGACCGGTATCGGCTACTACTCGTTCGAGATCGCCCCCGGCGTGGTCGGCATCAGCCTGGACTCGACCAACCGGGCGGGCTTCACCGACGGCTCGCTGGGCGAAGCCCAGTTCCGGTGGATCGAACGAACCCTGCAGGACGGCAGCAGCCGCTACCACGACGCCGACGGCCGTCCGGTCACACAGTCCCGCGACGACACCTGGTTCCTGGTGTTCAGCCACCACACCAGCGATTCGATGGGAAATCTGCTGCCCGATCCGGAGAACCCGGGTGAGCGCAGGCACAGCGGCGCCGAACTGGTGGATCTGCTGCACCGATTCCCGAACGTGCTCGCCTGGGTCAACGGCCACACGCACGAGAACCGCATCACCGCGCGGCCGGGTGCGACACCGGTGCAGGGATTCTGGGAGATCAACACCGCCTCGCACATCGACTTCCCGCAGCACGCGCGGATCATCGAGGTGGCCGACAACGCGGACGGCACGATATCGCTGCTGACCACGCTGATCGAGGCCGACAGCCCGTACGAGGCTCGCCACGGCGACTTCTCCCCCGCCGGCCTGGCGTCGCTGTACCGGGAGCTCTCGTTCAACGACATCCACGCGGATGCCGCCGCGCTCGGCAGCGCGGGCGACCACAACACGGAGCTGCTCCTGCCCTCACCTCGCGCGTGACGAATACCGGATGGCCAGTATGCTTCCACCGTATGTTGCACGTGAAATGCAAGTGACGTAGCGTCCCTGACGTGCAGCTGACCAAGTTCACGGATCTCGGGCTGCGCGTGATGATGCGCCTGGCCGTCGCCCCCGGCGGCGGTGGACTGACTACGAGTCAGGTGGCGGACGAGATGTCGATTCCCTACACCCACACCACCAAGGTTGTGTTGCGGCTCAAGGAACTCGGCATGGTCGAAGCCCGCCGCGGTCGGGGCGGCGGGCTCTCCATCACCGAACGCGCCCGCGGAACCTCCGTCGGCTGGCTGACCCGTCAACTCGAGGGTGACGACGAGGTCGTCACCTGCGACGGCACCACCCCGTGCCCGCTGCGGCACGGTTGCAAGCTGCGCAACGCCCTGCGCCGGGCGCAGGACGCGTTCTACGACGCACTGGACACCATCACGATCGACGACCTCGTTCGCGAGCCCGACGCCCGGGTCCTGCTCACCCTGTCCACGCGACCGGCCGAGATCTAGCCGGCCACTGGTCCGCTCCGGTCGTCTCCGTCGCCGCGGCGCCGCCGGCCGGCCCGCACCGCGGCGGTGATCACCCGCACCCCGGCCGCGAGCAGCACCAGGTTCCCGACGATCTGCACCGACACCACGGCCCGCGCGGTCTCGGTCTCCGCGACGATGTCCCCGAAGCCGACGGTGGAGAAGCAGACGAGGGTGAAGTACAGCGCGTCGATCCTCGACAGCGCTTCGTTGAAGCTGTCGACCGCCGACTGCGACATCAGGTGATAGGCCGTCGCGTAGACGAGCAGGTAGGTCGGCACCGAGATGGCGAGCGCCTCGAGCGACTGCAGACCCGGATACCGCGCGGTGACGATTCGCCGGATCTGCCAGACGAACACCCCGAGAACCACTAGGAGGCACAGCAGCAGGCCGCCCAGCGCCGACATGGTCGACAGGTCGTTCAGTGGCACCAGGAAGTACACGACGACCAACAGCACCGCGCTGATCACCGGCCGCAGGACCGCGCGCCGGATCAGCGTGCGCCGCGTCGCCTTGGGCAGGGACGCAAGCCCGTCCGGTGCCGGGACGTCGCGGCCCCCGGCAGGGACCTCTCGGTCCCCGTCAGTGGACATCGCCCCGGTCCGACGACTGGCTGACGGTGACGGACAGGCCCGGGTCGGTGGCGACGGTCAGCGGCGAGGGGGTCGCTCCCCCGGCGATGACGTGGGCACCCAATGCGGCGATCATCACGCCATTGTCCGTGCACAGCCGTGGTTTCGGGATACGAAGCGTCAAACCGGCCGCGGCGCACCGTTCCTGCGCCAGGGATCGGATCCGCGAGTTGGCGGTCGCGCCGCCGCCGAGAACGAGGGTGTCGACCCCGACGTCCGTGGCCGCTCGCACCGCTTTCATGGTCAGCACGTCGGCGACGGCCTCCTGGAACGACGCCGCCACGTCCGGGATCGGGACCGGCTCGCCGGCCCGTTCCTTGGACTCGACGTAGCGGGCCACCGCCGTCTTGAGTCCGGAGAACGAGAAGTCGTGCCGGGCGTCGCGCGGACCTGTCATGCCGCGGGGGAACGCGATCGCCTTGGGATCTCCGTCCTGCGCGGCGGCATCGAGGGCGGGCCCGCCCGGGAAGCCGAGACCGAGCAGACGGGCGACCTTGTCGAACGCCTCCCCTGCCGCGTCGTCAACGGTGGTGCCCAGTTCCTCGATCGGCCGGGCGAGGTCACGCACGTGCAGCAGGTGGGTGTGACCACCGGAGACCAGCAGCGCCACGCACGGCGGCATCGGCCCGTGCTCGAGGGTGTCGACGGCGACGTGCCCACCCAGATGGTTGAGCGCATAGAACGGCACGTCCCACGCGGCCGCGTACGCCTTCGCCGCGGCGGCGCCGACGAGCAGGGCCCCGGCCAGCCCGGGGCCGATGGTGACGGCCAGCGCGTCGGGCTTGGCGATCCCGGCCTGCGCCAGTGCGCGTCGCATCGTCGGGACGATCGCCTCGAGGTGCGCCCGCGAGGCGACTTCCGGGACCACGCCGCCGTAGCGGGCGTGCTGATCCACACTCGACGCGACCTCGTCGGCGAGCAGCTCGCAGGTGCCGTCCTCGCGCCAGCGGACGATGCCGACTCCTGTTTCGTCACAGGAGCTCTCGATACCCATCACGATCACGACTGCGGCTCCTCCGACTGTGTCGACCGCCCCGGCCGGCGCATCGTGTATGCGTCGGCCCCGCTGGGCTGATAGTAGTTTCGGCGGGTTCCCACGATCTCGAACCCTTCCCGCCGGTAGAGGGTGATCGCCGCGTCGTTGTCGGTGCGCACCTCGAGGAAGACCGGACCGCCGTACCCGTCGGCGAGACGCAGGAGTTCGTCCAGGAGCAGTGAGCCGAGCCCGCGGCGGCGGTGCGCCGGATCCACACCGATCGTGTGGACCTCGAACTCCGCGTCGGTCACGGTGCCCAGCAACGCGATTCCCGCGTAGCCGACGACTGCGCCGGCCTCGTCCCGCACCACGAAGTAGTGGTTGTGCGGGTGCGCGAGCTCGGACCGGAACGCGGCAGCACTCCACGGACCGTCCCCGGCGAAGAGCAGGGTTTCGAGTTCGGCGCAGCGCTCCGCGTCGGCAGGTCGCATCTCGGTGAGCGCGTAGCTCATTTCTTGCGATCCGCCATCTCGACCGCATCGGGGCGCCGAAGATACAGCGGCACAAGCGGTTCCGGGTTCACACCGGCGAGAATCGCGGGTGCCGCCACGGCGACCAGTCCGGCGGGCGAGGGCGTCTGCACGTCCACCACCGGCAGGTCGAACAGGTCCGCGTGCACGGCCGACCCCGCCACCACCACCGACGGCTGCGGCTCGACGTCGGCGGGCTTGTTCACCGCGGGGCCTTCGACTCGCCGGCCCCCGGAGTAGCGCGCCCAGTACACCTCACGACGCCGGGCGTCGGTGACCACCAGGAGATCTCGCCGGTCCGCGGCGGTCGCATCGGCCGCGACGGCATCGAGGCTGCACACCCCGTGCACCGGGATGCCCAGCGCATCGCCGAAGGCGGCGGCGGTCGCCATGCCGACTCGCAGGCCGGTGAACGGGCCGGGCCCGACACCGACGACGACGGCGTCGAGGTCGGCCGGGACGTGACCGGACTCGGTCAGGCACTCGAGGATGTGCGGGGTCAGCACCTCCGCGTGGGCGCGGGCATTGACGGTGATGCGGTGGGCCAGGGTGCGCGGGGAAGCGCCGTCGAGGCGGACCACCCCCGCGGTCACGGCCGGGGTGGCGGTATCGACAGCGAGAACGAGCACGGCTATCGAGGGTACTCGCACGTCAGTGCGGTAATGACGGCGGCGGTGTTCACGAGACCCAACCCCACTGCGCCGTGCGGACATCGGACTCCGGTTCGCGGCGCAGCCGCACCAGCAGGTGCCGGTCCGCGAGATGCTCGACGATCCCCTCGCCCCACTCGACCACGACGACCGCACCCGCCAGATCGGTGTCCAGGTCGAGGGCGTCGAGTTCGTCGAAGGTGGCGGAGCGCTGCGCCCCCAGGCCGAGCCGGTAGGCGTCGACGTGCACCATCGCGACCGGGTCTCCACCACCGGGGCGCACGCCGGGCCGGTGCTCACGGGCGATGATGAACGTCGGGGAACTGACCCGGCCCTGCACCCCGAGCCCAGCGGCGATTCCCCGCGCCAGCGCCGTCTTCCCGGCCCCGAGCGGCCCGTCGAGCACCACCAGGTCGCCGGCGCCGAGTTCGACCGCCAGCCGCCGGCCGAACGCCTCGGTGTCCTCCACCGTCGGGAGGTGGATGAGGGTGTGCCCGGATTCAGCCACCGACGCTTTCCTTCCATTCGAGGTCCTGGTCGGCGACGGCCCGCGTCACCAAGCGGTCGATCGAGTCGGTGACCCGGATCGGGAACTCCAGCTGCACCAGGTGCCCGGCCGAAACCACCCGCACCAGTTCGGAGTTCGGCAGTGCGTCGGCCAGCGCCTGCGACTGCACGAACGGAATGACCATGTCCGCATCTCCGCACAGGACCAGCGCGGGCAGGTCCCCGAGTACCGGCAACGCGGCCGATTCGTCGTGCAGTTCCAGCGATTTGAGGAAGTTGACGATTGTCGTCACGGACGTCTCGTTGAGCATGCTCTCGGAGAATCGCTGCAGCGACGGGCTCACCTCGGTGCCGAAGGAGGCCGCCCGCAGGATCGGCGAGATGATCGCGCGGGCCGCGCCGCGGCCCAGCTGGACGACACCCGGTGCGGTGCGCACCGCGAGCCGGAACGCGTCGATCACCGGGTTCTGCAGGTTGCGGCTCAACCCGGTCTGGTTCAGTCCGGCGGCGGCGGTCGAGAGCAGTCCCACGCCGATCACGTGGGTGCCGAACAGTTCCGGAACCTGGCGTGCCAGCGACAGGATCGTCATCCCGCCCATCGAATGCCCGACCAGGACAACCGGACCGTTCGGCGCGACGGTCCGGAGGACGGCGTGCAGGTCACGACCCAACTGCCCGACCGAACAGGACTCGGGGCTCGGGGTGCCGGAGCGTCCGTGCCCGCGCTGGTCGTAGAACACCATACGTACCGCATTCCCCCAGCGTCGGCGCAGCTGCCGTCGCTGGAAGTGCCACGAATCCATCCGCAGGCAGTAGCCGTGCACGAACACCACCGTCAGCGGCGCGTCGGCAGGCCCGACCTCGCGGGTCGCCAGGGTCACGCCGTCGTCGGCGACGACCATGCTGCCACGGTCGCTCTCGAGCAGGCCGAAGTCCTCGTCCGCGTGCCGGTCCCGCCTGCGTCGGCTCGGCTCGGTTCTGTGGTGCACGGCCCGCACGCCGGCCAGCGCCCCGACCGCGGTCGCGACTCCGGCCCCGCCGATCGCACCGCGGCGTCCGAACGGCATCACCGCCAAACCTGCTCGTCACCGGTGTAGCTGCGCACGACGCGTCCGCGCACCCCGGTGACCACCTCGTAGTGGATGGTGTCGAGGGCGTCGGCCCAGTCCTGTGCGACGGGTTCGCCGCTCTCGCCGGTACCGAACAGGACCGCGGTGTCGCCCTCCGCGACCGGGCCGGGGTCGGTCCCGAGATCGACGACGACCTGGTCCATGCACACCCGACCGATCTGCGGGTAGCGGCGCGACCCGATCTGCACCTCGAACCGGCCACCGAGCGCGCGCGGCACACCGTCGGCGTACCCGACGGGCAGCAGGGCCACAGTGGTGTCGTGCGGGGCGATCCAGGTGTGCCCGTACGACACCCCGGCACCGGCCGCGACCTTCTTGACCAGTGCGACCCGGGCGCGCAGCTCCATCGCGGGCCGCAGTCCGAACCCGCCGAGTTCCGGCACCGGGGACAGCCCGTACAGAGCGATGCCGGGGCGAACCATGTCGAACCGCAGATCCGGTCGGGTCAGCGCGGCCGCCGAGTTGGACAGGTGCACGCGATCGACCCGCATCCCGAGCCGGGCGGCCCGGTCCACGGCGTCGCGCAGCACCTGCGCCTGCGCGTCGATGACGGGGTGGTGCGGCTGGTCGGCGTGCGCGAGGTGGGAGAACACGCCCCCGAGCCGCACGGCGCCCTCGGACTGCGCGCGGGCCAGTCCGTCGAGCAGCTCGTCGAGTTCCGTCGCGGACACACCGTTGCGGTTCAACCCGGTGTCGACCTTCAGCGTCACGCCCGCCGTGGTTCCGACCGTGCGAGCGGCGGCGACCACCGCGTCCAAGTGCCGGGGTGAGGAGACGGCGAGTTCGACGTCGGCGGCGATGGCGGCACGGAAATCGGTGTCGGCGGTGTGCAGCCACGACAGCACGGGCGCCGTGATTCCTGCCGCACGCAGGGTGAGTGCCTCGCCGACGGTGGTGACGCCGAGTTCGGAGGCACCGGCAGCGAGCGCGGTCCGCGCCACCGGGACGGCTCCGTGGTTGTAGGCGTCGGCCTTGACCACCGCCATCAACGCGGCGTCACCGGCGTGCTCGCGCAGGATCCGAACGTTGTGGGCGATCGCGTCGAGGTCGATCAGCGCCTCCGCTTGCGGTGACGTTTCGGACAAACCGGATTCCTTCGGTGGGACGGACTCCGTACGGTCACTGTGCGCGGTGATGGTCATGATGCGTCAATCCTGCCACCACCTGCCGTTATGCCCAATGACCTCGCTCACTGTCGAGGTCACGGATTGACCACACGCTGCGCGCGAAGGATGCGGATCGCGGACCTGACCTGCTCCGACAGGGCCCCGGCCGAGATCGGTGCGAGCACCTCCGATCCTTCGCCCGCAGCCAGGGCCGCGGCCAGGGAGTGGGCCCGCGCGCCCATCGCGGCGGCGGTCGAGGCATCCAGCCCCGTCGACATCAGCGCCCCGATCACCCCAGAGAGGACGTCCCCGGAACCGGCGGTCGCGGCCGCGGAACCGCCCGCCTCGTTGACCAGGACCTGGCCCTCGGGGTCGGCGATCACCGTCGAGCGTCCCTTCAGCAGTACGGTCACCCCCCACCGGGCCGCCAGGGCCCGGACGTGGCCGACCCGGTCGTCGGCCGGATCGATGCCGGCCAGTCGGGCGAACTCACCGGCGTGCGGCGTCAGCAGGGTGGGTGCGGTGCGCCCGGCGACCAGCGCCGGCTCGGCGGCGAGCACGGTCAGCCCGTCGGCGTCAACGAGGACCGGCAGATCCGACGCCAGCGCGGCGCGCAGAAGTTCGCGGGCGGCGTCCCCGGTACCGATCCCCGGCCCGACCACCCATGCCTGCACCCGGCCGGCGTCCGCGAACGTCTCGGCGGCCACGACCTCCGGCCAGCGCGAAAGAACCTGCGGGGCGGCAGTTCCCACGTACCGGACCATGCCGGACGTGGCGGCGACCGCGCCGCCGCAGCACAGCACCGCGGCGCCCGGATAGCGGTCGCTCCCAGCGACCACACCCACGACGCCCTGGCTGTACTTGTCGTCCACCGCACCGGGCAGCGGCCACCGCACCCCCACCTCGTCCGGGGTGAGCGCGGCGATCGCCGCGGGCGGCAGGTCCAGCCCGATGTCGACGAGTTCGACCCGCCCGCACCGCGCGCCGGCGAGCACGTGCACCGGTTTCAGCGCACCGAAGGCCACGGTCACCGCGGCGGTCACGGCGGGCCCCGCGGTGGCACCCGTGTCGGGGTCCACGCCGCTCGGCAGGTCGACCGCGACGATCGGCGCGGAGATGCCTGCCACCAGCGCGGCCGCCGCCGGTCGCAGCGGCCCTCGGCCCGAGATCCCGACGATGCCGTCGAGGACCAGGTCGGGATCCCCCACCTCCTCGTCCACCCGGCCCCCGGCCGCACGCAGCGCGGCGAGTCCCGGACCGTGCGCGCGGGCGGGATCGAGGAGGACCGCCCGCACGGCCACCCCGCGCCGTCGGAGCATTGCGCCCGCCCACAGCGCGTCGCCGCCGTTGTCCCCGGACCCGACCAGCAACGTCACCGACCTTCCCGCGACACCACCTGTGCGCGAGCGCAATTCGGCTGCGGCCACGACGGCCAGGCCGTGTGCGGCCCGGCGCATCAACGTGCCCTCCGGCAGTGCCGCCAGCAGTGGCGCCTCGGCGGCACGGACTTGCGAGGTCGTGTGGAACCGGCGCACCGGACATTCCTCCCGATCGATCGATACGACGAGACGACCGTATCGAGAGGTCTACGCTCGGTCCATGCGTGCACTCGCGACCTCGACCGCCACCGCACTGCTGCTCCTCGGGACGCTGGCCGGCTGCGGCGACTCCACCGACACTCCGTCGACGGTGCCGACGCCGTCCGCGGAGGCGACGTTGCCCGCCGACACCACGGTGGTGCGGGTCGCGGGGATGGCGTTCACCCCGGCCACGGTCACCATCAGGGTCGGACAGTCGGTCACATGGCAGTTCGACGACAACGCGATCCCGCACAACGTCACCGGCACCGGCGCCGCCGCCACGGAACTCAAGAGCCCGATCCTGGCCAGCGGCACCTACACCAAGCAGTTCGACACGCCGGGCACCTACGCCTACGAGTGCACACTGCACCCGAACATGACCGGAACCGTCGTCGTCACCGACTAGACCACTCGGTCGAATTGCCGGTTTCGCCCGATTGGATCCGGGACTACCCTCATAACATGAACACGATTCGGGTCGCCATGTCGTGTGCCGCGGCAGCCGCCCTGATCTCCTTCGCCACACCGGTCACCGTGCTCGAGGCCTCGGCGCAAACCGGGACCGAGTACACCGTTCAGGTCACCCAGATGGCCTACCGGCCGTCGACTCTCCGGATCCACGTGGGCGACACCGTGACGTGGGATTTCAGCGACGCCAGCAGCGCGCACAGTGTCACCGCCACCCAGCGGGGCACCACGCACGACTACTTCGACAGCGGCACCATGACCGGCGGCTATTACACCCACACGTTCAGCCAGCCCGGCACCTACCCGTACCGGTGCAACGTGCACACCAGCATGGGCGGCACGATCGTCGTCGGCTAGGGCGCCGACGCGCCCGTGTGTGCTCTTCGCCCTCGGGCGGGCGGGGCCCCCTCTGGGGAGAAGAGCACTCACGGGCGGCGGAGCCGAGTGTCACTCGACCGTGACGGACTTGGCCAGGTTGCGGGGTTTGTCGACGTCGTAGCCGCGGGCGCGAGCGATCTCGGCCGCGAACACCTGCAGCGGCACGGTGGACAGCAGCGGCTGCAGCAGCGTCGGTGCCGCGGGGATCTCGATGAGATGGTCGGCATGCGCGCGCACCATCTCGTCGCCCTCCTCCGCGATCACGATCGTGCGGGCACCACGAGCCTTGATCTCCTGGATGTTCGAGACCAGCTTCGAGTGCAGCACCGCCCGCCCCTTCGGGGACGGCATCACGACGATGACCGGCAGGCCCTCCTCGATCAGCGCGATCGGCCCGTGCTTGAGCTCACCGGCGGCGAAGCCCTCCGCGTGCATGTACGCGAGCTCCTTGAGCTTGAGCGCACCCTCGAGGGCCACCGGGTATCCGACGTGCCTGCCGAGGAACAGCACCGTCGACGCATCGGCGAACTCGCGTGCCAGTGCCCGCACCGGCTCGACCGTCTCGAGCACCCGACTCACCAGGGCGGGCATCGCCTCGAGTTCGGCGTACTCGCGCGCCACCTCGTCCGGGTACTTGGTGCCGCGCGCCTGCGCGAGGGCCAGCCCGACCAGGTAGTTGGCGGTCACCTGGGCGAGGAACGCCTTCGTCGACGCGACGGCGATCTCCGGACCGGCCCGGGTGTAGAGGACGGCGTCGGCCTCGCGAGGAATCTGAGCGCCGTTGGTGTTGCAGATCGCAAGCACACGGGCCTTCTGGTCCTTGGCGTGCTTGACCGCCTCGAGCGTGTCGGCGGTCTCGCCGGACTGCGAGATCGCGACGACCAGCGTGGACCGGTCCAGGACCGGATCCCGGTAGCGGAACTCGCTGGCGAGTTCCACCTCGACGGGCAGTCGGGTCCAGTGCTCGATCGCGTACTTGGCGAGCAGGCCGGAGTGGTAGGCGCTGCCGCAGGCGACGACGAAGACCTTGTCCACGTCGCGCAGCTCCTGGTCGGACAGCCGCTGCTCGTCGAGCACGATCTTGCCGTCCTCGAAATGACCGAGCAGGGTGTCGGCGACCGCAGAGGGCTGCTCGTCGATCTCCTTGAGCATGAAGTAGTCGTGGCCACCCTTCTCGGCGGCCTCGAGGTCCCAGTCGATCCGGAACGGATGCCCGGTCGACTCGTTGCCGGCGAAGTCGGTGATCTCGTAGCCGTCCGCGGTGATCACCACGACCTGGTCCTGGCCGAGCTCGATCGCGTCGCGGGTGTGCTCGATGAACGCGGCGACATCGGAACCGACGAACATCTCGCCGTCGCCGACACCGACCACGAGCGGGGTGGAGCGGCGAGCGGCGACGATGGTGTCCGCGTGGTCGGCGTGCGTGAACACCAGCGTGAACGCACCCTCGAGGCGACGGAGCACCTTGTGCGTGCTGGCCACGAAATCGCCGGCCGTGTCGCCCTCGGCGTACGCCTGCGCGACGAGGTGCACCGCGACCTCGGAGTCGGTGTCGCTGAGCAGTTCCACCCCGGCCGCCTCGAGCTCGTGGCGCAGCGGGGCGAAGTTCTCGATGATGCCGTTGTGCACGACGGCGAGCTTGCCGCTCGCATCGCGGTGCGGGTGGGCGTTGCGGTCGGTGGGGCGACCGTGGGTGGCCCACCGGGTGTGGCCGATGCCGGTGGTGCCGGCGAAGCGTTCCGCGCCGACCTCGGCCAGCTCCGCCGTCAGGTTGGCCAGCTTCCCAGCCTTGCGTTCGACCGCGAGGCCGCCCGCGCCGTCCAGGACCGCGATCCCGGCGGAGTCATAGCCGCGGTACTCCATCCGCCGCAGCGCCTCCACCACGACGTCCAGGGCCTGGCGGTGGCCGACATATCCCACGATTCCGCACATGGCTCCCAAGCCTACTGGGCACCGGAACCCAGATCAGTTCGGACCCGCGGGACCCTTGCCGAATCGCGCAGTGCACACGCCGTCCTTCAGCGTGACCGCGATTTGCAGCAGGTTCGCTCCGCCGTCGACCGGCAGCAACGGCGAACTGTAGTTGGCGCACGTGTCGGCTTTCGGATCCTGGACGGGGACCGGCGCCGCGATCTCGAACCACGGGCCGATCCCGAAGTTGTCGTTGACGAGCAGCACCCGGCCGCTGCGTCCGTCCCGTTTGCCGTCCCGGTCGATCAGGGCCTGCCCGCCGAGCACCAGTCGGGTGCCGTTCGGTCCGCCCGCCAACGCCGTGAGGAACGGCGAGTGCTTGAGCATGCTGCCGTCGTCGGCGACCACTTGGACGCCCGGGTCGAAGGTGCCGTTGCCCCACCAGATCCCGGTGTCGGAGAACTTCAGGTACGGCGTGCAGCGGTCGCCGCCCTGCTCACACATCTCGTGGGTGGACGCCAGACGCCCGTCCGGCAGGCGCGCGATGGTAGCCATGCCCGGACGCAGGCTCTGTTCGTCGTTGGCCTGCACCACGTGCCTGCCCCACCAGTTCACGCCGTCGAGGGTGGCCACCCGGCTCAGCACCTGCGAGTGGCGCGGGCGCTCGGTCTCGTCGGCGTAGTACAGCCACAGCAGGCCCGCGTCGACGGTGAACTCCGGTTCCCAGACGCCGCCGTCTCCCGAGGACCTCGCCGCGACGCCGAGGGGACTCCAGTTGCGGCCGCCGTCCGCGCTGGACCAGACCTTGATACCGACCTTCCGGTCGGTGCCTGCCAGATAGCCGACGGTGCCCGCCCACAGCAGGGTGCCCGCAGGCAGGAAGCCCACCTGCTGCGGCATCTCGAAGATGGTGGCGCAGCACTGGCCGCCGATCGCTTCGGGATCACGCACCGCACCGATCGGATGGAAGCTCACGCCCTCGTCGGTGCTCTCCATGATCTGCGTGAAGTCGCCCTGTGCGTCCCGTGTCGTCAGCGAGGCGACGATCGCCCCGGAGTCGAGCCGGACCAGGCGCGGATACTGTCCGACGCCGAGGACCGCGGGCTCCGGCTCGGCGGGTCCGGGCGGGGCGGCGACAGCACCGGTCGGCAGGGTGCCGACAGTCAGCAGGAGCAGGAACACCAAAGTCAAGACGCGGGCCGTTCGCCGCATGCGCACCGTCCTTACCGTGAGGAGGCGTCAGTCAAACAGAGGCGGCCCCTCGATTGCGGGGGTTCCGCGAAACTGGTCCCCGCCGGCGTGGATCGTCAGTCGCAGTCGGTCAGGAAGCGGGCGAATGCCGGCCACATGGTGTCGCGGGCGCTGCGCCCGGTGAGCACCCCGAGGTGACCTCCCGGATACACGCCGTAGCGCACGGCGGGCGCACCGCCGAGCAGGTCGGTCAGGTGCCGGACGGCGTGCTTCGGTGCCAGCCCGTCACCGCTGCCCGCGACGACCATCACCGGCACGTCGATCGCGTCCAGGTTCACCTGCCTGCCACCGATCTGCATGTGCCCGGTGGCGAACTCGTTGGACCGCATGACGACGTGATACAGCTGGCCGAAGGTCCGGCCCGGGTAGGCGTACATGCTGCTCATGAACCGGTCGACGGCCTCGATCTGCTCGAGGTGGTCGCGATCGTCCAGGTTCGCCAGCACCGTCCACGGCCGCGTGAGGTACTTGTCCACGCTCGCCGCCTTGAAGCCGAGACTGGTCAACGGCGCCGGGATCGTGCCGACGAGGCGGTACAGGGGGGCGACGGTGAACGGCCCGAACAACCGGTCCAGTGGACGCAGCGTCGCGAACAGCGGCACCCGACGCAGGTCGAACGGGCTCGCGATCGGTGTCAGCGATCGCAGCGGCAGACCGGGATGTGCCGCTGCGGCGTACACCGCGAAGATCCCACCGAGCGACCAGCCGGCCAGGTGTACGTCGGATCCGCCTGCATCGTCGCTGACCACCCGGACGGCGTCCGGCACAACGCCGTCGACCCAGTGCTCGAATCCACGGGAACGGTCCGCGAAGTTCACCGGCCCGTAGTCGAGGACGTACACGTCCCGGCCGGTCTCCTTCAGGTATTCGACGAGACTGCAGCCGCGTCGCAGGTCGAAGGCGATCGACGTGGCGGCCAGCGGGGTGACGAGCAGGACCGGCGCGCCGGTGGCCTCGCGCTCGGTGGACCGGAAGCGGCGGATGGTCCGTTCCGCGTTCGTGTCGACGATCTCGGACTCGGTCGGACGCAGATCCGCCAGTCCGCCGGAGTCGATCCGGTCCCGGACGTTCACCACTGCCTGCGTCAGGTCCCGCGGTACCGGAACCGGAATGCCAAACACCCTGATCGTTTCCTCTCTCTGCCGCCGTTTCCGGCTGGGGACGACCCGTCCTTCGAACACCACGGCCCGGCAATCGGATACGGTCGTGCACGTGGCGCCGACTCCGAAGACCCTGGCCTCCCGTCTATCCAAGCGTGGACCCCATCCGGTGCTGCGCGGTGACCTCGCCTTGGCGGGTCTGCCCGGCGTGGTGTACACCCCCGCCGAGGGCTTCGGACTGCCCGCGGTCGTGTTCGGGCACGGTTGGATGACCGGCGCCGACCGCTACCGGGAGACCCTGACCCACCTGGCGTCGTGGGGAATCGTCGCGGCCGCCCCGGACACCCAGCGCTCTCCGGTCGCATCGCACCTCACGCTCGCCGCGGACCTGCGCAGTGCCGCCGACATCTGCACGGGTGTCCGGCTCGGTCCGGGCAAGATCAGCGTCGCGCGAGACCGGGTGGCGTTCGCGGGGCACGCGATGGGCGCCGGTGCCGCCGTGATCGCTGCCGCCGACCACGGCGCCCCCGCTGTGGCCGCGGTGTTTCCGGCACCGACGACGCCCCCGGCGGAGAAGTACGCGGCCCGCCAGTCCGGACCCGCGCTGATCCTGGCGGCCGCCGAAGACCTGGATTCGATGAACTGCAACGCCCGCTCCCTCGCCGCGGCCTGGGGTGGGCAGGCGATCCTGCGCGGAGTCGACAAGGCGTCCGGCAACGGGCTTCCAGAGGGCCGGGCCCTGCTCGGAGCCCTGGGTCTCGGCGGCTCGAAACGGAGTACCCAGCGCACCACCCGGGCCCTGCTCACGGGCTACCTGCTCTACCACCTGACCGGCGAGACGGAGTACGCACCGTTCGCGACCCCGGGCGTCGAGATCCCGCACACCACGCTGGTTTCGGAGGTCGAGGAGCCGCATCACACGAGCCAGCTGCTGCGCGGGTAACCGGCCCCACCGTCACCCGGGTCCACTTCACCCGTGGGCACGGACTCGGCCGGACGGGTGGGCACCGCCTCCCCCGCAAGGCGTTCGGCCTCCGCGCTCGCGCGCTCGGCTCGGTCGAGCGCCGCGGCCAGCACTGCCCGCAAGTCCTCGAGATTCACAGCTGTCCCGCAGCGGCCAGTTCCGCACCGGTTGCGGAGTCGCCGGGGAGATCCGCGGGCGGCACAGCGACCCGCGGACGATCGCGCTGCGGCACCGCGCCCGACCCGAATCCGAGCGCGCCGGGAACGTCGACCGGAGGGGGTATCGGAGGATCGGCCACGTCTGCGGGATCGGGCGGGGCCGGAGGATCGACCAGTCCCCTGAGCACCGAATCCTGTTGCACCCCGGGCTCTTCCTGCGGCACGTCACTTTCCCGAGGCACGGCGGCCTCCTGCGGGGCGGCGGCCTCCTGCGGGGCGGCGGCCTCCAGCGGCGCCGCACACTCCTGCGGCACGGCGACCTCCCGCGGCCCCGAGGCCGGGGTCTCGAGCCATTCGTCCGCCGCCGGCTCCACATCTCCGCCGACCGCGTCGAGCGCTTCCTCGACCACGGTTCGTGCCCCGTCGACGACGAGGTGAATCACCGCGAACAGGTCCGTCAGCGCGCTGCTGCGGGCCCGCATGTACGGCGCGACCGCGCTGTCGACCCGGCCCGGGTCCGGCCCGGCGCCGGGTCCGTCCCCGGCAACGGACCCGAGCCGCTCCACGAAGTCCGCCTGTGCCGCCAGCGCGTCGCGGATCAGGTCTGCGGCACCGTCGAGTGTCTCCGCCGCAGCCGCGACCGCCGCACAGTCCGCGCGGGCCCGGTCGAGTCGACGCCCCAGTGCGGCGAGCGCCGCATCGGCCGCCTCCCCCGCCCAGCCCGCGGCCAACCGTGCCACCGCCTGTTCCTGGGCGAGCAGGTGCGCCCGCATGACGGCGGCGGTGGAGCGGAAGACCTCGGCGTCGGCGTGCAGGGGTCCCGGGTCGACCGCGCGGTGCACCCGGTACCGACCCAGGCCGTCGTCGCGGCTCACGACCCCGACCGCCGCACGCTCGAGGCCGCGGCCCCGTCCTGCTCTGCGTAGCGATCCGCGATGAGGGACAACCGGGCCGCATCCGCCCCGGTTCTCTGTGCCCACGCGCGCACCACGCTGGCCAGTCGCCCGTGGTCGTGCGTCACCGTCGCGTCCACGCGCTCGGCGAGGCGCATGAGTTCCGCTACCGAATCCATCAGCGCCGCGGCCACCGCGCGGACCGTCTCCTCGTCGAACTCCAGTTGACCGTCACCCACCTGAACTCCCGCTGTCGTATGGGGCGGCTCCGCTTCGCTGCGCGCCCGCCGACTACACCGTCACGGTGTCAGACGCAGCGGACCCCGCCTCGGTTCCGGGTGAACCGGAACAATCGGCGGACGTGGGAGGCGCGAGCGGGCGAGGACCGGTCGAGTTCTAGACCGAGGCGACCCGGTCGGCGAGACCGTCGGCCAGCGCGCGGGCGACCTCGATCTCGGTGGCCTCGACCATGACCCGCACCAGCTGCTCGGTCCCGGACGGGCGCAGCAGCACCCGGCCGGTGTCTCCCAGTCGGCGCTCGGCCTCGGCGACGGCGTCGAGTACCGAGGGTGCGACGGCGACCGCGGCCTTGTCGGTGACCTTCACGTTGACCAGCACCTGCGGCAGGGTCCGCATGACGGTCGCCAGCTCCGCGAGGGTCGACCGGGTCTGCGCCATCCTGCTCATCAGCCGCAGGCCGGTCAGCACGCCGTCCCCGGTCGTGCCGAATCCGGGCAGCACGACGTGCCCGGACTGTTCGCCACCGAGGCTGAAGCTCCCGGCGCGCAGTTCTTCGAGGACGTAGCGGTCACCGACGGCGGTGGTGCGGACCTCGATGCCCGCCTCGCGCATGGCGATGTGCAGGCCGAGATTGCTCATCACGGTCGCGACGAGGGTGTTGTCGGCGAGTTCGCCGGAATCGCGCATGGCGACGGCGAGGATCGACATGATGACGTCACCGTCGATGACCGAACCGGTCGCGTCGACGGCGAGGCAGCGGTCGGCGTCGCCGTCGTGGGCGATGCCGAGGTCGGCGCCGTGCTCGACCACCGCGGCCCGCAGGTCCTCGAGGTGCGTCGACCCGCAGCCGTCGTTGATGTTGTAGCCGTCCGGGGCGCTGTGGATCTCGACGACGGTCGCGCCCGCGGCCCGGTAGGCGGCGGGGCCGACGACGGATGCGGCGCCGTTGGCGCAGTCCACGACGACGGTCAGCCCGGTCAGCGGATGCGCTACCGCCGCCTCCAGGTGCGTGAGGTAACGCGAGGCGGCGTCGGTGGCCGTGGTGACCCGTCCGATCGCCGCGCCGGTGGGCCGCGGAATCAGGTCCCGGTCGGTGAGAGCCGACTCGATGCGGTCCTCGGACTCGTCGTCGAGCTTGTGGCCGCCGGCCGCGAAGATCTTGATGCCGTTGTCGGGCATGGGGTTGTGCGAGGCGGAGATCATGACGCCGAGCGCGGCGTCGTAGGCGCCGGTCAGGTGCGCGACGGCAGGGGTGGGCAGGACCCCGACGTCGATCACGTCGACACCGGCCGCGCACAGGCCGGCAGTGACCGCAGCGGCGAGCATCTCACCGCTGGCCCGGGGGTCGCGGCCGACGACCGCGGTCGGTCGGGGCGCGGCCCGCTCGGACAGCGCCAGCACCGAGGCGGCCGCCCCGGCAATCCGCAGCGCCAGCTCCGCGTCGAGGTCGGCGTTCGCCAGACCTCGCACACCGTCCGTACCGAACATTCGACCCATGAATCAGACCCCTTGCCGTTCTTGCTGTTTCCCGCGTGGTTGATTTCCTGCTGTTGCACTTCTACGCCAAGAGCAGGCGTCCGGTGTTGCGTGGACGCCTGCTCTCGGGTGAACAGGTCCCGGCACCCACCGTGAAAGGCGGGGCCGGTGGCGCATCAGCGCTTCGAGTACTGCGAAGCCTTGCGGGCCTTCTTCAGGCCGTACTTCTTGCGCTCGACGGCGCGGGCGTCACGGGTGAGGAAGCCGGCGCTCTTGAGGGCGGGGCGATCCTCGGGGGTGACCTCGATCAGGGCGCGGGAGATCGCGAGGCGCAGTGCGCCGGCCTGACCGGAGGGGCCGCCACCGTGCAGCAGCGCGGTGATGTCGAAGGACTCGGTCCGCTCGACGGTGACCAGCGGGGCCTTGATCAGCTGCTGGTGCACCTTGTTCGGGAAGTAGTCCTCGAGGGTGCGGCCGTTGAGCTTGAACTCACCGGTGCCGGGGGTGAGCCGAACGCGGACGACGGCCTCCTTGCGGCGACCCACGGTCTGGATCGGGCGGTCGATGTAGATCGGCGCGGCGGGAGCGACGGACTCCTCGGCCACGTACTCCTCGACGACCTCGGGCTCGGCGGCGAACTCCTCGACGACGACCTCGGCGGTCTCGACCTCGGGGGTCTCGTTCTGCTCGGTCACTGTGCCACCTGCTTGATCTCGAACGGAACCGGCTGCTGCGCGGCGTGGGGATGGTTCGGGCCTGCGTAGACCTTCAGCTTGCCGGCGATGGCGCGGCCGAGCTTGTTCTTCGGGATCATGCCGGTGACGGCCTTCTCCACGAGGCGATCGGGGTTCTTCTCCAGCACCTCGCCCACGGAGCGGGACTTGAGGCCACCCGGGTGACCGGAGTGGTGGTGCAGGAACTTGTCCGTGCGCTTGTTGCCGGAGATGGCAACCTTGTCGGCGTTGATGATGACGACGAAGTCGCCGCCGTCAACGTTCGGAGCGTAGGTGGGCTTGTGCTTGCCGCGCAGCAGGTTCGCTGCCTGGACGGCAAGGCGGCCGAGCACCACGTCGGTGGCGTCGATGACGTACCACTGGCGGGTCACGTCACCTGCCTTCGGAGCGTAGGTAGACACAGAACTTCCTCGTCATGTCGTATAACTGCTGGCCAGCGGGTACGGTCCGGATGCGTTCCCGGCGACCAGTGGAGACCCGGGAACCCGCGCTACGAGCACAGCCGGCCACCGTGAAGTGGATTGGATGCGCGTCGTACCGTACGCCGACAGAAGACCTTACCGCCCAGGTCAGGGGCGGGTCAAAGTGGGGTGGACCTCAGGAGGAGGTCTGGTCGAGGCGACCGCGTGCCTCGGCCCGCAATTTCAGCAGATAGAAGCCGGACAGGGTGGCCACCACCAGCCAGACGACCGCCGCGACGACGTCGAGGGACCAGATGCCGACGGCTGCGCCGATCAGTCCGGCCAGGAACACAAGGGTCCCGACGATCTTCTTCGTGGGGGAAGGAATTGCGGCCATCGGAGAACACCTACCCGAACATTTTGGTGTCGCACGCACGCGCGCAGGGACAGCTCCGGAGACTACTGCCGTCAGCGACCGAGGTGTGGGAGGCGCGCGCAACCGAACCACACGAGTCGGCGACGATCAGGACAGTGGCTGGGCACCGCGCTGGGCCAGCATGACGCCCATCAGTCCCGCCTCCTGACTCTGCGACTGCATCATGTCGCGGGCGGTCTGCGCGACCGGTCCACCGGTCAGCAACCCGTCCGCGGCCCGCGCCATCGTCGCCCCGCCGACGTGATGACGCAGCATCAGCTGCAGGAACAGGATCTCGGCGTCGCGGCTCCGGGCGGTGGACAGGGCGTCGAGTTCGGCCATGGACGCCATGCCGGGCATCGGCCCGGATGCGGCGGCGGGCGTCGCGTGGTGATGCTCCGAGGCACCGGCCATCCATGCCATCGGCGCCGTGTTCGTCGGCGCGGCCTCGGCGAGCGTGAGCCAGCCGTGCAGGGTGCCGAGCTCGATGCGCTGGGTGTCGCCGATCTGCCGGGCCAGCGCCGCGACGGCGGGATCGACGTCGGGGGCGAGGCGGTTCACCATCGCGAGTGCCTGCTGGTGGTGGGCGGCCATGTCCTGTACGAACCCGATCTCGACGTCGCTGAGCAGGGCGCCCTGCTCAGGAGACTCCGGCACCACGAGCGGCCGCAGCGCCGCCCCCACCACCAGCAACAGCAGTGCCAGCGAGGTGAGGGCGAGCGCGCGGACGAGTCGGGTCATGAGCCGACGGTGGACCGTTGGTCGGCGGGCGCCGTGTAGACGCGGTCGTCGAGCCGCAGGGTCATGAAGCCGTTGTCACTGCAGGAGACCCACAGCTCGTTCCCACGCCATTCCGGCGGGGAGGAGCACCAGTCGGTGGACAGGTCGCCGCCCAGGACCATGCCGGAGCGCGGCCCCGAGGCCTGCGCCGGGTCGAACTGTCCGCCCGCGACGGACTCGATCACGGCGGGCAGGCTGAGCGCCGGCACCCCGAGGAGCGAGGCGATCGCGTGGCTCGAATTCGGGAGATCGAGGGTGCGCCCGGTCATGGCCGGCGGGTTGTAGTAGCCGATCTCACGGACGTCGAACGGATCCCGCACGTCGAACACCCGGATGCCGGACGAGAACCAGCCGCACGCGAGGGCGGTCGGATTGTCCGGCCGGTCCGCGGCGCAGTAGTGCGATTCGTAGGCGAACAGTGACCCACCCATGCCGGACGCGATCTGGCTGTCGACGTTCTCCGGCAGGTTGATCTCCAGCTTGATCGCGTTCACGATCTTTGGGTTCGCGTCGTCGGCGACATCGATGATCTTGACTCCGCCGGAACCGCTCTCGTTCGCGGTGAACAGGTAGGGGCGGTCGTCGTAGGTGACGGGAATGCTGTGCTGGGTGGCCCAGCCGTCGGTCCACGACATCTTCGACAGCTGCGGCACCTGCGGGTTGGCGTCACGCCGCTGCACCGCGCTGGTGTCCAGGACGGTGAGGCCACCGAAGTTGTTCGACAGGTACAACCGGTTGCCGTCGGGACTGACACCGAACCCGTGCCCGGACAACCCGATCCAACCCTGCCAGATCACCTTCGGGTTGGTGGGGTCGGCGAGGTCGACCGCGCTGAGCACACCCTCGGTTCCGGACGTCCAGTAGGTGCGGCCGTCCGGGGAGAATCCACCCTCGTGCGCGGTGATCGGCAGCGGCATCTGCAGGCTCGTGCCGGGCCCGGGATTGAGCAGCCGCGGATACCCGCAGTCGGAGATGTCGTACACCGACAGCAGTCCGGCACCGAACAGCGCCGGGACTCCGGTGCCCACCAACAGCTTCCGGCCCGCGTGCACCTTGAGGCTCTCCCAGGTGCCCGCCACCATGGCGGGTTCCGTCAGCGCGACGGTCGGCACCGGGTTCGCCGGGTCAGAGACGTCGACGACCTGCACGCCCGGGGACGGCCCGAGAAGTGCACTCGGAAAGATCGAGCCCATGTAGGCGCAGTGGTCGTAGGCGGCGGAGACGATCCCGCTGCCCTGCCCGGCGTAGCCGCCGACCCGGGAGATGTTGCAGTCGTAGCCTTCCACGCTGCGCCCACCGGCACGATCCGCGGCCGGGACGTCCCCCTGGAGTCCGGGCTCCGGCCGCGATCCCGGACCGCAGTCGGCCCGGCCGGCCGCGACCCGTACGACGTCGTGATCCTCCAGGACCACCCCCGACGTGTCCGCCACCGGGGCGGCGGCCACGTGACCCACCGGCAACAGCAGCGCCGCCGCCACTGCGACGACCAGGGATCTGCGCCGACGCACGGCTCCGCCGCTGCGAACCCGTGCGGCTCCGCCGCTGCGAACCCGTCCGGCTCCGCCGGTGCGAACCCGTGCGGCTCCGCCGCTGCGTCCCGTTGTTCCCGACATGGCTCCCCCTCCATTTGGACGTCCGCGCCCGGACCGCACGGTGATCTGCCCGGCACGGTGGGCGTGGTTGTACGAACGAGCTCCGGTCAGAAGACGGTGCCGACGTCGTTGGCGACCAGGTTGTCCATGGCACGCTCGGCGACCGCGGCGATGGTCATGGACGGGTTGCAGGCGGCGGTCGTACCCGGGATGAGTGCGCCGTCGAGAACGTACAGCCCGCGCTGGCCGTGGACGCGGCCGTCGAGGTCGCAGACGGTCCCCATGCTCGCACCGCCGAGCGAGTGCCAGGTCGAGTTGACGATCGCGTTGGTGTCGGTGAGCACGCTGTCCGGACCGGCGATCTTGTGCGCGGTCGGGCCGATGGCGCTGTTCTGGATGACCGAGTCCCCCTCGAACGGCCAGTGCAGCGTCGCCTCGTCCCGCGCGGAGTCGTACGCGAACCTGCCGCGTCCTTCGCTGACACCGAAGCCGACCATCATCGTGCTGTGCATGTCCAGCGAGATCGACGGGATCGACGCCTGGATGACGGTGTGCGCGCGGGTCGGGTCGTCCCAGTTGAGGCTGCCGTACACGACCGGTCCGCCCTGGGTTGCCCCGAATTCCTCGAACGGGTTGGTCCACACGTAGATCCGGTCGGCGTTGGTCCCCCAACCTCCACCGAGTCCGTCGGGCAGGTCCGGGATCTGCCCGGTCGCCTGGGCCCGTACCAGCAGTTTGGTGGTGTTCACGCTGCCCGCCGCCATGATCAGCGCGTCGGTGGTGAGGACCTTGTTCTCGAGAACCGTTCCGTCGGTGTCGATCCGGTTGACGAGGACCCGCCATCGACCGCCCCCTGCGCGCTCGATACCTGTGACCTCGTGCTGGGTCTCGACCTTGACGTTGCCGGTGGCCTCGGCCGCCGCGATGTAGGTGACGTCGACGGAGTGCTTGCCGCCGTTGTTCACTCCCATGGCGCCGGAGCCGTCCGAGTAGGACGGGGCCATCTCGCCGCGCAATTCGGCGAGCGCGTAGTTCCAGTCGATGGGCATCGGGATCTTCGACAGGGGCAGACCGGCGCGCCTGACGCGCTCGGCGAACACCCGAGGTGCGCGGTACGCATCCGTGTTGACGAGTTCGTCGGGAGCGGTCGCGAGTTGGAGCATCTTGGCGACACGCGGGTAGTGCACCCGGTTCATCAGCTGCCAGTCGAGCTCGTTCGGGAGGCACGAGTTGAAGACGGCCTCGGCGGGCTGCAGCGACATCCCCTGGTAGACCAGGGATCCGCCTCCCACACCCGCCGGGCACAGTGCGGTCATGTTCTCGCCGACGACCGCCTCGACCAGGCCGACGTACGGGTCGAATGCGACCGGCCTGCCGAACAGCTGAGGCGCGGAGCGGTACCACAGCAACCGCTTGTCGGGGGCGGTCGGACTCGGGAACGTCTTGGCGTTCGGACCCGTCGGCCAGCGAATCCCGCGTTCCAGCACCAGAACCGGCACGCCCGCCTCGGCGAGCCGGAGCGCGGCCACGCCGCCGCCGAATCCGGAACCGACCACCACCACCCGGTGTTCCTCCTGGGTGAGCGGCACCCGTCGAACCTGCGCGCCGATGCCCGTCGCGGTGGTCGCGGCCTGCGCGGCGGACGCTCCGGTCAAGGCGAATCCCGCTGCGGCTGCGGCGGTGAAGAAGGACCGACGGTTGATCCCGGACACAGAGCTACCCCCAGACTGCGAACGACAAATGGCCCCCGAGGATTGCGTGTTCCATGTCACGCCGGCCCACCGGGACGGCTAAAACTAGACACCTGCACGGGAAAGTGTCAAGGAGTTGCGGAAGATTTCAGTCCGGGTTCGATCCACCGGGTCAGGAAGGCGCGCAATTCGTCGTCGGTCCGTAGTTCGTCGTCGTCGAAACACACCACCGGCAGTCCGAGGTGCACGCCGATCTCCACGATGTCGTCGAATTGCGACGTGGCCTCCGGGAACAGCTCGGCGAGCGGCGCGATCAGCCCGCGCCCGACCTCCTTCGCCCGACTCATCGCCCCCGAGTCGAACAGCGGGTTGCTGGCCTCCGACCGCAGCAGGGTGATCAGGACGGGATCCGCCCGCACCGCACGCCGGGAGGCGACGATCAGCTCGACGACGTACTCGCAGGGGTTTCGAGAGGAGGTCAGGCCGGACTGGATCTCCCGCGCGACCTCCGTCAGGTGCCCGGCCATCGCCTGCGACACCAGGTTCTCGCGGGAACCGAAGATGGTGTAGATGGTCTGCCGGGTCACGCCGGCGGCGGAGGCCACGGACGCGATGGAAACGCCCCCGAAGCCTTCGGTGCCGATCGTCGCCAGTGTGGCGTCCAGGATCTTGTCTCTCGACCGCATCGCACCATTATCGCGGGCCGCACCGCGATCTCGGGGCAAGAACACCGAGGCCCCGCCGACCGGATGGTCGACGGGGCCGCCGTGCGAGGGGGAAATACGGTCCTACTTGGCGAGTTCGACCATCGTGTGGTCGGCAACCACACCGGCGAGCACCCGGAGGTGGTCGTCGGCGCTGCCCAGGGTGTGGCCGATCGCGGTCAGACGAGAGACGTAGTGGCCGACCGGGTACTCGGCGGTCATGCCGATGCCGCCGTGCATCTGGATCGCCTCGAGGCCGATGTGCCGGGCGGCGCGGCTGATCTGCAGCTTGGCACGCGAGGCGACGATCGGGTCGACGATGCCGTCCGCGAGGTTCATGGTGGCGTACAGGCTCATGCTGGAGGCCAGCTCGAGCTCGACGTACATGTCGGCGGCCCGCTGGGTCAGCGCCTGGAACCTCGCCAGCGGGACCCCGAACTGCTTGCGCTGCTTGAGGTATTCGGTGGTGAGACGGAGGGTCTCCTCCATCGCACCGACCGCTTCGGCGCACAGTGCGGCCTGGGTGCGCACCTGCGCGGCCGTGATGGCTGCGGACGCGTCGCCGCCCTCGCCGAGCTGTTCGGCGGGAGCGTCGGCGAGCTCGATCTGCGCGGCACGCAGGTCGTCATGCGTCGCGTACGGCTTGCGGGTGACACCGGCCGCGCCTGCGGCGACCAGGAACAGCCCGACACCGCCGCCGGGGAGGACGGCGCTGACGACGAGCGTGTCGGCGCAGTCGCCGTGCAGCACGGGGTTCTTGGTGCCGGTCAGGGTCCAGCCGTCACCGGCCTTGGTGGCCTTGGTCGAGACGACCTCGTGCGGCCAGCGGCTGCCGGGCTCGGCGTGCGCAAAGGCCAGCAGCGCGGTGCCCTCGGCGAGCGCAGGCAGGATCTTGGCGCGCTGATCGGCGGACCCGACCTCGGCAACCAGTCCGCCCGGGGTGACGACTCCGTCGAGGAACGGCTCCGGCGCGAGGGCCCGGCCGATCTCGTTCATCACGGCCATCGTCTCGACCGGTCCGGCCCCCATGCCGCCGTCCTCCTCGGAGAACGGCAGACCGAGCAGGCCGATCTCGGCGAGCTTGCCCCACACGTCGTCGCTCCAGCCCTTGCCCTCGGCTGTGACGGCGTTGCGCTTCTCTGCGTCGTAGCTGCGGCTCAGCAGTTCACGGGTGGTGTCCCGCAGCATGACCTGCTCGTCATTGAGTTCGAAATCCATGGCTGCTACTCACAATCCGAGAATCGAGGAGGAGATGATGTTGCGCTGAACCTCGCTCGATCCGCTGTAGATGGACACCTTGCGGTAGTTCAGGAAGACCGGGGCGCTGCGCTGCGCCCAGGCCGGGGAGGCGATGTCGTCGCCGGCCTCGAACGCCAACGAGTCGGGACCCGCCACGTCCATCAGCATCTCCGTGGTGGCCTGCTGCAGCTCGGAGCCACGCAACTTCAGCAGCGACGACGCCGGGTTCGGCTTGCCGTCGGCGGAGGCCGCAACCACGCGCAGCTGGGTCAGCTCCAGCGCGACGAGCTCGTTCTCGAGCTCGGCGAACCGGGCGGCGAACAGCGGGTCGTCGAGCAGCGAGCCGTCACCGACCCTGGTCTCGGCGGCGTACTTCTTGGCCTTGGCCAGTCGCGCCTTGCTGGCACCGGTGCGGGTGACGCCGGTGCGCTCGTTGCCGAGCAGGAACTTCGCGTAGGACCAGCCGGCGTTCTCCTCGCCGACGAGGTTCTCGGCGGGGACGCGCACGTCCTCGAACCAGACCTCGTTCACCTCGTAGCCGCCGTCGATCAGCTTGATCGGGCGGACGGTGATGCCCGGGGTCTTCATGTCGATGAGCAGGAAGGAGATGCCCTGCTGCCGCTTCGGCGCGTCCGGATCGGTGCGCACCAGGCAGAAGATCCAGTCGGCGTGCTGACCGAGCGTGGTCCAGGTCTTCTGACCGTTGACGATCCAGCTGTCCCCGTCGCGGACGGCGCGGGTCTTCAGCGACGCGAGGTCGGAGCCGGCCTCCGGCTCGGAAAAGCCCTGGCACCACCAGATGTCGAGGTTCGCGGTGCCGGGGAGGAACTTCTCCTTCTGCTCCTGCGAGCCGAAGGCGGCGATCACGGGGCCGACCATGTCGGCGTTGAACGCGAGCGGGTCCGGCACGGACGCGAGCTGCATCTCGTCGCGGTAGATGTGCATCTGCACCGGGGTCCAGTTCCGGCCACCCCACTCGGCGGGCCAGTGCGGGACGGCGAGACCGTTGGCGTTCAGGATCTTCTGGGTGGCGACGAAATCCTCACGGGTGACTTCACCGCCACCACCGGCGGCCCGCTCGCGGATCTCGGCGGGGATCTGCGTGGTGAAGAACGTCCGCAGTTCGTCGCGGAACTGCAGTTCCTCGTCGGTCAGTTTCAGATTCATGGCGTGCTTTCTGTGTCAGATCGAGGGCCGGCCCCTGTTCGCCGAACAGGGGCGGTGGCCACATTCCGCCTGCCGGTGAGCGCCAGAACTAAGCGCTCGCTCATTATATAAGCGCATGCTTATACTTACCCGGTGAACGGCCGTTGTCAAGGCCGACAGGCGCGAAGGAGGTGGCGATGAGCGAGACGGACGAGAAGGACGCGAACGCGATACGTCTCACGACACCCAACACCGTGGTGAGCTCGTCGAAAGCCGCGGCGCGGATCCGCGTTGCGGCGGCCGAGGCGTTCGCCGAGAACGGCTACGGCGGCACCACCACCCGGGACATCGCTGCGCGACTCGGGCTGTCCCCCGCGGCGATGTACCCGCACTACAAGTCCAAGGAAGACCTGCTCTTCGCGATCAGCTACGAGGGCCACCTGCTGTGCGTCGAGCTGCTCACCGAGGCGGACCCCTCTGGGGAGGCTCCGGCCAAGCGGCTCACCTCAGTGGTCCGGGCGTTCACGAGCTGGCAGGCCACCCACCACACCCGCGGCAGAGTGGTGCAGTACGAGCTGACCGCGCTCTCCCCCGAGCACTACCACGAGATCCTCGGCCTGCGCCGCGAGATCAGCCGGATCATCGAGCGGATCATTCGTGCCGGCGCCGAGGACGGTTCCTTCGTCGTGCCCGACGTCCAGGGCGTCAACCTCGCGATCAATTCGCTGTGCGTGGACGTGTGCCGCTGGTTCCCCGGCGGCGGGTTCACCGACCCCGATACCGTCGCCGACCTGTACGCGGAGCTCGCGTTGCGTCTGGTCGCGGCCTGAGTCTCAGCGCGTACGGGCCTGCAGCGCGAGGATGTCGCCGTGCAGCAGCGCCTGATAGCTCAGCATCAGCTCGTCCACGCCGCCGATCTGGTCCCCGACGTGATGGGTGTTCTCCGTGGACAGTTCGCGGTTTCCGGCCCGAGCGACGAGGTCGTCGATCCGCGAGTCCAGGCTCATCGTGCGCTGCACCGCGGCCATCGACCGCAACTGCCCCTCGGCATCCCCGAGCAGGTCGCCGATCCGGGCGAGCGCGGCGACCCGCTCGACCAGTTGATCCCACACCGGTTCGAGTGACCGCTGCCGGGACCGGATCTGGTCGCGGGCGGCGTCCCCGTGCGCGACGCGCAACGCATCGTCGAGTTCCCCGCCGATCCCCCGCAATGCGACGGCGTCGACCGCGATCTGCGTCAGCTCGTCGGCGAGGTCCAGCTGCACACGCTGAACCGCGAAGTACTCGGAGTGCCAGGCGGCGGAGCCGTCGATCCGGTCGTAGAGGGCTCCGGCCAAGAACAGCAGCGCGTCGAACCGGTCGGTGAAGCGGTCGGGCGGACCGGCCACCCCGCCCAGCATCTCCGCGGCGCGCCGGCCCGCAGCCGCCCAGGGCGTCCGGTCGGCCAGGCCCGCCAGCCGCTCGGCCGCGAGGGCGGCCGCGGCCGCGGTGGCCTGATCCGTGCGGTGCTCGGAGATGGGGGTCGGGGTGCAGGCCAGCGCGTCGAACAGCGCCTGCCGCTGCGCCGGTTCCAGGTGGACGCCGTCCCTCCGGTCCCTGCGAATGGTGCGAACCCCGTTCGCGTAGTGCGCGGGTGAGTGCGTGAACTTCGCGCGGGCGGTGAGCAGCCGCCGCTCCAGCTCGCCCGCCCGGTACGAGGTCAACGCCTGCATCGCGCCGGGTCGCATGCCGCGCGCCTTGCGGTCGAGCCGGCTGTAGTCGTCGGCGAGGGTACGCAGCGCGCCGAACCCGCCGATGTCGGGCAGTGGGCGCCCGATGCGGCGCCGGTTCGCGAGGACCTCCCTGGTCGGCTCGTCCAGGTGGCCGGCGGCGATCAGTACCGCCGCGTCCGCGGACAGGTCCTGCCGGAAGCCGTCGACGCGCGCCTCCTCGCACCACCGCCGCACCTGTGCGGTGATTCGTTCCCGCCGCTGCGCCGCGTCCATCGGCCCTCCCAGAATCGATACTCGCCGACTCCACTGTCCCAGAACTTCGACGTCCTCGTCGGAGCCCCGGTCAGAGGCCGAGCCGCCGGGCCAGTTCCTCGCCTCCGACCTCGCGGATCAGGTCCGGGTCGCCGCACACCACGAGCTGGTCGCGGGCGCGGGACAGTCCGACGTACAGCCGTTCCCGCGACCGCTGCGCCGCCTCCTTCTCGTTGAACGCGAGCACCACGGCGCGGCGCTCGAGTCCCTTGAACCCGAGCACGTGCCCGTAGAACACCTGCTCGGTGTCCCAGAAGCTGTCCCAGTAGGCACGGTTGCCCTCCTGCTGACGCTCGACCTGCTCCGGGTGCCGGCTGCCGGTCACCAGCAACGCCACGTCCTCGGGCCGCCACCCGGCATCGATCAACTGGTCGACCTGGTCGTCGGCGACCGACACTGCGTCGGCGGTCCCGCACGCCACGAAGCGGACCTGCGGCCCTTCACCGCCCCGCAGCCGCATCCGCTGCCCCACGAGCGGGCCGAACGCCTCGGCGATCTGGCGGGTGTTGCGGAGGTTCTGGTCGAGAACCAGCGGAACGAGAGGCACGGGCGGCACGCCCTGCCGGTCGAACACCCGCTGGCCCTCGTCGCTGAACACGTAGATGCCGCTTGTCTCCTCGTCGACGAGTGCCGCGAGGACCGGCTCCCACCATGCGTCGGCGAAGTCCTGCGCCTCGTCGATCACGACCGCGTCGAACCGTTCCCCCTGCGGCAACGCAGCGGCCAATTCGGTCATCTGGCGCGGGAGTTCGTACTCCCAGTAGTCCTGACGCACCGGGACCGACGTCGGCCCGTCCGGATCGGCGTCCCCGGCCCACCGGCGGCCGAGCGAATGGAATTCGCCGACGTAGGCCGGCTTCTCCTTCCTGTTCCAGTTCGCGGTCACGCGACGCAGGTAGGACGCGAGCCCGTGGGAGTAGCAGAGCAGTGCGACCCGCTGTCCGCGCTTCGCGAGACGGCGGGCCTGCTCCACGGCGAGGAACGTCTTGCCGCTGCCGGCTCCACCGCGTACCTCCACCCGGGTGAGCAGGCGGGTGGCGTCGAGGATCACGGCCTGCTGCGCCGACAAAGCGTCCGCCGCGTCCTCGTTGGCGACCGCGCGGGCGACGACGTCCCGCTGCGGCAGCCCGCGTCCGGCCAGCGCGGTGGCGAGCTGCTCGACGCCTTCGTCCGACAGCCCGGGGCGGTCGAGCTCCTGCCCGACCAGCACCTTCCAGATGCGTCCGGCGATCTGGTCGAGCTCGGTGCGGTCGATCACCTTCCACCGCGGGCAGTCCGGCAGTGCGAAGCCGGCGTCGATGGTGGCGTTCGGAAAGACCACCAGGTGGTCCCAGCGCAGCCTGCCCTGCGTCCACCGGGGATCGGTCTCGACGTAGTGACGCAACGCGTAGCACCCGTCGCGGGCCTGCCGGACGGGGTTGATCACGGTCGGGCCGGTGCGCCGATCCTGATACCAGTCGGTGCCGTCGTGCCAGATCATCCCGCCCTTGATCTCGACGGTGACGATCCCCTGACCCGCCACCGCGACGACGATGTCGATCTCGTGGTCCTTCTGGTGATCGGTTACCCGCTGGTTTGCGACCATCAGGTCCGCGTCGCCGAGCTGACTGCTCAACGCATCCCACACCGTCCGCTCGGCGGCGTTGACCAGACGGGGATTCTCCGGAATGCGTGTCACCATGACGGTGAGCTTGTCACGGGCCGGCGAGGAGGCGCACCCGCGGCAACGGCGGCGACTTCGCGGTTGTCCGACTCCTCGTCGGCCCGGTCCGCGACCGCCCACCGTGCCGGCGCGGTTCTTGTCATCCAACTGAATGACAATGCCTTTCGGCGTTCCCGAAGTTGTCCCCGATCAGGTCGTGAACGCTTGACCCGACAAACTCGGGCGCGCCGAGATCGCGCCCACCCGCAACTGTGCGGCAAACCTCCCCGCCGGTATCGTTCGAGCGCACCTTCGACCATTTCTGGGGAAACATGACTCTTCGCAGACTGACCATCGGCCTCGTTGCCGCCACGACAATTGCGGTGGGCGGGACCTCGACAGCCGCCGCGTCCACCCTCTCCGACTTCCTGCCGCCGGAGATCGTGGCACTGATCCCGAGCGCATCTGCGGACTCGGTGGCACCGCTCCTGCCTCCGGTCCCGGCACCGCCCGCCACCCCGGCGCCGCCCGCTACCCCGACTCCGCCCGCGCAGCCCGCACCGCCGGCCGCCGTGCCGCAGCCCGCACCGAGTCAGGTGTACTACCGGAACTGCACCGAGGCCCGGAATGCCGGTGCCGCTCCGGTCTACCGTGGCCAGGCGGGCTACGCACCGCACCTCGATCGCGACAACGACGGCATCGGCTGCGAGAACTGACCCCCGGCCGGGCGCCGGTCACTCCTCCGGGACGCGGCGACCGGCCCGCGCAGCAAGGACCATGTCGCAGCCGAGCACGTCCGCGACGGCCTCGAGCACGTCCAGTTGCACGGTGGCGCGGCCGGATTCGATGGCTTGCACACTGGACCGGGAGACCCCGGCCTGTTCTGCGAGCCTGCTCTGGGTGAGCCCCAGTTGCAGCCGCCGCGCGACGAAGCCGTCCGCGATCTGACCGGACGGTGCCCGGCCGCTGCGCCGCGGCCGAGCCCGCGCCAACGTCGTCGGGGTGTCAGTCTCGGGCACCACACCATCTCCTCGCCTGGATGTGTGCAGTGTGCGCCTACCCCCGAGCACTGTCCAGCGGTGCTAGCCTGCGGCAACCATGACTTACCTGGCATTGGTCCGGCACGGCGAGACGGACTGGAACGCGCAGCGACGTCTGCAGGGTTCCTCCGACGTCCCGCTCAACGACACCGGTCGTTTCCAAGCCGAGCGCGCGGCTACTCGCCTGGCGGACGGACCGTGGGACGTGCTGGTCAGTTCCCCGCTCTCCCGGGCCAGCGAGACCGCGGACATCATCGGCACCCGGCTCGGGCTGACCCGCTCGGCGACCCATCCGGGCCTGGCCGAACGCCACTTCGGTGGGGCGGAGGGCGTGACCGACTACGAGGCGTGGGACCGCTGGCCGGACGGGATGTACCCGGGCCTCGAGCCGCGCGAGGAGGTCCGGCGCCGGGGTCTGGCCGTCCTCGGTGAACTCGCGGAGCGACATTCGGGGAGCTCGGTCGTGGCGGTCAGCCACGGTGGGCTGATCCGCTCGGTGATCGGCGCCCTGCACGGCCCACCCGTTCCACGGATCCCGAACGCGGGCATCGCGACGCTGCATCACGACGGCCACCGTTGGTCGGTGCTCAGCATCAACGGTGTCGCTGTCCGCGGGCGCATCACGATGGACCGCGCGCCGATCGAGCCCTGACCCGGGAGGCACCGATGACGATGCACCACGTTCGACTGGCCGCGGCGGCGGCGTTCGCCACGGTGGTGGCCTTCGCCCCGCCCGCGGCGGCGGCGCCGTCGGCGGCACCAGCGGGCTGCGTCCCGTTCGGCACCGCCCAACTGCCGCCCGGCGTGCCGTCCGGAGGTGGCCGGCTCGGACTCACCGCCCTCCCGACGTACCCCGGCACCGACGCACCGGAAAACGTCGAACTGCGAACGGCGACAACCCAGTTCAACAGGTCCTGGGAGTTCGCCCTCGCCGGTCACGCCCTGCTGGCCCGGCCGCGTGCGACCGCGGAGCCGTGGCGGTTCGCACCGATGCCGGAGTGCCTCCGAGACCGCCTCGTCGGGATCTCCGTGGACGACGACGAGTTGATCGCGGTCGACGAGTCCGGGTGGATCTACACGATGGACAACGTGTCCCAGGACCCGGTCGCATGGACCTGGACGTCGGCGTGGGGTGCACCGCTCTGGCTCGCCTCGGGACGCCAACTCCCGGACGACCGCCCGAACGGGTGGGCGCTCAGCGTGTCGTCACCATGGGACAACCAGACGTACACCGACATCGCGGGCCGCATCCACTACGTCGGACTGGGCAAGATGACGATGGTGCCTGCCCTGACCGGGGACGGCAGCCGAATCACCTACGCGGATCCGTGGCTGCCGAACGACGACAGCTACGAGATCGGGTCACCGCTCGGCGGACGGTTCCGCGCATCGTCGCTCTCAGCGGCCGGATCGACGACCTTCGTGATGAACTCCTACGGCGACATGTACACCCGCACCTTCGATTTCGACTCTTCGGGCTCCGATTCGATCTTCTTCCGGTACAGCTGGGACGACCAGTCCGGCAAGCCGACGGCACCGAACCTGGTCGTGGAGACGCTGGACCGCAGCACCGCCGCGATCCAACTGCCCGCCCCGGACTGGGTGCACCAACCGAAGATCCCCGGCGAGATCACCTCCGCGATCAGCGTGCATTCCACCGGACCCGGTCCCGGTCGGCGGGAGCTGCGGGTGGAGGGCAGCCGTGGCCGCGAGGCGGGGTTCTGGCACAAGGACCTCGACTCCCCCGCATGGGAGTTCACCCCGACCCGAGCCGGCAGGCTCGGTATCGCGGTGCAGAATCCGGCGGAGGACCGTTCCGACCGCACCCTCGCCCCACCGGCCCCCTGGAACTTCACCGCGGATCTGCCGTCCCGTGACGCACTGATCGACGCGCAGGTCCTGATCGACATCGGCTTCCCCTACACGGTGGTCGATCCGCGAGCACTGGAAGCACTCGGCAGTCACGCGGCACCGTCCGGATATCGCCTCGAAGTCACCGCGTTCGACCCGGCGGCCACCACGCGGGAGGCGACGGTCGTCGCCCCGGACGGCTCGCGGATCCCGGTGCTGATGCACACCGCGGACGGCCTGCGGATGACGCCACGGGGTCCGGGTCTCGACAACGATCCGCGACACCTGGTCGGTGCGATCGCGATCCCCGAGGGCAGCGCCGCGACCCCCGCACGCGATGCGTTCATCCGAGACTGGATGCGTGGCAGGACGATCGCCCCCATCACTCTGAGCGCGACCGACAGCGACATGGTCGTGCGCTGAGCGGCCGGTACGAGTGTGCGCCAGGCCTATCCTGGACCGATGACAGGTCGCACACTCCGCCGGCAGATGGCTTTCACGATTGTTGGGTTGGTGGCACTGACCGGTTGCGGCACGGCTGCCGAACCCGCCCCGCCCGCACACCCCACCGCGGAGGCACAGGCTGTCGACTCGACGGGAACGCCGTCGTCGCCGATCACGGAACCCGGCGGCGTGCCGACCGTCGTCGACTCGCACTCCGAGCACTCTCCCGGAGCGTCGCTTTCCGTCACCGGCGTGCGCGTCGCGGCGCACGACGGCTTCGACCGCGTCGTCTACGAGTTCGGCGGCACTGGAACCCCCGGCTGGACCGTCCGCTACGTCGACCAGGCCGTGCAGGACGGTAGCGGCGACGTCATCGACGTGCCGGGGCAGTCGATTCTGGAGGTGTCCCTGACCGGCACCGGCTATCCGTTCGACACCGGCGTCGACCAGTACTCCGGCCCGAACCCGCTGGCCGGATCCGGCGGGATCACCGAGGTCACCATCGCGACCGTGTTCGAGGGCGTCACCCAGTCGTTCATCGGCCTGGACAGCGCCAAGCAACCGGTGACGGTGTCGCTGCTGACGGACCCGGCGAGGGTTGTCGTCGATATCGCGCGCTGAACGCGACGGTCAGAACGGCGGCGCTTCCGGGTCCGTGGAGGGAACGGTCACGGCCGGAGCGGCGCGGCCGGTTACACGGGGCCGAAGCGAAGCCAGGTCAGCGGCGCCGGACGTGCCGCCGGCGAGTGTTACCGCGGTCGACCCGAGCGTCGAGGTCCACAACAACGCGTGAGCGCTCGCGCGCGGGCCGCCGAGGATCACCACTTGCCACAGTCCGAGCGTCTTGAGTTGATGGTGAAACGCACACAGGCACTGCAAGTTCGACACGATCGTCCAGCCTCCGGAGATCGGATCCCACGCGAGGTACTCGACGATGTGGTCGAGCTGGCATTGCTCGACGGGACGGGAACAGCCGGGGAACCGGCAGTGCCGGTCCCGGGCTCGAACGAGCGCAGCAGTCGCGGCATCGGGCCGGTAGGTCAGCGCCCCGGATGGCGGGACGAGCAGGCCGCCGTGCCCGTCACGGTGGATGCCGTGAGCGAGAGCCGGATTCGCGCGCACCGCCGCGAGGATCGCGTCTGTCATGGTGCCGACACTTGTCGGCGGCAGGTGTGGTGGGGACGACACAGCCGTCGCCGGCTTTCTGGGGTCGGGTACGGGTCCCGCGGCGCGGCGACTGCCGCGCGTGAGGAACGATCGCACGCAGAACCTGGGCGGGGGCTCCGGGGCTTCACTGCCGGGTTCCGGGTGTTCGGCGGCATCATCGCCGGTCGGGGCGGTGCGGTCCGACACGACGACGTCGGGTTTTGTCACGTCGGGTGCGGTTCGCGGTGAACCCGATTCCCCGGCAGGTGCATTCGAGAGCGTAGGGGTCGCCTCGTCGCACGGCGCGTGGGAGTTCGCTGCGGCGGGCCGTGCCACGGCGGCCACGTCCGCGTCCTCGTGGTCGACGAGGCCCAGTTCCTCGGCGAGTTGGAGGACCTCGGTGAGCATCGCTTGCCATGTCCCGTTTTCCGCGAGCTGCCGCGCAAGCTCGGGATCGATCAGTCCGTGGCCGTGCAGGTACGCCGGCTGCGCCAGCAGACCGAGCAGGGTCGCGACATCCATCGTGATCTGCGTCAGCGGCGCCCGCCTGCCCGGCAGCGCGTCGGCTTTCGGGGCGTCGCAGTCGTCTCGCTCGCACGTGCACGCCAGGTGGGCCTCGCCGTGCACAAGGGCCAGCACCGAATCGACGAGGCGTTCCTGCGCACCTCGCAGATCGTGGCGACACACCGTCCCGGCGAACTCGGCGACCAGCTGCATGATCGCCTGCCCCTCCTCCGGGGAGACGGTCACTTCCACCGTCGAGCAGCCACGACCGCGTCTGTTGACCACGCGCCGCTGCCAGCGTTGGGTGTTCTCCCGCTGCGCGGCCGCCTCGTCCGGGCTGTACGCGACGACAAGGCGGTCGATCTCCGTGGCCAGCGGTCCCGGCGACAGGTGCCGTGCCGCGGCCAGGATCTGCGGCTCCAGCGCGGCCACCGTCGCCACCGACAGTCCCGTCGTCTCCCGTGAGATCGCCCGCGCCCGAGCAAGGTCCAGATCCCCGGCCTCGAACGCCGCCCGGGTGAGCGGCAACCGCAACCGCAGATCGATCCCCAACGACGCATGCGATTCGGCGACCGTCCTCGAACACCCCAGCCGCACCACGAGTTCCGCGATCGCCGCGTTGCCGCAGTCGGAGATCTTCCCCGACCCCAGCTCGACATCCCGCTCGATCCACGCATCCCACAGCGCACCCGCCGCCAGCACCTTCCGCGCCGCCGCCCGGTTCTCGACCCGGGCACTCTCGGTGGCCTCCGCCAGCAGGGCGACATCGGCAGCAGTCGCCACCAGGCCCCACGCACCACGGGTACGCGACCCGCCACCCCTCTGATCGACCCCCGAATCGAACACACTGGCGACACTACGCGCCGAGTCCGACAGGATCGTCGAAATCAGCACATCCGTTCGACTTTGTCCCGACACTGACTCCCGAAAATCGGGCATCGGTGCGACTCTTGCGAACGGACCCACAGGTGTGCCGGTGGGTGTGACGCCCACCGGCACAGCCTGATTCACCGGTTCCTACACCCCCGCGATCGCCTCCAGCGGCTTGGTGCGGGCGGCGCGGCTCGCCGGCCACAGGGCGGCGAGGACGCCGACGATCCCGGACCCGACGAGCATCGCGATCACCTGACCCCACGGCACCGCGACGGTGCCGAGGCCCTCGTCGGCGAGGGTGCGGACGAATCCCCACCCGAACACGAGACCGAGCAGCACCCCGACCGCGGCGCCGAACACCGCGATCAGCACCGACTCGATGTAGATGGTGCGGCGCACCTGCGGGCGCTGCATGCCGACGGCGCGCTGCATGCCGATCTCTCGGCGCCGTTCGACCACCGACAGCGCGAGCGTGTTGACGATGCCGAGGATCGCGATCACCACCGCCAACGCCAGCAGCCCGTACAGGACCGCCAGCAGGGTGTCGATCTGCTGGCCCTGCTCCCCCTTGAACTGGTCGCGGTCCTTGACCTGCACCACCAGGTAGGGGTCGGTGGCCTTCTCGATCTCGCCGCGCATCGCGGTCAGGTCGGCCCCGGGTTGCGCCTTGATCAGCACCGCCCAGTCCGCGCGCATCACCGCAGGCGTGACCTGTTCGTAGACCTGCTGCGTGGTGGCCCAGTCGCCGAGCAGTTGGTTCTCGGCGTAGATGCCGGTCAGCTCGGCGGTCACCGTGTCGCCGTCCTTGTTGGTCATGACGATCGGGGTGCCGAGCTTCCACCCCTTCTCGGCCGCGAAGGACTCCGACGCGAGTACCACGTTGCCGTCCAGTGCGGCACTGCCCTCGACGAGCTGGTAGTCGAGCACCCCCTCGAGCTGACCGCCGACGCCGGTGCCCATCGTCTGCTCGTCGTCGATCTTGACCGACACCCCATGCAGCGACACCGCCGTCGCGACCCCGGGCACCTTCGCGGCGGCCGCGGCCGCCCCGACCGGAACGCCGATCTGCTGCGGCCCGGTGAGGATGTAGTCGGCCTGGATGCCGGTGTCCACGAGTTCGTCGACACTGGCCTTCGCGGACGACCCGAACACCCCGATCACCGTCACCAGCATCAGCCCGAGGGTCAGCGCGAACGCCGTCGCTGCGGTGCGCCGCGGGTTGCGGACGGCGTTGGTGCGGGCCAGCCGACCGACCGCGCCGAACGGGCGGGCGAACACCGTCCCGAGCGCCCCGACCACCGGCCGCGACAGGGCCGGCGCGGCCAGCAGCACCGCGAGAATCAGGGCCGCGGCGCCGAGTCCGACCGTCGCGGCGGCACCACCACCGGTACCGCGGGCACCGATCACCAGCAGCACCACGCCGAGCACCGCGAACGCGGAGCCGATCAGGGTGCGGACCCGCAGCGTGTCGCCTGCGGCGGCGAACTCCTCCCGCATCGCGGCGACCGGCGGGGTCTTCGCGGCCCGCCGGGCCGGCGCGTATGCGCTGACCACGGTGACGAGCACGCCGATGAGCAACGCGACGACGACCGTGCGGGGGGCCAGTTGCAGCGGGCCGGAAGGCAATCCGACGTCGAACGCGTTGAGCATCGACCGCAGCCCGTAGGCGAGGGCGACACCGGCGGCGATGCCGATCGCGCTGCCGAGCACCCCGACCACGAGCGCCTCGGTGACCACCGAGCGACCGACCTGCCCGCGGCTGGCACCGATCGCCCGCAGCAACGCGAGTTCCCGCAGGCGCTGCGCGACGATCATCGAGAAGGTGTTGTAGATGATGAACGTGCCGACGAGCAGGGCGATCGCACCGAACGCGAGCAGGAAGTAGTTGACGAACTTCAGCGCCGAGGTGACCTCCGCCTCGACCTCGTCCCGGACCTCCGCACCGGTCTGCACCTTGGTGTCGGGCAGCGCGGTCGCGATCGCCTCCTTCAGCTGCTCCGGCCCGACTGTGCCGTCACCGGCGACGTCGAGGTAGTTCGCGTGGGTGCCGTCGGTGAACAGTTCCGTCGCCTGCCCCGCCTCGAACAGGGCACCGATGAATCCACCGGTGTCCGTCGGGCTTTCGTAGATTCCCGACACCTCCACGCTCAACACCCCGTGCGACGGGACGAGGACCTGGGTGGTGTCACCGACCTTCAGGCCGGCCTTGTCGGCACCGCCCTCGTTCAGCGCGATCTGTCCCGGCGCGACCGGTGGGGTACCCGCGATGAACTCGGGCGGGTCACCGAGTGCGCGGTCCGGCGGCAGGTACGACTCCCCGAGACTGGGCGCGCCGCCGGTCTGCACCGGCGCCTTGTCCGCGCCGAGGAGCACGATCTGGCCGTTGACGGAGGGCACCACCGTGCGTACGCCGGGGACCGCCTCGATCGTTGCGGTGTCGGAGAGCGGGACCCCGCTCGATCCCTGCTCGGGGGTGGAGACCCGGACGTCGACGCCCTTCGCGGCGTCCTCGAACAGGCCGTTGAAGGTGCGCTGCAGGGTGTCGGTGAACACGAACGATCCGGTCACGAACGCGGTACCCAGCACCACGGCGAGGACCGTCAGGATCAGGCGCACCTTGTGCGCGGCGAGGTTGCGCAGGGACAACTTGCGCATCGGATTCCGGTTCAACGTCGCCACGGTCAGCCCCGCACGCTCACGCGGGCGTCGAGGCCCTTCATCCGATCGAGGACGGTGTCGGCGGTCGGCTCACGCAGCTCGTCGACGATCTGCCCGTCGGCGAGGAACACCACCCGGTCCGCGTAGCTCGCGGCACGCGGGTCGTGCGTCACGATGACGACGGTCTGCCCGAACTCGTCGACCGCGGCGCGCAGGATCGAGAGCACCTCGCCCGACGAATGCGAGTCGAGGTTGCCGGTCGGCTCGTCACCGAAGATGATCTCCGGCCGCCCGGCGAGCGCCCGCGCGCACGCCACACGCTGCTGCTGTCCACCGGACAGCTCGCTGGGCCGGTGGTCGAGACGATCGGTGAGCCCGAGCCGGGTGAGGACCGAGTCCAGCCACTGCTGGTCGGCCTTGCGGCCGGCGATGTCGAGGGGCAGCGTGATGTTCTCCAACGCCGTCAGCGTCGGCACCAGGTTGAACGCCTGGAACACGAACCCGATGCGGTCGCGGCGCAGCGCCGTCATGCCCTTGTCGGACAGCCCGGTGAGGTCGGTGTCACCGATCAGCACCGACCCGGAGGTGGCCGAGTCCAGGCCGGCCAGGCAGTGCATCAGGGTGCTCTTCCCGGACCCCGACGGCCCCATGATCGCGGTGAACTCCCCCCGCGCGAATTCGACGTCGACGCCCCTGCTCGCGGAGTCGGCCGTTGTACCACCGAGTGCGGTGACCGCGGTCTCCCCCGAACCGTACGTCTTGGTCAGGTTCACTGCCCGGGCGGCGACGGTCTCGGATGTGGGGTCTGGTGCGGCGTGCGCGCTCATGACTGCCTTTCCTGCGGATCCGGTGAAGTCGGACCGGCCGGTCCGACCCGTCCATCCTGACCGTCGAGGGCGCCCGCCGCCATCAGGGACCACCCTGATCTCGACCCCAGGGTTGCACTCGGACCCGATCCGCGCCGCGCGTCGGCCAGTACGCTGGCCTCATGCGCATCGGAGCCCACGTACGCCAGGACGACGACCCGATCGGAGCCGGTGCGGCTCTCGGCGCCGAGGTCGTGCAGCTGTTCCTCACCGACCCGCAGAAGTGGAACAAGCTGACCGAGCACCCCCGGGCCGACCAGATCCGGCAGAGCCCGATCGACGTGGCCGTGCACTCGTCGTACGTCATCAACGTGGCGTCACTGAACAACCGGATCCGGATCCCGTCCCGCAAGGCCGTCGCCGAGCAGGCGAAGGCGGCCGCGGATCTCGGCGCGATCGGACTCGTCGTGCACGGCGGTCACGTGCGCGACGGCGAGGACCAGGCCGAGGGGTTCGCCAACTGGCGCAAGCTGTTCGAACGCGAGGCGGACAAGGGCGGATTCCCGTTGCCGATCCTGATCGAGAACACCGCAGGCGGGGACGCGGCGATGGCCAGGCACTTCGACGACATCGCCCGGCTGTGGGACGAGGTCGGCGAGTTCGGCGCGGGCTTCTGCCTCGACACCTGCCACGCGTGGGCCGGCGGCGAGGACCTGGTCGGCGTCGTCGAACGGGTCAAGGCGATCACCGGTCGCATCGACCTGGTGCATCTGAACAACTCCCGCGACGAGTTCAATTCCGCCCGGGACCGGCACGCGAACCTGGCCGACGGCACCATCGACCCGGCGGTGCTCGCCGAGGTGGTGCGCACCGCGCAGGCGCCGGTGATCCTCGAAACCCCCGCGGACGGTCTCGCCGACGACCTCGCGTACCTGCGCGAGGCGCTGTAGGCGCCTTCGGCGCCTGTGCGCACTTGTGGTGGTTGGAGCCACCACAAGTGCGCACATGTGCGTAGCGCCTACAGGTTCTCGGCGATGCGTTTGATCTCCGCCAGGCGGGCGTCCCACTGCGCGCCGATCTCCTCGAGGCGGCGGCCGACCGCGCTGAGCACCGACCCGAGCGCGCGGTAGCGGACCTCACGCCCGACCGGGACCCGCTCGACCAACCCGGCCGCCTCGAGTGCTGCGAGATGCTTCGCGATGGCCTGCCTGCTCACCGGCAGCCGATCCGCCAGCGCGGACGCCGACAGATCGGAGCGCCCGAGCAGTTCGAGGACGCTCCAGCGGGTGTCGTCGGCGAGCACCGCGAACACCGCCGTGGGTGACTGATCGACCGTCACACCGACGCCGCTTCCAGGTAGGCGGCGAGCTCGTCGAGTTCGCCGTCCCAGCCCTGCCGGTTGTCCTCGAGCTGACCGCGCCGGACCTCCTCGTCGTCGCTGATCCGGTCGAAGCCGCTCTCCACGACGGTGAGCACCGTGGCATCGCCGTCCTCGACGAGGGTGAAGCGGGCCTCGGTGGCGCGGTCGAAGTCGAACTCGCCGGGCTGCATGTCCCAGCGATAGGCGAAGTGCGCCGGCTCGTCGACCTCGGTGATCACCAACGGGAACTCACCGTGCTCGGTCCAGCCGAAGCTCCCCTTGGCCCCGACCTCGAGCGCGTCGATCCGCGCGGTCTGACCGAACCATTTCGCGATGTGTTCGGGATCGGTCAGCGCACGCCAGACCGCGGCGCGGGGTGCGTTGACGACGATGGTGCGACTGACGGTGTATCGATCGCCGTCGACGACGGCTGCCTGTGTGTTCGTCATGTCGTGGCTCCTGCCGTGAGGGTTCACTCGAACATTGCAACCCAATGGTTGCACTTCTCGGCACGTGGCGCAACCCACCAGTTGCACATGGGTGCGCGCAAACATGTCGCTACCGGAATTCGACACCCCAATTGTTAGGGTCGGCAAGTGAATTCGCTGCTCGATACCCTCAGCTCCCAGGCCGCGCCGTGGTGGGCGGTACCGGTGTCGTTGATCGTCGGTGTGCTGCTCGGCGTCTTCGCGGTGCGCCGCGGACGGCACACCCCCGCTCCCACCCCGGCCGCGCCCGCCGACCCGCAGGTCCGGGCGGTCTACATCAGGTTCCTCGGCGCAGGCGACACCGCGCACAACAGCATCGTCGACGTCGACGGCGACGTGCTCGCCGACGCCGACCTCGAACTCGCCCTCGAGTCCGACGACCCGAAGCTGCGCGCCCTCGCCCGATCCATCGTCGACCTCGACGGCATGGTCAACGAGCTGCGCCTGCTCGCGCCCGCCCCGGTCGTCGACGCCGCGACCGACTACTTCCGGTTCGTCACCGAGTCCACGATGGACGGCGTCCACGACTGCGACGACTTCCGCGCCCGCTACAACGCGCGCAAGTCCGCGTTCGTCGACGCCGTCCGGGACGCGCACGGAGAGCGCCGGCTCAACTCGCGCTGAGCCGGCGCTCCCTCCGCCCTTCGTCAGACCCGGGGTGCGGCCATCGCCTTCGACTCGGCCACCACGGTCGGTTCGAGCTCGGCCGGCACCCTCGGCTCGGCGTGCACCGTCGGGCTCGCCTCGTCGGCGTGCATCTCCGAGACCTCCGTCTTGAGGATCCGCATCGAGCGGCCCAGCCCTCGGGCCGCCTCCGGCAGCTTCTTGGACCCGAAAAGCACCAGCAGCACCACCGCCACGATCGCCCAGTGCGCCGGGCTCATCGCGCCCATCAGCCGGCCGCCGAGTCGGTCGGGTACACCGCGTCCACCTCGACCTCCACCAGCCATCCGGCCACGGGCAGACTGCCCACCTCGAGCGCGAAGCGGCTGGGCCGGGCCTCGTTGCGTTCGAGCGGCGCGGCGGGCTCCGCGCTGCCGAGCGGCACGAGTTCGGTGTCCCCGGTGTCGAGGTTCGTGTTCGCGAAGAACTGACGGTAGGCCCGGTTCCAGCCTGCGTAGTCGGCACGGTCCGTTCCCGGTGCGTTGTCGAGGAACACCCGCATCGTGGTCACGTCGGCGAGCGTCAGTCCCTGCGCCTCGAGGTTCTCGCGAATCTTCTTGAGCACGTTGATTCCCTGCGCCTCGGTGACCGTCACCCCCGGCGGCAGCACGCCGCCGCTGAACTGCGAGTCGATGTACGACTCCGGGCTGCCCTCGGGCGCGGCCTTGTTCGCAGCGGACGGCCCGAGACCGCTGGACTTGTAGACGGTTGCGCCGGAGCTGATCGTGACGCCCTGCGCGATCATGGGATTCGCCTGTCCCGGCTCGAGGACCGGCTTCGCCGCCGGGGTCGGCTCCGCCGGCGTGGCGGAGTCGCCCTCCGACGAGCAGGCCGTCAAGGTGAGGGCGGTCGCGGCGAGGGCGGCGACGAGCGCGCCGGCGCGAGTGGTGCAGTTCATGAATCCTCCTGCTGAATAGTCTGTTTCGGGTCAGGCCGCGGCGACACGCTGGTGTAGCGCGGTGACGACGTCGCGGGCCGAGGTGAACGCGCCGTGCTGCCAGGCGATCGCGTTCGAGAGGTGGTCACCCGCGAAGTAGATGCGCTCGACGGGCTTGAGCAGCAACTCGTACTCGGGGGTCGCGGCACCCCCGTGCGAGTCGCCGGCCCCCTTCCAGCTCACCCACGCGCCCTCGGAGTGCTTCATGCGCCGCCAGCTACCGGAGAACGAGGAGGCGATGTCGCGTCCGTACTTGTCGCCGTGGATGGCCATGCCCTCGGCGACCGCCTTCTCCAGGCGCTGCTTGTGCGTGAGGGATTCGAAGCCGAGGTGCCGCTTGCCGGTGCTGTAGTAGCCGACGACCACGCCGCGATCGGAGCCGTAGTGGTCGTACGGGAACATGATCTGCGAGATGTCCTTGTCGGTGTTCGACGCACCGCCGTAGATGCGGTCCTCGGTCTCCCACCAGCGCCGGGTGTACTCGATGCCCAGCTTGCCGGACGAGACCGGCACGGCGGCGGTCAACGCGGCCAGCACCTCACCGGGCAGGTTGTTCTCGAAGCGGCCCACCAGGTTCGGCGGGACGGTGCAGATGCAGTAATCCGCGGTGATCGACTTCTGGGCGCCATCCTGCGTGTAGGCGACGGTGACGCCGTCGGCGACGTTCTTCATCGCCGTGACCTCGGCTCCGAAATGGATCTTGTCCTCACCGATCTTGTCGCGGAAGGCGTAGTAGATCCGGTCCATGCCGCCGACCGGGGTCATCATCATCATGGCCTGGTCGTAGCCGAACTCGAAGCTGAAGTTGCGGCCCAGTCCGCTGCGGATCACATCCGTCATCGCGAATGGCTGTGTCTCGGTGCCGAAGTTCAGTCCGGCGCCGGGCTCGGACGAGTACCCGCGGCGGGACGAGCCGACGTACCGGCCGTCGCTGGACAGGTCACCGAAGTCGCTCAGGAACGACGACAGCGCCTCCTTGTCGTCCGGCGTGAGCACGGTGTCGAGCGCGCCCATCGACGTCGCCTTGTGCAGCAGTTCGGACATGTACCCGAAGGTGTCGGCCTTGGCCGCCCGATACTGCACCGACTGTCCCGAGATCGGGGTGTCGCTCGCGTAGTTGACGAATGTGTTGGCGTTCTGGTTCCCGAACGCCTGGATCTCCACCCCGAGTTCGCGGCAGTAGTCGAGGGTGATGTGGCTCTGCGGGATCCGGGTCGCGCCGAGGTTGTAGAAGTGTCCCTCCGAGAAGGTGCACTTCTGTGTCTCACCGCCGATTTCGGTCTCGGTGGTGCCGCCGCGCACCGAGTACACGCGGCCACCGGGGCGGGTGCGGGCCTCGAGCACCGTCACCTTGTAGCCGGCCTTGCCGAGTTCGTAGGCGGCGCAGAGGCCGGCGGGACCGCCGCCGAGGATGACGACGGACTGCCCGCCGGGAGCCTTGCCGATCAGGTCCCCCATCGCGGGCGCCTGGAACCGGGTCGAGGTCGTGGTGGCCGCGGCGGCCGGCGCCAGGCCCAGCGTGGACATGGCGCCGTACGCCAGTCCCACACCGCCCGTCATGCCCAGTCCTCGCATGAAAGATCTTCTGGTGACGTTCACTTCATGACTCCCATCGCACTCTCGCCTCGCCGGCGTCGTCGTTCGGGTGCAATCGTGGAATCGCCGTGCTTCCCGTCGACTACGGTGGCGCAACGGTTCGCGCAGTATCGAGTGAGAGGGTCGCGAGGGCGTTCTCTCATTCGGCTCGACCGCGTCCGACTCGCACCGGAAACGCGGCGGAAACACGGCCCGGATACCGTCTGCCGCGGCCGGTGTCGACCCCGGCCGCTGCTGGAGGTGCCATGACTGCGCTGGAAACACCCGCGCTGGCGGACGCGATCGCACGGTCGTTCGCGCAGGACGAATCCGACCGTCCCGCGGTCTCGCCGCTGCGCGCGCTCGGTCGAAGGCAGCTGTCCGGCACCGAGGTTCTGGCGCAGTCGGTCGCGACGACGGCGCCGGCCGCGTCGATGGTGTTGCTGCCGGTGACCCTGCTGACCCACGGAACGCCGCTCGCCGGTCTCGCGATCATCGTGGCCGCCACCGTGTTCGTCACGCTGATCGCCTGGTGCACATCACAGTTCACCCGGCGCATGGTCGCCTCCGGGGGCCTCTACTCGTTCGTGTTCCAGGGTCTCGGCGCCCGCGCGGCACTGACCACCGGTGTCGCCATGGCGGTGAAGTACCTGGGCAGCGGTGCGCTGACGCTCTATCACGGCGGGCAGGCCGTCGTCGCGGTTGCCGCCCAGTGCGGCATCGAGATCCGCGGTCCCGCGGTCGCAGCGGTGTACGCGGTGATCGCGGCGGCGATCCTGACGACGCTGGTCCGCGGGGTACGGTTCGCGGCGCTCGCGATCCTGGTGGTCGAGGTGTGCTCGCTGGTGTTCATCGTCGGTCTGATGCTGGTGTCGGGGTCGGCCGGCGAGGTCGAACTGATTCCGGCCACGACATCCGGCTCCGCGCTGCTCCCGGTCGTTCTGACGATCCTGTTCGCGCTCGCCGGCTTCGAGAGCGCGACGTTCATCGGTCCCGAGGCTCGCCGGCCGATGGTGACCGTCACCCGTACCGTGCTCGCCACCCCGGCGATCTGCGGGGTCCTGTTCGTGTTCGCGGGCTGGGCGGCGTGGAGCGGACACGCCGACACCCTCGTCGGCGCATACCTGCACGGCACGTCGACCGGGGCGAGCCCGCTGGTCGTCGCGCTGCTGCACCTCGGGATGGGCTGCTCGTGGCTGGCGTCCGCGATGGCGTCGTCGAACGCGGCGTCCCGCCTGCTGTACTCGATGGGCGTCGAGGGCGTGCTACCGAAGGCTTTGGGCAACACACATCGCGCGCTGCGCACCCCATGGACGGCACTGTCGGTCGCGGTGGCAACGATCGCCGTCGGCGCACCGGTTTTCGCTGCGCTCGGCGGTGTGCCCACCGACGCGAAGGTCGGCCTGCGGGTCGCGCTCCTGATGGCGTACGTCCTGGTGGCGGTGGCCGCTGTCGCCTTCCTCGCCCGTATCCGCGAACTCACCCCGCCGTTCGCCTGGGCGGCCCGTGTCACGGCCGTGGTCGGGGTGGCGGTGCTGGGATACATCGTGGGCGGTCACGCTGCCGACGGCCGGTTCGGCGCACTGGCGGCGACGGTCGCGGTGCCGGTCCTCGCGGCGGCCTGGCACCGGTACCTGCGGCGCCGTCGGCCGAACAGCCTTGCCGCGCTGGGGGTGTTCGACAGTCCGGAGTCGGCGGACGTGCTCCCAGGGGCCGGGGCGTTCGCGGAGAACGCCCGCGGCAGCATGGCACTGGTCGGGGCCGGTCACCCGACTGCGGTGCGACGGTGAGCGCCCGCGCCACCGAGCCCGGCGGACACGAGCCGCGCGCGGTGCAGCGCGCCCTCGCGCTGCTCGAAGCGGTCGCGACGCTCGGTTCGGGAGCGTCGGCCCGGGACGTGGCGGCACTGACCCGAATTCCCCCGGCGACGGCGTACCGACTGCTCAACATCCTGGTCGCGGACGGCTATCTGGTACGGGTCGAGGACCTGTCCGGGTTCGCCCTCGGCCGGCGCACCCGTGAACTGGCCGGTGCCGAGACGTCCGCGGAACCGGACGTCGACCCGGGCCCGGTGCTCGAGGAGTTGCGGGACCAGGTTCGGCACGGCATCTACCTGGCCTCCTACCGCGGCGGCCGGGTTCGGCTCGTCGACCGCGATCCCGACCACGAACTGTCCGGTGAGTCGACCTGGACGACGCACCTGCACGCGTCGGCGATCGGCAAACTGCTGCTGGTGCAACGCCCGGAGCTGATCACTCCGGGTCCGCTGCGCCGGGTCACCGACTGCACGAAGACCGAACCGGCCGAGGTCGAAGCGGAACTGCGCCGGGTCCGCGAGGCCGACGCCGCGAGCGAGGTCGACGAGTGCCGCATCGGCCGGACCGCGCTCGCGGTGCCCGTCCGCTCGGCCGACGGTCGGCTCACCGGTGCACTGACCGCGATCGGGCGCACCGGGCGACTTCACGAAAGCGACAGCGAGATCTGGGATCTGCTGCGTACGTACGCCTCACGGCTCCGCGGAGCACAATCGGCCTCCTGAGCTGCGGCGGGACCGCCGCCGCGCACCCCACCGAGAACCGGTTAGATAGGCAAAGCTAACCTAAGTCCGTTTTGGACGGTTCTCAGGCAGGACGGTAGCGCAGATGACACGAAATCCGGCGACAGCAGGGCAGCAGCCCAGGTCGCGCACGCCTCGGCGATGGGCCGCGGCAGGAGTGATCACAGCGCTCGCACTGACCGCAGGCTGCTCGAGCCGCGATGCCCAGTCCACCGAGCAGGACGGCAACGCCCAGGCGCTGACGATCGTCGACCAGCGCGGGGAGACGATCACGCTCGACGGGCCCGCCGACAAGGTGGCGTTCACCGTGATGCCGGCCCCGTCGATCTTCGCGGCGGTGGACCGCAGCTACGACCGGATCGTCGGCATCAACCAGTCGACCCTGGTGGCGAACCAGGGCGGCATGTTCGCGACGATGTTCCCGAACTCCACGAGCTCCGACGTCGTCGCGGGCAGCGACTTCGTGCCGAACGTCGAGACGCTCCTGCAACTCGACCCCGACGTCGTGGTGCAGTGGGGCGACCGCGGCCCCGACATCACCAAGCCCATCGAGTCCGCGGGCTTCCCCATCGTCGGGCTCGAATACGGCACCCAGGAGGACCTCGAGTCCTGGATCACCCTTTTCGCGCAGATCGCGGGCAAGCCCGAACGCGGCGAGGAACTCGTCGCCTGGCAGCACAGCGAGATCAGCGAGATGCGGGAGAAGGTCGCCGGACAGGGCGGCGCGCGGCCGCGCGCGATGATCCTGTCGAAGACCGGTGACACCTTCAGCACCACCACCGACTCCGGCTACGACGGGTTCCAGTTCGATCTCGTGGGTGCCGACCAGGTCTCGAAGGGCTTCGTCTCCGACTCGGGCCAGGTCAACCCGGAGCAGATCCTCGCCTGGAATCCCGAGGTCATCTTCCTGAGCGGCTTCGACCAGAGCACCCCGGCCGACATCTACGCCGATCCCCGCCTGGCGACCGTCAGCGCGGTCCAGAACAAGCGTGTCTACAAGACCCCGCTCGGGGGCTACCGCTGGCAGGTGCCGAGCGCCGAGTCCCCGCTGATGTGGAACTGGATGCACCAGGTGCTCTACCCCGGCGAGCGGACCGGTGAACTGCGCGAGGACATGCGGGCCGCCTTCGACGACCTGTTCGCCTACGAGATCTCCGAGGACGAGATCGACAAGGTGTTGCGCTTCGACCTGAACAGTGACGCCGCGAACTATGACCAGTTCCGCCGTTGACATCACCGCGCAGGCGGCGCCCCCGCGGCGCCGCCTGCGCGGCTCGAACACGCTGCTGATCCTCGCGTTCGGCGTGGTGCTGCTGGTAGTCGCGATCGGCGCACTGGCGGTCGGCCGGTACACCGTGCCTCCGAACGAGATCCTCAGACTGCTTCTCGGGCAGGTCTTTCCGATCGACCAGACCTGGTACGACCAGGAGCGCACGGTCGTCCTCGACGTCCGAATGCCCCGGGTACTACTCTCGATCGTCATCGGCGCGGGTCTCGCCCTCACCGGCGCGGTGATGCAGGCGGTGTTCCGCAATCCCCTCGCCAGCGCGCAGGTGCTCGGCGTGTCCTCCGGGGCGTCGTTCGGCGGTGTACTGGTCCTGCTCGCGGGCCTCGGGGGCGCGGCACTGGTGGGCGGGGCGTTCGTCGGCGGCGTCGTCGCGTTGGTCCTGGTGCTCGCGATCGCACGGGCCGTGCCCGGCGCACCCCTGCTGATGATCATCCTCGGCGGCACCGTCGTCGGCGCGATGTTCCAGGCGATGGTCTCGTTCGTCACCTACATCGCCGACCCGTACAGCGAGCTGCCGTCGATCGTCTTCTGGCTGATGGGATCGCTCGCGACCGCGACCTACGGGAAGGTGGCGATCGCGGCGCTGCCCATCGTGTCCGCCGGCGTGGTCGTCCTCGCACTGCGGTGGCGTCTGAACATCCTGTCCATGGGCGACGAGGACGCCACCGCAATGGGGTTGAGGCCGCAGCGCCTGCGCGCGCTGTTGCTCGGCTGCGTCGCCCTGATCACCGCAGGATCGGTCGCGGTGGCCGGCGTGGTGGGCTGGGTCGGCCTGGTGGTGCCGCACCTGGTGCGCATGATGGTCGGCACCGACAACCGCCGGGTGCTGCCCATCAGCGCCCTGCTCGGCGCCATCTATCTCACCGTGATCGACACTCTCGCACGCACCCTGACCACCGCGGAGATCCCGATCGGCATTCTCACCGCCATCATCGGCGCACCCTTCTTCGTCGGCCTGCTGATCAAGAACCGCTCCAGACTGTGGGGTTCCGATGCTTGACGCCCGCTCGATCTCGTTCCGCTACTCGCCGCGACGGCCGTGGATCTTCCGCGACGTGTCCGTCTCGGTCCGGGCCGGCGAGGTGCTCGCGGTGCTCGGACCGAACGCGCGCGGCAAGACCACCATGCTCAAGTGCCTCGCCGGACTGCACGAACCGGTGTCCGGCGAGGTCGTGATCACCGGCCCGGTGGGCTACGTGCCCCAGAGTCACTCGGTCGTGTTCTCGTTCAGCGTCCTGGACATCGTGCTGATGGGACGGGCACGCAAGGTGCGGATCTACAGCGCACCGACCGCCGCCGACCGGCAGGCCGCCGAGCAGGCACTGGTCCGGGTCGGCGCGCAGCACCTGGCGGGCCGGGACTACACCGGCCTCAGCGGTGGTGAGCGGCAACTCGTCCTCATCGCGCGAGCACTGGTGTCCGAGTGCGACACCATCGTCCTCGACGAGCCCGCGTCCGCCCTGGACCTGCGTAACCAGGCCCGGGTCCTGACGGTGCTGCGGACCCTGGCCGACGAGGGGATGTCCGTGGTGATGACCACCCACCATCCGGATCACGCCCTGCACATCGCGGAACGGTCCATGCTGATGGTGTCGGGCGACGATCAACGTGTCGGCGCCACCCGCGAACTGCTCACCGGAGATCTGCTCAGCGAGATGTACGGCGTCCCCATCGTCACCGCCGACGTCGACACACCCAGTGCGACGAGACGGTTGACGGTTCCGGACTTCGGGAAGGGAGTGGCATGACGGCACTCAAGGCGGTGATGGCCCCGCGCGACGGAGAACTCGTCGACGGCTTCCGGGAGGTCGACGTCTACGACCTTCCCGACGCACTCTCGGACGAGATCGGTGGGGTCTACCTCACCGGCGACGTGGACCAGGAGTTTCTCGCCGAGCACCGGGATCTGCTCACCGCGTTCGTCACCGGAGGCGGTCGGGTTCTCGTCAACGGGCACGTCCAGCGGGTCTTCCTCGACGGGCTCACGCGCTGGCGCAAGCTGGACTTCCGTTCCCCCGCCGACCTCACACTCACCCGGGTGAGCGCGCACCCGGTGTGGGAGGGAATCGATCCGAAGTCGTTGCTGTACAACACGGGAACACCCGGCCCGGTGCCGTTCGACGAACTCGAGCGGATCGGGGTCGCCGGCTTCTACGGTCGCGGCTGCTACCTCGGCCTGCCCGAGGACGCACGAGTGGTCCACACCATCGGGCGGACCGCCGCCCCGATCGACTACGACTATCCCCTCGGCGCCGGACGGGTACTGGTGCACGGAGGCAACGACCTGCTGCAGTTCGCCGGCGCCCACCACGGTACCGCGGCGCTGCGGACACAGATCCTGGACTGGCTGGAGGGCCTGTGACCATCGCGATGCTGCACGGCGGCAGCCACTCCCATCTCGCCACCCTCGCCGACCCCGCGCTCGCGCCGTACCGGATCCGGCCCGTCCACGTCCGCACCGATCACCCCAAATCCGTTGCGGATGTGGACGTTCTCGTCGTCGCCGACCGCCTTCGCCCGGATCTGCTCGCTGCCTGGTCCGGTGCGATCGCGGCCTGCCTCGATCGCGGTGCGACGGTGATCGTCTTCGGCGAGAACCACATCGGCGACTGGCTCGACGGAGCATGCGAACAGCCGCGCCCCACCATCTTCTGGTGGTGGCGCACCGGCGAGGACCATCGGCTGCACAAGCTGAATCCGGATCACCCAGCCTGGCAGTTCTTCTCGGATCGATCGGTGATCTGGCACTACCACGGGGTTCTCGAACCGCCGGCGGGCGCGGTCAGCCTGGTGGACCTGCACACCGTCGACGGCGACCGGGACGGGTCGATCCTGTACGTCGACGAGGCGAGCACGCCCGGCCGGCTGCTCGTCACGACGATGGACCCCGTCTACCACCACGGCTCCGGGTTCATGCCCGGCGCAACGCAATTGCTGTACTCGTCGCTGCACTGGGCCACCAGGAAATGACGTGCGACGAGAAGATGAGAGAGAAGCTCGGATGCTGACCGTGTACGAGGCGGGAACCCCCGTCGAACTGTCCTTTGCCGACCTGATGAAGTACCACGGCACCGGATTCCCGGGTGGTGTCGCGCACGCCTACTGCGCGATGCTGCACGCCGTCTCCCTGCTCGGCGACGTGGAGCGACGGGAGGTGACCGTCCGCACCGCGTTTCCCGGTCCGGGGGGCCGCGACGCGATCGAGATGGCGTTGCGCGCCGTCACCGGTGATCGCTTCGTGGTCGACCCCGACCTCGCGAAGCCCGAGCGTGGCACCACGCTGGCGCGGTACGTGTGGGAGTTCACCCACGGTGACCGCACCGTCACCCTGCAGTTGCGCGACGACGGACTGGTCACCGACGAGTTCATCGCGCTCGGCGCCAAGCCCGACCGCACCGCCGAGGAGGATGCCCACCTGACCGTGCTCAAGCAGGAGATGACGGATCGCCTGCTCGCGCGGCCGGTCGGCGAGGTCTACGAAGTGATCCCGTGACCTGATCGCCACCCGCCCCGGGACCGCTTCGGATTCACCCACTTCACGGTCCACGAGCCCTACCTGCGTACCCTCGCGCCCGTCATCGAGCACCTACGGGGATGACTCCGCAATCAGGACCGGAGCGCGGCCCCCGCCTGGCCGCGGACGAGGTCGGCATAGGCTCCCCCGGCATCGAGCAGGTCCTCGTGCCGACCCAGTTCCGCGATCCGCCCGCCGTCGAGCACGACGATCAGATCCGCGTCTCGGATCGTGCTGAGCCGATGGGCGATCACGATGCGGGTCTGACGCTGCCCGCCCAGGTTCGTCGTGACTGCGGCCTCGGTCATCGAATCGAGGGCGCTCGTCGCCTCGTCCAGCAGCAGTACCCGCGGCCGGGGCAGCACCGCGCGGGCGATGGCGAGGCGCTGCCGCTGACCACCGGACAGACCCCCGCCGTCCCGCAGCATGGTGTCGTATCCCATCGGCATGGCCTCGATCTCGGTGTCGAGGCAGGCGAGCCTCGCGGCGGCCGCGATCTCGTCGCGGCTCGCCCCCGGCCGGCACAGGGCGACGTTGTCGGCGATGCTGCCGCTCAGCAGCGGACAGTCCTGGGTGACGACACCGAACTGCGAGCGCAGCGAGCGCACCTCGAGTGCGGCTGCGTCGATCCCGTCGAAACGGATGGTGCCCTCGGTCGGCGGGACCAGTCCGAGCAGCAGCCGCGCGACGGTGCTCTTCCCGGACCCGGAGCGCCCGACCAGCGCGACCGTGGCACCGGCCGGTATGTCGAGGTCCAGGCCACGCACGACCCAGGAAGACCGTGGGTCGTACCGGAATCCGAGCCCACGCACGCTGATCGCCCCGCTCAACGCGGGCGCGGGCGTCACCGGGACATCCTGCTGTTCCTCCCGGGACCCGAGCACGTCACCGAGCCGCCGCAGGTGTGCCCCGACCACCTGCAGCCGCTGCAGGGTGCCGACCAGCGAGCCGATCGGCACGAGGGCCGCGACCGCGATCCCGTTGAGCGCGATCATTTCTCCGAGTGAACGGCCACCGTTCATCACCTGTACCGCGCCAACCGCGACCAGGACGGTAGGGGCGGCGATCCGGATCGTCTGCAGTGCCGCGTCCAGCCGGCCCTGCAGGCCCGCGCTCGCCGCGGCATCGGTCACCGCAGTCTCGAACAGTCGGGCCCACCGCGCGGTCACGGCCCGCTCGGCGCCTGATGCCTTCACCGACTCGATCCCACCGACCGCCTCGATGAGCAACCCCTCGGCCGCGGCGGCGGAGGCGAGTTCCCGGTGACCCGCCGTCGACACCCGGCCGGCCGTGGCGGCCAACAACGCGACCTGCGCGAGCGCGAACACGGCCAGTCCGGCCGCCATCAGCGGGGACCACCACAGCAGCACCACGAGATACCCGACGGCGAGCGGCGCGTCCAGCAACGCGGCCAGCACCGAACCGGTGAGCAGTTCGCGCAGCGCCGCCCCGGACGCGATGCGCTGAACCACGTCACCGGTCCCCCGCCGGGTGAAGTAGCCGAACGGCAGCCGCATCAGCCGCTCGACCACGGCCGTGGTCAGATCCCGGTCCACGTCGGTGCGCAGCCGCACCAGCAGTGCACTGCGCACGAGGCCCGTCACCAGGTGGGCGGTGACGGCGGCCCCGACCACCGCCGTCACCGCCCACCACAGCGCCCGGTCCCGGTCGGGGATCACCCGGTCGACCAGGACCCCCGAGGCCACCGGCAATGCCATCCCGACGGCCTGCACGACGATCGACGCGAGCACCACACCGACGAGGAGCCCTCGACCGCGGCGCAGCATCCCCGCGACCAGCGCGCGGCCCGGACCTCGCGGAGGTCGAGGTCGCTGTTCGACTGTTCCCCTGCCGAATTCGAGTACGACCCCCGAGTAGCCCGCAGCGAAGTCGGCACCGGCGAGCCGTCGGCGGCCGGCCGCGGGATCGACCACGCGCACCCCACGTGGGCCGACCGACTCGACGACGACGAAATGGTTTCCACCCCAGTGCGCCACGGCAGGCAGACGCACCTGCCCACTCAGCACCCCCTCGGCCGGGACACCCAGTCCCCGTGCCTCGAGCCCGTACCCCCGGGCCGCCTGGACCAGCGCGAGCGCGGTGAGGCCGTCCCGGCCGGCACCCACCTCGTCGGCGACCTCCGCTGCGCCACACCGATGCCCGAAGTGACCGAGGATCATCGCCAGGCAGGCGGCTCCGCAGTCCGCGAGCCCGTCCTGGGTGACGACCGGCACGGTCACCGCGGGGCCGCCACACCCGCGGTGGGGGTCTTGTCCGCCGCACCCCAGAACCACTCGATTCGCGCGTCCCGCCGTCGCTCGGCGATCCAGCCGTCGAACGCGGCGTCGGCGAGCAGCCGATCCGTCTCCGGCCCCGGAGCCGCCGGGAACGCCGCGAGCACCTGCGTCACCTCCCAGCCCGATTCGGATTCGACCGGCCCGAGGACGGTTCCCGGTGCGGCGTGGCCCAGATCGGCCGCCGCGACCTCCACGAACTCGGCTCCACGCACCGTCGCCGCCCCAGCGAAGGCGGCGGCCGCCGCCGCGAACACCCCGGCCGCATCCGCGCCGTCCGCATCCACGCGCGTGCGCACCAGGGTCACGAAGGCATCCGCGTCGCCGCGCTCCACGAACCGCACCCTGACCCCCCGGAGGCGGTCGAGGACGGCGGGATCCGGGCCACGCTCGGCGAGGATGCGCCGCTTGAGTTCGGCGATCGCGGTCTCCTGGGCGACCAGTTCCTCGAACGCCTCGTGACCGAGGGCCCGCTCCCGCATCCACTCCTCGGTGTCCGGCACCGTCAACAGACCGCGCGCCCTCCGGAACGCGTCCATCGCGTGCTGCAACTCCGCCGCGCCCGGCCGGATCGGATTCTCCGCCAGTTCCTGCCGCACCAGGCACACCGTGATCAACCGGTCCAGTAGCTCCGTCCGCTCCCACATCACGTCCAGGTACGCCATGGCCTCCTCGATCGCGAGTGGTTCGCCGTTGACCCGCAACAGCATCGACTCGGCGGTGCGCTGCGCACCGCGCAGCGACCAGGGCACCGCGGTGGCCGGGGTCCAGGACAAGGAGGTCGTGCCCACCCCGGGCTCGGTGATCAGCAGCCCGTAGCCGACGGACTCGTCGACGGCCTCGCGGTGCCGGAGCAGCCGCATCCGGCTCCGCGGGTGCTCGGCGCGCAGTGGGTCCAGCGCGCGGTCCGCGCGCCGGTCCGCATCGTCCGGGCCGAGAGAGCGGAGCACGGTCAGCGCGGAGTCGAGCAGGGACGGGGTCGGTGCGGTCACGGCAGGGCTCCGATGTGTCGTCGTGGCAGGTCGCGGTCGGCGCCTGATCGCAGCAGATCCGCAATCGAGGCGCAGATGGGCAGTCCGGTGGCGTCCTCGATCCACAGCCACTGTCCGGAGGGATTGATCTCGAGGAACACGTAGTGTCCGGCGGGTGTGAGGATCAGGTCGATTGCGCCGTAGCGCAATCCGAGTTCGGCGACGAGCAGCACGCACCGTCTGCGGATGTCCTCGGGCAGGGTGTGCACCCCGTACCGGGTCGTCGACGGGTCGTAGCACCGCCAGTCCAGCCGGGTGTGGTTGGCGTCCTGACTGTGGATCTCGGCGGCGAACACCTCGGTTCCGACCACCGTCACGCGCAGCTCGACCCGCTTCGGGACGTATGCCTGAACAATCATCGGACACAGGCGAACCGCGTCGGCGGCGGCAACGTCGGTCGTGGTCGCCGGCTCCGCCATCCGCGCGTAGCTCTCGTCGCCGCGCACCAGCCAGGACCGTTGCAGGGGCTTGGTGATCACGCGGCCCTCGTGCGCGTCCCAGAAGTCGAGAAACGCGTCCGGATCGGTGGTGACGAGGGTCGGTGGAAGCTCGAAGCCGAGCCGGCCGGCGAGGCGCAGTTGGGTCTGTTTGCGTCCGGCGGAACGGATGTCGGCACGGGTCCCCGGCACGGCGAGCGCATCGAGGTCGTCCCACAGTGCCGCCGCGAACACCTCACACTCCTGCTCGACATACTCCTTGATCGCCGGGTCGGTTGTCTCCCCGTGTGCCACGGGATCGCCCGGCCTGCGGAACCACACCGCGTCCACCGCGTCGAGATCGACACGGTCCGGGCCCCGGGTGAGCGTCCGGCGCACCCGCCCCGTCGACGTCACCGCCAGCGACAGCGTTGCCGCCGCGGGGAACTCGGCGGGGTCGAACACGGTCACCTCCGCACCGGCGGCGTGCAGGTGACGGACGACGGCGGCCGCGTGGGTGTCACCCGGCTGGGTCAGCACCAGCACATGCGCTGGGGTCATGGATCCCTCCTGTGGCAGTGATGTCATCGAGCGCGGGGCGTCGCCGGATCGGCGACGCCCCGCTACTTCCGCGAACCGATCAGAAGTCGGCGTCGGTTCCCGTCCAGCCGTCCACGACGTCGATCACCTTGCTGGAGCGCCCGCGGTCGCGCATGCCGCCCGCGACGGAGGCCAGCTGCGCCTCGTTCAGCTCGGCGCCGGCCGCGGGGATCTCGGTGATGGTGGTGTTGCGCATGTTCATGACTCCTCGTCACTTTCGTGTCGGACCGTCCGACACCGGAAACGGTGCCCGGACCCGGTTGGAGACGACCTGCGCCCGGCTGCGCTCGACTTGCACCACGCTGGCAAATCACTGGTAGGCCGGCCCGCTTATGCTGAGGGTCATGCCTGGACCGACCGCGCCCACGCCCCCACCGACGTCCGTCTACCTGCAGGTTCTCGGGCCGGTCCAGGTGCTTGTCGGCGATTCGGATTTGTCGGTGGGCGGCCCGGTGCCGCGGGCGCTGCTCGCGCGTCTGGCCGTCGCGGCCGGGGAGAGCGTGTCCGACGACGCGCTGATCGACGACCTGTGGGGTGACACTCCGCCCCGCACCGCGAAACTGACCCTGCAGGGCTATGTGGCACGGATACGCAAGATCCTCGATCCGCACCGGCCCGGCGCCCGCTCCCGAGTGCTGACCCGGACCGGCAACGGCTACGCCCTCGAACCCGACGCCACCGACTGGCAGCAGTTCACCGTCCTCGCCGAGGCGGGTGCCCGACTCCTCGCCGCCGGTGACGCCGCCGCGGCGGCCGACACCCTCGACGCCGCACTGGATCACTGGCGTGGCGACGCCTACGCGGACGTCCCCGAGTCGGAGTCGGTGGCGGTCGAGGCCCGTCGCCTCGACGCCCTGCGCCTCGACGTCGTCGAGGATCGAATGGAGGCCGCGCTCGCACTCGGCGAACACGGGACGGCCGCCGCGCGCCTCGACGCGTTCACCCGACTGCACCCGCTCCGCGAACGCGCGTGGGAGTTGTCGGCGCGGGCACACTATCTGGCCGGCCGACCGGGCGACGCCCTCGACGCGCTGCGCCGGGCCCGCGAAATCCTCGCCGACGAACTCGGCACCGATCCCCGGCCGAGCCTGCTGGCGCTGCAGGCGGCGATCCTCGCGCACGACGACGCGTTGACACCGAGCGACCCGGACTCGGCGCCCGCCACACCGGAGGTGGCCGAGGCCGCAGCGGAGCCCGCCGCCGCACCGGATCCGTTCGCGCGCAACATTCCCCTCGCACTGACCCCGTTGGTGGGTCGGAGCGATCCGCTGACCGACCTCGGGGCGTTGCTCCGAACGCACCGCCTCGTCACCCTCACCGGTGCCGGCGGCATGGGCAAGACCCGGCTCGCGCTCGAGGCCGCACGTGCCCGCACCGACGTCGACGGACCGTGGCTCGTGGAGTTGGCCGGCGCCAGGGACGGCGGTCAGGTCGCCGACGCCCTGGCAACCGCACTGGGGCTGACCGTCTCGGGCGGCGTCGACGGAATCGCCGACGTGCTCCGTGGGCGAGAACTACTGCTGGTTCTCGACAACTGCGAGCAGGTCGTCGACTCGGTCGCCGAGGTCGTGACCGCGATCCTGACCCGTTGTCCTTCTGTGCGGGTCCTCGCCACCAGCCGCGAAGCACTCTCCGCCGCAGGCGAATACGTCTACGAGGTTCCCCCGATGTCCGACCTGGAGGGGGTACAGCTGTTCATCGAACGGGCGGCCGGGCAGCTCGGCGAGTTCCACCCCGATCCCGAGGAACGCGAACTGCTGCTCCGGCTGTGCTCCGAGCTCGACGGGATGCCGCTGGCAATCGAACTCGCCGCTGCGCAGTGCCGGACGCTGTCGGTCCGACAACTGATCGATCACGTCGACGACCGGTTCGCACTGCTGCGCGGCGGACCGCGGACCAACGCCCGGCACACCACGATGCTCGCCGCGGTCGAATGGTCGTACCAGACACTCACCGAATCCGAGCAGCGGCTGTTCCAGTCCCTCGGGGTGTTCGAAGGCGGATTCGACCTCGACTCCGCGCGTGCCGTCGTCGACCAAGCGGGACTGCTCGCCGATCTCGGGTCGCTGGTGGACAAGTCGCTGGTGTCCGTCGTCGGCGGCGACCCGCGCCGCTACCGCATGCTTGAGACGATGCGCGGGTACGCCGCGCGAGTGCGCGAGCCGGACCTGACCGCACGGCTGCGGCGCAGCCACACCCGGTGGATCTGCGATCTCGCCGAGGACGCGTTCCTCGGTCTGCGCGGGTCGGACAGCTCGCGCTGGATGCGCCGCCTCGACCTCGAGATCCCGAATGTCCGGGCCGCACTGGAGGCGAACACCGGCGACCTCGACACGTACCTGCGGATCGCGGGGGGCGTGTACTGGTACTGGTACCGAGGGGGCCACGTCGCCGAGGCGATCAGCTGGCTGTCCCCCGCCGTGGCGTCGGGGATCGCGGCGTCGGGGTCACTGCCGGTACGGGCCAGGGCGGTGGCCGGGGCGACCGTCATCCACTACCTCGCCGGCGACCTTCCGGGACTGTTCACGGCGTTCGGGCTGCTCGCCGAACTGGCCGCCGAGGTCACCGATCCCGTCAGCCGCGCAGACGCCGAAACCACACTCGCGTTCTTCGAGGCGGGATCCGGACTGATCGAACAGGCCCGCACCCACGCCCGGGCATCGCTCGACTTCGGTACCCGCGCCGAGCGGCTGTTCACCACCGCCGAGGCGTTGATGTGTTTGGGGACGGCGGATTTCCGGGCCGGCGATCTCGAGTCCGCGGCGGCACACCTGGAGGAGGCGGCCGCCACGGCGCAGCGGTGCGGGTACGGCTGGTGCGAGGCGTCCTCACTGTGGATCGGCGCGAAAGTGGATCTCGCCCAGGGCCGTTGGGGTGGACCCGCCGAGGAGAAGCTGACCCGGATGATCCGGGTGTGTGACGACAACGCGGACGTCACCTCGTGGCTGGTCGGGCTGGCGACGTCGGCGTACGCGGCCTTCCGCCGTGGGGACCACCACACGGCCGCGGTCCTCACCGGCGCCGTCGACCGACACGGTGCGGCGATCGGCTACCGCCCCGCGGCGATGGACCCGATCGACCTCGCCGGGTACGACGCCGAGGTGCGCGCCGGGCTGTCCCCGGCGGCACTCGAGTCCGGATCGCGACAGGGCGCGGCGTTGGGCCGGGCCGGGGTGTCCGCCCTCGCCTCGCCCGCACCCGTGTAGGCGTGCAGGCGACGGCGAGGCCGTCAGTACCGGTCGCGCTTGGGCTTCTTGTCGAACTTGCCCTTGCCGGACTTGCCGTCGCGCTGACCGCCCTGGTCGCTCCGCCGGCCCCGCTCCTGCGGGCGTTGCCCGGGCGGGCCCTGGTCGGGGGTGAGCTGGATCAGGACACCGGAGATCCGGGTCGCACGCAGCGCTTCGAGGGTCTCGTTCGCCAGGTCCGCGGGCAGCTCGACGAGGCTGTGGTCCGGGCGGATGCTGATGTGCCCGAAGTCGCTGCGGCGCAGGCCGCCCTCGTTGGCGATGGCGCCGACGATGGCGCCCGGGACCACCCGGTGACGCTTGCCGACGGCGATCCGGTAGGTGGCCATCTCCTGCCCGTTGCGCCCGACCTTCGGGCCTTCGTCGAAGCGGCGCGGCGGCCGCTCGCGCGGTTCGCGCTCCTTGCGCGGCGGTGCCGGCGGCTCGGGCGCCATCAGGAACGCCTCGCCGTCGCGGGACTGCACGGCGAGAGCGGCGGCGATGTCGGCGAGCGGCACGTCGTGCTCGCGTTCGTAGTCCTCGATCAGCCGCCGGAACAGGGCGATGTTGTCGGAGCTCAACGACTCGGTGATCGAGTCACCGAACTTCGAGACGCGCTGCGCGTTGACGTCCTCGACGGTCGGCAACTGGATCTCGGTCAGCGGCTGCCGGGTCGCGCGCTCGATCGCCTTGAGCAGGTGCCGCTCGCGCGGCGCGACGAACAGCAGCGCGTCGCCGGAGCGACCGGCCCGGCCGGTGCGGCCGATGCGGTGCACATACGACTCGGTGTCGTGCGGGATGTCGTAGTTGACGACGTGTGAGATGCGTTCCACGTCCAGTCCGCGCGCGGCGACGTCGGTCGCGACAAGGATGTCGAGGGCACCGGACTTGAGCTGACCGATGGTCCGCTCGCGCTGGGCCTGCACGATGTCGCCGTTGATCGCGGCGGCCGAGAAACCCCGTGCCCGAAGGCGTTCCGCGAGATCCTCGGTGGCCTGCTTGGTGCGGACGAAGATGATCATCGCCTCGAACGACTCGACCTCGAGAATGCGGGTGAGCGCGTCGAGCTTGCGCTGATGCGCAACCTGCACCCAGCGCTGGGTGATGTTCGTGGCCGTCGAGGTCTTGCCCTTGACGGTGATCTCGACCGGATCGTGCAGGTACTGCTTGGAGATCTTGCGGATCGCCGTCGGCATGGTCGCCGAGAACAGCGCGACCTGCTTGTACTCGGGGGTCTCCGAGAGGATCTTCTCGACGTCCTCCTGGAAGCCCATCTTGAGCATCTCGTCGGCCTCGTCGAGCACCAGGTAGTCCAGGTGCGAGAGGTCGAGGGTGCCCTTCTCCAGGTGGTCGATGACGCGACCGGGCGTGCCCACGATGATCTGTGCGCCGCGCCGCAGCCCGGACAGCTGCACCCCGTAGGACTGGCCGCCGTAGATCGGCAGCACGTGCAGTCCGGGGATGTGCGCGGAGTACTTGCCGAAGGCCTCGGCCACCTGCAGCGCGAGCTCGCGGGTCGGCGCCAGCACCAGCGCCTGCGGACGCTTCTGCTCGGGGTCGATGCGGGAGAGGATCGGCACCGCGAAGGCCGCGGTCTTGCCGGTGCCGGTCTGGGCGAGACCGACCACGTCGCTGCCGGCCATCAGAGGCGGGATGGTCGCGGCCTGGATCGGCGAGGGCGACTCGTACCCGACGTCGGTCAGTGCCCGCAGCACCCGATCGTCGATGCCGAGGTCGGCAAATGTGGTGCTGTCGTTTTCCGGCTCGGGGTTCTGCTCGGTGTCACTCATTTCACCAGGAGTTTACCGTCTCACCCACCCCGTCGCCGACCCGCAGTCGCCCACCCGGCGTAACCCTGATCACCAACGCGGGCACAATGCGGGGCAGAAACTGCCTTTCGACACCAGGAGCGCCCGTGTCCGAGCCGACGCCGATCCCCACCCACTGGTACAACATCGCCGCCGACCTGCCGGTGCCGCCGCCACCGCATCTGCACCCGGGAACGAAGGAGCCGGTCACCCCCGCCGACCTGGAGTCGCTGTTCGCGTCCGGGCTGATCGCCCAGGAAGCGTCGACCGAGCAGTACATCGAGATCCCCGAGCCGATCCGCGAGGTCTACAAGACGTGGCGGCCTGCGCCGCTGATCCGGGCGCGCGAGTTCGAGAAGGCACTGGGCACCCCGGCCCGCATCTACGTCAAGTACGAGGGCGTCAGCCCGGTCGGCAGCCACAAGACCAACACCGCGGTCGCGCAGGCGTACTACAACGCGCAGGACGGCGTCACCAAGATCACCACCGAGACCGGCGCCGGCCAGTGGGGCTCCGCGCTGTCGTTCGCGTGCGCGAAGTTCGGCATCGACCTCGAGGTGTGGCAGGTCCGCGCGTCGTACGACTCGAAGCCGTACCGCCGGTTCCTGATGGAGACCTACGGTGGCACCGTGCACGCCAGCCCGTCCACGCTGACCGAGTCCGGTCGCAAGATCCTCGCCGAGCACCCCGACACCCCCGGCAGCCTGGGCATCGCGGTCTCCGAGGCCGTGGAAGTGGCCGCCGGCGACCCGAACGCGCGGTACGCCCTCGGCAGCGTCCTCAACCACGTGGTGCTGCACCAGACGGTCATCGGGCTCGAAGCGGTCGAGCAGCTGCGCGCCGCGGGCGAGGAGAACGCCGACGTCGTGTTCGGTTGCGCCGGTGGCGGTTCCAACCTGGCCGGCCTGGCGTTCCCGTTCATCCGCGAGGTGCTGCACGGCCGGGCGAAGACCCGGGTCATGGCCGTGGAGCCGGCGGCGTGCCCGTCGATCACCAAGGGCGAGTACCGGTACGACCACGGCGACGTCGCCGGCCTGACGCCGCTGCTGAAGATGCACACCCTCGGCCAGGACTTCGTGCCGGACCCGATCCACGCCGGCGGCCTGCGCTACCACGGCATGGCGCCGCTGCTCAGCCACACCGTCGAGCTCGGTTACGTCACCGGCCAGGCAGTCGACCAGACCGAGTCGTTCGCGGCGGGCGTGCAGTTCGCCAGGGCCGAGGGCATCGTGCCCGCGCCCGAGTCCTCCCACGCGATCGCGGCCTGCGCCGAGTACGCGAAGAAGCTGACGGAGCCGGAGGTGCTGGTGATCGGCCTGTCCGGGCACGGCATGCTCGACCTGCCCGCCTATCACGAGTTCATGCAGGGCAACCTCGTCTCCACCGTGGGCGACATGTCCTAGATGTGATGTCCAGGGAGGTTGGTCCGGACTCTGTCCGGTGAGTCGAGCTGACAGGTGAAAGCCTCCGGTTGTGAAGTGGAGCTGTCTAGGAACCGC
>NZ_JBSGGS010000014.1:0-114242 GCF_053604015.1 Rhodococcus sp. NPDC004095
TACTGTGTGGGTGTTTGGTTTTCAGTGGTGTGATATAGGTTTCTTAGGTTGTGAACTTTCGTTCGGTTGAACCGAACGAAAGTGCCCTTCAGCCGGGTGGTGCGTGGGGCTAGGCGACGCCCTCTTCCTTGGCGGCCTTGGCGACGGCCTCGGCGACCGCCGGAGCCACGCGCGGGTCGAGCGGGCTCGGCACGATCTTGTCGACCGCGAGCTCGTCCGCGACGACGGACAGGATCGCCTCCGCGGCCGCGAGCTTCATGCCCTCGGTGATCCGGCGGGCACCCGCGTCCAGGGCGCCCTTGAACACGCCGGGGAACGCGAGCACGTTGTTGATCTGGTTCGGGAAGTCCGAACGGCCCGTAGCGACGATCGCGGCGTGCTTGCGCGCGATGTCCGGGTGGATCTCCGGGTCCGGGTTCGACATCGCGAAGATGATCGCGTCGTCGGCCATCGTCGCGATGATCTCCTCCGGCACGGTGCCCGCGGAGACGCCCAGGAACACGTCGGCGCCGTCGAGGGCCTCGACGATGCCACCGGTGCGCCCGGCGGGGTTGGTGCGGGCGGCCAGGTCGGCCTTGATCTCGTTCAGGTCACCGCGATCGGAGGAGACGATGCCCTTCGAGTCGAGGACGGTGATGTCGGTGATGCCCGCGGCGAGCAGGATGTTCGCGCAGGCGACACCGGCGGCGCCTGCTCCGGAGATCACCACGCGCAGCTTGGTGATGTCGCGGTCCTGGACCTTCACCGCGCCCTTGAGCGCGGCCAGCGCGACGATCGCGGTGCCGTGCTGGTCGTCGTGCATGACCGGGCAGTCGAGGGCCTCGATGACCCGCTTCTCGATCTCGAAGCACCGCGGCGCCGAGATGTCCTCGAGGTTGACCGCACCGAAGCTCGGACGGAGCCGGATCAGGGTCTCGACGATCTCGTCCGGGTCCTTGGTGTCGAGCACCAGGGGGATCGAGTTCAGGCCGGCGAAGTTCTTGAACAGCGCCGACTTGCCCTCCATCACCGGCAGCGACGCGCGCGGGCCGATGTCGCCGAGACCGAGCACCGCGGAGCCGTCGCTGACGACGACAACGAGGCGGCTGGTCCAGGTGTATCGGTCGGCGAGGGTCTCGTCCGCGTGGATCGCGCGGGACACCTGCGCGACGCCGGGGGTGTACGCGATCGACAGCGCACGCTGGGTATCGAGGGGAGCCGTCGTCTCGACCGAGAGCTTGCCGCCGATGTGGCCGGAGAAGATCTCTTCGTCGGTCAGCTCAACCTTGGGCGGGGTGGTTGGTTCAGACACGAGAGACACGATGACACTCCTACTCATGCCGCCACCACTCGGGGGCGGGTTACTGGTAAGTAGCAGCGGCGAAGGATGTTTTTCGACGCAGCCGCAGGTTTTTCGGTGAAGAGCTGAACGCTCCGAGGGTGCACGATCGGGGCCCGATTGGTCTACGGGAGAGGCACTCACTTCGGAGCCGCGATGGCACCGGGCGGGGTGAGCCCGGGCACTGAAATCTGCCGCTGGTTGAATCCGACTTCGACTCCCTACCAGGCGGTGGCACCGGCATTGGAGTGCAGCAAGTGTGCCACCACGGGCTCACCACTGGCAAATCTCACGTGTGAGCAGCCGTTTCGGTGAGCTACCCCCACCACTGGGTCCAGAGCAACCCGATTGTGACCAAAAACACGGCCACGGACCCGGCGATCGCGACCGGACCACGCCGGTGATCGGCGAACCGCTGCGCAACCACCACCACAACGGCCGCGACGACGTGAGCCGCGACCGACACCGCGCCCGGCCCGGGAAAGCCCCGCCGGGACCCCAGGTACGCGGTCACGATCACCACCGCGGCGAGCAGCACGACGCCCGCCGTCACGGCGCCGCTGAGCGCCTGCAGCGCCCGGGCCGGGGCACTGCGCCTGCGCGGTCCACGCGGAGGTTCCCAGCGCGGTTCGCGGCCCGCGGCGGCCTGCCTGCCGTACCGCTCGTCGTCGTACTCGTCGACCCAGGCGTCGCTCATCCCGCCACCACCTCGATGCCGTTCGACGCCGCGATCAGCCGCTCGTACTGCTCGGGTGCGGTGACGAACTCGCCGAGCACCACCGACTTGTTGGACCCGTGGTAGTCGGACGACCCGGTCACGATCAGATCCAGATCGGCGGCGATGCCGCGCAGGATCCTCTCGTCCGCGGCCTGGTGGTCGTGATGGGCGACCTCGACACCGCCGAGTCCGTCGGCGACGAGTTCGCCGATCTGGTCCATGTCCATCAGCCGGCCGCGTGCCGAGGCACGCGGATGCGCCAGGACGCTCACCCCACCGGCCTGCGCGACCATCCGAATCGCGTCGGGCAACGGGGTGTCCGCCTTGTGCACGTAGTACCGGCCGCGCGTCTTGAGCAAGTCCGCGAACGCCTCGTTCACCGAGCCGACGACGCCGGCGTCGACCAGCGCACGCGCCAGGTGCGGGCGACCGGCGGCCGGGCCCGCGGCCGCCATCACCGCATCCGGGTCGATCGGCAGACCGTCGGCGGCCATCTTCTCCGCCATCCCCCGCAGGCGGGACGTCCGCTCGGCACGCAGCCGCTCCCGCTCCCGCGCGAACGCCTCGTTCGTGGGGTCGAACAGATACGCGAGCAGGTGCACGGCGACCGGCATACCGTCCTCGCCGCGACCCTCGCAGGACATCTCCATGCCCCGAACCAGGGTCAGACCGGACGGCAGGGCATCGACGGCCTCCGCCCACCCCGACGTGGTGTCGTGATCGGTCAGCGCGACGACCCGCAGTCCCGCCTCGGCGGCAGCCCGCACCACCTCGGCGGGCCTGTCGGTGCCGTCCGAGGAACTGGAGTGGGTGTGAAGGTCGATACGCACCCCGCCATTCTTCCAGGCCGCGAAGCGCCGCATGTTCCAGGCGGCGACCCGCCGCGTGTTCCAGGCGGCGACCCGCCGCGCCTCGTCGCGTCGCCGCCGCGGCACCGCCGCGGCATAGGATTGGCTCAGATCGATTCGAGCGACCGGGAGGTGACCGTGGGGCCGTCGATACCGCCGATCCCGACGCTGCGGTCGTCCGGCTCGCCGCCGCGCGCCGTGCGGGTGCCCGCGGCCCGCGCGATCGTGGACTGCGCGGTGTACGTGGACGGGCACCGGCTACCCGGCCGGTACACCCATTCCGCAGCGCTCGCCGAGGTCCGTGAGCGCGGCACCGGTTTCGCCTGGGTGGGCCTGCACGCCCCGGACGAGCACCAGATGAATTCCGTGGCAGAGGTTTTCGGCCTGCACGAGCTGATGGTCGAGGACGCGGTGCACGCACACCAGCGCCCCAAACTCGAGGTCTACGACGACGTGCTGTTCCTCGTCCTGCGGACCGTGAACTATGTCGAGCACGAGTCGATCTCGACCGCGCGGGAGATCGTCGAGACCGGCGAGATCATGATCTTCGTCGGCCGCGACTTCGTCGTCACCGTGCGCCACGGCGACCACTCCGGACTCTCCGGCGTCCGCGCCGAGATGGACGCGAACCCGCAGCGTCTGGCGCTCGGCCCGACGACGGTACTGCACGCCATCGCAGACCACGTCGTCGACAGCTACCTGGCCGTGACCGCCTTCGTCGAACGCGACGTGGATCTGCTGGAGGAGGACGTGTTCAGCCCCCGAAGCCGGGTCGCGATCGAGCAGATCTACCTCCTCAAGCGAGAGATCGTGGAGCTACGCAAGTCGGTCGCCCCGCTCGCCAGCCCACTGCAGCGGCTCGGGCAGGACTCGAGTCTCGGTGTCCCGAAGGAGGTTCGACGGTACCTGCGGGACGTCCACGACCACCACACGATCGTCGCCGAACGGGTTTCGGAGTTCGACGAGGTGCTCAGCACCCTCGTCGAGGCGGCGCTGGCGAAGGTCGCGGTCCAGCAGAACACCGACATGCGCAAGATCTCGTCCTGGGTCGCCATCGCCGCGGTCCCGACGATGGTCGCGGGCGTCTACGGAATGAACTTCGAGCACATGCCCGAACTGCAATGGACCTTCGGGTATCCCGCGGTGCTCGGGTTCGTCGCGGTGATCTGTGTGGGGCTGTTCGTGACGTTCCGGCGCAACAACTGGCTCTAGAGCGAGACCGGTCCGCGTCCGGGGTCGCGGACGTCGATGCCTGCCTCCACCCATGCCTCCCGGAGCGCGGCGGCACCGCGCAGCCGAACCCATGCGGCCTCGGTACCGGTGATCGGCACCGCGCCGAGGAACCGGACCGGATCGGCGGGCTCGGGCAACACGAGATCGTCGATACCGCTGTCCCCCAGTAGGATCGCGCTGAACGGGGCCCCCACCCACAGCGGCTCACCGAGATCGAGCAGGCCGTCCGCTGCGAGCACCACACCCTCGACCGCCGGTGCCGCAGCGAGGATTGCGAGCGACTTGTGCACCCCGGACGCGGCGCCGAGCCCACCGTGCAGTGTGAGCACCAGCTCAGCGCGTGGGCCGCGGACCGGGTCCGCGACGAGGTCGCTGGGATCGCCCATGGGGTGCCGGGAACAGCCGAGGGTGACGTACCGGACCAGGTCGTCGGCGTCGGCCTCGAATCGCAGCACCTCGAGCGGCTCGAGGCCGAGGAACGTCACCGACGCGGCCGACGGCTGCGGCCCACCGATCCGCTCGACCAGGTGGGCACGAACTGAGGGCAGGACGTCGTCGATCACCACTCCATCTAACACCCGACTGCCGATTCGCCCCTGATCAGGACGGCGGAGTCCGGTCGGTGCCACCACGCCGGCGGCAGGCGACCACGCGGTCGGCGGTCACCGTGCCGCGGCGACCCGGACGTCGTGTGACTCGGCGCCCGGATGCGCGAAGCGAAGCAGCCTCAGCGCTTCCGCCTCGACGTCGGCCAGTACCCGCCTGGGAAGTTCCTGCAGCAGAGTGACATCCACGACGGCCGCACCCTTTCCGATGCCCGGTGCGACGAACCCGGCGACCCGGCCGTCCACCAGGACCGCCGGCTTGACGATGCCGTTGACGGTGAACAGCACGCGGCGGTGCTCGTCGTCGACGATCCGGGTCCGATCGGCGTGGGAGAGGAGCACGCTGTCGAAGGGAGCGAGGATCCGGACCGGGGCAGGTGCGTCCGCGTGGGGGCGGGGTGCGTCCGGCAGGTCGAACAGGTCCGCGCCGCCGACGTCCGCGAACACCCGCAGTCGCGGTCGCAGCCGGTCGAACACCTCACCGAGCCGGGTCAGGCCGGACCACGCCTGCGCGTCGGCGACCGATGCCGGTCCGTAGGCGGCGAGGTAGCGCATCACGATTCGTTCCGGGTCGGGTGCGGCGAGCGGCTCACCGGTCCAGTGCTCCAGCGTCGTGCACACGGGCTGTCCGGAGCGTCCCCAGAGGCCACGCGGCGGCACCTGCACCAGCGGGAGCAGGGCCCGTACCGCGTGAGCGAGCGCGGCGGGATCGCGGTCCGGCCACCGCCGCGCCAGGTGCGGGCGCAACGCCGCGAGGGTCATCGGGGTGGCGTCGAGCAGGTCGCGGGAGTGCGCGGCCACCGCCCCCGTGTCGCATCCGACGAGAGCCTTCGCGTGCTGGGTGTTGGTTCGCAGATCGCGGTCCATGATCGGCTGCAGCCAGGGCCGCAGCACGAGCGCGTCCGCCGCGGCGACCGCGTGCACGGTCCCGCGCATCACCGCGATCCGGACCACCGTCCGATCCTCGAGCAACCGTGCCAGGTCGTCGGGCCGGAAGCCGTCCACCCGCGACCACAGCGCGAAGTACGGCGCGGTCGGTGACTGCGCCTGCAGGCCGAAAAGGTGCCGGGTCACGACCTCCGTGGAGGCGGTGACCCGCTCCAGCAGATGCTGGCGCGCCAGCGTCGCCCGACCGAGCTCGCGGGTGTCGAGTGTCGTCCGCATGCATCCCCCTGCACAGCCGATTCGGAACGGGCGGAAATCACAGTAGTTCCGGAGGCGGGCCGGCTCCACGCCAGGCGGACGACGCCGGCCCACGGCCGGCGCCCGCCGGCCGGAATCACCCCACCATCAGCAAACTCCGGTGCCGTAGTAGAGGATTCGGCGTGCCCGCACCGCGAAATGCGGCGCCGCCCGGTCCGCTTCCCCACGGACCGGGCGGCGCCTCGTACGCCGGTTACAGCGCCAGCTTCGCGAGCATGTCGCGGGCCCGCTCGGCCGTCTTCGGTTCACACAGCACGTCGTAGCGGCCTGCGACCAGCTGCATCGTCGACGCGAAGTCGCGGGTGCCGCGGGTGGCGGCGTACGGGATGGTCGTCGAGATGACGCCGAACACGATGCCGCCGAGGATGCCCGCGATCAGCGGTCCGAGCAGGTTGTCCGTGAACAGGCCGAGCAGCAGCCCCAGGAACACACCGAGCCAGGCACCCGAAACGACTCCGCCACCAATGACTTTCGCCCAGGTGAGACGCCCGAGCACACGCTCCACCTGCATCAGGTCGACACCGACGATGGTGACGTCCTCCACCGAGAACTGCTGGTCGGACAGGTAGTCGACGGCGCGCTGCGCCTCCGCGTACGTGGGGTAGGAGCCGATCGGCCACCCGCTGGGCGGGGTCGGAAGACCACCGCGTCCGGGCTGATTCGGCGGTCCGAGTGGATTCGTCATCGTCGGCACTCCTGTTTTCCTCCGGGCTGTGATGGGCCGTGCGGGCCTCGCCCGACGGGCGCGCCCGACGTCCAGTTTACGGAGTTTCGGGCTCGAACCGCGTTGTGCGCGACATCCCCGCGGCGCGTCCCTTCGCCGCGATCACCTGAGCCATCTTCGCGCTCGCCTCGTCGATCATCTCGTCCCCGAGCATCGCCGCGCCGCGTCCGCCGCCGGCCGCCGACGTGTGGTACTCGTACGCCTCGAGGATCATCTCGGCCTGGTCGTAGTCGGCCTGACGTGGGCTGAACACCTCGTTCGCCGCGTCGATCTGCGTCGGGTGCAGCACCCACTTGCCGTCGAACCCGAGCGCCGCGGTCCGTGCCGCCGCGCGCCGGAACGCGTCGACATCCCGGATCTGCAGGTACGGTCCGTCGATCGCCTCGAGACCGTGTGCGCGAGCCGCCATCAGGATCGTCATCAGAATGTGGTGATAGGCGTCACCGGTGTCGTAGCCCTCCGGCTGCTCGCCGACCACCAGGGTGCGCATGTTGATGCTCGCCATGAAGTCGGCGGGGCCGAACACCAGCGTCTGCATCCGCGGGCTGGCGGTGGCGATGGAGTTGATGTTGGTCAGGCCGATCGCGTTCTCGATCTGCGCCTCGATGCCGATCCTCCCGACCTCGAGCCCATTGGCCTTCTCGACCTGGGTCAGCAGCAGGTCCAGTGCCTGAACGTGACTGGCATCGGTCACCTTCGGCAGCAGGATCGCGTCCAGGTGTGCACCGGCGGCGGAGACCACGTCCACCACGTCGGCATACGTCCACTCGGTGGTCCAGTCGTTGATCCGCACCACCTTGATCTGCGAACCCCAGCCGTCGGACGCGAGTGCGTCCGCGATCTCGGTGCGCGCCTTCGCTTTTGCGATTGGGGCGACGGCGTCCTCGAGGTCGAGGAAGACCTCGTCCGCGGGCAGCCCCTTCGCCTTCTCGATCATCTTTCGGTTGCTGCCGGGAACTGCGAGCACCGAGCGCCGCGGTCGCGCCTGCACCATCGTGGACCTCCCACCGAGAACCGTGGAGGTGTCCGCGATCCGACGTCCGGACACCGAGCCAATTAGCCTTGCCATCATGGCAGCAGTGAGCAAGGTCTTCGCAGCCAGGCTCGCGGGTCTGGTGGTCCTAGGCCCCGACGGCGAATCCATCGGCCGGGTCCGCGACGTCGTCATCACCATCCGGATCGGACGACAGCGACCGCGGGTGCTGGGACTGGTCGTCGAGTTGGTGACCCGGCGACGGATCTTCGTTCCCATGCTGCGGGTGACGGCGATCGAGCCGGGGTCGGTCACGCTCACCGGCAGCGTCAGCCTGCGCAAGTTCACCCAGAAGCCGGGCGAGGTACTGGCCCTCGCCCAGGTCGTCGACACCCGGGTCCGGGTCGACGACCCCGAACTGGAGGAGCTCGCCGGCCTGGAGGTGCTCGTCGTCGACCTCGGCATCGAGCTGACCCGCACCCGGGACTGGGTGGTCTCCCGGGTGGCGGTCCGCAAACCGCGCACCGGGCTGGCCCGCCGCTCGCCGATCCACATCGTGGAGTGGCAGCACGTGCAGGGACTGACGCATTCGCAGCTCGCCCTCCCCGGCCAGGGGGTCACTCAGCTGCTGGCCCAGTTCGACGGGATGCGGCCCGCCGACGTCGCGAACGCGATGCGCGAGCTGCCCGACAAACGCCGCCACGAGGTCGCGGTCGCGCTCGACGACGAGCGGCTCGCCGACGTGCTGCAGGAACTGCCGACGGACGACCAGACCGACCTGCTCACCCACCTGGAGGTGGAGCGGGCCGCGGACGTGCTCGAGGCGATGGACCCCGACGACGCGGCCGACCTGCTCGGCGAACTGCCGGAGACCGAGGCGGAATCCCTGCTGCAGCTGATGGACCCGGAGGACTCCGAGCCGGTGCGTCGCCTGCTCGAGCACTCCCCCGACACCGCTGGCGGCCTGATGACCCCGGAGCCGGTGATCCTCACTCCCTCGACCACCGTCGCCGAGGCGCTGGCGCGGGCCCGTAATCCCGACCTGACTCCGGCGCTGGCGAGCATGGCATTCGTCGTGCGGCCACCGATCTCCACGCCGACCGGACGCTATCTCGGGTGCGTCCACCTGCAGCGACTGCTGAGGGAGCCGCCGGCGTCGCTGGTCGGCGGACTGCTCGACACCGACATGATCCAGCTCTCGCCCGAGGATCCGCTGGCGATGGTGACCCGGTACTTCGCCCGGTACAACCTGGTGTGCGGACCGGTCGTGGACGACGAGGGGCACCTGCTCGGCGCGGTCGCCGTCGACGACGTGCTCGACCACCTGCTGCCGGAGGACTGGCGGGAAGAGGAAACGGCCGATGAGTGACAAGCGCCAGCCCGCCGCGCAGAGTGCCCGTGCCCGCCTGGAAACGCCGGGCCGCCGGTGGCGCGGATTCCAGATCGACGTCGAGGCCGTCGGCCGGGTCAGCGAGTCGATCGCCCGGTTCCTCGGCACCGGCAAGTACCTGCTGATCCAGACGGTGATCGTCATCGTGTGGATCATCCTGAACGTCGCGGCCGTCGGACTGCAGTGGGATCCGTATCCCTTCATCCTGCTGAACCTGGCGTTCTCCACGCAGGCCGCGTACGCCGCCCCACTGATCCTGCTGGCGCAGAACCGGCAGGAGAACCGGGACCGGGTCTCGCTCGAAGAGGACCGGGCGCGCGCCGAACAGACCAAGGCGGACACCGAGTTCCTGGCCCGGGAACTGGCGTCGCTGCGGCTGGCGATCGGCGAGGTCGCCACCCGTGACTACCTCCGCCGGGAACTCGAGGAGATCAAGACACTGCTCGCCGAGAGTGAGGGCGAGGAATCGCGCCCGCACCGGTAGCGCACAACGGAACGGCCACGCGCGGCGTGGCCGTTCCGTAATCTCGGTCACATTCCGGGCGGGGGCCGGGAGGACACGGGACGAGAGGGCAGTGAATGCGCGTGAGGGGGCTGGCGGGCATCGCCACGGCCGCACTGGTCGGAGGGGTGACCGTCGGGATGTCGATCGGGGGCGGCACGACGCCGACCCCCGCCGCAGTCGCCGCGCCGATGGCGGCGGCCACCGACGAGCCACCGAGCGGCACGGTCGGGGTGCTCGCTCCCGCCCCGCGCCTGACCCGCGCCCCGCACGCGTACACACCGCCCCCGCCGGTCGCATTCGACCTACCGCCCGCAGTCGCCGAGCGCCTGTCGTCGCCGTTCGCCGAGTCCCTGACCCCGATCCCGGTCACGATCGGTGCGCTCGGCATCCCGGAACTGGTGCTCGGCGCCTACCGCTCGGCGGAGGCCACGCTCGCGGCCGACACGCCGGACTGCGGGGTCACCTGGCACCTGCTGGCCGGCATCGGCCGGATCGAGTCGGGCCACGCCGGCGGCGGACGCACCGACGCCGCGGGCACCACCGTCACCCCGATCCTCGGCCCGCGCCTCGACGGGTCGCTGGCCGGGAACAACGTCATCACCGACACCGACCGCGGTGCGCTGGACGGCGATTCCGCCCACGACCGCGCGGTGGGTCCGATGCAGTTCATCCCGGGCACCTGGGTCCGGTACGCCGCCGACGGCAACGACGACGGCAGGGCCGACCCGAACAACGTGTTCGACGCGTCGCTCGCCGCGGCCCGCTACCTGTGTTCCGGCGGCCTGAACCTGCGTGAGCGCGACCAGGAGACGAGAGCGGTCCTGCGCTACAACAATTCGATGGCGTACGCCTCGAATGTGCTCGCGTGGTCCGCGGCCTACGCCGCGGGCGGGACACCCGCCCCGGGCGAGATCCCCGAGATGCCGGTCGAGCCCGGCCGTCCGGCCGAACCGACGCCGGCCGCGCCGACACCCGCCGCGCCGGAGCGGGAAGCCAACCTCCTGCGCGACGCCGCCGCGCCCGGACCGGCTCCGGCCGCCCCGCTGATCCCTGGTCTGCCCGCGCTGCCGACGCTGCCCCCGCTGCCGTGCCTGGCGTTCTGCCCGCCGGGCCCGGCGCCGGCACCCGGCGCGGCGCAGTAACCCTTTCGTCACTCGACCCGCCCAGGTCGAGATATTTTCGAGATCTCCTGAAAACCTGCCTTCAGCTGGCCCTTCGCTCCAGGTCGAGCGTCCAGATTGTCACAGCAAGATAACGGACATGTCTCGAATCAGGTAGCGTCGGCTGCGGTTCACAGCACTTACAAGCCCCACCCTGGGGCCGCAGGAGGTACCAGGTGGGTCGCCACAGCAAGCCGTCCAGCTCGAAGGTGAAACGCAACTCGGTCATCGCCCTGTCCGGTCTCGTCCCGACCGGACTGGCCACCGCGGCGACGGCCACCGGAGCCCCCCTCACCATCCCCTTCCTGACGGCCGCCGAGGCGTCGCCCATCACCGAGTCCCCCGATGCACCGGCCGCGCCCGCAGCCACCGAGACGCCGGCCCAGGTCACCCCGGAACCCGCGGCCGCGGCTCCCGCCATCGCCGCCGCACCGGCCACCGAACCGGCTCCCGCTCCCGCGCCCGCACCGCTGCCCGACGGCCCGCTCGGCATCCCCGCCATCAACTTCGCCGCCTACCAGTCGGCCGAGAAGATCATGGCCGAACGCGACCCGGGCTGCGGCATCAACTGGATGCAGGTCGCCGGTGTCGGCCGCGTCGAGTCCAGCCACGCCAACGGCGGCAAGGCCGACGACAGGGGCAACCTGCTCGAGCCGATCATCGGCCTGCCCCTCAACGGCAGCCTGCCCGGCCAGGCCACGATCATGGACACCGACGGCGGCGCGCTCGACGGTGACACCGTCTACGACCGCGCGGTCGGCCCCACCCAGTTCATCCCCACCACCTGGGCCCGGTACGGCATCGACGGCAACGGCGACGGCGTCGCCGACCCGCAGAATCTCTACGACGCGGCCGCGTCCACCGCGAACTACCTGTGCGACGGCGGCACCGACATGCGCGACATCGCCTCGGCCACCAAGGCGATCCTCCGGTACAACAACTCGATGGCCTACGTCGCGAACGTGACCGCGTGGTCCCTCGCGTACTCGACCGGTATCAACCCGAGCGCCGCCGACCTGCCGCGTATCCACTGAGCCCGCAGCGCGGGGCGGCGGCAAGGGGATCGGGAGACACGCCCTAACATGGGGGTATGTCAGCAGTGACCGAGTCCGACGTTCGCAGCGCCCTGGCCAAGGTGATCGACCCGGAGATCCGCAAGCCCATCACGGACCTGGGCATGGTCAAGAGTGTCACCCTCGCCGACGACGGCAACGTCGACATCGAGATCTACCTGACCACCGCGGGCTGCCCGATGCGCACCGAGATCACCGAGCGGGTCACCAAGGCCGTCGCCGACGTCGCGGGCATCGGCGCCATTCGCGTCGAACTCGACGTGATGAGCGACGAGCAGCGCACCGAACTCCGCAAGTCCCTGCGCGGCGACTCCGCCGAGCCGGTCATCCCGTTCGCCCAGCCCGGCTCCCTCACCCGCGTGTACGCCGTCGCGTCCGGCAAGGGTGGTGTCGGCAAGTCCTCGGTCACCGTGAACCTCGCCGCGGCGATGGCCGCGAAGGGCCTGTCGGTCGGCGTGCTCGACGCCGACATCTACGGTCACTCCATCCCCCGTATGCTCGGCACCGACGCCAAGCCGACTCAGGTCGAGCGGATGATCATGCCGCCGCAGGCGCACGACGTGAAGATGATCTCGATCGCCCAGTTCACCCAGGGGAACACTCCCGTCGTGTGGCGCGGACCGATGCTGCACCGCGCGCTGCAGCAGTTCCTCGCCGACGTGTTCTGGGGTGACCTGGACGTGCTGCTGCTGGACCTGCCGCCCGGCACCGGCGACGTGGCCATCTCCGTCGCCCAGCTCATCCCCGGCGCGGAGATCCTCGTCGTGACCACCCCGCAGCAGGCCGCCGCCGAGGTCGCCGAGCGGGCCGGGTCGATCGCGCTGCAGACCCGCCAGCGGATCGTCGGTGTGGTGGAGAACATGTCGTGGATGGAGCTTCCCGACGGCACCCGCATGGACGTGTTCGGCTCCGGCGGCGGTCAGATGGTCGCCGACCGGCTCACCCGCGCCGTCGGCGCGAAAGTTCCTCTGCTCGGCCAGATCCCGCTCGAGCAGGCGGTCCGCGAGGGCGGCGACGCCGGTGTCCCGATCGTGCTCGGCGCCCCGGACTCCCCGGCCGGCACCGCGCTGCGGGAGATCGCCGACAAGCTCTCCGTCCGTGCCCGCGGGCTCGCCGGCATGTCCCTCGGCATCGACACCACGCGTCACCTGTAGGCGCTCCGCACCTGTGCGCCTTTCCGGTGTCTCCGACCACCAGAAGTGCGCACAGGTGGCGCAGCCGCCACGAAGCGGTCGACATAGGGCAGCGCGGCGGCCATCGACCCGACCAGGGGCCGGAAGCCCGGCGCATCTGCCCGCGGATTGATCCAGATCACCCGGTACGCCCGGCGGTGCAGTCGCGCCATCGACACGGCCAGGTCCTCCGGCGGGTCACTGTCCCAGCCGTCGGACACGATCACCACGACCGCGCCGCGCAGCGTGAGGCCGTGGCGGGACGCGAGCAGTGTGCGCAGACTGTCCGCGATCCGGGTACCACCGAGACGGTCGACAACCCTCTCGTTGGCGTGTGCCAGCGCGGCGGTGGCGGATCGGTGAGCCAGCACTGCGGTGAGCCGGGTAGGCCCGGAGGAGAACGCGTACACCTCCGGACGCGCCCGCGTTCCGCTCCGCAGCGCCGTCGCACGCATCAGGTGCAGGCACTGGTCGACGAACGGCAGCATGGACCGGCTGACATCGCAGAGCAGCACCACCCGACGTGGCCGGGTCGCCGGTAGTGTGCGCACGATGCGCATCGCCTCCCAGCCGGTCCTCCTGGACCGGGCGATGGTCTCCCGCAACGCAATCCGCCGACCACTGGGGTGCGGCCGGTAACGCCGCGTGCGGCGCGGTGGCCATTCCTCGGTGAGCCCGTCCAGCCATGCCCGGAGCTCACGCAGGCGATCGGCGTCGAACGCGGCGAACGGCCGTGCCCCTGCGGCGACTCCAGCACTGGCCAGCGGGTCCGGGATCCCGCGGGCCGGCTCACTCCGCACCGGTCGCAGGGTGGCCACGGCGGCGGCGCCACCGCTACCGGGACGGACCGGCGCGGGCGGGTGACTCGTCGCAGTTGTGGTGGTGCCCTGCGGGTTCGGGACCTGGTGCGCTCTCCGCGCGTTCGGGTCCAGCTCCGCTACCGATCGACCGAACACCTCCGAGAACACCTCGTCGAACGCGGCGAGATCGGACTGCCTGTGCACCAGGGTCAGCCGTGCAGCCCAGTACAGGCGGTCCGACGAACTCGGCGGCAGCACGGCCAGCGCCCGCGCGAACTCCCCCGCGGCAGGTGGAGACACCTCGACACCTGCGTCCCTGAGCCGCACCCCGAGTGCGACCGCGAACGCCGCGACATCGACGCCCCGCCCCGGCACGACCGCTCACCGCCCGCGCAACCACCGCATCAGCAGCACGACCACGGCTCCCGACACGAACGCGACGGCCGCGGGAAGGAGCCGGCGCAGGATGGTCGGTCCGGCCAGGCTCATCAGGTCGATCGGTTCCGGCTCCGGCATCGGCTGGGGTCGCGGTTTCGATTGCGGCACCGGCGAGTCCGATGTCTCGGCATCGCCGTTCACCACGGTCAGCATGGGAGCGGTGGTCTTGGCCAGCTTGGCCGCCAGCGCGTCGGCGAACTGCCCCATCAGCTTCTCCGACACCTGTCCGATGACCCCGCTGCCGAACTGTGCGAGCTTGCCGACTATCCGCATGTCGGTGACCACGGCTGCGGTCGTTCCGTCGGAGGTTTCGTCGAGCGCCACCGTGATGGTCGCCGATGCGTTGCTGCCGCCACGCGCGTCGCGTCCACTCGCCTCGATGACCGCCCGATGCGCTCGGTCGTTCTTCTCCCGGAACGCCGCCCGCCCTGCGAATTCGCCGGTGACGGGGCCGACCTTCACCTTGACGGTGCCGAGGTAGGCGTCGCCGTCGCGTCCGGTGAGCTGTGCGCCCGGCAGCAGCACGGCCACGGACTCGAGGTCGGTGAGCTCCGCCCAGGCGGTGTCGATCGGTGCGTCGACCGTGAACTCGTGCGAGAACTTCATCGTTTCCAGCCCTTCCCTTCCTCAATCTCCCTGTACTCATCCACCCTGTCCCCCGCGTTCGTCGCCGTCGAGGAGCGCAAGCACCGCGGCGCGGTCGTCCGGCGTCTTGGCCAGCGCGCCGATGCTCGCGACGATGTCGGCCCGGGCGAGATCGGAGCCGGCGAGGTCGGCGGCCCCGAGGGCGGCGAGGGCCGCCACCCAGTCGATCGCCTCCGCGACGCCGGGCGGCTTGTCGAGGTCGAGCCGGCGAACCTCGCCGACGAATCCGACAACGGACCCGACCAGCGCGGTGTTCGCTGCGGGCACCTTCCGCCGCAGGATCGCCACCGCCCGCTCCGGCCGCGGGTACTCGATCCAGTGGTACAGGCAGCGTCGACGCAACGCGTCGTGCAGGTCGCGGCTGCGGTTCGACGTGAGCACCACCCGTGGTGGGGTCCGTGCGGCGAAGGTGCCCAACTCGGGCACCGTCACCGCCGACTCGCCGAGGAACTCCAGCAGCAGTGCCTCGAATTCGTCGTCGGCGCGGTCGATCTCGTCGACCAGCAGCACCGGCGCCGGACCGGATCGGTGCCGGACGCAGCGCAGGATCGGCCGCTCGAGCAGGAACTCCTCGGTGAACAGATCGTCCGCCGACAGTGGTGCTGTCGCATGTTGCGCCGACAGCGGAGCTGTCCTGTCCGGCTCGGCCGGCGGAGCTGTCCTGTCCGGCTCGGCCGGCGGTGCCGCCCTGTCCGGCTCGGCCGGCGGTGCCGCCCTGTCCTGGGCCAGCCGGATCGCGAGCATCTGCCGCTGGTAGTTCCAGTCGTACAGGGCTTCCGCCACCCCGAGCCCCTCGTAGCACTGCAGCCGGATCAGCTCGGCTCCCAATGCCTCGGCGAGCGTCTTCGCCGCGGTGGTCTTCCCGACGCCCGGTTCACCTTCGAGCAGTAGCGGCCGGCCGAGCTCGGTTGCGAGGTATATCGCTGCCGCGGTGCCCTCGTCGAGCAGGTGATCGCGGGCGTCGAATCGTGCAACCACGTCGGCGATGTCACGAAAGCCGCCACAAGGTTCGTCCCGGCGCTGCAGTTCCCGATAGTCGTCCCAGGTGTCGACATCGCGGGGGACGTCCGCGTCGACCGGCAGCTCGACGACGGGGATCCGGCCCGACTCGAGCAGCCGCCAGACCGCCTTGTCACCGTGCATGGCGTGCAGGTCGGGAAACACCTCCCGCCCGAAGAAGATCGGGTGCCCACGGCCGTCGCGGTACCGGCACACCGCGGCGCCCGTGGCGGGTCCCCGGCGGATCAGCTCCCGCACCACGGCCGGGTCGATACCCGGCTGGTCGCCGAGGAGCAGGACGACGCCGGCGGAATCCCGGTCGACCGCGTCGAGTGCGCGGGTGATCGACGACGCGCAACCGGAGCCGAAGTCGGGGTTGTGCACCACCACCGTGCCGTCGAGGTCGACCATGGCCTCCACTTCGGCGGCGGCGCCTCCGAGGGCCACCACCACCTGGTCGAACCGGCAGTCCCGCACGACCGTCAGCACCTCACCGAGGAGGGTTCCGCCCCGGTAGGCGAGGAGTTGCTTGGGTCGGCCCAGGCGCGACGACGAGCCCGCGGCGAGGACGATGCCGGTGACCTTCACCGCGCGCGCTCCCGCAGGTATCGGTCGCGGCACCCGGGACCGCAGAACCACACCGTGCCGCCGTCGGCCTCGACGTGCGGCGCCTCGGCGCGCATCGTCACCGTCATCCCGCACACCGGGTCGACGGCCGTCTCGGGCACCGGGACGGGCGCCGCGCGGCCGAGTCCCGCCAGCCGCATCTCCCGGACGATCTCGGCGAGGATCGACAGTGCGATCTCGGCCGGGCCGCGGGCGCCGATCGGCAGTCCGGCCGGGGTGTGCACCCGGGCGCGGGTGTCCGGGTCGAGTTCGAGTTCCCCGAGCACGGCCGCCCCGCGTGTCGCGCTGGCGACCAGTCCGATGTACCCGACGCCGGCGTCCAGGGCGGCCCGGATCTCGGCGGCCTCGTCCCCACCGAGCGTGGCGATCACGACAGCGGTCATCCCGTCCGGTGGGCCGCCCGAGTCGGCCCGGACCACGTCGAGGCCCAGTAGCTTCGCCAGCGCTGCCACGGCATCGACGGTCGGGTTCTCCCCCACCAGGAACAGTTGCGGGGCGGGTAGTTTCGGCTCGAGGAAGATCTCCAGCGCTCCCCCCGACAGGCACGGGTTGACCACCACCCGAGCTCCGGGTCCCTCCGGGAATGTCGGCGCCCCCTCGGGCAGCACCCGCAGCAGCACCGCCTGTCCGTCCCGCAGCGCATCGAGGGCTGTCGTGCGCACCGAGTTCCGCGTGCACTGCCCGCCGACGAATCCCTCGATGGTGCCGTCCGCGAGCACGACCGCGTGGTCACCGGGGCGGGCCGAGGTCGGGGACTGCGCGCGCACCACCGTCGCGTGCACGAACGGTTGCCGGCACGCCGTCAGTTCCGCGATGCGCTCGTCTGTCCCCATCCACACCCGCTTTCGTCGGATCAGGTGGCCGCTCGGATCACGTGGACCGTCAGATCGGTGGCGCTGCCCTGCCCTGCATCGCCTCCCACACCCGCGACGGGGTCAGCGGCATGTCCGCGTGCCGAACCCCGAACGGCGCCAACGCGTCCACGACGGCGTTGACCACGGCCGGCGGTGAACCGACGGTCGCCGACTCGCCGATCCCCTTGGCTCCGATCGGATGGTGCGGGGACGGTGTGACCGTGTACCCGGTCTCGAAGTGCGGCACCTCCAGCGCGGTCGGGATCAGGTAGTCCATGAAGGATCCGCCGAGGCAGTTGCCGTCCTCGTCGAAGGACATGATCTCCATCAACGCCATTCCGATGCCGTCGGTGAGACCGCCGTGCACCTGCCCCTCGATGATCATCGGATTGATCCGCGTGCCGCAGTCGTCGACGGCGAGGAACCTGCGCACCTTGACCTCCGCGGTGCCGGGGTCGATGTCGACGACACAGAAGTAGGCGCCGTACGGGTAGGTGAGATTCTCCGGGTTGTAACAGATCTGGGCCTCGAGGCCGCCCTCGATCCCCTCCGGCAGATCGCCCGCACCGTACGAGCGCAGCGCAATGTCCTGGATCGTCACCGCCGCGGTCGGGTCGCCGACGACGTGGAAGCTGCCCTTGGTCCACTCCAGGTCCGCGACGGACACCTCCAACATGCCGGACGCGATGATCCGGGCCTTGTCCCGGACCTTGCGCGCGACGAGGGCCGCGGCCGCTCCGGACACCGGCGTCGATCGGCTGCCGTAGGTGCCCAGGCCGAAGGGGGTGTTGTCGGTGTCGCCGTGCAGCACCTCGATGTCGTCGGGCGCGATGCCGAGTTCCTCGGCGACGATCTGCGCGAACGTGGTCTCGTGGCCCTGCCCCTGCGTCTGCACGGACAGCCGCAGCACCGCCTTCCCGGTCGGATGCACCCGCAGCTCGCACCCGTCGGCCATGCCGAGGCCGAGAATGTCCATGTCCTTGCGCGGCCCCGCGCCGACGGCCTCGGTGAAGAACGACATCCCGATGCCCATGAGCTCGCCACGCTCGCGCCGCTCGGCCTGCTCGCGGCGCAGGTCGGCGTAGCCGATCATGTCCATCGCCTTACGCATCGTGGTCTCGTAGTCGCCGGAGTCGTACACCCAGCCGGTCTTGGACGTGTACGGGAACTGCTCGGGCCGCAGCAGGTTTCGCAGCCGCAGCTCGGCGGGATCCATCTTCAGGTCGTACGCCAGGCAGTCCACCAGCCGCTCGACCAGGTACACCGCCTCGGTGATCCGGAACGAGCACGCGTACGCGACCCCACCCGGAGCCTTGTTCGTGTACACCGCGGTCATCGAGCAGTGGGCGGCCTCGAGGTCGTAGCTGCCGGTGAACACGCCGAAGAACCCGGCCGGGTACTTCACCGGTGCCGCGGTGCCGTTGAAGGCGCCGTGGTCGGCGATCACGCGCGTGCGGACCGCGAGGATCTTGCCGTCGCGGGTGGCGGCGATCTCCCCGTCCATGATGTAGTCCCGCGCGAACCCGGTGCTGGTCAGGTTCTCGTTGCGGTCCTCCATCCACTTGATCGGATGCCCGGTCACCAGGGACGCGACGATCGCGCACACGTACCCGGGGTAGATCGGCACCTTGTTGCCGAAGCCGCCGCCGATGTCCGGGGACACCACCCGGATCTTGTGCTCGGGCAGCCCGGCGACGAGCGCGTACAGGGTGCGGTGCGCGTGCGGGGCCTGCGAGGTGCACCAGAGCGTCAGCTTCCCCTCGACCGCGTCGTAGTCCGCGACCGCACCGCACGTCTCCATCGGCGCGGGATGCACACGCGGATAGACGATCTCCTGTCTGCTGACGACGTCCGCCCGGGCGAACACGGCCTCGGTGGCGTCGGCGTCGCCGGCCTCCCAGTCGAAGACGTGGTTGTCGGTCTTCCCCTCGAGGTCGGTGCGGATCACCGGTGCATCCGGGTCGAGCGCGTGCCGGGCGTCGATCACCGGGTCGAGAATGTCGTACTCGACATCGATCAACGCCAGTGCGTCCCGCGCCGAGTACCGGTCCTCGGCGACCACGCAGGCCACCTCCTGGCCCTGGAACCGCACCTTGTCGGTGGCCAGGACCGCCTGCACGTCGTTCGACAGGGTCGGCATCCACGCCAGGCCCTGCTCCGCCAGATCGGCTCCGGTGATGACCGCCTTCACCTTCGGATGCTGCTGCGCCGCAGTGGTGTCCACGTTGACCAGGCGCGCATGCGCGACCGGCGAACGCAGGATCGCCATGTGCAGCATGCCCGGCAGGACGATGTCGTCGACGTAGTGTCCGCGACCGCGGATGAACCGCGGATCCTCCTTGCGCAGCATGCGCCCATAGCCGACCGGCTTGGTGTCGTTGTCGACCTGGTCCGCGTCGGGCTGGTCCGGGACCGGGCGGTCGACGGTGGTCATGATCCACTTCCTATGTGCTCACTGGTGCGCGGCTCCGCCGCGGGAGGCGGCGTCGAGTCCGGCTGCGCCGCAGTCGGACCGGTGTGCTGCTCGGGCTCGGGCGCCCGCTCGGCCCCCTCCTCGTGCGCGGCCGCCCACAGCACGGACCGCACGATGGTCGTGTATCCGGTGCAGCGGCAGATCTGCCCGGAGATCGCTTCCCGGATCGCCTGCTCGTCCGGGTGCGGGGTGCGGTCGAGCAGCGCCCGCGACGTCATCATCATGCCGGGGGTGCAGAACCCGCACTGCAGTCCGTGGCACTCCATGAACCCCTGCTGCACGGGGTCCAGGACTCCGTCGCGTTCGAGGCCCTCGACGGTGCGCACGGCGTGCCCGTCGGCCATCACGGCGAGCATGGTGCACGACTTCACCGGGTCGCCGTCCACCAGTACCACGCACGTCCCGCAGTTGCTGGTGTCGCAGCCCCAGTGGGTGCCGGTCAGCCGCAACACGTCCCGAAGGAAATGCACGAGCAGCAACCGGGGTTCGACATCCGCGGTGACCTCCTCACCGTTGACGGTCATCGTCACCTGCATGTCATCTCGTCCTTCCGTGCGTCGAGGGCCGACGTCGGTGTCAATGCACCCGTCCGGCGGCGGTCAGCAGGGTGCGCCGGGTCAGTTCCTTGGCCAGGTGCCGCTTGTACTCGGCGGTGCCGCGCTGGTCGCTGACCGGTTCGCAGTGCCGCGACGCGAGGTCTCCGGCGTACAGCGCAACCTCCTCGGTACACGGTTTGCCGACCAGGAACTCGTACACCTCGTCGAATCCTTCCGGGTCCGCGTTCACCGCGGTCAGGCCGACGCGAGCCCGGACCACCACCGGACCGTCCAGCCACAGCGCCGACCCGGCCCCGACGATCGCCCAGTCTCCCACCCGCCGTTCGACTTTCGCGTACGCGTTGGATCCGTGGTCGCGGAACGGGATCCGGATCTCGGTGAGGATCTCGTTTGGTGCGGCGGCGGTCTCGTACGGTCCGACGAGGAACTTCGACATCGGCACGGTGCGCTCGCCGGCCGGGCCGCGCAGCACGCACGTCGCGTCGAGGACCAGACACACGGTGGTGAGGTCCTCGGCCGGGTCCGCCTGGCACAGCGAGCCGCCGATGGTGCCCCGGTTGCGGACCGCCGGATCGGCGATCACCCGCTCGGCGTCCCGGAAGATCGGCCACAGCGCCGCGAGCTCGGGGGACTCGAGCAGCTGCCGGTGCCGGACCATCGCACCGATCCGCGCGCCGCCCGGGTCGACGCTGATCCGGCCCAGCTCCTCGTGGAGCGGGTTGATGTCGATCAGCCACTCCGGGTCGGCCAGGCGCAGCTTCATCATCGGCAGCAGGCTGTGCCCACCGGCCACCAGGCGGGCGCGGTCACCGTGCCGGTCGAGTAAACCGATCGCGTCTTCGACGCTCGACGCTCGCTCGTATTCGAAGGGCCCTGGCACCTGCATCGGATCCACCTCGCTCGACTGCCGTCCCCATTCAGCGTCTGCCCGTCCGCCGGAGGTGTCAACAGTCGGCCCGATCAGCGGTCCCGGCCGCCTCGGCGCAGGTCGTCGTGGTGAATCCGGCCGGTCACGTCGCTCAACCGCCGGCCGTCCCCACCCCAGCGCAGCTCGATGATCTCCGCGACGATGGAGACCGCGGTTTCCTCGGGAGTGCGGGCGCCGATGTCCAGGCCGATCGGGCTCGACAGCCGCGCGAGTTCGCCCTCGGTCACGCCCGCCTCCCGCAGTCGTGCGAGCCGGTCGTGGTGGGTGCGCTGCGAACCCATCGCCCCGACGTACCCCACTTCGGGCAGCCGCAGGGCGACCTCCAGCAGCGGCACGTCGAACTTCGGGTCGTGGGTGAGCACGCAGATGACGGTGTTGTGGTCGATCTCGCCGACCTCGGCCAGCTTCCGCAGGTACCGGTGCGGCCAGTCGACGACGACCTCGTCCGCGGTCGGGAACCGGGCCGAGGTCGCGAACACCGGTCGCGCGTCGCACACCGTGACCCGGTAGCCGAGGATGGCGCCCTGCCGCGCCACGGCCGCGGCGAAGTCGATGGCCCCGAACACCAGCATCCGGGGACTCGGTGCGTGCGATGCCACGAACACGCGCATCCCCTCGCCGCGGCGCTGACCGTCCGGGCCGTAGCCGAGCACGCCGGTACGCCCGGCGGCGAGCAGTCCGCGGGCATCGTCCGCGACGGCGGCATCGGCCCGCGCCGACCCGACGCTGCCCGAGAGGGCGTCCGGGCGCACGACCATCCGGTTGCCGAGCCGGGCCGGATCCGGGTGTTCGACGACGGTGGCGACGGCGACCGGACGGCGCGCGTCGATGTCCGCCGCCACCTCGGCGAGTTCCGGGAACGTCGCCACCGACACCGGCTCGACGTAGACGTCGATGATCCCGCCGCAGGTCAGCCCCACCGCGAACGCGTCGTCGTCGCTTACCCCGTAGCGTTCGAGCACCGGTGTCCCGCTCGCGACGACCTCTCGGGCCAACTCGTACACGGCGCCCTCCACACAGCCACCCGACACCGACCCCGTCACGGTGCCGTCGGGCGCGACGACCATCGCGGCGCCCGGCGGCCGCGGCGCGGACCGGAACGTCTGCACCACGGTGCCGACGCCGGCGGTGCCGCCGTCACGCCAGACCGCCAGCAGCTCGGAAAGCACGTCCTGCACGGTCAGTCCCGGGGCGTCGGCAGGTCGACGACGCGACCGCGGTCGATGCTCACCCAGTCCCGCGCACCGAGGTACGGACCGAGGCTCTCGAGGATCAGTTGTGAGTCGTCCGCGGTCTTCGGTCGCTGGATCTCGTAGACGTTCGGGAACTCGAGCAGGCCGGTGACGAACTCCCACAGTCGCACCGCGGCCACACCGGTGGGCGGTCGGACGAGCACCGGGCCGAACAGTGCCTGGCCGTCCGGGAAGAACAGGGTCGGCACCCCGAATCCCCCGGCGCCGACCACCCTCAGGTGATCGGCCCGCACGTCGTCGTGGGTGGTGGCATCCGCCAGCGATTCGTCGAGGACACCGGGGTCGACGCCGATCTCGGCGAGCATCCGGCGCGCGGTCCCTGGCTCGTGCGGCTTCTCCCCCTGGACGTGCAGGCCACGTCCGATCCGCTCGTACCAGGCGTCGAGCAGCGACATGTCCGTCCGGCGCAGGGTCGCCCCGATCCGCATCAGCGACCAGCCGTAGGACCAGTCCCGCTCCCACGGATGCTTCTTGCCCGGGGCGCGGTTGATCTCCTCGAGGCTGAAGAAGTGCCAGTCGACCGTCAGGCCGGTGAGGTCGCGGACCTCACGGATCCACACCGAGGTCTGGTACGCGAACGGGCACATCGGATCGAAGTGGAAGTCGACGGAGACTGGCCCCGCCTCGTCGCGGGTGGTCACTCTTCGGACGGTACGCCGCCGCGCCGGTCAGGGCAGCGCGCTGCTAGGTCGCGTCGAGGTCGATCGGCGGCTTCTCGCCGTCGGAGAGGGGGGCCGGTGCGGGCCGCGAAGTGCCGCCGGGCGCCGACGGCTTCTTGTCGTCGAAGTTCCCCGTGAAGATCGAGTCGTCGCCGTCGAGGAGGTGCTTGGTGATCGCCGCGCGCGGCGTCATCCCCCGAAGATCGTTCAGGTCGGACAGCGGTTTGCGCAGGTCCTCGAACTCGGGTCCCAGCTCGTCCTTGAGTTGCTGGGTGGCGCCACCGGCGTAGTCCTTGACCTGACGCAGGCTCTTGGCCACCCAGGAGACAGCACCGGGTAGGCGCTCGGGTCCCAGGATCACGAGCGCCGCGACGAGAAGGATCATGAACTCGCCCCAGCCGATGTTGCCAAACACCTGACCAGACTACGTGCCGGTGCCCACTCGTGGGACCGCCGGTGGCAAATTCACCGGAACGTCACAGACTGGCACCCGGGTGGCCGGCACCCGTCAATCCGACACCGGGGTGACCTGGACCTCGACCTCGCGGCCCGACCGGATCAGCTTCACCGGCACCGACTGCCCGGCCTCGGTGCCGTGCACGGCGACGACGAGTTCGTCGGCGTTGCCGACGTCGCGGTCGCCGACCCGGACGATGACGTCGCCCTCGACGATCCCCGCCTGCTCCGCGGGACTGCCGGCCTGCACGTTGGCGACCTGGGCCCCGGTGGTCTGCTCGTTGGTCACCGAACGCGCGTTGACGCCGATCTCGGCGTGGTGCATCGAGCCGCTCCGAATCAGCTCCTGGGCGACCCGGGTCACGTCGTCGACACCGATCGCGAAGCCGAGGCCGACCGACCCGCCGCTCTCGCTGCGGATCGCCGAGTTGATGCCGATGACGCGGCCCTCGGCGTCAACCAGGGGGCCGCCGGAGTTGCCGGGGTTGATCGCGGCGTCGGTCTGGACGGCGTCGATCACCGCATCGGTGTCGGTGCCCTCGCCACCCAGCCGGACCGGACGATGCAGGGCGCTGACGATGCCACTGGTGACGGTCTTGCTCAGGCCGAGCGGCGAACCGACCGCGACGACGTCGTCACCGACCTGCACGTCGGCCGACTTCCCGAGCTGGGCGACGGTGAGGTTCCCGACGTCGACCTTGAGCACCGCCAGGTCGGTCTTGATGTCGCGGCCGACGATCCGGGCCGGCACCCGCGTGCCGTCGGAGAACACCACCCGCAGGGTGGCGTTGTCGGGGTCCGTCGCGGCCATCGAGATCACGTGGTTGTTGGTCACGATGTAGCCGGCCCCGTCGATGACGACGCCGGACCCGGTGCCGGACTGCTCTCCGAGCGCGACCTGGATCGACACCACGGACGGCAACACCGCCTCGGCGACCTTCGCGACCTGCCCGGCCTCGTGGTCCTCGCCCCCGGACTGCGTCAACTCCACCTTCTGGCTGGTCAGCGAACTCACGCTCTCCGCGGTCAGCCGACCGACCACCCCGCCGACGAGGCCGACCGCCAGGGCGACCGCGGCGAGCGCGGCCAACGCACGCGGCGCGACCCGGTCCCCGAACAGCACCTCCCTGACACCGAGCTTGTCGGCCGGGGGCAGTGCCGCGGGCAGTGGGGTGTCGACGGCCGCCGCGCCGAGCCGCACCGCGGAGTCCGGGTCGCGCCAGGGGTCGGCGGGCGCGTCCGCGTCGGGTGCGCCCTCGTCGAGGTCGTCGGGTCCGCGCTGAATGGTCTCGGTCTCGCCGTCGGGACGCCCGAACGCCTCGGCCAGCACTGGATCGGGCGGGCGCAACGTCAATTCGGGTTCGGTCGCGGTGCGAGTGGCGGCGAACGAGTCGGTGACGCCGTCGGGGCGCGCGAACGCGGCAGCCGACGCCGGATCGATGTCCGGCCGGTACAGGGGTCGCGGCGTCAGTCGCGGCGGGGACGCGTCACCCTCGTTGGCGTCAGTCACGGGACCCAGTATCACCGACGGCGCGGCACCGGGGTCCGACGCCACGTCGGCATCGGGGTCCGGCACCACGGTGTCAGCGGCGCCGGCGCCACGTCGTCAACGAGTAGGAGGTGGTCTTCGAGGAGAAGATCATGCGACGGCGCCCGCTCGAAGGACCGTCGTCCACCGCGGAATCGTCGACCGGCAGGCAGGTGGGGATCCGGCTGAGGGCACCGAGCAGCGAGCTCGGCATGCTGATCTCACCGGACTGTCGCAGCGCGATCCGCGCGTGCTGCTGGGCATCCACCGCGGCGGCGCACTCAAGGCACTGCGAGACGTGGTCCGCGGCCCGCAGGTACGCGTTCATCTGCAATTCGCCGTCCACGTACGCGGCAACCGCCTCGCTGGCCAGATGTTCCGTCGAACCGAACTGGCGAGGACCGCGGCCCTGCGTCATCCGCTCCTCCTGCACACTCACGCGACTGTCGTCTTCCCGGTTTCGAGGTCCCGCGCGGCCTGCGCCGCAGACAGGTGATCCCGCAACGCCTGGCGTCCGCGGTGGATGCGGCTGCGCACGGTTCCGAGCTTGACGCCCAGTGTCGCACCGATCTCCTCGTAGGACAGACCTTCGACGTCACACAGTACGACCGCGGCACGGAACTCGGGCGCGAGGGAGTCCAACGCGGCCTGCAGATCGGGATCCAGCCTCGCGTCGTGGAAGACCTGCTCGGGGTTGGGGTTCTGCGACGGCACCCGCTCGTAGTCCTCGGGCAGAGCCTCCATCTTGATCCGGTTGCGGCGCCGAACCATGTCGAGGAACAGGTTGGTGGTGATGCGGTGCAGCCAGCCCTCGAACGTGCCTGCCTGGTAGCTGGACAGGGAGCGGAACACCCGGATGAAGGTGTCCTGCGTGAGGTCCTCGGCGTCCTGCGCGTTGCCGGACAGCCGGTAGGCCAGCCGGTAGACGCGGTCGCCGTGCTCGCGGACGAGTTCGTCCCAGGACGGCATGGTCGACTGGTCTCCGCTGGCGTCGAACGCGGCGGTGCCACTGACTGCGGGGCCGCCGACGGCCGACTCGGCGACCTCGGTGTCGTGATCGGACGGGGCGTTGACCATCGAGATGATGGAAACCTCCTGCTCGGGACAGCTGGAAGCGGATGCGCGGGCGTCGCGCTGCGTACTGGAACAACTCCCGGGGTGTCCGGATTGTTCCCGACGGTCCGATTCCGGTGCGGTCGGCTGATCTCGTGACAGGTTCACCTTCACCGATCCGGGTGTGCACGACGTGTGAGCAACCTGAGTGGCGCCTGAGAATCCGTGCGCTGCGACGGGGGGAATGTCATGGTCACGACGGCGCCCACCGGGACCGGGACTGCGCGCCTCGACACGCCCGGGTCACGACAACGATAACCTCGTGGTCGTGTACACCAACGGCGACCAGATGCTGGCCCACACCGAGGACTCCGTCGTCGAGGACGACATCCTCGTTTCCGCACGTGAGCGGGCCGAGGATCTCGGCGCCGACCCGGTTCCGCCGTCGGTCGGCGCGCTGCTGAGCCTGTTCACGCAGATGCTCGGCGCCCGGACCGTCGTCGAGATCGGCACCGGCGCCGGTGTGAGCGGCCTGTGGCTGCTCGACGGGATGCGCCCGGACGGAGTACTCACCACCATCGATCCCGAGCCCGAGCACCAGCGGGCCGCGAAGGAGGCGTTCCGGTCCGCGGCGATCGCACCGGGGCGGACCCGCCTGATCAACGGCTGGGGCCTGGACGTGCTGCCGCGGCTCGCGGACAGCTCGTACGACCTGGTGTTCGTCGACACCGCGCCTGCCGACCATCCGCACTACGTCGAGCAGGGTGTGCGCCTGCTCCGTCCCGGTGGAGTGATCGTGTTCCACAACGCCCTGCTCGGCGGCCGGGTCGCCGACCCTGCCGCACGGGACACCACGACGCTCGCCGTGCGCGCGGCCGCCCGGGCCATCGCCGAGGACGACCGGCTGACGAAGGTGCTGCTTCCCGTCGGCGACGGACTGCTCTGCGCATCTCGCAGCTGACCGCGGTTTCGCCGGCCACGTCCGACACCGCGCGGACGCGGCACGGACGCGGCGCGCTTTTGACGACTCGGCGCTTTTGACGACTCCTTGACGCGCACAACCCTTGCCTCCGGGTTGAACACACGTTTAGCGTATTGACCATGCGTTCGGCCATGGACGGATTCGCCACCATCGGCATCCCGGACCGGGATCTGACCACCCGGGCCAGGATCAGGGACGCGGCGATCGTCGTGTTCGGCGACCGGGGCTTCCGCACCGGCGTGCGGGAGGTCGCGGCGGCCGCCGGCGTGTCCCCCGGCCTGGTCAACCACCACTTCGGTTCCAAGAACGGGCTTCGCGAGGCGTGCGACGAGTACGTCCTCGCGGCCATCCGGGCTGCCAAGACCGAGTCGCTGACCCGGCCGAGCGCGGCCGGTCTGCTGCAACAGCTCGCCGACGTCGAGGAGTACGCGCCCCTGGTCGCGTATCTCGTCCGCAGCTATCAGTCCGGCGGGGAGCTGGCACGGTCCATGTTCGATCACATCGTCGCCACCACCGAGCAGTATCTCGCCGACGGCGTGGCCGCCGGCACCCTCCGACCGAGCCGGGATCCGGCCGCCCGCGCCCGCTACCTGGCCATGCAGTCGCTGGGCAGCACCGTGCTCTTCCTGCAGATGCGGGAAGACCAGGACGGACCCGTCGACTGGGGTCGCGCCATTCGCGAGCTCACCGACGAGATCATGTTCCCCGCCCTCGAGCTCTACACCGAGGGCCTGTTCACCGACACCACCTTCCTGGACGCGATGGTCAACCAGCGCGCCGAGGACCCACCCGTCGACAACACACACCACCGGGAGAATCGATGACCGGAATCATCGAAGTCCGCGACCTGCACAAGCACTTCGGGCGCACCCACGCACTCGACGGCCTGAACCTCACGGTCGGTGAGGGCGAGGTCCACGGGTTCCTCGGCCCGAACGGCTCGGGAAAATCCACCACCATTCGCATCCTGCTCGGCATCCTGCAGGCGACATCCGGACACGCCCGGGTACTCGGCCGCGACCCGTGGACGGACTCGGTCGCGCTGCACCGTGACATCGCCTACGTCCCAGGGGATGTCACGCTGTGGCCGTCGCTGTCCGGCGGCGAGACCATCGACCTGCTCGCCCGGATGCGCGGCGGCATCGACGAGCAGAGGCGCGCCGAACTCGTCGACCGGTTCGACCTCGATCCGCGGAAGAAGGCCCGCACCTATTCGAAGGGCAACCGGCAGAAGGTGTCACTGGTGTCGGCACTGTCGTCGAACGCGCGGCTGCTGCTCCTCGACGAGCCGACCTCGGGCCTGGACCCGCTGATGGAACAGGTGTTCCGCGAGTGCGTGACCGAGGCGTCCGCCCGCGGTGTCACCGTTCTCCTGTCCAGCCACATCCTCTCCGAGGTCGAGGCGCTGTGCCAGAAGGTGACCATCATCCGGGCAGGCAGGACCGTCGAGAGCGGCACCCTGGCCGACATGCGACACCTCAGCCGGACCTCGATCAGTGCCGAGTTGCTGGGCGATCCGGGAGATCTGAGCCGCATCGCGGGTCTCGCGGACGTCACCGTCGAGGACCACACCCTGCACTGCCAGGTGGACAGCGAACACCTCGGCGAACTGATCCGCGTACTCGGCGACGCCGGCGTGCGCAGCCTGGTCAGCAAGCCGCCGACCCTCGAGGAGCTGTTCCTGCGCCACTACGAGATCGACGGACCCGAACCCACCGGGGAGAAGGTGAGGGCATGACCACCGCAACCCTCACCGGAGGCCGCCGCGGAGCCGGGCCGCCCCGGACCGCGACGTCGAACTTCACGGGCACCCTCGGGCTGCTGCGGCTGTACCTGCGCCGCGACCGGATCGTGTTGCCGCTGTGGGTGCTGCTGCTGTCGATCCCGCTGTCCACGGTGTACGTGGGCTCCATCGCGAGCATCTACCCCGACGAGGCGCAGCGCGCCGCGTTCACGGCCTCGATCATGGGCAGCCCCGCGCAGCGGGCGATGTACGGCGAGATCTACAACGACAGCCTCGGGGCGGTCGGCATCTGGAAGGCAGGCATCTTCCACACCCTGATCGCGGTCGCGGTGATCCTCACCGTGATCCGGCACACCCGAATGGAGGAGGAGTCGGGTCGCGCCGAACTGCTCGACTCCACCGTGGTCGGCCGCTATGCGGGACTGACGGCCGCGTTGATCGTCGCCTTCGGCGCATCCATCGCAACCGGACTGATCGGCACCGCCGGACTGTTCGGCACCGATGTCCCGCGGTCCGGCTCGCTGGCGTTCGGCATCGCGCTCACCGCGTCGGGCATCGTCTTCGCGGCGGTCGCCGCGGTGGCAGCCCAGCTCAGTCCCAGTGCCCGCACCGCGCGTGGGATCGCATTCGGAGCCCTCGGCGCCGCGTTCGCGCTGCGCGCCGTCGGCGACGCCGGCTCCGGCGTACTGTCGTGGCTCTCACCACTGGGCTGGTCGCTGCAGGTGCGCCCGTACGCGGGCGACCGCTGGTGGGTGCTGCTGCTGCACCTGACGGCCGCGATCGTGCTCACCGCGGCGGCGTACGCGTTGCTGCGCCGGCGGGATGTCGGCGCCGGCCTGATCGCCGAGCGACTCGGCCCACCGACCGCGGCACCCGCGCTCGCCGGGCCGTTCGGCCTGTCCTGGCGGCTCCAGCGCGGTTCGCTGGTCGCCTGGACCATCGGAATCTGCCTGTACGCGTTGCTGATCGGCAGTGTCGTGCACGGGATCGGAGACGAGATCGGCGACAACGAGACCGTGCGGGAAATCGTCAGCCGGATGGGCGGAACACAGGCGCTGGAGGACTCGTTCATCGCGATCGCCTTCACCATGCTCGCAGTCGGTGCCGCCGCGCTGGCGATCTCGTCGGCACTGCGCCTGCACAGCGAGGAGGAGGCCCAGCACGCCGAGACCGTCCTGGCCGGAGCCGTCGGTCGCACCCGTTGGGTGGCAAGTCATCTCCTGCTCGCGGTCGTCGGGCCTGCGGTCGCCATGGTGGCGGCGGGCCTGGTCGCCGGCCTGACCTACGGCGCTGCCGCCGGCGACGTCACCGGGAAGCTGCCCGGCGTCATGGCCGCGGCGCTGATGCAGCTTCCGGCGATCTGGATGCTCGCCGGAGTGACCGTCGCATTGTTCGGACTGGCGCCTCGCTACGCCACGGTCGCCTGGGGAGTCCTGGTCGGCTTCGTGGCACTGTTCCTGCTCGGTTCGATCTCCGGGTTCCCGCAGTGGCTGCTGGACCTCGAACCGTTCGCACACGCACAGCGGGTTCCCGGCACAGCGTTCTCGTTCATCCCGCTCGGATGGATGTTGCTGATCGACGTCGCGCTGATCGCGGTGGGACTCGCAGCCTTCCGCCGTCGCGACCTGCGGTGAGGCCGGAGGCGGCCCTTGGTGAGCCCGAAGGCGCCCCTCGACGGGCCCGAAGGGCTGCGACCGCTCACCGCAAAGTCGACCGAATGCCGGTGGTACTGCGTACGATGTGATGCGTCTCACTCCACTCCCTTTCGGAGGCTGACGTGCGTGGACTAGGGATCGATCTCGGAACCGCAAACACTGTCGTCGGCACACCCGATGACGGCGTCGTCCTGAACGAGCCATCGTTCATGCTGGTGAAAGCGAAGGATCTCGATCACGCCCTCGCGATCGGTGCGGACGCACGGAACCTGCTGGGCCGCACGCCCGTCGGGGTCTCGTCGGTGCGCCCCGTACGCGACGGAGTGGTCGCGGACCTCGAATCGGCGCGAACGTTCGTCTCCGCCGTTCTCAACCAGGCCGCCCCGCACCGGCGGTACAGCCCGCGCGCGAAGGGCGTGATGGCGGTGCCCGCCGGCGCCACACCACTCGAGCGCCGCGCACTTCTCGAGGTCGGGCACGAGTCCGGTCTGCGCAAGGTCGGCCTGATACCGGAACCGGTCGCGGGCGCGCTCGGATGCGGGATCAACCCGATGGAACCACGCGCCCACCTCGTCGTCGACATAGGCGGCGGCACTTCGGAAATCACCGCGTTCTGTTTCGGTGGCATCCTCTCGAATCGCAGTTGCCGCCTCGCGGGCGATCACCTGACCGACGTGCTGCGGCAGTACCTGCGGACCGAGCACAAGATCATCGTCGGCGACCTCACCGCCGAATACGCCAAGATCGGCGTTCCCGACGAGGGTCAGGCGCTCGTCGTCGAGGGCATCGACCCCGTGACGGGGCACGCGCGCCTGGTCACCCTCGACAGCAAGGAGATCGAGGATGCGCTGCGGCCGGCGATCACCGAGATCGTGCAGACCCTGGCCACCTGCCTCGACGACCTTCCCGCCCAGGCGATCGGGGACGTGATGTCGGAGGGGCTCCTGGCCATCGGCGGCGGATCGATGCTGCGCGGTCTCCCGCAACTGCTCGAAGAGCATTTCGGCGTCGGTGTGAAGGTGGCAGAGAACCCGCTCACCTGCGTCGCCGAGGGCGCGACCGCCTGCCTCGACCACCCCGAGGTGGTCGCCGCCTACAGCGCCTGAGCCTCCATCACTCGAGACCTCCGGGACTCGATCCTGCAGCTCCTCTTCAGCGGCCCGGCGCGGTCCCGCGGGTCTGCGCGAGGTAGAGCTCGAGGAGCTTCTTGACCACGGGACCTGCTGTTGCCGAACCGAATCCGCCACCACGCACCAGGACCGACACGACGACCTCCGGCGCGTCAGCGGGCAGCACCGCGGAGAACCAGGCGTTCAGACCCTCGCCGGGCGCCGACGGATCCTCCGCCGTGCCGGTCTTTGCGGCGGCGGGCACCGGCAGGCTCGCCAGCTGGCCGGCGGTACCGGCGGCGGCCGATGCCCGCATCCCCGCACGCACGGGTCCAAGTTTGTCCGCGAAGGACAGCCGATGCGGCTCCGCGGTGGGAATGGGCCAGCCCTCGCCCTCCCCGTACGACGCCGCGAGCTGGGGGGTGACCGTCGCGCCGGTGGTGATACCGGCCGTCCAGCGCGCCACCTGTACCGGCGACGCGGTGACGGTGCCCTGACCGATGCCCATCAGCAGCGTCGACCCCGGATACCAGGTTCCGCCGATGGCGGCGACCGATTCCGGTGTGCCCAGGAAACCTTCGGCCTCACCCGGCATGTCCAGCCCCGACGGGCGGCCCACCCCCAACTCGTCGGCGGTCGCGGCCATCCGCTCGGGGCCGAGTCGTTCACCAAGCTGGTAGAAGTACACGTTGTCCGACCACTGGATCGCCCCGATCAGGCTGTTCGGACCCATCGGCTGCCAGTTCGCGAACGTGTGGCCACCATAGGTGTACGAGGCGCCGCCCGCGAGCTTCTGGTCCGGCGGCACCACGTCGTACTTGGCGTTCGCCGAGGCAACAACGATCTTGAAGGTCGAGCCGGGTGGCGCCACCGACTGGAACGCGTGGTTGAGCATGCGTCCTGGGCCCGGCATCTGGGTTTGCGCTGCCAGCGCGGCCGCGTCGACCGGTGGACCGTAGACGTTGTTGTCGTATCCGGGCACGCTCGCCATCGTCAGCACCGCCCCGGTGCGGGCGTCCATCACGACCGCCGCGCCGAGGTCGCCGCCACTGGAACGGACCGCGGCGGCAAGGGCATCGGTTGCGACCTGCTGCATCGCACTGTCGAGATGCAGGCGCAGGTCGTGCCCGCGCACCGGATCCACCCGAGCGGCGGTGGCCACCGGCTGGCCCGACGGGTCGACGTACACGCACTGGCTGCCGTCGATGCCGCGGAGCAGTGCGTCGTACTGCTTCTCGAGCCCGGCCTTGCCTACTCGTGATCCGAGCGCAAGCTGTGGCCAGGTCTGCATGTCCTCGGCGTCGGCGACCCCGACGTATCCGAGAACGGTTGCCAGGGTCGCTGCCTGTGGGTACTGCCTGCGTCCGGTCGGATAGACCAGTACCCACGGCACATGGGCGTCCACGATGGCTTGGGCCCGCTCCGGCCCGACCCTCGCCAGCACCGCCTCCACCTCGCCGCCCGCGGCGCGGAGGGTGTCCGCGAGTTGGTCCGGGGTGATCCCGAGCAGCGCGGCGAGTTCGCCACGTACCTCGGCGTTGTTGTCGTCGAACATGCGGGCAACGACGGAGACGGTGTACTCCGGGACGTTGACCGCGAGCGGGACCCCGTTCCGGTCGAGGATCTGACCACGCTCGGCAGGCAGGCGGATGCACCGCATCAGCTGCCCGTCACTCATCTGCCGGAACTCCGCACCCCGATCGCTCTGCAGGTGCCAGGCGACCCCCGTCATCGCGACGAGCGACGCGATGACGGTCACGGCACCGACCGACACGCCGCGCGGCAGCCGCCTGCGACGGGGCTGGGAGGCCCACAGCGGCCGTGCGACACCGTCGCGGCGCACCGCGAGGACCAGACCGATCTCGACGAAGCCGATGACCGCTGCCGTACCGCCGTAACTGAACAGTGGAATCGGCATGCCGGTGTGGGGCAGCAGCGACAGGCTCTGCGCGATCGAGACGACGGCATGCACACCGAACAACCCGCCGACGCCCGCGGCGACGAGTGCGGCCTCCCGGGTCCGCGCGGTCCGCGCGGCGACCGTGGCACGCCACACGATGATCGACGAGGCGATCACCACCGCCAGCCCTGCGACCAGCCCCCACCCGTACACGAGGCTCGCAAAGGCGAGGTCGTGCTCCGATTCCGGAAGGTACTCGGCCCGGAGCGCATACTGCGGTTGCCGCCACAGTCCCCACAGTCCGCCGCTGCCGATCGCGATGTCGGCCTGCCACGCCGCCCATCCCGACCCCTGGGGATCGGCGCTGTTCGACAGGAACACGTGGATCCGCTCCAGCTGGTACGGGCGCAGGAACAGCACGGCCAGCGGGATCGACGCGACCCCGAGTGCGAACAGCGGCGCCAGCGGCAGCAACGGCACCCGCGCGAGGATCAACATGAGCATCACGATCGCGACGAGCACGACGGCGGTGGACAGGTCCGGTTGGAGGGCGACGAGGCCGATGGGAACACTCGCCGTGATGAGGACACCGGCGAATCGGCCGAGGGTGTAGCCCCCGGCGAGGATGGCGGCGGGCACCAGAATCAGGGCCAGTTTGGCCAGTTCGGACGGCTGCACGGTGAAAACGCCCAGGTCCAGCCACCGCTGCGCGCCCTTGGTCGCGACACCGACCAGCGGTACCGCCACGAGCAGAAGGACCGTGGCGGCGTAGAGGATCCACCCGAATCGGCGAAGCCGGTCCACCCGCATCCGGGACGTCACCCACATCGCGCCGAGGCCGACCACCGCGAAGGCGGCATGCCGCAGCGCGTAGGACGTCATGCCCGTCGACAGCAGGTTGAGCAGGCCGAGCACCACCAGGACGACCGCCGCCGCGACCAGCCAGGGATCGAACTCGCGCCTACCGGCCTGCACTGAGGCCCTCACGGGCAGGTCGCGTTCTCGGCGGGAACGTACACCGGATCCGATGCGGCGGCGGCCGGGGCGCTGGTGAGCGCGGCGATGGCGACGGCCGTGTCGGCCGGAACCGCGACGCTCCCGATGCCGTACACCTCCTGCTCGCCACTCGGCACGGGCATCGTGACGTCGGCGCCGGGGTGGACCGCACCCGAGCAGCGGTCGTACACGGCCAGCTTCCAGGTCACCGCCGGGACGTTCGCCCGGGGATCGACGCGGACGTCGACGCGCAGGACACACTGTTGTCCCACAGCGCAATTCCCATTGGCGAAGGTGGCGGTGACACCCGTGATCGGACCCGCGCTGCCCGGAAGACCGGTGTCGGCGGGAGCCGCCGCGGATCCCGCCGTCGGCGCCGGGGTGTCCGGTACCGGCGGCGAGACCGGCCGGATCTGATCCTGCGCCTGCTCACTCTCGGACGAGAGGAGGGTGTCCCACCCCAGCCGCATCTGCGTCCACGCTCCGGGTGCCTTCCACACCGCTACGGCAAGCAGCCCGATCGCGATGACCGCGACGATGCCCTGCCGCTTCGAGAGCCGCCACTTCCGGCGATGCCACGGATTCTCGACCGGGGGAAGCCAGCCGGCCGGGGCGAGGGACGCTCCGGCCGCCTCGCCCGCCGGGGCCGGCACCGGCGCGCCGGGGACCGGGTCGGCCCCACCCTCGCCGAGAGATCCGCGCGCCGCCGCGACGAGTTTGGCGATCTGGTGGCGCGTCCGATCCGTGGTGGACGGGTCGAGGTGGACGGCGGCGGACGGGTCGAGGCCGACCGCGCCGGACACGCGACGTAACAGGTCGGGCAGGTCCGTTGCTCCAGCGATCGATTCGTCCACCCGCTGGGCGAACGCCTCGTCGTGACATGCGGCGGCAATCGCCCTCAGCACCCGCGCCGCCGCCGAGGTCGCCTCCGGCCCGGTACCGGCACCGTCGGCGTCGGCGTCGGCGTCGGCGTCGGCGATGGTGAGCTGCCCTTCGCACGACACCGTCACCGAATGATCACCGAGAATCCGTCCGCGCCCCCCAGCGAGTTGGCGGGTCACATCGCCGATGAGCAACGCTGCCTGCGCCGGCGTCAACAGGGCCACCGCGAGCAGAGTGCGAACGTCGACCTCACCGCCACCGGCGGGCTCGTCGGGCGGTTCGGGGGGTTCGGGTCCCGGCGGCAGCGACGCGTTTCTCGGCGACCCGGCCCGCGGCAACTCATTCCTCGACGAAAGCTCTGGCACTGCTTCGATCATCGGGCACCCCGGCACTCTGCGGCCCCTACGCGGGTGTGCGAGCGGACCGGAACCCGTGGCCCGTAGACCCTCGACTAGGGCTTACCCATTCTTGAACCTTGACCCCTGAAACCCTTTACGCCTCTGAGCATTCCAATTAAACCAAGACCGATGCAAACGCGGAACGGCCGTTACTCATCCGAGACGACCCAGGCGCGGGATCGGTATCAGATCCACACACCCTTGCCGACGGTGACCACGCCACCGCTGCTGACCGCGAACCGCTGCCGATCCCGCTCGATGTCCACACCGATGATCTCACCTTCACCGACGACGACGTTCTTGTCGAGAATCGCCCGCCGGACCACGGCACCCTTGCCGATCCGGACACCGGGCATCAGCACGCTGCCCTCCACCGTGGCGCCGTCGTCGACCATCACGTTGGAGCTGAGCACCGAATTGCGGACCGTGGCCGCGGACAGGATGCAGCCCGACCCGACGATCGACTCCTGCGCCAGCCCGCCCTGGACGAACTTCGCCGGTGCGAGGTTCTCGGCGGCGCCCCGGATCGGCCAGCGCCGGTTGTAGAGGTTGAACACCGGGTGCACCGACACCAGGTCCATGTGCGCGTCGTAGAAGGCGTCGATGGTCCCGACATCCCGCCAGTAACCACGGTCGCGGTCGGTGGCGCCGGGCACCACGTTGTCCGCGAAGTCGTAGACGTGCGCGGCCCCCTCGCGCACGAGTTTGGGAATGATGTCCCCACCCATGTCGTGGTCGGAGTTCGAGTCCTCCGAGTCGGCGCGGATCGCGTCGACGAGCACCTTCGTGGTGAACACGTAATTGCCCATCGACGCGAACGTCACATTCGGGTCGTCCGGCGTGCCGGGTGGGTGCGCGGGCTTCTCCAGGAACTGGGTGATCCGGCCCGACTCGTCGGAGTCGATGCAGCCGAACGCGAACGCCTCGCTGCGCGGCACCCGGATCCCCGCCACGGTAACGCCCGCACCGGACTCGATGTGATGCTGGACCATCTGCTCCGGATCCATCCGGTACACGTGGTCGGCACCGAACACGACGATGTACTCGGGGTCCTCGTCGTAGACGAGGTTGAGCGACTGCAGGATCGCGTCAGCGCTGCCCGTGTACCAGCGCGGTCCGAGCCGCTGCTGCGCCGGCACGGGGGTGATGTACTCCCCCGCGAACCCGGACAGCCGCCATGTCTGGGAGATGTGCCGGTCCAGCGAGTGCGACTTGTACTGGGTGAGCACACAGATCCGGAGATAGCCGGCGTTGACGAGATTGCTGAGCACGAAGTCGATGAGCCGGTAGGCACCACCGAACGGGACGGCGGGCTTGGCCCGGTCGGCGGTCAGGGGGTAGAGACGCTTCCCCTCGCCGCCGGCGAGCACGATTCCAAGCACATGCGGCTGGCTCCTCACCCTGCCAACTTATCGGCCACCGTGTGCCCTCGCCAGCCAGACCACGCCCGAGACCGGGCCCGTGATGGAGACCATGCCCGGGGCTGCGCCGTGCGGTGGCCCGATCCCGGCCCGACGGTTACGTTTAGCCGGTGCGCGTGGCGATGATGACCAGGGAGTACCCACCGGAGATCTACGGCGGAGCAGGTGTCCACGTCACCGAGCTCGTCGCGCAGCTCGCCCGGTTGTGCGCGGTGGACGTGCACTGCATGGGCGCCGCCCGCGAGGGCGCACAGGTGCACCAGCCCGATCCGGCGCTGGCGGCGGCGAATCCCGCGCTGGGGGTCCTGTCGGCGGAGCTGCGGATGGCGGCGGCCGCGACCGGCGTCGACGTCGTGCACTCGCACACCTGGTACACGGGACTGGCCGGGCACCTGGCCGGCGCGCTGCACGCGGTGCCCCACGTGCTCACCGCGCACTCGCTCGAACCCCGGCGGCCGTGGAAGGCGGAACAACTGGGCAGCGGCTACCGGGTCTCGTCGTGGTCCGAGCACAACGCGGTGCAGCACGCGGACGCGATCATCGCGGTCAGCGCCGGGATGCGCGCCGATCTGCTGGACGCGTACCCGTTCGTCGACCCGAGCCGAGTGCACGTGGTGCGCAACGGAATCGACACCGACGTGTGGTATCCGGACGACGATCCATGGACATCGCCGGTGCTGCGTGAGCTCGGGGTCGACTCGGCGCGACCGCTGGCGGTGTTCGTCGGCCGGATCACCCGGCAGAAGGGCGTTGGACACCTGATCGCGGCGGCGCACCGGTTCGACCCCGACATCCAGTTGGTGCTGTGCGCGGGCGCGCCCGACACCCCGGAGATCGCCGAGTCCACCGCTCGCGCCGTCGCCGAGCTGTCGTCGGTCCGCCGGGACGTGCACTGGGTCCGAGAAATGCTGCCCACCGCAGAACTGCGGAAGATCCTCTCCGCCGCAACGGTATTCGTGTGCCCATCGGTTTACGAGCCGCTGGGAATCGTCAACCTCGAGGCAATGGCCACCGAGACCGCCGTGGTGGCCTCCGACGTCGGCGGCATCCCCGAGGTGGTCGACGACGGGGTGACGGGCCGACTGGTGCACCACAACACCTACGAGCCGGAGGCATTCGAAGCGGCACTGGCAGTCGCGGTGAACGAGGTGTGCGCCGATCGGGAGGGTGCCGTCGCGATGGGCCGGGCGGGCCGCCAACGCGCGATCGCCGAGTTCTCCTGGACCGAGATCGCCCGGCAGACCCTGGACGTCTACCAGGCGGCAATCGACGGATACCGCGCTCGATAGAACTGCCCGACAGACCTACAGGGGCCGGTAGCGGCTGACCGTCACCGACGCCGTGACCGTCAGAGGCTCGGGCAGCGCCCCGATCGCCGCCGCCCGGGTGCTCTCGGCCAGGTGTCGCGCCGAGGGGCCCATCGCGACCAGCTGCTCGGCCGCGGCGTGCGTCAACGACATCGGATACTCGACCGCGACGCGGGACACCCGGTCGAAGTGCCCGGCCATGGCCGCGCCGAGGCGCTCGGTCTTGTTCTCGTCGACCCGCACCATCGACAGCAGGTCCACCAACTCACGCAGATGCCGCTCCGTCGGGGTCAGCACCACCAGTTCGCCGTCCGCGCGCAGGACCCGCCGCAGCTCGGCGGCGTTGCGGGGCGCGAAGATCGACAGGGCGTGGCTGACCACGTGATCCCGCACCGGGAGTTGTGTCCAGATGTCGGCGACGACCGCCGCCACCCGGGGGTGGCTGCGAGCCAGCCTGCGCGCCGCGGCCTTGGACACATCCACCCCGAGACCCGGCGCGCCGGGCAGCGCGTCGAGCACGGTCGCCAGGTAGTGCCCGGTGCCCGCCCCGACCTCGAGGACCGCGGGATCGTCGACCCCGGCCGCGACGGTCGCGTCCGCGACCGCGGTACGGAGCCGATCGAAATGGCCGCCGTCGAGGAACTCGGCCCGCGCCGCGATCATCTCGGCGCTGTCGCCGGTGATCTTCGAGGCCCCCGACAGCAGGCTCACGTACCCCTGCCGGGCGATGTCGAAGCTGTGCCCTCGATCGCACAGCAACATCCGGTCGGACTCGTCGAGGTCGCCGCCGCAGTGCGGGCAGCACAGCAGGGCAAGCGCGTCGTTCAGCATCCGCGCCGCCCTCCTTCCTACGTCTCCGGCGGTTCCCGACCGCACCCAGCGCGGGGCCCCGCCCGCCGGGTGGCGACGCGGGGCCCGGGTGCTTCGGTTACTGCACGAGGGATTTAGCTGGTGACGCCCTTGAGTTCGTCGCCGAGCGCGGCGGCTTCCTCCGGGGTCAGTTCTACGACGAGCCGACCTCCGCCCTCGAGCGGGACGCGCATGACAATGCCCCGTCCTTCTTTGGTTGCTTCGAGGGGACCGTCCCCGGTCCGGGGCTTCATGGCCGCCATTCCTGCTCCCTCCAGATCTGTACCTCGTCGCCCGGACTTTTGCCGGGCGCACGCATCCATTCTTCCCTATCGCAACAAATGCCGGAAAGCTGAGTCACGTTTCGCGCCCTCCGATGCACGCCCGAGGGCGCACCCTCAGCGCCGCGGAACCCAGCAGTCCGCGATGTGATCGTCCACCATTCCGGTCGCCTGCATCAGAGCATATGCCGTGGTAGGGCCCACGAAACGGAATCCGCGGCGTTTCAGCTCGCGGGCCAGCGCGGTGGACTCCGCAGTGACCGCGGGAACCTCGTCCACCGTCGTCACCCGGTTCGGGCGTGGCGGCGGCGCGAACGACCACAGCAGCGAGTCGAGATCGGTGTCGGTCAGCGCGAGCACCGCCCGGGCGTTGCCGATCGCCGCATCGATCTTGGCCCGGTTACGGACGATGCCTGCGTCGCCGAGCAGCCGCTCGACGTCCGACGGTCCGAACGCCGCGACCGCTTCGACGTCGAACCCGGCGAATGCGGTGCGGAACGCCTCCCGCTTGCGCAGAACGGTGATCCACGACAGGCCCGACTGGAACGCCTCGAGGCAGATCCGTTCGAACAGCGCGTCCCGGCCGTGCAGCGGTGTGCCCCACTCCTGGTCGTGATAGTCGCGGTACAGCGTGGACCCGGGCGCGTCGACCGCCCACGGACACCGGACCCGATCGTCACTCACCGCGCGTCCCGCCCTCGTGGGTGGCGGCCGCGGCCCGGGCATCGGCGAGTTGGGCACGCAGCGAGTCGATCTCGGCCCCGAGCCGGTCCAGCGCCCAGTCCACCTCGCTGGCCTTGTATCCGCGCAGCACCTGCTGGAACCGCAAGTCCTGCACGTCGGTTCCGGTCACGTCCCGCACCGGCAGCGCGGTGACGGTGGTCGCGGGAGGCAGCGGCGCCATCTCCTCACCGCGGCCGAACACAGCGGACGCCACCAGGAACAGCACCCCACCGACCAGGGCCATGACGAGCAGGTAGAGCAGGACCGTGAACATGCCCCGATACTGTCACGACTCACCGACAGCACGGCTCACGACGGCCGGGCGTCGTTACGGCCGCAGGGTGTTCATCGGGGGCCGGTCGACGAGGGAGACGTCGGTGGTCACCGGCAGGAACGAGTCGCCGTCGGCGAGGAACTGCGTCAGACCGGCCGCGGAGTCCTCCACTCCGCACCGGCGCAGCATGGTCCCGATGATCTGCCTGCTCATCACGCCGAGCTCGACCAGCGGCCGGTTGCGGTGCTTGCGCACACCCAGGTTGACCTGGCCGATCGCGCTGAGTCCGAGCCGGTCGTAGGTGTCGAGCAGCAGCCCGATCTCGACACCGTAGCCCGGCGCGAACGGGACCGCGGACAGCAGTTCCCGGGTGCCGGCGTACTCGCCGCCGAGGGGCTGCAGCACCGAGGTCAGCTCGGGCCGGAGCGCCGCCAGCAGTGGCCGCGCGACCAGTTCGGTGACCCGGCCGCCGCCGCTCGCGTCCTCGGTCCCACCGACCCGCAGCGGCCGCCGGTAGTAGCCCTTGACCAGGTGGATGCCGTCGACCGTGAGCAGCGGCCCGAGCAGCTTCGGAACGAAGGCCGGGTCGGGATTGATCAGGTCGGAGTCGACGAACGCGATCACGTCACCGGTGGACGCGGCCAGCGAACGCCACAGCACCTCGCCCTTTCCCGGAACGGGAGGCAGTTCGGGGACGGCCTGCTCGCGGCTGACCACGGTGGCGCCTGCGGCCGCGGCGCGGTCCGCGGTCTCGTCGGTCGACCCGGAATCCAGCACGATCAGCTCGTCGACCAGACCGCCGAGCAGAGGATGGATCGTGTCCACCACCGCCGCGACGGTCTTCTCCTCGTTCAACGCGGGCAATACCACCGAGACGGTGCGCCCGGCCTTCGCCGCTTCCAGTTCGGCGACGGTCCAGTCGGGGTGGTCCCAGCTGTTCGCCTCCGACCACACCCGCACGGCCGCGTCGGACCGGGATCGCGCCGCCGGCGCAGGGGCGCTCATGCCAGCCCCCGCACCGTGCGCACCGGGGCCCTGGTGCCGACGATCGCGGCGATCATGTCCACGACCCGGCGAGTGGAAGCGACCTCGTGCACTCGGAAGACCCGCGCGCCCCGCGCGGCGGCCCATGCTGTCGCTGCCAAGGTGCCCTCCAACCGTTCGGCGAGTTCCACTCCCAAAGTCTCCCCGACAAAGTCCTTGTTGCTCAGCGCCATCAGCACTGGCCACCCGGTTTTAACGAGATCGTCCATTCGTCGCAACAACTCGAGCCCGTGGAAGGTGTTCTTGCCGAAATCGTGGGTCGGATCGATCAGGATCGAGTCCCTCGGCACCCCCAACGCAAGGGCTCGTTCCGCGGCGGGCACCACCTCGTCGAGGACGTCGGTGACGACGTCGGCGTAGTGGACCCGGTGCGGCCGGGTCCGCGGCACCGCACCGCCGGTGTGCGAGCAGACGTAGCCCGCCCGGAGCTCCGCGGCCACCGCCACCAGGTCCGGGTCGGCGCCCGCCCAGGTGTCGTTGATCAGGTCGGCGCCGCCCGCGCACGCCAGCCTCGCGACCTCGGCGCGCCAGGTGTCCACCGAGATGATCAGGTCCGGGTACCGGCCCCGGATCGCTTCGACGAACGGCACCACGCGGCGGATCTCCTCCGCGGCGTCGACCTCGTCGCCCGGCCCGGCCTTGACTCCACCGATGTCGACGAGGTCGGCACCCTCGTCGACGGCACGCTGTACCGCCGCCATCGCCGCCTCGTCGCTGAAGGTGGCGCCGCGGTCGTAGAACGAGTCCGGGGTCCGGTTGACGATCGCCATCACCAGGGCCCGATCGGTCGCCACGGGTCGGCCACAGAGGGTCGGCGAGGGCGACGGCGAATCGCGCCGCTGCGCGGGCTCCGCTCGGGTGATGTCGGTCATGGCTTCATAGTGGCATGCACGCGTCGAGCGCCCGATCGACGTCCTCGGTCACCAGCAGGGCGTCGAGGGCACGCTGCTGGACGAAGCCCCCTGCGCGCAGCCCGTCGAGCCACGTCAGCAGCCCGGTGTAGTGCCCGACCGGATCGAGCAGCACCATCGGTTTGTCGTGCATGCCGAGGTACCCGGCGGTCCACGTCTCGAACAGTTCCTCGAGGGTCCCGATCCCGCCGGGCAGCGCGATGAACGCGTCGGCCCGGTCCTCCATGACCTGCTTGCGCTGACGCATTGTGTCGGTGACGATCAGCTCGTCGGCGTCGACGTCGGCAACCTCCCTGTGCACCAGCGCCTTCGGGATCACCCCGATCGTCTTGGCCCCGTGCCTGCGGGCCGACTCGGCGACCGCGCCCATCATCGACACGTTGCCGCCGCCGGACACCAGATGCATACCCCGGCGCCCGATCTCCGCACCGAGACGGGACGCGAGCGCGAGAAACGACACGTCGACGGGACCGGACGCGCAGTACACGCAGACCGCGATCGGGCGGGCGGTCACCACTCGTCGACCTCCTCGCGCGGTTCGACCACGACCTCCCCGAGCTGGGACTCCATCACGATGCGGACGGCTTCCTCGACGCTGTCGGTGACGTGGATGAGCTTGACGTCGGCAGCCGCGATCTTGCCCTCGGCCACCAGGGTGGTGCGAATCCAGTCGACGAGCCCACCCCAGAAGGCGGTTCCCATCAGCACGATCGGGAACCGGGTGATCTTGTTGGTCTGCACGAGCGTGAGTGCCTCGAACAGTTCGTCGAGGGTGCCGAAGCCGCCGGGCAGGCAGATGAACGCCTGCGAATACTTGACGAACATCGTCTTGCGGGCGAAGAAGTAGCGGAAGTTGATGCCGAGGTCCACCCAGTCGTTCAGGGACTGCTCGAACGGCAGCTCGATACCGAGGCCGATGGAATACCCGCCCACCTCGCACGCGCCGCGGTTGGCGGACTCCATCACGCCGGGGCCGCCACCGGTGATCACCGCGTAGCCGGCCTCGGCCAGCGCGGCACCGAGCGCCCGGCCGAGTTCGTAGTCGGTGTGCTCCTCCGCGGTGCGAGCCGAACCGAACACGGCGACCGCGCGCGGCACCTCCGCCAGGGCGTCGAACCCCTCGACGAACTCGCTCTGGATGCGCAGCGCCCGCCACGGATCGGTGTGCACCCAGTCCACCGGCCCGCGCCGGTCGAGAAGACGCTGATCTGCGGTGCTTGGACCCGTCTTGCGGTCGCGGCGCAGCTGCACCGGTCCGCGCTGCTGGGCCGATGCGCTGGCCCGCTTTCCGGTGCTGCGCTTCGCGGGTCGTCCTGGGGTCTTGTCCGGTGCCATGCGGCCCAGGCTATCGCTGCCCGACGGGCCGCTCGCCCGGGCCGGTGGAGACGGGTGCTCGGGGTCAGTAGCCGGCACGTCCTCCGCTGGCGTCGTACACCGCCCCTGTGGAGAAGCTGACGGCGTCCGAGCACAACCAGCCGACGAGTTCGGCGATCTCCTCCGGGCGTCCCATCCGCCCCATCGGAGTCAGCGACTGGGAGCGAGCGAGGATCGCGGGGTCGGTATCGGCGTTCATCGGGCTCTGCACTGCGGCCGGGGCGACGACGTTGGCCAGCACACCCGTGGTGGCGAGTTCCTTGCCGAGCGACTTGGTCAACGCGATCACGGCCGCCTTCGACGCCGAGTACGCACTCTGGGTCGGGTTGCCGTCCTTGGCGGCGATGCTCGACAGGTTCACGATCCGACCCCAGCCGGCGGCCACCATCCCGGGCACGAAGGTGCGGCACATCAGGAATGTGCCGTCGACGTTGATCGCGAAGGTGCGCCGCCACTGCTCGAGGTCGACCTCGACGAGCGGGGCGGACGGCCCCACCACTCCGGCACTGTTGACGAGGATGTCGACCCGCCCGAGGTCGGCGCGGACCCGCTCGACCGCCGCCGGGTCGGTGACGTCCAGGTGGATGTCGGCGCCGCCGGCGACATCCGCGGTGACCACTCGCACCCCGGCCTCGGCGAGCAGCGTCGCGCAGGCCGCCCCGATCCCGCTCGCGCCACCGGTGACCAGCGCGGTCACACCCTCGGGATACGTCGCTGCCATGTTCGCTCCTGCCCATTGTGTGCGGAAGTCGCACCATTTATATTGATATTGCACATAATCGGACTTTAACTGTGTGCACTTACTGCATATATAGCTTGGCGCACACACGTCAAGCCACACCGAACAACGAAAAGAGAAAGCAGCCATGGAGATCCGCTGGGTCCACGCCTTCGTCGCGGTGGCCGAGGAGCTGCACTTCGGTCGTGCCGCCGCCCGGCTCCAGATGGCCCAGTCGCCACTGAGCCAGACGATCCGCAAACTCGAGAAGGACCTCGACGTCCCACTGTTCGAGCGCAGCACCCGCAACGTCGCGCTCACCGCGGCCGGTCACGCGTTCCTGCCGCACGCCTACCAGCTCCTCGAGAATGTCGACACCGCACGACAGGCCGCTCGGGCATCGACCGGGGGCGTGTACGGGCACGTCCGAATCGGCTTCACCGGCGTCCTCAACCACCGGGCACTGCCACCACTGACCCGCGCCCTGCGGCAGCGCTACCCGAACATCGAGCTGTCCCTGGTGGGCCGGATCATGACCCGCGACGCGGTCGTCCAGCTCGAGAGCGGCGCCCTCGACCTCGCCTTCGTCGGCCTACCCGTACAGTCCGCCGCGGTGCACACCCGACTGATCCGTCGCGAACCGTTCGGCGTTGTCCTCCCAGCGGACCACCGACTGGCCGGCGCATCCGAGATCGAGCTGCACGACCTGGCCGACGAAGGCTTCGTCACGACGCCACTGTCCGCCGGATCGAGCCTGCAGGAGACCGCGATGCGGGCCTGCCTCGACGCCGGGTTCCGCCCGCGCATCGTGCAGGAGATCACCGATCCGTTCATGATCCTCATGCTCGTGGCCTCCGGGGTGGGCATCGCACTGATGACCTCCGGGCTCAACGAAATCCTTCCCCCGGGAACAGTTTTCGTGCCACTGAGCGGGGAACCCTTCTACATGAACCACGGCATCGCCTGGTCCACGAAGGGCATGTCCGACGCACTGCGCGTGACTCTCGAGACCTCGCTGGAGATCCTACCGACCCCGGTTTGAAGATTGAGATGTGATCGATCTTTATTTCAGACTTATTCGGTGTTGGACTCGCCATAGTAGGGCGTGACAGGCTCTCCCCCTGCCGGCAGTTGTGAGACGGATCACGATCGAGTGACGTGGCGCGATTCGCGCCTGCACCGCCGGTTTCCTGGGGACGAAAGGACCACCCATGCCACGCACGTCTGAGCCCACCGGCGGACGCTCGAATCCGAATGCCCGCCGCGCCGCGATCTCGGGCTTTCTCGGCAGCACGCTCGAGTACTACGACTTCTTCATCTACGGATCCGCTGCCGCTCTCGTGTTCGGCAAGATCTTCTTCCCCGGCGACGGCGCGACCGCGACCCTCCTGTCGATCGGAACCCTCGGCGTCGCCTACATCGCCCGCCCGCTCGGCGCGGTGATGTGGGGTCACCTCGGCGACCGGTTCGGACGCAAGAACGCACTGCTCGCGTGCCTTCTGATGATGGGCGTCTCGACGTTCGTCATCGGCTGCCTGCCGACCTACCAGACGATCGGCATCGCCGCGCCCATCATCCTGGTGCTGCTGCGGCTGCTCCAGGGCCTGTCCGCCGGCGGGGAGTCGCCGGGGTCGTCCTCGCTCACCCTCGAGCACGCCCCCGCCGACCGCCGCTCGTTCTTCACCTCATTCACCATGAGCGGCATCATGTTCGGCATCGTGATCTCGAGCCTGGTGTTCATTCCGGTCGCCTCGCTTCCGGACGAGGACCTCTACTCGTGGGGCTGGCGGGTCCCGTTCTGGGCCAGCATCGTCGTCACCGTCGTCGCGTTGTGGCTACGTCGTCAGCTCGAAGAGCCCGAGGTCTTCGAGGAGATCAAGGAGAACGACGACGTCGTCGCCATTCCCGTCGTCGAGATCTTCCGATCGCACGGGATGACCGTCCTGCGGGTCGCCGTGAGCTCGACGTTCGCCATGATCAACACGATCGTCAACGTGTTCGCACTCGCCTACGCGGTCAACGTCGCCGGCATGGAGCGACAGACGATGCTCTGGGCAATCGCGACAGCGAACTTCGTCTCCGTCCTGTCCCAGCCGTTGTTCGGCATGCTCGCCGACCGGATCGGCCGCAAGCCGTTGTTCGTGTTCGGCGCCATCGGCTCCGGCGCCATGGTGTTCGTGTTCTTCCACGCCATCGGCACCGCCAGCGTCCCGCTGGTGTTCGCATCCGGCATCGTGCTGATCGGCTTCTTCTATTCGATGCCGAACGGTATCTACCCCGCCTACTTCCCGGAGCAGTTCCCCGCCAAGGTGCGCTACACCGGCATGGCGGTCAGCCTCATGATCGGTCTTCTCGCGGCCGGTTTCACACCGGCGATCGCGCAGGCGATCTCCTCGGGCGACACCAGCAACTGGACCCCGGTGGCATGGATGTGCCTCGGCTTCGCGGTCGTTGCCGCGGCCGCGGCGATGTGCGGTCCCGAGACGCACCGCACCCCCACCGAACTGCTCGGCGAGCCGGCGGGACGCGAGGCACAGAAGCGCGCGACCGCCGATTCCCGCGAGCTCGTCGGGAGCGACGTCTGATGACAGTCAACGGCCGCACCCACCGGATCGGACTCGTCGGAGCAGGTATCGCGACGTCCCTGTCGCCGCGCCTGCACACACGGGAGGCGTCCGAACTCGGTCTCGCCGACTACCGGTACGAGCTGATCGACCTCGACGACCACACTGTTCCCGTCGGGGAGACGGGCGCGCTCCTGCACCGGCTCGCCGCAGAGGGCTGGACGGGGTTCAACGTCACCCACCCGTGCAAGCAGGAGGTGATCGGCGCACTCGACGACCTCTCCGACAACGCCGGACTGCTCGGCGCCGTGAACACGGTCGTCGTCTCCGGAGGCCGGCTGATCGGCCACAACACCGACCACAGTGGGTTCCTCGCGGGACTTCGCAGGGGACTGGCGGGCGCGGACCTGGGCACGGTACAGCTGGTCGGCGCCGGTGGCGCCGGGTCGGCCGTCGCCTACGCGCTCGCGTCGGCGGGGGTGTCGGAACTACGGATCGCCGACGCGGATCCGGCTCGCGCGGCGGACGTCTGCAACCGGGTGTCGAGTTCGTTCCCCGGCACCGTCGCGGTCACGGTCTCGCTCGACGAGATCGCTGCGGGCCTCGACCGGTGCACCGGTCTGGTCAACGCGACCCCGATCGGGATGGTAGGCCACCCGGGCACCCCGGTGGATCCCGCCGCGCTGCACGCCGGATTGTGGGTCGCGGATGTGGTGTACCGGCCGATCAGGACCGAGCTGCTGGCCGCCGCGGAGCGGGCCGGATGCGCAGTCCTCGACGGCGGGCAGATGCTCGTCGCGCAGGCGGCGGACACGTTCGACCTGCTCACCGGGCAGTCGGCCGACCGGACGCGCATGCGCGCCCACCTGGCGGACCTGCTCACCGACCAGCAGGTGGCGGCCGGCCTCTGACCGCCGGCTCGGCGGCAGGATCGACGCACGCATTAACCAAGACTGAAATACGCATAATCTTGCGTTGATTCTGTCGCCAAGCCCATGCAAAGTGGATCGTGTGGCCCCCGTCGCTCCAGTCGACGGACGTGACGCGACCACAGCCTCTTCTTGATTTCGTGATTGTCAGGAGTGACGACGATGACCTCCACACCGCCCTTCGCGGAGCCACTCGACCTGGGTGGTTTGCGGATGCGCAACCGCTTCGTGTCGGCGCCGATGGAACGCAACTACTGCGAGTTCGACGGCACCATGACGGACCGGTACATCGACTACCTCGCGCGCCGCGCCGCCGGTGGCGCGGCCCTCGTCTTCACCGAGGCGAGCTACGTCCGCGCGGACGGCAAGGGCCGTATCCGGCAGATGGGCGTCGACGTCGACGAACGCATCCCCGGGATCGCACGGATGGCACAGGCGGTGCACGCCCACGGCGCCCTGGTCGGCGTCGAGCTCAACCACGGCGGCCGCACCGCACAGGGCGCGGTCAGCGGATTCGTGCCGGTCGCCCCGACTCCGATCCCGTGTCACGTCGTCGGCGGCGAGATGCCCGAACAGCTCGAGCCCGACGACATCGAGCACATCATCGAGTGCTTCGGCGAGGCCGCGGCCCGCTGCAGGCAGGCGGGCGTCGACGTGATCTCGCTGCACGGCGGCCACGGCTACCTGATTCACCAGTTCCTCTCCCCCGCCTACAACAAGCGTGAGGACGAGTGGGCCGACCCGACCCTGTTCGTGAACCGGGTGATCGCCTCGGTGAAAGAACATGCGCCGGACATCGTTCTGGGACTGCGGTTCTCGGCATTCGAGGCCGTCGAGGGGGGCCTCGATCAGGAGACCACCCGGGCGCGCATCGACGCGATCCACACCGACCGGCTCGACTTCCTCGACGTCTCGGCGGGCAACTACGAATCCGGGCAGTGGATCATCCAACCAGGTGAATGGGAGCGCGGCCTGCTGGCGCCCTACTCGGAGCCGTACAAGCGGGACCTCGACCTGCCGATCGGCGTCGCCGGACGGATCAGCTCGCCGGACGTCGCGGCCCGGATCATCGCGTCGGGGCAGGCGGACTTCGTGTCCATGGCGCGAACGCTGCACGCGGACCCTGACTTCCCGAACCGCGCGATCGACGGCGGCCGATACCGTCCCTGCATCGCCTGCAACTACTGCATCGACAGCCTCGCGGGAGGCGAGATCCCGTGCTCGGTCAACCCTTGGGTCGGACGCGAGACGCAGCAGCCGACCGCCCCGGCCGAGGTGCCGGTCCGCGTCGCGGTCGTCGGCGGCGGCCCGTCCGGGATGGCTACTGCGCGCGAGCTCTCCGCGGTCGGGCACCGGGTCGATCTGTACGACGAAAGAGAAAGCCTCGGTGGTGATTTCGCGCAGGCATCGAGACTGCACGAGTACCCCGAGTACGGCCGGATCGTCGACTGGTACCTCGACGAGCTCACCGACCTGGGCGTGACCACGCACACCGGAATCCGCGTCCAGGCCGCAACCTTGGCCGACAGCGACTTCGACGCGATCGTGCTGGCGACCGGCGGCCGCGGCCCCGCCCTCGACGCCCCGGGGTCCGACAGCCGCCGGATCCGTGACGTCCGCGAGTTCCTGCGGTCGGGTGACCCTGCGCCGGAGGCGATCACGTTCTTCGGCGCGGACCGCGAGGCCGCTGCAGTCGCCGACGACCTGCTGCAGCTCGGCACGAAGGTCGTCATGGTCGGCCCGCAGGAAACCATCGCTCACGACGTCGGCCGCCGCGGCAAGATCGTGCTGCTGCCCCGGCTCGCGGCCAGCGAGAACCTGACCACCCACCTGTCGTCGATCGTCAAGCAGATCACGGCGGACACCCTGGTGATCTCCACCAACGGCGTCGAACGGGAGGTGCCCGCGCCGGGCGAACTGCTCGTCTCACAGGGCGTCGAGCCGCGTGTGGACCTGCTCGCCGACCTGCGTTCGCTCGCACCGCGACTCGGCGTCCACACCGTCGGTGACGCCAGCGGCGACGGCGGCTCCATCCACGCGGCGGTCGTCACCGCGGCCGCCGCCGCGAAGGCGATCACCGCCGCAGCGGCGGCATCCCGAGAGGAAGCCCACGCATGATCCGCGAGTCCGGGATGCGGCAGGCCATGCCCCCGATCGGTCTCGGCACCTGGCCGCTCACCGGCGCCGACGCCACCCGGTCGGTGCTCAGCGGCATCGAGGCCGGCTACCGGCTGATCGACACCGCATCGATCTACGGAAACGAGGACGCCGTCGGCGTCGCGCTCGCCGAGTCCGGCCTGCCGCGCGACGATCTGTTCGTCACCACGAAGATCCGGGGCAACGACCAGGTGTCGGGCGACGTCCGCGGCGCGCTGGAGCGGAGCCTGGAGAACCTGAAACTCGACCGGCTCGACCTGTACCTGATCCACTGGCCGCTACCGCGGATCGACCGCTACTCCGCGACCTTCGAGGCGATGCTGGCGTGCCGGGACGCGGGCCTGGTCCGGTACCTCGGCGTCTCCAACTTCCTCGGCCACCACCTCGAACGAGTGGTCGCCGACACCGGGGAAGCACCGGCCGTCAACCAGATCCAGATGGACCCGTCGCTCGCCCGGATCCCGGTCCGGAAAGCGAACGAGGCGCTCGGGGTGTTCACCCAGTCGTGGAGTCCACTCGGTCGCGGCGACGTGCTCGGTTCCCCCGTCGTGGTCGACATCGCGGAACGCATCGGCGCAACGCCGGCCCAGGTGGTGCTCGCCTGGCACCTCGCACAGGGTGTGGTTCCGGTTGTCCGGTCCGCGAATCCCGCTCGGCAGGCCGAGAACCTGGCGGCGCATCGCGCCACTCTCAGCGCCTCCGATCTGGCCGCGCTGAACGGGCTGGACCGCGGAGAGTCCGCGGTCCGGGACGTCGAGACGGAGGAGCACTTCTGATGGGCGTCACCACACTTCGGGTCGGCATCGTCGGCTGCGGCAAGATCGCAGGCAACCACGCACGCGCCCTGGAGCAGGTACCCGGCGTCGACGTGGTCGGCTGCTCGGACCTCGACCTCGACCGGGCCCGCGCCTTCGCCGCCGAGTACGGAATCGCGAACGCGGTACGCACCGTCGACGACCTGATCGCACTCGGACTCGACGCCTGCACCGTCTGCACACCGCATCCGGTGCACGAGGAGGTCGTGCTTGCCGTGGCCGCGGCCCGCGTACATGTGCTGTGCGAGAAGCCGATCGCGGTGGACGTCGCGGCGGCCGACCGAATGATCGAGGCCGCCGACCGTGCCGGCATCACGTTCGGGGTGCTGTTCCAGCGCCGATTCTGGCCGGCCGCCCGCCGGATCAAGGCGGCGATCGATGACGGCAGCCTCGGCACACCGACCCTCGGCGAGGTGTCGGTGATCCTGCACCGCTCGTCGGAGTACTACTCGGCCGACGCGTGGCGCGGTCGCTGGGACACCGACGGCGGCGGCGTGCTGATGACCCAGGCCGTGCACCAGATCGACATGCTGCAGTGGTTCCTCGGCGAGGCCACCCAGGTCAGCGGGTTCATCCGCACCCACACCCACAGCGAGCACATCGAAACCGAGGACAGCGCCTCGGCAGTCGTGGCGTTCGCCTCCGGCGCGACCGCCACGATCACCGCCACCACCGGCGCGAACCACAACCTCGGCAACCGTGTCACCGTCGTAGGCGCCTCCGGAGCGATCGCCAGCGTCCTCGAGTTTCCGGAGGGCCGCGAGGGTGTCAACGAGATCTGGACCGCCCCCGGCGAACTCGCCCTCGGCTCGCCGTACTCCCCCGACATCCACGCGAACCTCGACGTCGCGGACGTCAACACGGGCCTGACCGACTTCCACACACTCCAGGTGCAGGACTTCGCCGATGCCGTCCTCGCCGGACGCGAACCCGCTGTCACAGGACGCGACGCCCGCGCATCCCTCGCGATCGTCGCGGGCATCTACGAGTCCTCCCGCACCGGACGAGTCGTGGACCTTCAGGCGGCATCCATACCAGTCACAACGAAAGTGAACCGATGAACCCCGACGCACCCACCACCCCCACCTACGACGTCGTCGTCGTAGGTTCCGGCGCGGGCGGCCTGTCCACCGCGATCGCGGCAGCCCACGGCGGCGCCTCGGTCCTGGTGGTCGAGAAAGCCGACGTGTGCGGCGGCGCGACCGCGTGGTCCGGTGGCTGGATGTGGACTCCGCGCAACATGTTCGCCCATGCCGACGGAGTCCACGAGGACCGCTCCCTGCCCCGCACCTACCTCGAGAACCGACTCGGCGACAACTTCGACCCCGCGAAGGTCGACGCCCTGCTCGACGGCGCACCGGAGATGGTGGAGTTCTTCGAGAAGAAGACCGCGCTGCAGTTCACACCGGGCGTGAAGATCGCCGACATCCACGGCGACACTCCCGGCGCAGGCACCGGGCACCGCTCGGTCGGCCCGAAACCGGCGAGCCTGCGCAAGTTGGGCCCGGACGTGGCGAAGCTGCTGCGCCGCCAGTTGTACGAGACCTCGTTCCTCGGCATGGGCATCATGGCCGGACCGGACCTGCAGGCGTTCCTGCACTCCACCCGGTCTGCGAAGGCCTTCGTGCACTGCGGTGTCCGCGTGACCCGGCACATGATCGACCTGGCCACCAAGCGGCGCGGACAGCAGCTCGTCAACGGCACCGCCCTGGTCGGTCGGCTGCTGCGCTCGGCCCTCGACGCGGGTGTCGAGATCAGGGTGAACACCGCAGCCACAGCATTGACCACCGACGTCTCCGGTGCAGTGACCGGGATCCGGCTCGACGGCCCGGACGGCGCCTACGCCGTCTCGGCCCACCGGGGTGTGGTGCTCGCGACCGGTGGCTTCACGCACGACATCGATCGGGTTCGTGAGCTGTTCCCGCGCACCCCCACCGGCCGCGAGCACTGGACACTCACCCCGTCCACCACCACCGGCGACGGCATCTCCCTCGGCGAGTCGGTCGGTGGGCGCCTCGACGACGGCGTCGCCTCCCCGGTCGCCTACTGTCCAGTGTCGATCGTGAAGTACCGCAACGGAAAGCAGGGCGTCTTTCCGCACATCCTCGACCGCGGCAAGCCGGGCGCGATCGGTGTTCTCGCGGACGGTCGCCGCTTCGTCAACGAGGCTCTCGGCTACCACGACTACACGCTCGCGATGATCCAGGGGGTGCCGGAGGGCCAGGAGGTGTGCTCCTGGCTGATCGCCGACTCCCGGTACATGCGCTATCTCCCGCTCGGCTTCGCCAAGCCGCTCCCGATCCCGCTGTTCCCGTACGTGCAGTCCGGCTATCTCACCCGCGGCGAGTCGCTCCGCGAGCTGGCGGAGAAGATCGGCGTCGACGCGGACGGACTGGAGAAGACCGTGACCGCGTTCAATGAGGGCGCCCGCCTTGGCGTCGACCCCGAGTTCGAGCGCGGCACAACACCGTTCACGAAGGGGTCAGGCGACTACGACAACCCGTGGCCGAACCCGTCGCTCGCGCCGCTGGAGAAGGGACCGTATTACGCGGTCAAGGTGCTGCCCGGCAGCTTCGGGACCTTCGCCGGACTCGTCACCGACGCGCGGTCCCGCGTCCTCGACCGGGCCAACCAGCCGATCAGCGGCCTGTACGCGGTCGGTGTCGACCAGTCGTCGGTGATGGGCGGTCACTACCCGTCCGGCGGCATCAACCTCGGCCCCGCGATGACCTTCGGCTTTCTCACCGGCCGGGCGCTCGCCACCACCACAGGAGACAACAAGTGACCGCCAAGCTGGGTCTGGCCGCCCTGACCGTCCTCGACACGGCACCACTCGAGCAGGTGGACCTCGCCGAGCGGCACGGCTTCGACACCATCGGCATCCGGCTGCTGCCGGCCGCACCCGGCACCACGGCGTACCCACTGCACGAGGACCCGGCCGCGCTCGACGCCCTGCTCCGCCGACTGGCCGACTCACCGGTCGACGTGTTCGATCTCGAAATCATCCGGATCGGTGCGGATTTCGACCCCGCGCACCACGTCCCCCTGCTGGAGGCCGGCGCGCGACTCGGCGCGAAGGCCGTCCTGGTCGGCGGCGACGACCCCGACCGCGCACGGCTGACCGACTCGTACGCCCTGCTCGCCGAGCTGTGCGGGCGGTACGGGATCGTCGCGAGCCTCGAGTTCATGCCGTGGACGGCGGTGCCGAACGCCAGGGCGGCCGTGGAGATCGTCTCGCAGGCCGACGGACCGGGACGCAGCGTGCTCGTCGACGCGCTGCACGTCGCCCGGTCGGCAACCACCCTCGACGATTTGGCAGCCATTCCGCGCGAGTGGCTGCACTACGCGCAGATGTGCGACGGCTCCGTGCCGTCGCCCACCGACGACGCGGAACTGATCCGGCACGCCCGCGAGGAACGCCTCGTCCCCGGCACCGGTGGCATCGCGCTCGCGGACATCTGGGCGACGCTGCCTGCCGATCTGCCGATCAGCATCGAGTTGCCGAACGAGCCGCTGCGCCGCGCGGCGGGCACCGGCCCCTGGTTGGACCGTCTCGTCGCCGCGACCCGCGAGGTGCTAGTTGCTCAGGTAACCCCGTAGTACCGCGGTCACGTCGGTGATCTGCTTCACCGGCACCCGCTCGTCCCGCTTGTGCGCGAGGTTCGGGTCGCCGGGGCCGTAGTTCACCGCCGGGATGCCGAGCGCCGCGAAGCGGGACACGTCGGTCCAGCCGTACTTGGCCCGGAACCGGCCCCCCGCCGCGGTGATCAGCTCGGCAGCGGCAGGCGCCGACAGTCCCGGCAGCGCCCCCGCCGAACTGTCCGTCACCTCGAACCCGAGCCCCAACCCGTCGACCACCTCTCGCACGTGGTCGACGGCCTGCGCGACGCTGCGGTCGGGCGCGAAGCGGAAGTTCACGTCCATCTCGGCGGCATCGGGCACCACGTTGCCTGCCACTCCACCGGCGATGCGGACAGCGGACAGTCCCTCGCGGTAGACGCAGCCGTCGATGTCCACCGACCGCGGCTGGTAGTCGGACAGCCGCTGCAGCAGCGGGGCGAACTTGTGGATCGCGTTGTCGCCCAGCCACGATCGGGCCGAATGTGCGCGCACCCCGGAGGTGGTCAGCCGCACCCGCAGCGTGCCCTGGCAGCCGGCCTCGATGAAGCCGCCGGACGGCTCACCGAGCACCGCCACGTCGGCCTGCAGCCAGTCCGGCAGCTCCCGTTCGATCCGGCCGAGGCCGTTGTACGTGGCGGCGATCTCCTCGCAGTCGTAGAAGACCAGGGTCAGGTCGTGCGCGAGGTCCTCGATGGTCGCGGCCAGGTGCAGGAAGACCGCGTCCCCCGACTTCATGTCGACGGTGCCGCACCCGTGCAGCACGTCGCCCTCCGCGGAGTCCCGCTCCCGACGGCTCGGCACGTTGTCGGCGATCGGGACGGTGTCGAGATGCCCGGCGAGCATCACCCGGCTCGGCAACCCGAGGTTGGTGCGGGCCAGGACCGCATTGCCGCTGCGTGTCACCTCGAAGCCGATGGTCTGCTCCCGCAGCGCCAACTCGACGGCGTCCGCGATCAGTGCCTCGTCCTTCGACACGCTCGGAATGTCCACGAGCGCGGCGGTCAGATCGATCGGGTCGGCGTGCAGGTCCAGATACGGCAGCGCAGTCACCCGCCCAGCCTAGGCGGCCGCGCCGCCCGTGAGTCCTTTCGGCCCGCCGGTGGACCAAAAGGACTCACGACGCGAAGCGCCTACACCGCATAGATCGCGCCGTCGAAGCCTGCGCGGAACAGCCGCCCGGCCGAGAAGCCGGCGTCGCCGTTGCCGTAGGTCACGACGCTGGACAGCGGCAGCCCGGAGGCGAGGACGCAGAACCGGTCGGGACCGTCGACGCGCAGGATCTGACCGGAGACGTCGGTCGGGACGACCGGGCGGCCCTGCGGGTCGAGCACCAGTCCGTCCGGTGCGGCGAAGGCGTCCCCGCCCGTGAACGTGACCACCGACTCCGGGGCGGCGGGGTTCGCGGTCGGGATCCGGCTCACCCCCGGATTGCTGAAGGTCCGCGACACGTACAGGTACCGGTCGTCGGCGCTGAGCGCGGCGCCGTTGGCGCTGGGCAGCACCGCCCAGTCCGGTTGCACCACCCCGTTCGGCAGCACTCGGCCGACCAGTGAGCCGAAGTCGTTGGTGGCGTAGACCGTCCCGTCCCGGGCGACGGCCATCCCGTTCGCGGCGCTGAGTCCGGACGCGAACGGACGCATCGCGCCGGTGTTCACGTCGACGGCCACGATGCCCGCCGAGCGGGTGGCGTCCCCGGTCAGCACCCGCGCGTCGGCGCCGTATCCGACGAGCAGGGAGCCGTCCCGCGCCCAGGCCAGCGCCCCCGCGCCGCCGCTGGGGACGGTCGCGATCGGCACCGCGGGGGCGCCGGGCGCGTCGAGACGGAACACCCGACCCGAGACCAGGTCGGTGACGTACAGGCGACCTGCTCCGTCGACGGCCGCCCCCTCGAGGACCGCGCCCGGCACACTGCCGACGAGCACCGGCGACCGGCTGTCCGGGCAGGCGGGAGCGGCTGACACTGCCGGCGCCGAGACGGTTCCCGCGACCGCGGCCAGCGCTGCAGCGGCGACGACGAGTCGGATCCTGGTTCCTCGCATGGCCACGCCTTCCCTCGGTCGGGTCCTTTACAGCGTTACACGAGGTAGGCGGCTGTGCTGGTTCAGCTGCCCGGCCGGTAACCTGGGTGCCCGTGAGCATTCAGGGAGCTACCGCAGTCGGTATCGCAAACGTGACCACGGGCGGGGTCGTCCTCGACACCTGGTACCCGGAGCCCGCGCTCGGCGAGGCCGCCGAGACCGGCACCATCGTCCTCGACGGGGCCGACGTCCCGGCCGAGTTGGCCGCGCTGACCGGCGAGGACGCCGATCGCGGCGTCAAGCAGGTCGCCGTCCGCACCTCGATCGCCGATCTGTCCGCCGCCCCTGTCGACGCACACGACGCCTACCTGCGCCTGCAGCTGATTTCGCACCGACTCGTGCAACCGCACGGCCTGAACCTCGACGGCGTGTTCGGCCTGCTCGCCAACGTCGTGTGGACCAACTACGGTCCGTGCGCCGTCGACGGCTTCGAACTGGTCCGCGCCAAGCTGCGCGCCCGCGGCGCGGTCACCGTGTACGGCGTCGACAAGTTCCCGCGCATGGTCGACTACGTCGTCCCGTCCGGCGTTCGCATCGCGGACGCGGACCGGGTCCGCCTCGGCGCCCACCTGGCGTCCGGCACCACCGTGATGCACGAGGGCTTCGTGAACTTCAACGCCGGCACCCTCGGCAACTCGATGGTCGAGGGCCGCATCTCCGGCGGCGTGGTCGTGGACGACGGCTCGGACGTCGGTGGCGGCGCCTCGATCATGGGCACCCTGTCCGGTGGCGGCAAGGAGGTCATCTCCGTCGGCAAGCGCTGCCTGCTCGGCGCGAACTCCGGCCTGGGCATCTCGCTCGGCGACGACTGCGTCGTCGAAGCAGGCCTCTACGTCACGGCCGGTACCAAGGTCACCGGCCCGGACGGCACCGTCGTCAAGGCCAAGGACCTCAGCGGTCGATCCAACCTGCTGTTCCGCCGCAACTCGGTCACCGGTGGTGTCGAGGTGGTCGCGAAGTCGGGCAGCGGCATCGAACTGAACGCGGCACTGCACGCGAACGACTGACACCCGTAGGCCTCAAACCCGTACGTCCGACATCCGTACGACCTAGACCCGAACGACTGGATTCATGAAGTACTCCGAGGAACAGCCCACTCCGACCACAACCGGATTGGGGGACACCTCCCACCTCGGCCACGGCCTGAAGGTCCGTCATCTGACGATGATGGGCCTCGGGTCCGCGATCGGAGCGGGGCTGTTTCTCGGCACCGGCGTCGGCATCGCCAAGGCCGGGCCGGCGGTCCTGATCTCGTACGTCATCGCGGGCATCATCGTCATCGCGGTGATGCGGATGCTCGGTGAGATGGGTGCCGCGATCCCGGCATCGGGCTCGTTCAGCCACTACGCCCGGATCGGCATCGGCGAGTGGGCCGGCTTCACCCTCGGGTGGCTGTACTGGTTCATGCTGATCATGGTGCTCGGCGCCGAGATCACCGGCGCCTCCGCGATCGTCAACAGCTGGCTACCCGGCATCCCGCAATGGGTGGTGGCGCTGGTGTTCGTGACCTTCTTCGCGGTGGTGAACCTGTCGAAGGTCCGCAACTTCGGCGAGTTCGAGTTCTGGTTCGCCGCACTGAAGGTCACCGTGATCGTCGCGTTCCTGGTGATCGGCGTGCTGCTGGTGTTCGGGCTGCTGCCCGACACCGACCCGGTCGGCACCACGAACCTGTTCCACGAGGGCGGCTTCATGCCGAACGGTTTCGCCGGCGTCGCCGCGGGACTGCTGGTGGTTGCGTTCGCGTTCGGCGGCATCGAGATCGTCACCATCGCCGCCGCCGAGTCGACGAACCCGGAACGATCCATCGCGTCCGCGGTGCGCAGCGTGGTGTGGCGGATCAGCGTCTTCTACCTCGGCTCGATCGCGATCATGGTGCTGGTGCTGCCGTGGAACTCGGAGCAACTGGAGAGCGGCCCGTTCGTGGCGGTGCTCGACCAGGCGCACATCCCGTATGTCGCGGGGTTCATGGAACTCGTCGTCGTGGTGGCGCTGCTGTCGGCGTTCAACGCCAACGTCTACGGCACCTCCCGGATGGCGTTCGCCCTCTCCCGCGACGGTGACGGCCCGGCCGCGCTGTCGAAACTGTCCCCCACCGGAGTGCCGACGAACGCGGTCCTGGTGTCGGTGTTCTTCGGGTTCGTGTCGGTTCTGCTGAACTGGCTGCTGCCCGACTCGCTGCTCGAGATCCTGCTCAACGCCGTCGGCTCCGCGCTGCTGGTGGTGTGGATCTTCATCGTCGTCGCGCAACTGCGGCTGCGTCGCCGCCTGGAGGCCGAGGGCAGGCTGACCGTCAAGATGTGGGGCTTCCCCTACCTGAGCTGGCTCACCCTCGCCGCCCTCGGCGGGCTGATCGTGCTGATGCTCACCGACGCCGACGCCCGCAAGCAGCTCATCTCCACTGCGATCCTGACCCTGGTCATCGCCGGGCTGTCGGTGCTCAACGCACGGCGGCGCAGAGGGCAGGCGCCGACCCCGGCCTGACGGGAACGCCGTCCGTAGGCGTCAGGCGGCCGACCCGGCGACGGCGGCGACGTCGGGAAGCGGCCGCCGACAGATGCGGTGGGCTTCCTCCGCGGGCAGCCCGAACGCGCACAGGACGTCCTCGGTCATCTGGTCTGTCGCTTCGGCGTCGTCGCGGTCGGGCTGATCGTGCAGGAGCTGCCCGAGACCGATCGCCGCGCCCGCCGCGAGGGCCAGGGCAACTTGCGGGTCGCGGACCGTGAAACGCCCTGCGGCGGTTGCCGCCTCGATGTCGCGCAGGGCGCGCGGCGCCAGACCGTGGTCGGACGTGATCAGCGCCGACCCGTTGGCCAGTAGGACCCGGCAGAGTTCGGGCTGGATCCGGTGCAGTCGCCCGGTCAGCCGGAATGCCTGCGCGAACACCTCGGCCGGGTCCTCGATGTCCCCGGTCAGCCGGTCGAGCAGGTCGCCGTGCGCTTCGAACGCGTCGTCGACGGCCGCCTGGAAGAGCTGCTCCTTACTCTCGAAGTGGTTGTAGAACGATCCCATCCCCACGTCGGCGGCCTGGGTGATCTCGAGCACGGGGACGTTCGGCGTGCCCTCGGCAATGAAGGTTTGAGCGGCCCGGATCAGCGCGGCGCGGGTGCGCGCCTTGCGCCGCTCGAGACGGCTCGTCTTCTCGTCGCTGCCGTCGGCCATGACGCGTCTCCATCTGCTGTGGCGGAACCCAGCCCAACCTAGCATTCGCGTTCAATTCTGACGATTTCGTCAGAACCTCTTGACTGACGAATTAGTCGTAAGTGACGATATCGTCATCATGTGAGGAGGAGCACAGATGAGTGACCGTTCCGGCACCCACACCGACGTACACAGCGACCGGGGAGCCCTCCGCGGCGAACACCCCGGTCGAGCAGCGAATCCGGTCGTCAAGGTCCGCGACCTGGCCTGGCTGGAATTCGAGAAGCCCGACCTGGTCGCCGCGGAGGCCTTCGCCCGCGCCTTCGGGTTCGCGACAACCGTCCGCACCGCCGAGGAACTGCACCTGCGCGGCACCGACGCGGGGGCGCCCTGCGTGATCATTCGCAGGGGCGCTCGGTCGTCCTTCGTGGGCGCAGCGTTCGCCGCCGACGACGCCGCCGACGTCGGGCGCCTGGCGGAGGCGACCGGCCATACCGTCCGGCCGTTACCCGAGAGAGTGGGCGGGGTGGCCGTCGATCTCACCGATCCGAGCGGCACAGTGGTCCGCGTGGTCGCGGGAATGCACTCGCTGCAGGAACTGCCCGGCCAAGGACCGCAGGTGCTCAACGTCGGACATCGGGCCCTGCGCACCAACAGCACCCAGCGACCGCCACGCGAGCCCGCGCGGGTGGAGCGCCTCGGCCATGTCGTCCTACAGAGCACCCGGTACCTGGAGACGCTGAACTGGTACCTGCAGCACCTCGGGCTGATCGTCAGCGACTTCCTCTACTACCCCGGCCAGCGCGAACGCGGGCCGGTGATGAGCTTCATCCGCTGCGATCGCGGCACCGTCGCCACCGACCACCACACACTCGCCCTGACCCTCGGGCCCTCGAACCGCTACGTGCATTCCGCCTACCAGGTCTGCGACCTCGACGCGGTCGCCGCGGGCGGCCAGTACCTGCTCGACCACGGCTACCGGCGCTCGTGGGGAATCGGCCGGCACATCCAGGGAAGCCAGATCTTCGACTACTGGCGCGACCCGGACGGGTTCCTGGTCGAGCACTTCAGCGACGGCGACCTGTTCGACAGCACCCTCGAGCCCGGGTGGGCGCCCATGAGCGCCACGGGGCTCGCCCAGTGGGGGCCACCGGCCACGAAGGACTTCCTCGGCATCGCCCCCGGGCGGGAGTCCCTGGTCGAACTCCGCGCGATGATCTCCTCGCTCCGCGAGGACAACGAATTCGATGTCCAACGCCTCCGCGGCCTACTGAAAGTTGCCTCGACATGAGCATTTCCGTCCTCCGCACCGCCGACAGCTGGTGGGTGCAAACCCCCGACGGCGCCGCCGAGATCGACACCGCGGCCACCACCACCGCCGAACTCCTGCGCGACCGCGCCGCGATCGAGGCCGCCGCGACCGCTGAAAAGTCCGTCCCCGTCGAGACCCTGGAGTTGCTCTCACCGATCACCGCACCGTGCCGAGTGGTGGCGCAGATGACCAACTACGCGTCCCACGTGAAGGATTCGGGGATGAACCCCGCGACCGTTCCGCTGACCTTCTTCCGAAAGGCGTCCGGATCGATCAGTGGTCCCTTCGCCGACGTGGTCAAACCCGAGCACGTCCGCCTCCTCGACTACGAGGTCGAGATCGGGCTCGTAGTCGGTGCGCCAATTCCCGTGGGCACCACCATCGACGACACCAACGTCGCCGACTTCGTGGCCGGACTGGTGATCACCAACGACATCTCCGCCCGCGACATTCAGCTGCCGAAAACCCAGTTCTACGAGGCCAAGTCGTACCCGACCTTCACCCCCACGGGGCCGGTGCTGGTCCTGCTGGAGGAGGGCGACTTCTCGTGCTTCACCGAATTGCGCCTGACGACGCGAGTGAACGGTGAGGTCCGCCAGGACATGATCGTCGGCGCGGACATGATCTACCGGCCCGTGCAGGCCCTGCAAACGCTGACGCGATTCCAGCGACTCGACGCAGGCGACCTGGTGTTGACCGGAACACCCGGCGGCACCGCGCTGACGGCACCCCCGAAGCCCATCGAGATCATCGGTTCGCTGCTGCCGCCTGCGGTGAAATGGAAGAGCTTCTTCAAGACCCAGGCGAAGAACCCCAAGTACCTGAAGGACGGTGACATCCTCGAGCTGGCGATCGCCACCGAGGACGGCAAGCTGGACCTCGGAACCCAGCGGACGCGAGTGAGGTACGCCCGATGAGCGACGCCCTCCTGTGGCCGACCTACGCGCATCCCGGCGACCTCGCCGCCATCGAGGAGGTCCCGCTCGCGGATCGCGAACTGCCGGCATCGACCTACCACCTGCTGGCTCGCGCCGCGAAGCTGTGGCCGCAGCGCCCGGCCCTGATCTGCCTGCCGGACGCGACCCGGTGGCGTGAACCCGCGGAGCGCACGCACGCCGAGCTGCTCGCCGACGTCCATCGGACGGCGAATCTGCTGCACAACACCGGGGTTGGGCGCGGCGATGCCGTCGCCCTGCTGTCGCCGAACTGCGACGAGCTGATCACCGCGACGCTGGCGTCCCAACTGGCGGGTATCGCAGCACCGATCAATCCTGGCCTGTCCCCCGGTCACATCCGGGAACTGCTACGCCGGTCGGGTGCGCGCCTGCTGATCTGCGCCGGCCCCGAACTCGACGCCACGGCATGGGCGACGGCACGCGAGATTGCCGCAACCGGCGCCGTCGATACCCTGTTGGTCCTTCGCCCCACCGGCGTGGCCGAGACCGCGGAGTTACCCCCGATCGACGGCGTGCGGGTCGCTCACCTCGCGGACGCTGCGGCGGGATTCGACCACACCCGGTTCGCCGGCACCGTGCCCGCCTCGGCCGACCTGGCCGCGCTGTTCCACACCGGGGGCACCACCGGCACCCCGAAACTGGCCGCACACACCCACGCCAACGAGGTCGCCAATGCGTGGATGATTGCGGCGAACTCGGTGCTCGACGAGGATTCGAAGATCTTCGCCGGCCTGCCACTGTTCCACGTCAACGCCCTCGTCGTTACCGTCCTGGCACCGCTGCTGCGCGGGCAGGCCGTGGTGTGGGCCGGGCCTGCCGGTTACCGCGATCCCGCCGTGTACGGCGCCTTCTGGAAGATCGTCGAGCACTATCGGATCGCCACGATGAGCGCGGTGCCGACCGTGTACGCCGTGCTCTCCCACTGCCCCGTCGACGCGGACATCTCCAGCCTGCGCGCGTGCATGGTCGGAGCGTCGATGCTGCCCGCCGCCGTGCGGGCGGGATTCGAATCACGCACCGGCGTGCCGCTTCTCGAGGGCTACGGGCTCACCGAGGCGACGTGCGCCAGCGCTCGCAGCTTCTCCGACGCACCGCGGCACGGGTCGGTCGGACAGCGGATGCCGTACCAGAAGTTCAAGGCGGTCCGGATCGACGACCGCGGCCGCTGGACCGACCTTCCGTCCGGCGAGGCCGGCACCATCGCCATCAGCGGTCCCACCGTCTTCGCCGGCTACGTCGTCGACCTGAACACCTCTGGGTTCGTGCTGGACGGGTTGGGCGCCCTCGTCGACGGGTGGCTCGACACCGGCGACCTCGGACGCGTCGATTCCGACGGTTTCGTGCACCTGACCGGCCGGGCGAAGGACCTGATCATCCGCGGCGGCCACAACATCGACCCGGCGGTGATCGAGGACGCGCTTCTGGACCATCCGGCCGTCACGGGCGCGGCCGCGGTGGCGTCCCCGGACCCACACTCCGGCGAGATCCCGGTCGCCTACGTCACCCTGGTGCCCGGCGGCGACGTGAGCGAGAGGGAACTGCTCACCTGGGCCGCCGAGCGGGTCACCGAAGCGGCTGCCGCCCCGAAGTCGGTGACCGTGACGGATGCCCTCCCCGTGACCGACGTGGGCAAACCGTACAAGCCGGCCCTGCGCGCCGATGCCGCGCGCCGCGTCGCCGCACTCGCCCTCGGGGACGTTGCCGGTGTCGAGGACGTGCAGAGCGTCATCGAGGACGGTGCGGTCGTCGTCACCGTCACCGTGGCACCCGACACGGATCCGGCCGCGGTGAAGGCGGTACTCGACGGGTACCCGGTCTCCTGGCGAATCGAGGAACGACCGTGAACGGCATGAAACTTCTCGCGCCGGTCCTGTCCGTCCTGATCGCCGTGGTGTTCGCGGTACTCGGGTCCGCGAAGGTCGCCGCCGTCCCACCGATGCGTGAACGTGCTGCCCACGTCGGCTTCGGTGTCGACTCCTATCGCAGGCTCGGTGTCGTCGAATTGACCGGTGCGGTAGGGCTTCTCGTCGGCTTGGCCGTGCCTGCGGTGGGTCTGGCCGCGTCAGCGGGATTCGTACTGCTGCTCGCGGGCGCGCTGATCGCCCACGCCCGCGCCGGCGACGGCGCAAAGGAGATGGCTCCCGCGATCGTCGTGGGTGCCGCGGCCCTGACCTGCGTGGTCGCTCTCGTGTCCGTGGTGGCGTCGTGACAGCCTCGACGTATCCCGTGGTCATCGTCGGTGCCGGCCCGGCCGGGCTGACGGCGGCGACGCTGTTGGCCCGGCACGGAGTCGAGTGCCTGGTGCTCGACCGCTGGGAAGACGTCTATCCGCAGCCGCGCGCGGTGCACCTCGACGACGAGGTGTACCGGATCGTCGCCCGCCTCGGCCTCGCCGAGGAGTTCGCCCGTATCTCCCGGCCCGGACACGGCCTCCGCCTGGTGGACCGCGACACGCGGGTACTGGCCGAGTTCCGGCGCGGCGGGACCGCCGGACCACACGGGTTTCCACGGGCCAACATGTTCGACCAACCGGAGTTCGAGCGACTGCTGCGCTCGGGACTCGACCGCCACGAGAACATCACGCTCCGTGGCAATGTCGAGATCGCCGACGTCGTGCACACTCGCCGCGGTGTCCGCGTCGAGTTCACCGATCGTGCCGGCGGTGTGCGCGAATTCGTCCACGCCGACTACGTTCTCGGGTGCGACGGCGCGAACAGCATCGTGCGGTCGTCCATCGGTTCCCGGATGGAGGACCTGGGATTCGAGCAGCGTTGGCTCGTCGTCGACATCGCGACCGACAGCGACCTCGGCCATTGGGAAGGCGTGCACCAGGTCTGCGACCCGGTCCGGGCGGCGACGTACATGAGAATCGGCGAACGGCGATACCGGTGGGAGTTCCGCTTGCTCCCAGGCGAAAGCGCAGAGGACTATTCGACCCTCGACCGTCTGCGGTCGCTGATCGCACCGTGGACCGGTGGGGTGGACGCGACCGAACTCGAACTCGTTCGGGTCGCTGAATACACCTTCCGCGCCCAGGTCGCCGACAGGTGGCGCGACCGGCGGGTGTTCCTGCTCGGTGACGCGGCCCACCTGACTCCGCCGTTCATCGGCCAGGGGATGGGCGCCGGACTGCGCGATGCCGCAAACCTCACCTGGAAGCTCGCCGGCGTCCTCGCCGACACCCTGTCCCCCACCTGCCTAGGTACCTACCAGCAGGAGCGAAAACCTCACGCGACCTCCATGATTCGACTCGCCGTGGCCATGGGATGGGCGATGACCGAAGGCGGCGAGTTCGGCGACTCCGTGCGTCGACGACTTGCCCCTCTGACCGCGAGGATCCCGACCTTGGGTGCGAAGATCACCGACGGTGTCACCCCGGCACTGCGGCCATCAGCCCTCGTCCATTGGGGCGGACTCCGCCGCGGACTGGCCGGAACCCTCTGTCCGAACCCGGTTCTCGGAACCGACGGTCGACGCCTCGACGACGCCGCACCCGATCGGTTCGTGGTGGTGACGTCGATCGAGCCCACCGACGGCCAGCGTTACGAGATCGAGCGTCGCGGAGCGGTCGTGTTGCGGGCACCGGCCGGATCGGACCTCGCCCACTGGCTGGCACGGGGCCACGTGACCGCCGCCGTCGTCCGACCCGACCGGACCGTCATGCGCGCCGGGCGGTCGCTGTCGAGCCTGTACACGACGCTGCCGACGTTCACCGCGCAGGCGGGTCGAGACGGTTTCTCGGTCGGAGTGGGCGGGCGCCCCGACCTCTACCGCACATCCGGCTCGTTGACGCGGTAGCTCAGCGGCATTCCTCATCGGTCGCCGTTCCTCGTCTCGAGATCAAGTGCGAGAGAGGTTGAATCGACCGACTCTTTCCAGGTGGCGGTATCCCGGTTCGCGGTTGCGGAGTGCCCCGGTATCGCCTCATCCATGAGGCCGCTCCAGGAGGTTTGCCACCGGTCCGGGAAGCACCGCTGGAGCAGTTCGAGCATGATCGGCACTGCCGTCGACGCCCCGGGTGAGGCGCCGAGAAGGCCCGCGATGGTCCCGCCTCCTCCGACAACGAGTTCGGTTCCCTGTTGAATCACGCCGATGCGGCGACGGTCCGGCGTGACCAGTTGCGCGCGCTGCCCGGCGGGAACCAGGTCCCACTGGCGGATGTCCGCTTTCGGGTAGAAGCGCTGCAGCTTGGCGAACTTCCTTCGAGGTCTCGCAGCGAGTTCGCCGATCAGGTAGCGCACCAGCGACAGGTTCTGGATGAGCGCTGCCGCGATGACGTGGAGGTTGTGCCATCGCAGCGTGGCGAAGAAGTCGGTCGGTCGGCCGGCCTTGAGCAGCTTGGTGCTGAAGGTCGCGTAGGGGCCGAACATCAAGTGCTCGGTTCCCTCGATGAACCGCCTGTCGAGGTGAGGCACGGACATCGGCGGCGCTCCGATCGCCGCCTGGCCGTATACCTTCGCCTCATGGCGGGCGACGACGTCCGGTTCCGAGCAGCGGAAGAAGGCGGCCCCGACCGGCAGCACTGCGTACCCGCGTACTTCGGGAAGGCGAGCGCGCTGCAGCAGACGCAGCGCCATTCCGCCTGCTCCCACGAACACCCGTCGCCCACGCAGCTCGAACCTGCCACTACTTGCGTTCCCACCGACAACCCATGACCCGTCCGGTGACCGGCGCAGCGCGCGCACCTCGTGCCCGAGCAGTACCTGCCCACCGGCGTCGGTGACGATACGGATCAATCCCTCTGTCAGAGCGCCGAAGTCGACATCGGTACCGCCGGGATGACGGGTGGCTGCCATCGGCTCGTCACGAGTCCGCCCTTCTGCCATCAGAGGCGCCCACTCGCTGATGCTGGCGGGGTCTTCGCTGTACTCCAGCCCGTCGAACAGCGGATCGCTCGTCAACGTCTCGAACCGTCGCCGAAGGTAGTCGATGTCATGTCGCCCGAAGACGACATCCATGTGCGGCGTGGTGTGGATGAAGGTGTCCGGGACCAATAGACCCTTGGTCGCGAGGTGGGCCCACCATCGGCGACTGAGGTGAAACTGCTCCGCGATCGTCGATGCCTTGCGTCCATCTGCCGGGTCGGGCATGTAGTTCAGTTCGCAGAACCCGGCGTGCCCGGTGCCGGCGTTGTTCCACGGACCACTGCTCTCGGTGGCCAACCCGGCCGCCCTGTCCAGCAATACGATCCGCCATCCGGGCTCGAGAGTCGCGAGCATCGATCCCAGCGTCGCGGACATGATTCCGCCGCCGATCAGGATGACATCGGCATCGAGCTCGTCGGACGAGCCCGGCACGGTGTTCGACGATTTGCCCATCTGACGCACGCTCCCGAGGTAGAGGATCAGTGCTCTCAGGATTCGCCCGACGAGGTCGTTCCGTCCAATGAATGAATGCCGTATTACAATCCGAATATGGATCAGTGGACAATTCGACTGGCTCCACAGCTGCGGGCACTCGTCGAACTGGCCGCGCACGACGGTCACATGACCCAGGCCGCAGCAGCCCTCGATGTGCCTCAGTCATCGATGAGTCGGCGGATCCACGCCCTGGAAGAGGAGCTGCGGGTACCCCTGCTCATCCACGACGGCCGGGCCGTCCGCCTCACCGACTCAGCCGAACGCCTGGCACGGCAGGTACGCGAGCCGCTACGCCAACTGGATCTGGCGATCGACGAAGTGACCGGACAAGCCGACCCCGACCACGGGACCGTCCGGTTCGGGTTTCCCCTGACGATGGGATCCGGCCGCATTCCCGACCTACTTGCCGCGTTCCGCCATCACCACCCCGGCATCACAGTGCTTCTCAAACAAGCACACGGCTCAGCACTCAGCGCGGATCTCCTCGCGGGCGAACTCGACCTGGCGATCGTCATCCCCGCACCCGAGCGACTCAACCACGTACGCATCGGCACCCAGCAGATCCAGGTGGTGGTGCCCGACAATCATCGGCTCGCGACGGCGCGACACGTCCAACTCGCGGATCTGAAGAACGAGACCTTCATCGCCAACCCGCCAAGTTACAACCTCCGGCAGCTCACCGAGAGCTGGTGCCACGAACAAGGATTCGTACCAGACATCGCGTTCGAAGTCACCGAGTTCGCCACCATCCGAGAACTGATCAACCGCGGCCTCGGAATCGCACTACTCCCACACGACGAACGAATACCTCAGGGACTGACGGAGCTGCCACTGACCGGCTCCCGATACCGCAGAGACGTCACCCTCGCCTGGGGTGCCACAGCCGAAGCACCCCCCACCCAACGCCTCAGCAGCTTCCTCCTCCGCCACTTCGCCTGATGTCGACCTGCAGCGAAGATCAGCGAAACGCTGGTTCAACCAGCGCGGTTCGAGGCGATCCTGGACTCTACCTGCGATGCCTACGGTCGACCGGCGTCCGATGTCGGGCGAGAGTTACTGCCGGATCTCTGCAGTGTCCGGACACGAACGCGTCGTGTTCGTGGTGTGGGACCGACGGTCGCCGCCTTCACTCCATCCGGCTCCAGGGGCGTGACTCCGGCAACCCATAATCGAGTCATGAGTGTCCCCGCGCCCGAATCCCCCTCGTTCGAGCATGTCGACTTCGAGGCACTCGATTCGTTCCGTTTCCCGGACGGCGGCGGGTACCCCCAGAGCTACCGCGAGTTTGTTCGCTCCTGCGGCTGGGCCCGCACGTTCGGCCCGTGGCTCATCTACCCGCCCGTGCAACCCGGTTTCGCAGATGGGCGGGCCCGTGCAGCGAACCTCACCGAGCACTTCCACACGGTCTTCCGCGACGGCGAAGAGGAGGAATTCGACTGGATGATCGAGCCCGACGGTAGCTGGGACCTCGCCGAACGACTCGAAGTCTTCGGCTGGAGCGAGAACGGCGACCTTCTCCTCTGGGACGTCGCAAGCCGCAATGCCGACGAGGAGTTTCCGTCTCTGACCCACAGCTCATCCGGATCTGTTCGAGGCCGAGATCCGCTGGGACGCCACCGCGACCCAAGTCGCTCCGGCGTCAAGCAGCACCGCCCGCAAGCCACGGACACGTTCACGGCGCGCCACACGCCGATCGCTCGTTCACTCCGCGTTGACGTAGACCTGAGCCACAGAGCCAGAAGCGACTGCGCTCACGCGCCACGTCTCGACATCCTTCGACAACTGACGTCACGACCTACCCCGCGGCACACGGACAGGAGGAAGGCCGGTCGATTCGGTGCCCCCAACCACGACCCGACCCGCAACAGCGGGACGACAGGGCGTGGCTGCGGTCGGCCCACAGCGTTGCCACAGCCGCGTCACCGACCTGCATAAAGGTTCTGGCAAACGACGCCACCATCCACGATGATTAGAACATCAGTTCGAGTCACGGGGGGGTGACGAGCAGATGGACGAACACCTGACAGCGCTCGCCGCCGCCATCGACGGCCTGCTCGCCGACCCGGTGACCGGACTCACCGACAACGAGGTCATCGACACGCTGCAGCGGATGGAAGTATCGCTACGGAAGGCGTCCGCAGTCGGGCACCGGCTGATCGTCGAAGCGGTGGAGCGGTCCATTCCCGGGAATCTGCACTGCCGATCGGTGAACGAATTCCTCACCCAGACCCTGCGGATCTCCGGCGCGGACGCCGCCCGACGGGTCAAGGGCGCGAACAAAGTTGGGACATGGCACACCCTGGGCGGCGACGATCAGGATCCGGTCCTGCCGGTGACCGCCCGCGCTGTTCATGACGGCGACGTGGGGCCCGATCACGTCGCGGCGATCGCGAAAACCATGCGCAAGATCCCCCACGGCACAGGCGCCGACGAGATCGCCGTCGCGGAAAAGATCTTGTCCGACGCCGCCCGAACCATGCCACCCGAAGACGTCACAAAGGTCGGCGTGCACCTGCTCGCGCACCTGAAGCCCGACGGTGACGGTCCCGATGAGAAGGACCGCCGACGCCGCCGCGGCCTGCGCATCGGGAAACAGGGAACCGATCTCATGACACCGATCTCGGGGCTGTTGGATCCGGAAACGAAGGCGTTGCTCGATCCGGTCCTCGCGAAACTCGCCCGCCCCGGCATGAACAACCCCGACGACCCCGAATCACCCTGCGGCGACATCGAATCCGACACCCTCGACCGAACGGCGCTGGCGAAAGCCGCCGCCCGAGACACCCGGACCGCCGTGCAACGCAACCACGACGCACTGAAAGTCGCGCTACGGCACCTGCTCTCGTCCGGGGTGTTGGGTAGTCATCGGGGACTGCCCGTCACCACGATCCTGACGATGTCCGTGCGGCAGGTCGAAGAGGCATCCGGGGTGGCCACCACCGCCACCGGTGGACTCGTCCCGATCCGCGATGCGCTGCGCATGGCCGAACACGCACACCCAGTGCTCACGCTCTTCGACCACCATGGCCGGCCGCTGCATCTGGGCCGGGCGAAGAGGCTGGCATCCGCGGACCAGCGGTTGGCGCTGATCGCTGCGTCCCGTGGTTGCACCCGACCCGGCTGCGACTCACCCGCTTCGATGACGGCAGTACATCACCTGACCGAATGGAACAGGGGTGGCCGCACCGACATCGAGGGCTTGGATCTGGCATGTGATCACTGCCATGCCTTCGTGCACGACGGGCCCGGTGGTTGGCAGACCCGCACCGCGGCAGAAACCACCGGCCGCGCCGGCCGCACCGAATGGATCCCACCACCGCACATCGACCCCACCCGCACACCCCGGGTGAATCAGCGGCACCACCTCGACGACATCCTCGCCGCCGCGCTGGCGCGCCACCGCGCCCGCCGCGACGCAGAACTGCGCGAGCATCGGCGGCGCTGGGCACAGGGGACAAACGAGATGGGCGACGGCGGCGCACCTGACATCAGCAGATCTGACCACCACCGGACAGGACCACCGGCCTGCGGAACTGCGAGTTTCCGGCAACCGCACCATTGGCGAGGACTGTTCGACGTAGGGTCGGCGAACCGATTGCCCCGTACCCAGCAGGAGTGCCAGGTGAGCTTCGTCCTCGTCGAGCGGCCACGCGAGCAGGTCGCGCTGGTCACGCTGAACCGTCCGGAGCGAATGAACGCGATGGCGTTCGACGTGATGGTTCCACTCAAGGAATCCCTGGAGTCGATCAGCAACGACAACTCGGTGCGCGCGGTCGTGCTCACCGGTGCCGGGCGGGGCTTCTGTTCCGGCGCGGACCAGGCATCGGCGGGCTCTCCCCCACACATCGACGGCCTCACGCGGCCGTCGGTCGCGTTGCGGGCGATGGAGATCCTCGACGACGTGGTGCTCGCGATCCGCCGCATGCATCAGCCGATGATCGCCGCGGTGAACGGTGCCGCAATCGGTGGCGGTTTCTGCCTGTCACTGGCCGCGGACATCCGCATCGCGTCCACCGAGGCCTATTTCCGCGCCGCCGGCATCAACAACGGCCTGACGGCCAGCGAGCTGGGCCTGAGCTATCTCCTGCCCCGCGCGATCGGCTCGTCCCGGGCATTCGAGATCATGCTGTCCGGCCGCGACGTCGACGCCGCCGAGGCGGACCGCATCGGCCTCGTCTCCAGGCTGACCGCGCCGGAGGACCTGCTGGACGAGTCCTTCACCCTCGCCGAACGCATCGCCGGGTTCTCCCGGCCGGGTGTCGAGCTGACCAAACGGACGCTGTGGTCGAGTCTGGACGCGTCGTCGCTGGCGCAGCACATGAACCAGGAGGGCCTCGGCCAGCTGATGATCCGGTTGATGACCGACAACTTCGAGGAGGCGACGCTGGCCCGTCGGGAGAAACGCGAGCCGGTGTTCCGCGACACGAAGTAGGACGCAACCTCGTCTGGTCTGGACGCGGCGCACCGGGTACGGCAGTGTCGGAGCATGGGCGACCGAGGTGTGAACGCAGACGGGGAGAACATCCGACCCATCGAGCCGGGGATCGTCACGGACTTCACGGACCGGATGAGCTACGGCTCGTACCTCGACCTGGGTACGCTGCTGAGCGCACAGCACCCGGTCAGCGTCCCCGCGCACCACGACGAACTGCTGTTCATCATCGCCCACCAGACCAGTGAACTGTGGCTCAAACTCACGTTGCACGAACTCGACGCGGCGAAAGCAGCTCTGGCACAGGACGACATCGCGGTCGCGCTCAAGTGCATCGCCCGCGTCAAGCACATCCAGAAGTCACTGACCGAGCAGTGGTCGGTGCTCGCGACACTCACCCCGACCGAGTACTCGGAATTTCGCGGGTTCCTCGGCAACGCGTCGGGATTCCAGTCGTTCCAGTACCGCGCCGTCGAATTCGTCCTGGGGAACAAGAACCCCGGGATGCTGGCGGTGTTCGAGTCCGACCCGGCCGCACACGCACTGCTGTCCCGGTTGCTCGCGGAACCGAGCCTGTACGACGAGTTCTGGCGGTACCTGCACCGCACCGGCCTCCCCGTCCCGCAGTCCACGCTGGGGCGGGACGTGCGCTCCCCGTACACACTCGACCCGAACCTGCTGCCGCTCATCCGGGACGTCTACGAGCACCCGCACGACCACTGGGCCGCCTACGAGTCGTTCGAGGAACTGGTCGATCTGGAGGAGAACTTCCAGCTGTGGCGATTCCGGCACCTGCGGACGGTGTTGCGCATCATCGGCACCAAGCCCGGCACTGGCGGATCCAGCGGTGTCGAATTCCTCCAGCGCGCCCTCGACCTGACGTTCTTCCCCGAACTGTTCGCGGTCCGCACCGAGGTCGGGCGGTGAGATGGGCACCCCGACGGTCGCGGTGCGGGAGGCGTGGCTCGGACAGTGGATGGGGCCCACCCGGTTCACCCTGCGCGGCGGCCGCATGCTGCCCGCCGCACCGGATCACCCCGCCGACCCGGCCGCGGACCTGACCTTCGACGGCACCGTGTTCCCCGGGTTCCGGGACGCCCACGTCCACCTCGAACTCGTCGATGCGGCGGCCCTGTTCGCGGGCGGGCTCGAGGAGGTGTACGACCTCGGAGCACGGCTCGACGCTGCGGCCGCGTGGCGCCGGACCGCAGGCGTCCCGCCCGCGGGACTGCCGCGTATCCGGTTCGCCGGGCAGTTCCTCACTGCGCCCGGCGGCTATCCGAGCGACCGGCCGTGGGCACCGGAGGGATCGGTGCGCGAGGTGTCCGGACCCGATGACGCCGCGAGGGCGGTGAACGAACAGGTCTGCGCCGGAGCCGATTTCGTCAAGGTCACGCTGAACTCGGCGGCCGGCCCGGTACTCGACGACGACACCCTCGCAGCGGTCGTGACAGCGGCGCATCGGCTCAGCCGCGACGTCGTCGTGCACGCGGAGGGAGCCGGGCAGGCGGGACGTGCGCTCGCGGCCGGCGTCGATGTGCTGGCCCACACCCCGTGGACCGAACGCCTCGACGACGACGTGGTGCGCGCCGCGGCCCGGTCGCAGCGTTGGACCAGCACACTCGACATCCACCACGGCCGCGACCTCGAGGTCGCCGTCGACAATCTGCGCCGCTTCCACGCCGCGGGGGGGCGCGTCCGCTACGGCACCGACCTCGGCAACGGGAATCTTCCGCTCGGGGTCAACGCATCCGAGGTGCTGGCCCTGCAGTCGGCCGGACTGGACCGGTCCGGCGTGCTGACCGCGTTGATCGACGGGGACGCCGCGTCGCGGTTCGCCGCGGGACCGCAGCGCGTGTGCCGGATTCCGGGCATCCCTCCGCGCGACGACACCGAATTCGCGCACTGGCTGACCGGCGCCCGCGTCGCCACCGCCGCCGACCTCGAGGAGGACCTGCGTTGAGCACCGACGATCTCACGGACACCGCGCGAGCACTCGACGCCGCCGACCCACTTCGGGACTTCCGCGCCCGCTTCCATGGCGTCGACGATTCCGACGTGGTGTCCTACCTGGACGGCAACTCGCTGGGCCGGCCGACGATCGCGGCCACCGAGGCGATCGCGGAGGCGGTCGCGCAGTGGTCCGGCCGGCTGATCCGCGGCTGGGACGAGCAGTGGTTCGACCTGCCGATCACCATCGGCGATCGGCTCGGGCGGGTGACGCTCGGTGCGGCGCCGGGGCAGACGACGGTCGGCGACTCGACGACGGTGCTGCTGTACAAGCTCGCGCGCGGTGCGCTGGCGATGCGGCCGGGACGCACGGAGATCGTCCTCGACACCGACAACTTCCCCACCGACCGCTACGTCCTCGAAGGCATCGCGGCCGAGCTCGGACTCGAATTGCGTTGGATCACCGTCGATCCCGCTGCCGGGGTCGAGCCCGGCACCGCCCGCGAGGCCATCACCGAGAACACCGCGCTGGTGGTGCTCAGTCACGTCGCGTACCGGTCGGGATTCCTCGCCGACGCCGAGGCGATCACGCGGGCGGCACACGACGCCGGTGCGCTGATCCTGTGGGACCTGTGCCATTCGGTGGGCAGCGTTCCCGTCGAACTGGACCGCTGGGGAGCCGATTTCGCCGTCGGCTGCACCTACAAGTATCTGAACGGCGGTCCGGGATCACCGGCGTTCGCCTATGTCCGTACCGAACACCAGCGCGACTTCCGGCAACCGATCTGGGGCTGGATGGGGCGCCGGGACCCGTTCGAAATGGCGGCGGGATACCTTCCCGCCGATGGGATTCGACAGGTGATCAGCGGAACCCCCGCGATACTCGGGATGATCGCCATGCAGTCGACGATCGACCTGATCGACCGGGTGGGCATCACCGCCGTGCGCGCAAAATCTATTCGCCTGACCGAGTACACCCTCAAGCTGGCCCGCACCCTGCTCCCCGAGGTGCGGATCGCCTCCCCTCTCGACGCCTCCCGGCGCGGCGGCCACGTCACCATCGACCATCCCCGGTTCCGGGAAATGCTGCCGCGGCTGTGGGATCGCGGCGTGATCCCCGACTTCCGTGCGCCCGAGGGGTTGCGGCTGGGCCCGAGCCCGCTGAGCACCTCCTACCTCGAGGTGCTCACCGGGGTGCGGGCGATCGCCGACGAACTGCGCCGGCTCGGCTGACGTGGGACTCCCGCCGGGCGAGTGTTCCGAACACGGCTGTCGCGGCCACGAAGAACACGCCCCCCACCCACGGAGAGAGGAACGCCGACGCGAGTACCCCGGTCACCGCGAACAGCAGTACCTGCACCGCCAGGCGGCGCGGGTTCGAGAGCCGGCGGGTGGCGGTCGGCGCCATCCACACCGCCCAGATTCCGGCCGCGATCACCGGCAACGCGACGGCGGCCGCCATCCGGGCGGGCGTGGCTTCGCCGACGGCCGCGCCGGCGAGCGCGAGGATCGTGAGCATCGTCAGTTCCAGAAGGAACGCCGCGGCGTCGAGGGGGCCGATGGTCGGGTGCGGGTGTTCGCCCGCGGTGTGCGTCATTCCGCCACCTTGATCAGCAGCTTCCCGAAGTTCTTCCCGCCGAGCATCCCGATGAACGCGTCGGGAGCGTTCTCGAGCCCGTCGACGACGTCCTCCCGGTACTTCACGAGTCCGTCGCGCACCCACTCCGACATCTCGGCGAGGAAGTGCCGGTAGTGGTCCTTGACGAACTCGGACTGGATGAAGCCCCGCAGGGTCAGGCTCTTGGTGAGGATGCGGCCCATCAGGGCCGGGGCGCGGTCCGGACCGGCGGGCGCGGAGGTGGCGTTGTACTGGGCAACCAAGCCGCACACCGGAACCCGCGCGTAGGTGTTGAGCAGCGGCAGCACCGCGTCCCACACGGCGCCGCCGACGTTCTCGAAGTAGACGTCGATGCCGTCGGGGCAGGCCGCAGCGAGCTGATCCGCGAAATCGGGTGCGCGGTGGTCGATCGCCGCGTCGAAGCCCAGCTCCCGCAAGTGCGCGACCTTGGTGGGGCCGCCGGCGATCCCCACCGCGCGGGCGCCCTTGATCTTCGCGATCTGCCCGACCGCGGACCCGACCGGGCCGGTGGCCGCCGCGACGACGACGGTCTCCCCGGCCTTGGGCTTGCCGATCTGCAGCAGACCCGCGTATGCGGTGAACCCGGGCATGCCGAGCACGCCGAGCGCGGTCCGGACCGGCGCCGCGGCGGGGTCCAGCTTGCGGACGTGGGAGGCGTCCTCGACGGAATGGGTCTGCCATCCGGAGAACGACAACACCACGTCGCCGACAGCGAATCCGGGGGCATTGGAGGCGAGCACCCGGCACACGGTGCCTCCCACCATGACCGAGTCGACGGGGACCGGGTCGGCGTACGACTCCGCGTCGCTCATCCGGCCGCGCATGTACGGGTCGAGCGACAGGTACAGGGTTTCGAGCAGCAACTGACCGTCGGCCGGCGCGGGCAACGGCACCGACTCGACCCGGAAATCGGACGACTTCGGCTCGCCGACGGGGCGGGAGGCGAGCACAATGCGAGTGTTCTCTGCAGGCAGGCTCATGTCTGTCGAGGCTAGTCCGCCGCCACCGGGAGATGTACGAGACTCGCTGGTCGATCGCGATTCGAACTCGCCGCTCCCACGCTCGCCGATCGCCCGGTCGCCGATCGCCGATCGCCCCGGTCGCCGATCCTTTAGGGAAGGAAGACGATGAGTTCCGTGAACCTGAGCAAGCAGCATCCGGCCGCATACAAGAAGCTGACCGCCCTCAGTGAGCAGGCCGACGCCGCGGCGCTGGAGGCCGGGCTGGATCCGCTCCTGGCGGAACTGGTCAAGATCCGGGTCGCGCAGATCAACGGCTGCGCGTTCTGCCTGCGCATGCACACCCGTGACGCCGTCGCCAAGGGGGAAACGGCCGACCGTCTGGCGGTGCTCGCGGCGTGGTGGGAGTCGCAGTACTTCACCGCGCAGGAGCGGGCCGCCCTGACACTGGCCGAGCAGGTCACCCGGCTGACGGTGCCGGAGGATCGTGCCTGGGACGACGGGTCCCTGACCGACGCGCAGGCCTCGGCGGTGAGCTGGCTCGCCGTGGTGATGAACGCGTGGAACCGGGTCGCGATCACCAGCCACTATCCCGTCGCGCCCTGACCGGGCCCGAGTCAGCTCAGCAGTTTCTTCTGCACCTTGCCCATGGCGTTGCGGGGCAGCGTGTCGACCACGCGGATCTCCCGCGGCCGCTTGTGCACCGACAGCTCCGCGGCGACATGCGTGATCAGCGCGTCCGGGTCGACGTCCTCGCCGACGACGAAGGCGACGATCCGCTGCCCGAGGTCGTCGTCGGGCAGACCGACCACCGCGACCTCCTCGACGCTCGGGTGCCCGAGCAGGCTGGTCTCCACCTCACCGGCACCGATCCGGTAGCCCCCGGACTTGATCAGGTCGGTCGACGCCCGGCCGACGATCCGGTGGAATCCGCCTGCGTCGATCGCAGCGACGTCTCCGGTGACGAACCAGCCGTCCTCGGTCCAGGATTCGGCGGTGGCATCGGGCCGGTTCAGGTAACCGTCGAACAGCATCGGACCGCGCACCTGCAGTCCGCCGATCGACTCGCCGTCGTGCGGGACCGGCTCGCCGTCCTCTCCGACGATGCGGGTCTGCACGCCCTCGACGGGCAGGCCGACCCACCCGGGGCGGCGTTCGCCGTCGGCGCGGGTGCTCAGGGTGATCATCGTTTCGCTCATCCCGTACCGCTCGATGGGGGTGAGGCCGGTCAGCGCGGACAGCTTCTCGAACACCGGCACCGGCAGGGGTGCACTCCCCGAGACCAGCAGCCGCGCCCCGGACAGCGCCCGCGCCGACTCCTCGTCCAGTGCGATCCGGGACCACACGGTCGGCACCCCGAAGTACAGGCTGCCGCGCGCCTCCGCGTATGCGGCGGGCGTCGGCTTGCCGGTGTGCACCAGGCGGCTGCCGACACGCAGCGGTCCGAGCACACCGAGGATCAGTCCGTGCACGTGGAACAGCGGCAGTCCGTGTACGAGGGTGTCCTTCTCGGTCCACTGCCAGGCCTGCGCGAGCGCATCGAGGCCCGCGGCAATGGCCCGGCGGGACAGCAGCACCCCCTTCGGGGCGCCGGTGGTGCCGGAGGTGTAGAGCACGAATGCTATCGACGCCGGATCGGGCTCCGGGTGGCCGTGCCAGTCGCGGGCGTGCAGCCGCACCGGAATCACCGGAAGCGAGCCTGCTCGGGAACTCGGCGAAATGTCACCGCCCTCCGGTGCCTTGCCGAGCCATGCCTGCGCGCCCGAGTCGGTCAGGATGTGCTCGAGCTCGGCCGGGCCGGAATCCGGGGGCACGGGCACGACGGTGACGCCGGCGAACAGGCAGGCCACGATCGCGACGACCGTCGACGCCGTCGGCTCGGCCAGCACCGCGAGCCGCCTCGCGCCGGCGATCCGGCGAGCCAGCGCGCCTGCCCCGCCGACGATGTCGCTACGGGAGAGGGTGTGACCGTCGATCCGCACGGCGTCGGGCACATCGTCGCCCTGGGCGACGGCGAGGGGGTTCAGCGAACGCAGCAGCACGCCCGCCAGCGTCTCACATGCCCGCCCGCGGGCGCGTCTCACATGCCCGCCCGCGGGCGCGTCTCACATGCCCGCCGGCGGGCACGTCTCACATGCCCGTCAGTCCCGGCTCACCAGCTGACGCATGAAGAACGTCAGGTTCGCGGGACGTTCGGCGAGGCGGCGCATGAAGTAGCCGTACCACTGTCCGCCGTACGGGACGTACACCCGCACCCGTGCCCCGGCGTCGGCGAGCCGCTGCTGCTCGACGTCCCGGATGCCGTACAGCATCTGGTGTTCGAACTCGTCGGCGCGTCGTCCGACGCGGCGCGCCTCCTCCCCCGCTGCCTCGATCATCGCCGGGTCGTGGGAGGCGACCATCGGGTAGCCCTGACCGTCCATCAGGACGGTCAGGCATCGCCGGTACGACGCGTCGACGTCTGCGGCGCTCTGGAAGGCCACCGAAGCAGGTTCGCGATATGCGCCCTTGCACAACCGGATTCGCGAGCCCGGCCCGGCGAGGTCGCGGCAGTCACCCTCGGTGCGCCGCAGGTAGGCCTGGAGCACCGCCCCGAGCCACGGGAAGTCGGCGCGGAGGGCGGTGACGATCGCCAGCGTCGAGTCGGTGGTGGTGTGGTCCTCGGCGTCGACGCTCATCCACACCCCGGCCGCCTTCGCGGCCTCGCACAGTTCGCGGGCGTGGTCGAGGGCAACCTGCTCTCCGCCGGACGGCAGGGCCTGACCGAGCGCGGACAGTTTGACCGACACCTCCAGCCGGCGTGGTTCCGCATCGCCCACCTGCGGCAGGTCGCCGAGTTCGCGCAGCAGCGCCCGGTACTCGGCGACGACGGCCCGGGCCTGCCCGAGGTCGATGGTGTCCTCGCCGAGGTGGTCCACACTGACCGACCGACCCGACGCAAGCAGCTCGCGGGTGACGGCGAGGGCGTCGGCCCTCGACTCCCCGGCGACGAACCGGGTGACCAGCGACCGGGTGCCGGGAGCGTGGGTGATGGCCGCCTTCATCCGGGGCGAGCGTGCCGCGGCCAGGATCGCGGGCCGTAGCGGATTGACCACGGTCACGTCTCCGGCCCCATGTGCGGGTAGCGGTGATCGGTCGGCGGTACGAACGTCTCCTTGAGCGTGCGCGCCGACGTCCACCGCAGCAGGTTCAGCGGGGACCCCGCCTTGTCGTTGGTGCCCGATGCCCGCGCCCCGCCGAACGGCTGCTGCCCCACCACAGCCCCGGTCGGCTTGTCGTTGATGTAGAAGTTCCCCGCGGTGAACCGCAGTGCCGCCGAGGCCTTCTCGACGGCGGCCCGGTCGTCCGCGACGACCGACCCGGTCAGCGCGTACGGTGCGGTCCGGTCCACCACCGAGAGCAGGTCCTCGAACGCCTCCGGGGCAGCGTCGTCGTAGACGTGCACGGACAGGATCGGGCCGAAGTACTCGGTGGCGAACGCCTCGTCACCCGGGTCGTCGGCGAGCAGCACGGTCGGCCGGACGAACCAGCCGACGGCGTCGTCGCAGGTGCCACCGACGGCGACCTTGACGCCCGCGGCACCACGGGCGCGTTCGATCGCGGCGACGCTCTTCTCGTAGGCGGCCCGATCGATCAGTGCGCCACCGAAATTCGACAGGTCCGTGACATCGCCGTAGGAGAGTTCGTCGGCCTCGGCGAGGAAGTCCTCGCCCATCTCGTCCCACACCGAGCGGGGCACGTAGGCGCGGGAGGCGGCCGAGCACTTCTGCCCCTGGTACTCGAACGCGCCGCGGATCAGGGCCGTGCGCAACACGTCCGGGTTCGCGGACGAGTGCGCCACGACGAAGTCCTTGCCGCCGGTCTCCCCGACCAGCCGCGGATAGCCGCGGTAGCGGGAGATGTTCGCGCCGACCTCCCGCCACAGGTGCTGGAAGGTGCGAGTCGAGCCGGTGAAGTGGATCCCCGCCAGCCGCGGATCGCCGAGTACGACGTCCGAGACCGCCGGGCCGGTCCCCGTGACCAGGTTGATCACGCCCGGTGGCAGCCCGGCCTCCTCGAGCAGTTTCATCGTCCAGTAGGCGGAGAGCGTCTGGGTGGGCGACGGCTTCCACACCACCGTGTTGCCCATCAGCGCCGGCGCGGTCGGCAGGTTCCCGGCGATCGCGGTGAAGTTGAACGGCGTGATCGCGTACACGAAGCCCTCGAGCGGCCGGTACTCCATCCGGTTCCACACCCCGGGGCCCGAGATCGGCTGCTCCGCGAGGATCTGCCGCGCGAAGTGCACGTTGAACCGCCAGAAGTCGACGAGCTCGCACGGCGCGTCGATCTCGGCCTGCTGAACGGATTTCGACTGCCCGAGCATCGTTGCGGCAGCGAGGGTTTCCCGCCACGGTCCGGACAGCAGGTCGGCCGCCCGCAGCAGCACCGCGGCCCGCTCGTCGAACGGCAGCGCCCGCCAGCCCGGGGCCGCGGCGACCGCGGCGGTCACGGCGGCGTCGGCGTCCTCGTGGGTGGCATCGGTGAGCGTCCCGAGCACCGCGGACCGGCGGTGCGGCTGCACCACGTCGATCCGCTCCCCGCGACCCATCCGGTGCACCCCGCCGATCACGTGCGGCAGGTCCACGGGGGCACCGGCCAGCTCGGCGAGTTCGGAAACGAGGATCGTGCGCTCGCGGCTACCGGGAGCGTACGAGTGGACCGGTTCGTTGACCGGCGAGGGAACCCCGGTGACGGCGTCCATGCTGCCTCCTGCCCCGAAGTGGCGACCGGGCACCCCGGTCGCCGAGGAACTTGAGATCCAGCGTAAGGCGCCTGCCGCTCTCGTGCGCGGTGGGCGAGTCCGAGGATTCGCACACCGCGCACGAGCGGCGAAGCTGCTACAAGCGTGAGGCGGCGGCGGCGATGCGCTCGTCGGTCTCGGTCAGTGCCATCCGCACGTGGCGGCGGCTGCCGGGACCGTAGAAGTCGCCGGGGGCGACCAGGATGCCGCACTCGGCGAACCAGTCGACGGTGTCGCGGCACGCCTCCTCGCGGGTCAGCCACAGGTACAGGCCGGCCTCGGAGTTGTCGACGGTGAATCCGGCACCGCGGACGGCGCCCAGCAGGATCTCGCGGCGCCGACGGTACCGCTCGCGCTGCTCGTTCTCGTGTGCGTCGTCCTTCAGCGCGGCGGTCATCGCGGCCTGCACCGGCAGCGGCATGATCATGCCGGAGTGCTTGCGAACCTCGAGCAGTTCCGCGACCAGCGCCGGATCGCCGGTGACGAACCCGGCCCGGTAGCTCGCAAGGTTCGACGTCTTCGACAGCGAGTGCACGGCCAGCAGGTTGGTGTGGTCGCCGTCGCAGACCCGCGGGTCGAGCACCGAGTACGCCTCGGCCTCCCACGTCAGCCCGAGGTAGCACTCGTCGGACACGACGATCGCGTCGCGGCTGCGGGCGAACTCGACGACCTTGCGCAGGTGGTCGATGCCGAGCACCTTGCCCGTCGGATTCGACGGGGAGTTGATGAAGATCAACTCGGGCTTCTCCGGCCCGAGCCGCGTCAGTCCGTCCGCGCGCAGCACCCGACAGCCGGCGAGCAGCGCACCCACCTCGTACGTCGGGTACGCGACCTCGGGAATCACCACCAGATCGCCCTGACCGAGCCCGAGGAGGGTCGGCATCCAGGCGATCATCTCCTTGGTGCCGATCGCGGGCAGCACCGCCGCCGGGTCGATGCCCGTGACGCCGTAGCGCCGCGCCAGGGCCGCGACCGCGGCCTCACGCAACGACGGCTCGCCCCAGGTGGTCGGATACCCGGGAACCTCGGACACCGACGCCAGCGCGTCGCGGATCAGAGGTGCGACCGGGTCGACCGGAGTGCCGACGGACAGGTTGACGATCCCGTCCGGATGGGACTGCGCCTTCGCCTTCGCGTCGGCGAGTGAATCCCACGGGAAGTCGGGCAGACCGCGCGAGACGGCGTTACGTGGCACGTTCGAAGACCTCAGTGCTCGCCCATGGGCGGCAGCGCCTTGATGAACGGCGGGTCGTAGTCGACCTTGCCGAGCTTGGCGGCACCGCCGGGCGAACCGAGTTCGACGAAGAAGTCGACGTTCGCGGAGACGTAGCCGTTCCACTGGTCCGGGACATCGTCCTCGTAGAAGATCGCCTCGACCGGGCAGACCGGCTCACAGGCGCCGCAGTCCACGCACTCGTCGGGGTGGATGTAGAGCATGCGGCCACCCTCGTAAATACAGTCGACGGGGCACTCTTCGATGCACGCCTTGTCGAGCACATCCACGCACGGTTCTGCAATCGTGTAGGGCACTGCCGCTGCCTTTCTGACACGGACCTCTTACCGGGCGCACGTCGCGCACCAGGGTTACCAGTATCACCCCTGCCGGAGACGAGCACCGGCTTAGGGTGCCCTCAGACGGTGGTCGTTCCCCGTGCTCCGCTACCCGCGACCGCGGTTCGCACGGTGTGCCCGTCGACCCACCGTTTGCCCTGGACCGCGGCGTCGAACAGGGCGCCACGCTCGCCCAGGTAGTCGGCGATCGCACCGACGAGGGGCAGGTTCCCGAGGGCGCGCCACGGCCGCGACGGCTGCGGACGCTTGTGCAGTTCGTCGGGGATCGCCCGCAGCACCCGCGCGGTCGACCACATGCCACCCAGCGCCGCGAGGGGTCGCCAGCCCCGCGACTCCTCGGGCCGGTCCTGCTCCTCCCGCGACAGCAGGGTCCTGGCGTCGATCTCCCGGTTGCAGAGCACCGAGGCCAGCAGATCCACCTGCGCCGTCCGGTCGGTGACGCCGAGCTCCCGGGCCACCGCGATCAGCACCAGCGTCTGATTTGCGAAGCCGAGCAGGTCCTGCAGAGGCAGCTTCTTGGCGACCGGGCCGAGCACACCGGGAAACGCCACGACGACGGTGTTGAGGAGCCCGAGCCGGGTCAGCCACCACCGGGCCCGCCGTTCGTCGCCTGCGCGTTCCCACGACGCGGTGCCGGGCACCTCCGCGAAGTCGAGCAGCCAGGCCACCCCGTCGAGCACGCGGTCGACGGGTCCGCCGCCCGGAGCGGGCGGGACGAAAGTACGGGCCTTGATCCCGAACGGGTCCGCCGACGCCAGATCCAGCACCGGGTTCACACCCCACGCCGCCCGGTCCAGCACTGCGACGACGCGGGCATCCCCGATCGGATCGCTCTCGCTCATGACACCACCGCCCTCACCCCGTCACCGGTTGTCGCCGCGTATCCGGTCGTACGCTCCCGGGCCGGCCGGCCGATGCCCTCGGCGATCGCCCGCAGCTCGGCGACGGTCTTCTCCGAACCGTGCTGCGAGCCGGCCATCCGGGAGATCGTCTCCTCCATCAGGGTGCCGCCGAGATCGTTGGCGCCGCCCTGCAGCATCGCCTGGGTGCCCTCGATGCCCAGCTTGACCCAGCTGGTCTGGATGTTGGGGATGCGGCCGTGCAGCATCACCCGGGCGAGGGCGTGCGCGGCACGGTTGTCGCGCATCGTCGGTCCCGGCCGGGACGCCCCGGCCAGGTACAGCGGGGACGACTGGTGCACGAACGGCAGCAACACGAACTCGGTGAATCCTCCGGTGCGGTCCTGGATTCCGCGGAGCACGTTCAGGTGCCCGACCCAGTGGTGCGGCTGGTCGACGTGCCCGTACATCATCGTCGAACTGGACCGCAGGCCCACCTCGTGGGCGGTGGTGACCACGTCGATCCACGTGCTCGTCGGGAGCTTGCCCTTGGTCAGCACCCAGCGCACCTCGTCGTCGAGGATCTCGGCGGCGGTGCCGGGGATGGTGTCCAGGCCGGCGGCACGCAGTTCGGTCAGCCAGTCCCGCACCGACTGCCCGCCGCGGGAGGCGCCGTTGACGATCTCCATCGGGCTGAACGCGTGCACGTGCATCGACGGCACCCGCGCCTTGACCGCGCGCACCAGGTCGGCGTATCCGGTGACCGGCAGTTCCGGGTCGATGCCGCCCTGCATGCACACCTCGGTCGCCCCGGCCACGTGCGCCTCCCACGCCCGGTCCGCGACCTCCTGCGCGGACAGCGTGAACGCGTCCGCGTCGCCCTTGCGTTGCGCGAACGCACAGAACCGGCAGCCGGTATAGCAGATGTTGGTGAAGTTGATGTTCCGGTTCACCACGTACGTGACGTCATCACCGACGGTGTCGCGGCGCAGGTTGTCGGCGAGCGCGACCAGCGCCTCCAACCCGGCGCCGTCCGCCGTCGCCAGCGCGCGGTAGTCGTCGTCGGAGCAGCCCGCCGGATCGCGTTCGGCGTTGCGCAGCGCGGTCAGCACATCCGAGTCGACCTTCTGCGGCGCGCTCAGCGAGAGCACCTGCTCGCGGACCGTCTCCCAGTCACCGAACGCGCTGCCCAGGTCGCTGCGGGTTTCGGTGTTGCGGCCGTCGGTGTCGATCTCGGTGTTGAGGTCGATGCGACCGCTCGACTCCCACATCTCGTCCGGCTCCTGCCACGGCAGGCCGGTCGGGATCGCGTCCGCGCGGGCCATGCCGGTGTCGGGGTCGGCGAGCGCCTGCACGTGCCCGGCGATTCGCGGGTCGATCCACGGGGACCCGGCGAGGACGTACTGCGGCTGCGCGGCGGTTCGTTCGACGAGCGTGTATCCGGCCTCCGCGGTGATCGCGGCGAGCGTGTCGAGGTTCGGCCACGGCCGTTCCGGGTTGACGTGGTCCGGGGTCAGGGGTGAGACACCGCCCCAGTCGTCGACACCGGACGCGATCAGCGCCAGGCACTCGTCACCGGAGACCAGGTTCGGCGGCGACTGGATCCGCATCGCCGGGCCGAGCACCAGACGGGAAACCGCGATCGCGGCTCGGAACTCCTCGATCCCGGCATCGGGCGTGTCCCGCATCGCGGTGTCGTCCTTGGCCAGGAAGTTCTGCACGATCACCTCTTGGACGTGACCGAACGCCTTGTGCGACTTGCGGATCGCCATGATCGTCTCGGCCCGCTCGGTCATCGTCTCGCCGATCCCGACGAGCAGACCGGTGGTGAACGGCACCGAGAGCCGGCCCGCGTCCGTCAGGGTCCGCAACCGCACCGCCGGATCCTTGTCGGGGCTGCCGTGGTGGCACTGCCCCTTCTCGGTGAACAGCCGGGTCGACGTCGTCTCGAGCATCATCCCCATCGACGGCGCGACGGGCTTGAGCCTCGAGAGTTCCTCCCAGCTCATCACGCCCGGGTTCAGGTGCGGCAGCAGGCCGGTCTCCTCGAGCACCCGGATCGACATCGCCCGGACGTAGTCGAGCGTGGAGTCGTAGCCGCGGGACTCGAGCCACTCCCGCGCCTCCGGCCACCGCTCCTCGGGCCGGTCACCGAGGGTGAACAGCGCCTCCTTGCAGCCGAGTTCGGCGCCGCGGCGGGCGATGTCGAGCACCTCGTCCGGATCCAGGTACATCCCGTGTCCCTCGGCCCGCAGCTTGCCGGGCACGGTGACGAAGGTGCAGTAGTGGCACTTGTCGCGGCACAGCCTCGTCAGCGGGATGAACACCTTGCGCGAGTAGCTGACCGTCTTCGGCCTGCCCGCCGCCTCGAGTCCGGCGTCACGGACCCGGGCCGCCGAGGTGCACAGGTCCTCGAGATCGGCACCACGCGCGTGCAGCAGGACGGTCGCCTCGTCGACGTTGAGGGTTGCGCCGTCCCGGGCCCGACGGAGCGCGCGCCGCATCGCCGACGCCGGCGGTGCCGGCAATTCCCCTGACGCCGGCGGTGCCGGCAATTCCCGCGACGCCGGCGGTGCCGGCAATTCCCGCGACGCCGGCGGTGCCGGCAATTCCCGCGACGCCGGCGGTGCCGGCAATTCCCGTGACGCCGCCGGGATCGAGGCCGGCATGGTCGGGGCAGGCAACATCGTGGGAGAGGCGTGGTCGTCAACAGTCACGCCGTCGATCATGCGCCATCTCCGGAGACATGCGCCACAGCAGGTTGTCCGCTAGCGGGGGTACTCCTCGTCGTCGGGTACGTCGCGCGCCTGCTCGACCGCGTCGGCCACGTTGACCTCCTTGGTGCCGACGGTCTCGAGGTCCGGCGAGTGCTCGCGTTCGTCCTCCGGCAGGACGGGGTCCGCCTGACCAGCACGGTCCGCGTCCGTCATCTCGCCGTCGAACATGGGGTTCTCGGTTCGTTCCACGCCACGCTCCTTCCGCCGCTGATTCCAGGCTAGGCCACTTCCCACCCCGTGCACGGGTTCGGCGGACACGCCCGGCCGGGCGCCGCGCCGCGCCGCCCGGTGGGGCAGGGTGAAGGGGTGAGCACTCCCCCGACCTCCCTCGTCACCATGTCCGACCCGCAGTGGCGGCCGTCGCGACGGGCGCCGCTGCTGTGGGCGATCAATGCGGTCCTGATCTGGATTCCGGTCTTCGCGGCGCAGGTGGTGTGGGGATTCGTGGCCCGGGAGTGGACGACATGGCCTCACATCGTCGTGTTCCTGGTGACGGCGGCCGCCGCGCTGGTGCACGTGACGATCGTCCCCGGATGGCGTTACCGGGTGCACCGCTGGGAGATCAGCGACACCGCCGTGTACACACGGACCGGCTGGTTCACCCAGGAACGCCGCATCGCGCCGATCTCGCGGATCCAGACCGTCGACACCGAGCGCGGGCCGATCGATCGGATGCTGGGACTGGCGACGGTGACGGTGACCACGGCGTCGTCGGCGGGTGCGGTGACGATCACTGCGCTCGACTCTCCCGTCGCCGACGCGACCGTCACCCGGCTCACCGAGATCGCGGGCCGCAACGTGGGAGACGCGACGTGACCGGTGCACACCCGATGCCGCCTGCCCCTGGCACCGCGCCGCCGGAGGACTCGGGTCCCGAGGCGCTGGCCGCCGAGCAGGATCAGCCCTGGCTGCGGTTGGACAAGCGGATGCTGCTGGTGCATCCCGTCAACGAGGCGGTCAAGCTCCTTCCGGTACTGCTGGCCTCGGTGGTCGTCGGCAGTCAGAGCGGAAACCATGCGTGGGGGCTGATCGCCCTGACGGTGCTGGTGGCGTACGCGATCGCACGCTGGCTGACCACCAGCTACCGGATCGGCCCGGTGCACGTGCAGCTACGGACCGGGGTGTTCCAGAAGAAGCTGCTCTCCGTCCCACGCAACCGGATCCGCTCGGTGGACGTGGAAGCCGGTCTGCTGCACCGGATCCTGGGCCTGTCCGTGGTCCGGATCGGCACCGGGCAACGAGCCGAGCGGGCAGGCGATTCGACCCGGTTCGAACTCAACGCCCTCGACGCCCGGCTGGTTCCGGCGCTGCGTGAGGCACTGCTGCTCGCCCGGCACCCGGACCCGGCGGCCGCCGCCGCCCAGGACGAGGCGACCGCGGCGCCCGCCCCGGCGGTCGAGATCGCGCACTGGTCGCCGTCGTGGGTGCGCTACGCACCACTGTCGACCACCGGCGTGCTCACCGTCGCCGCCGCCGCGGGCGTCGTGTTCCAGTACGGCTTCAGTGAGCGCCTCACCACCTCCGACACGGTCGAGAACGGCTTGAACTGGCTGCGCGGATTCGGTGTCGTCACCGTGGTGACGATCGGACTCGTCGCGCTGCTCGCGGTGGCCAGTGCGCTCGCCTGCGTCCGCTACCTGCTGGCATTCGGTGACCTGCGGGTGACCGACGACGGGCACGTGCTGCACGTCAGCCACGGACTGCTCCGCACCCGGCAGACCACCCTCGATCGCGCGCGCCTGCGCGGTACCAGCCTCCGCGAGCCCCTCCTGCTGCGCCTGGCCGGCGCAGCCCGCCTCGACGCGGTGATGACCGGCATTTCCGCCGGGCAACAGCACTCCTCGATGCTGCTGCCGCAGGCCCCGCGCGGTGAGGCCGAGCGGATGGAGGCCCTCGTGCTGCGCGGCACGGGACCGGCGACGGCGACGGTCCCGTTGACTCGGCACGGTGCGGCCGCCCGCCGCCGCCGCTACACCCGGGCGCTGGTCCCGGTGGCCGCGCTCGCCGCCGTGGCCGGGGTGGCGGCCGCGGCCGGCGCCCCGATCGGATGGCCGGTGTGGACGGTGCTCGCGGTGCTCGCAGTCGCCGCGGCCGGACTCGCCCACGACCGGTACCGAGGACTCGGCCACGCCACGCCGCCGGGGTGGCTCGTCACCCGTCACGGATCCCTCGACCGCAGCAGGCACGCCCTGGAGGCGAACGGGATCGTGGGGTGGACGGTGCGGCAGACGTTCTTCCAGCGACGTGCAGGCGTGGCCACCGTGGTCGCGGCGACCCCGGCAGGCGCCGGGCACTACGACGTCCTGGACATGTCCGCCGAGCGGGCGTGGACACTGATCGAGACGGTGACGCCGGGGGCAGGAGACATCTGGACCAACAGCACCGGAGTTCCGCGCCGCGAACGGTGACACCGAGACCGCGAGTGACCGGTTCGCCGGATTCTGCCGCGCGGAACTGCCAGAGGCTGATAGAGATGGCCCCTGCACCATTCCGCCATCCTCGATCGTTCTCAGGAGTATTCGCGTGACCAACCGGCTACGGTCCACCACAACTGGCATCGCGGCTGTCGCGGTCGTCGCCCTCGGTATCGCCATCGTCCCCACGGCGACGGTCTCCGCCCAGTCCTCGACAGGGTCATCCGCAACGGAGTTCGTCGAGTCGTTCAAGAACGTCACGGGGTCCGTGATGAGCCAACCCCACGAACAGGGCGTACTGCCGGGAGTGAACGAGGACTGCACGCCGTCTCCGGAGCATCCGCGCCCGGTCGTTCTCGTCCACGGCACCGCGCTGAGGATGCAGAAGACCTGGGGCAACGTGCACGATCCGAGCCTGCCTGGACCGCTGGTCGAAGCGCTTCGCGCGGACGGGTACTGCCTCTACGCGTTGAACTACGGCTACGCCACTTCGACGTGGGTCGCCGGCATCCCCGGACCCAGCGGGTGGGGGCACGGCTCGATCACCGAGTCGGCGAAGGACCTGGCCGACTTCATCGACAGGGTGCGCGAGCGGACCGGCTCCACACAGGTCGATGTCGTCGGACACTCCCAGGCCGGGCCCCTGACCCGCCGGTACCTGCTCGCCGAGGGCGGGGCCGACCCGGCGAATCCCGCGAACAACAAGGTGCACACCTTGGTCATGCTCGGGCCGAGCAACCACGGCACGACCTTCTGGGCCGACAATCCGGCCGACGCCAAGCGTGCGGGTGCCTCGATCGCCGGTCAGCAGCAGACGCCGGGCTCGGAATTCCTCACCGAGCTCAATGCCGCGCCGGAGACACTCCCCGGGATCGAGTACACCGTCATCGCGACGACGAAGGACGACCGAGTCTTCCCTTACGAGAGTTCGTTTCTCATTCCCGCTCCGGGCACCGAACAATCCGTCCACCAGATGACGGTTCAGGAGGTGTGCGGCGACCCCGACCTGGCGGTCTCACACGCCAGGTACTTCCCTCCCGGTCTGGGCAACTCGGTCGGACTGCTCGACCATTCGGTCCCCCAATTCCTCGTCCGCCAGGCGCTCGACCCGACACTGCCCGGCACTCCCCCCTGCTGAGCGCCGCCCGGGTGGCGTCGGACTCATCGAAGGTAGCGGCATCCTGGCGGTCGCCCCGGCGCGGGCGACGGCTGGGACCGTGAGGCGCAAGTCCACGCCCACCTCCCGAGTCCACGCCCACCTCGCCGGCCGAGCCGCGACCGCAGGCGATGAAGAGTGATCGACGAAACACCGCTCCCTCTGGCACCTAGTCATTAGTACTGCTAAAGATGACGGCGGCACCGTTTCACGATCACTTCTCAGGAGCACCCGCGTGACATACCGACTCCGCGTGGCCGCGACGACCGTCGCGGCCATCGCAACGTTCGTCGTCGGTACCACGATCGTCCCCTCGGCGACCGCCGCGGCCCCGGGCCGCGCCCTCGGGCCGAAGCAAGCGCAGGGAAACCTGCCGGGCGCGAACGAGGACTGCACGCCGTCGCCGCGACATCCCCGGCCGGTCGTGCTCGTGCACGGCACCGGTGTACCGATGCAGGAGACCTGGGGCAACCTGGAGAATCCGAACCTGCCCGGACCGCTCGTCCAGTCGCTCCGCGCCGACGGCTACTGCGTCTTCGCGTTGAACTACGGATACGCACCGTCGATGTGGATCGCCGGCATCCCGGGACCGAGCGGCTGGGGTTTCGGCTCGATGGTGGAGTCGGCCAAGGAGCTCGCCCGGTTCATCGACGCGGTTCGGGAGGAGACCGGCTCCGCGCAGGTCGATGTGGTCGGGCATTCCCAGGGCGGCACGATGGCCCGACGCTACCTCCTCGCCGAGGGCGGAGCCGACCCGGCGAACCCCGCGAACAACGTGGTGCACACGCTGGTCACGCTCGGACCCAGCAACCACGGAACCACTTCCTGGGGGAACATTCCGGCCGCAGGCACGCTCCTGGGCCACGCGATCGCCATCCAGGAGCAGACTCCGGGGTCACGATTCCTGGCCGAACTCAATGCCGGACCGGAGACGCTCCCGGGGATCGAGTACACCGTCATCGCATCGACGAAGGACGATCGCATCCTGCCGTTCGAGAGCTCGTTCCTGAATCCGGCTCCCGGGACCGAAAGGTCCGTCCAACAGACGACGGTTCAGGACGCCTGCGGCAACCCGAACCTCGCGATCTCACACTCCAGGGTCCTCCCCGGCGTACCTTCGTCCACCGGCCTCCTCGACGACGGAGCGGCGCTCTTTCTCGTCCGCAGGGCACTCGACCCGACGCTGCCCGGCACTCCCCCCTGCTGAGCACCCCCGGGTAGCGTCGGACCCGTGGAAGCCCCGGGCACCCTCGCCGCGATGGACGCCGAACTCGTCGACTGCAGACGCTGTCCGCGACTGGTCGCCTGGCGGGAGAAGGCCGCCGCCGAGAAGCGTGCCGCGTTTCGCGACGAAACATACTGGGGGCGACCCGTTCCCGGATTCGGCCCGGCGGACGCCGCACTGCTGATCGTCGGACTGGCCCCGGCCGCGCACGGCGCGAACCGCACCGGGCGGATGTTCACCGGCGACCGCAGCGGGGACGTGCTGTATGCGGCGCTGCACGCCGTCGGACTGGCGAACCAGCCGACCGCCGTCCGACGAGATGACGGACTCGTGTTGCGCGGCACCAGGATCACCGCCCCGGTGCACTGCGCTCCACCGGACAACAAGCCGACCCCCGCCGAACGCGACACCTGCCGCCGGTGGCTCGACGAGGAACTACGACTCCTGACCCCGACGGTGCGGGCGGTGGTCGTACTCGGCGGATTCGGCTGGCAGGCACTGCTTCCCGCCCTCACCGCGGGCGGGTGGACGGTGCCACGACCGCGCCCGAAGTTCGGGCACGGCGCGCACGTCGAGCTCGCCGGGGAACGCCCCCTGCACCTGTTCGGCTGCTATCACGTCAGCCAGCAGAACACCTTCACCGGCCGGCTGACCCCGGCGATGCTCGAGGAGGTCCTGCGCGACGCCGGGCACGCGGCCGGACTGCTCCCCTAGGAGCCGCTGCTGCCCAGCCCGTCCAGGGAGCCGCCGCCCTCGGGGTCCGGTCCGGGAGTACCCGTCCAGCCTGCCGGGACATGCCCGAGGCGCACCCGCTGCGGATGGTCCCCGACCTCCACCGTCGCCACCTTCTGCCCGGTCGCGAAGTCGATCGCACTGATCGTGTCGTTCGCGCTCTCGGAGATGACGCAGTGCGTGCCGTCGCCGTTCACCGTCGCCCAGTACGGCTTGCCCGCCGGGACCGTCGGGGTCTCCTGCAGCGTCGCGGTGTCGACGGTCGTCACGTAGTCGTCCATCGTCCCGGCGATGCACAGCCTGCTGCCGTCGGGATTGATCGACATGCCGTGGTGGCGAGAGTCGTTCACCCAGGTGGTGCGGTCGGGGTTGGTGGCCGGGTTCTTGGGCAGTTCCTTGATCCGGGTGATCTTGTCCGAGGCGACGTCGTACTCGACGAAACCGTTGAAGAACGACACCTGGAAATACAGGGTGCCCTCGTCGGGGCTGAACGCCACCGGGCGCACCGAGTCGGAGAGGTCGTCGCGGCCGAACGCGTCGAGCCGGTCGCGCATGTCGATCACCTTCACGACCTGCCAGGTCGCGGTGTCGACAACGGTGATCTTGCGGTCACCCTTGGTGTCGTCCTGCTCCGGCGCGTCGGTTGCGGTGTTGACGTCTCCGATCGCCATGTTCCACAGGTACTGTCCGCCGTCGGTGTAGACGTTCTCGTGCGGCTTGTCACCGGTCCGGAACGATCCGATCTGCTGCCCGGTGCGGATGTCGAGCACGTGGACGGTATTGCTCGTCGACGCCGACACCGCCACCTGGGTGCCGTCCGGGGACACCGCCATGTGATCGGCTCGGTAGCCGGACACCGGAAAACGCCAGTTGACCTTCCCGGTCGTGAGATCGATCGAGACGACGTCGGCGAAACTGGGGCGGGACGCCACGACCGCGGTTCCGTCCGGGGTGGTGTACATGTCGTCGACGTACTGGTCGTGCCCCTCGCCGACCAGTTCCCGGATTCCGAGGAAGTACCCCAGCTTGATCGGGTTGGCGTAGATCTCGTTCAGGCGCTCCTGCTTGTCCGGGATCATGTTGACGCGACCGAGTTTCGAGTAGGCGCCGGTCGACTGGACGACATCCGCGGTGCCCTCCCAGTTGTTGCCGACGAAGAGCACCTCCGTCAGTCCGGCGGGCACGGGGGCCGCCTGCGCCGTACCCGCCATCGCGCCGAGCGCGCACACGGCGATCGTCGCCGCCCGTGTGATCCCGCGACCGGCCAACCACCTTGTCCCCACGTGTGCCCTCCTCGTCCCGATGTCGGCGGCACGCTAGCAGGCACCCCCGAGGTGCGGAGGAACAATCGCGAATCCGGTCGGGCGACCCCGGGGTCAGCGGGCGCGGGCCGCCTGCCCGCGCGCGACCGCCGCGTCGGCGCTCCACTTGAACAGCAGCACCATCGGCGGAACCAGACCGCCGACGAGCAGCAACAGCGCCCGCCAGTCGGCGAGCAGCAGCGAATCGCCGCCGGGTCCGCCGACCATGCACACCAGGAACCCGACGAACCACCCCGCGAGCGGCAGCGCGTACCGGCCGGGCCGGTCGGTCACCGTCCGAGCGCCGAGAACCAGCAGGACGTTCACCACCGCCGCCGCCAGCACGCTCACCGGGAACGGCGCCGAGCCCAGCCGAGCGGGCAGGAACAGCACCGCCAGGATCGCGGTCAGGAACCCGTCGAAGACCAGCAGCACGAGAATGAAGCGGTCGAGGATGCCGCGTCCGGCGACGGGCGAGGCGGAGACGGGGCCGACGGTCATGACTGAAGATCGTAGGCGCCGGGCACCCGGCGTCAGGGCACCGGCGGGTACCCGAGCATCGTCAGCAGGTGCGATTGCATGTCCACGAACCCGTAGAGCGCGTTCATGTACATCTCGTGGTGCATCTGCGAGTTCGGCCGCAACGAGTCGACGAACGCGACGATCTGGTTCTGCACGCTCCAGTTCACACCCGTACCTCCAGCCCCACCCCGGAAACCATGACGTGGATCACAGCCTAGGCGCGGCGGGCGCCGCGGGTCACGCGTTCGCGGTCAGTGATGGAAGCCTGTCCGCTCGCTGTCGTCCGGGGTGCCGTCACGCAGCCGCGCGATCGCCGCCTCGATGTCGCCGGCGAGCAACGCGATCTCGTCACGAGAGACGCCGTGCCGCACCAGCACACGCTGGATCACGGTTTCCTCCCGGTGCGGCGGCAGTGGGTAGGACGGCACCTGCCACCCCCGCAGCCGCAACGCGTCACTCAGGTCGTAGAGCGAGAACCCGGCGGTCGCCGGATCGGTGAGCGTGTACGAGACCGCGGGCAGGCCACCCGTGCCGTCGTAGAGGATGGTGAACGGCCCCATCCCCCGGATCCGGCCGGCGAGGTATTGGGCGGTGTCCGAGCATGCCTGCTGGATCCGGCGATAGCCCTCCCTGCCGAGCCGCAACATCAGGTAGTACTGCGCGACGATCTCACCGCCCGGACGGGAGAAGTTCAGCGCGAACGTCGGCATGTCGCCGCCGAGGTAGCTGACCCTGAACACCAGGTCCTCCGGCAGCAGGTCGGCGCTGCGCCACACGGCCCACCCGACGCCGAGCGGTGCCAGACCGTACTTGTGGCCGGACGAATTGATCGACGCCACCCGATCGATCCTGAAGTCCCACACCAGTTCCGGCTGAACGAACGGCGCGATGAAGCCGCCACTCGCGGCGTCGACGTGCACCGGGATGTCCCAGCCGTGCTCGGCCTCGATCGCGTCGAGCGCGGCGGCTATCTCCGCGACCGGCTCGTAGTCGCAGGTGTAGGTGACACCGAGGATCGCGACGACGCCGATCGTGTTCTCGTCCACGTAGTCCCGCAGCTGATTCGGACGCATCCCGGTGGCGCCCTCCTCGAGCGGCACCTGCCGCAGTTCGACGTCGAAGTAGCGGGCAAACTTCTCCCAGCACACCTGCACCGGACCACACACCAGGTTCGGCCGGTCGGTCGCCCTGCCCTCGGCTCGGCGCCGCTCCCGCCACCGCCACTTGAGCGCCAGGCCACCGAGCATCGCGGCCTCGCTGGAGCCCGTCGTCGAGCATCCGACGGTTGTGCGCCCGTCCGGCGAGTTCCACAGGTCGGCGAGCATGTGCACGCACCGGGACTCGATCTCCGCGGTCTGCGGGTACTCGTCCTTGTCGATCATGTTCTTGTCGAGGCACTCGTTCATCAGCCGGTGCACCTCGTCCTCGGACCACGTCGAGCAGAAAGTCGCGAGATTCTGCGAGGAGTTGCCGTCGAGGGCCAGTTCGCCGTGAATCAGCGCATAGGCGATCCGGGGATCCGAAGATCCTTGCGGCATTTGATATTTCGGGAGAACTGCCTCACTGAGTGGCGTCGAGTAGATGTCGTTTACGATATCGGCGCGATCGCCGACCCGGTGCAGCGCCATCGGTTCGTGTCCCTTCGTGGGTGAAGCTCACACACTGCGGAAAACCGACCTCAGCCTAACCCGCGAACCGGACGATCACACGCCGGAGAACAGGTCGTGCTCGCGACCGTCGGCACCGACCTCGCCGAGCACGCCGCGCGCCAGCACGTAGTGCTCGTCCACCGGAATCGGCTGCACGATGTTGTTCGACAGCGCGAACTCGGTACCCGTCGGCGACACCGTCACCTGCGTGGCGTGCGCCTCGAAGGCAGCCACCTTCGCCGCCAGCTGGGCGCGGACGTCGACGACGGTCGTCACCTGCTCGTCCGGCACACAGGGCAGCTCACCCGGCTCCGGGAGCCGCCAGGACTCCGGGATCTCGGTGATGCACTCGAGCCCCTCGGTCAGCGAGGTCGCCTCGGTGACAGTCCAGTACAGTTTCGCCACGTTCCACGGTTCACCGGCCGCGGTGCCGTCCGGCGACGCGGCGGCCTCGACGGCGGCGGTGACCACCTCGTGCACCCGGATGTGGTCCGGGTGCCCGTAGCCACCCCGCGGGTCGTAGCAGATCACGACCTGCGGACGCCGCTCGCGGATCACCGCGACGAGTGCGTCGACCACCTCGGCACGGTCCGCGTTCACGAAGGCCCGCGGATTCGCCGCCGCCGGGGTACCGGCCATGCCGGAGTCCCGCCAGCGTCCCGCGCCGCCGAGGAACCGGGGCTGCGCCACCCCGAGCCGGCCGAGCGCGGTCGTCAGCTCGAGGATCCGGAACCCGCCGAGCTGGTCGGCGCGGTCGGCGACCAGCTCCGCCCAGGCGTCGCCGATCACCTCGCCCTCCTCGCCCAGCGTGCACGTCACCACGGTCACCTCGGCACCCTCGGCGGCGTACCGGGCGATCGTGCCGCCGGTCGTGAGGGTCTCGTCGTCGGGGTGGGCGTGCACCAGCAGCAGTCGCGGCCGTTCGTCCGTCATCAGTTCTGCTTCCTCGACCAGTCCGCGGCATCGCTGAAGATGCCGACCTCGATCGCCCCGGTGAGCGAGACCCCTTCCACGTCGGGCCCGGCGGCAACCACCGTCGTGTCCTGCAGCACCGGCAGTACCGCGGCCAGCTCCCACAGCCGGGGCTCGGCGTGGGCGATCAGCTGCCCGACGTCGCCGACGCCACGCAGCGCGTCGTCGATCCCCTGCTGCAGGCCCGGGTCGCACAGTCCCGAAACATTGCTCGGCGCAGCCGGATTCGGCACCACTTCGGTGGTGTCGCCGGCCTCCTCCCCAGTGGTCGGGGCGGGCGCCTCGGCGACCGAGGTGTCCGGAGTCTCCGAGGCCGTCACCCCGGGCTCCGCACCACTCGCCTCGTCGGATTCCTCGACCGCTTCCGGCGCCGCCGGCGGCGGGCAACCGTATCGGGACGCCAGCGCCGTCGCCGGGTCCGCGCCCGCGCGCGCCCAGCCGACCACCGCGTCCACCCGCTCGTCGACCAGCGCGCGACCGTACAGTTCCTCGGCCCGCATCGTCGTGACGGTGACCTGCGCCCCCGCACCACGTAGCTGGTCGGCCGCGGTGTTCGCGACCGCGATCGCGGTGTCGTCTCCCTGGGTCGCGCCGATCGTCAGCGTCAGCTGGACGCCGTCGCGGACCAGCCGTGCCGGCGCCTCCGGATCGGCCGGTGCCAGTACCCATCCCGCCTCGGCGAGCAGGCCCAGAGCCTGCTCACGGGTGGGGGCGGGGGGCGCGGTCGGCACGTAGCCGGGCGCCGACGGTGCCAGCACCTGCGCCCGGGCGACCGTCGCATTCGCACCCGACGGGGTTCCGACGGACGCGAGCAGGTCGGTGTTCAGGAGGCCGAGCAGGCCCCGGCGCACCCGCTGGTCCGCGACGGCCGGGGTGCGGCCGTTGAATGTCAGGTCCAGCACCCGCGGCTGGAAAGTGGTCCCGGACCGCACGCCCGGAACCGCCGCGAGCTGCCACTGCAGGGAGCCCGCGGCACGCACCTGCACCACCTGCGCGTCACCGGCCCGGATCGAGTCGGTGAGCTGCGCGTTCGAGCCGCCGCGCCGCATCAGGATCTGATCGGGGGTGGCGGGCCGGCCCCAGAACCGGTCGTTGCGTTCGAGCAGGATCTCGTCGCGTCCCCGGTCGACGCTCTTGATGTGGAACTGCGCACCGGAAACCGGGATGTTCTCGGACAGGCCGCGCGCGAACCCGCCCGGGGTGTCCTTCACCAGATGCGACGGCAGCAGGTCGGTGAACAGTTCCCGCCACGCCGGGTACGGGGCCCGCATCGTGACGGTGACGGTCTTGCCTCCCGCCGACGACGCGATGTCGTCGATCAGCGCGTATCCGGCGGGATCGACCACGCCGGGCTGGCTGACCATCTGCTGCCACAGGTACCGGAAGTCCTCCGCGGCGATCGGCGCGCTGTCCGACCACTGCGCCTCGTTGCGGAGCTGGTAGGTGATCGTGAACGGGTCCTGCGACGTCACGTCCGCGGACACCAGCAGCGACTCGTCCGGCACCCAGTCCGTACCGCCCGGCACCGTCGGGCTCGGGACCGGCCGGAACGGGCTCGGCAGCACCATCGACGTCACCGCCGCGCCCACCGGCGACTGGTCGGAGAGCAGGTGCGGGTTGAAACCCTGCCCGATCTCGTCGATCGAGACCACGACGGTGTTCTTCGTCGTGACCGTTGTGGTGGGTTTCGGGCTGTCGGTGCTCTCCACCGGAGGCGGCGGATTCGCCGTGCAGCCCGCGAGAGCGAGACCGGCGACCAGTGCGGTCGCGATCGACAGAATCCCTCGCACTCACCCGTCCCTTCGTGTGTGCGGTTGCGCCGCCCGTGAGTGATCTCCACCCCGATGAGGGTGCAGATCACTCACAGACGCGAAGCGCAACTCTACAGCGCGGCCTTGTCGCGGGACTTCGCGCGCGAACGCTCGCGGGCGCGCTCGGTCGCGTTGAGGTGCACCTTGCGGACGCGGATCGCCTCCGGGGTGACCTCGACGCACTCGTCGCCGGCGCAGAACTCCATCGCGGACTCGAGCGTCAGCTCGATCGGCTTCGCGAGGGTCTCCGTGACGTCGGCGGTCGCCGAGCGCATGTTGGTGAGCTTCTTCTCCTTGGTGACGTTGATGTCGAGGTCCTCGGCACGCGGGTTGATGCCCACGACCATGCCCTCGTACGTGTCGGCGCCCGGGTCGACGAAGAACGTGCCGCGGTCCGACAGCTGAATCATCGCGAACGGCGTCACTGTGCCGCTCCGGTCGGAGACCAGCGAGCCGGTGTGGCGGGCGCGGATCTCGCCCGCCCACGGGGCGTAGCCGTGCGAGACGGCGTTGGCGATGCCGGTGCCGCGGGTCTCGGTGAGGAAGTCGGTGCGGAACCCGATCAGGCCGCGCGACGGGACGATGAACTCCATGCGGACCCAGCCGGTGCCGTGGTTGGTCATCTGGACCATCTTGCCCTTGCGGTTCGCGAGCAGCTGGGTGATCGCGCCGAGGTGCTCCTCGGGGGTGTCGATCGTCAGCTCCTCGAACGGCTCGTGCAGCTTGCCGTCGACCTGACGGGTGACCACCTGCGGCTTGCCCACAGTCAGCTCGAAGCCCTCGCGGCGCATCTGCTCGACGAGGATGGCCAGCGCCAGCTCGCCGCGGCCCTGCACCTCCCAGGCGTCCGGGCGGCCGATGTCGAGGACGCGCAGCGACACGTTGCCGATCAGCTCGGAGTCCAGGCGGCTCTTGACCATGCGCGCGGTCAGCTTGTGGCCCTTGACCCGGCCCACGAGCGGAGAGGTGTTGGTGCCGATGACCACGGAGATGGCGGGCTCGTCGACGGTGATGGTCGGCAGCGCGACCGGGTTCTCGGTGTCGGCGAGGGTGTCGCCGATCATGATCTCCGGGATGCCGGCGACCGCGACGATGTCGCCTGCGACCGCGACCTCACCGGGCTCGCGGCTCACGCCGACCGTCTTGAGCAGCTCGGTGATCTTGACGTTCTTGACTCCGTCGGCGTGCATCCACGCGACCTGCTGGCCCTTGCGGAGTTCACCGTTGTGGATACGGACCAGCGCGAGGCGGCCCAGGAAGTCGGAGGCGTCGAGGTTGGTGACGTGCGCCTGCAGCGGTGCGGACGCGTCGCCCTTGGGTGCAGGCACGTGCTCCATCAGCACGTCGAACAGCACGTCCAGGTTCTCGGTGTCGGGGGCCTGACCGTTCTCCGGCTGGTTCATCGACGCCTTGCCCTCGCGGCCCGACGCGTACAGGACCGGCAGGTCCAGCAGCGCCTCGGCGGCCGCGGCGGCCTCGTCGTCGAGGTCGGATGCCAGGTCGAGGAGCAGGTCCTGCGCCTCGGTGACGACCTCTTCGATGCGGGCGTCCGGGCGGTCCGTCTTGTTCACGACGATGATGACCGGCAGCGACGCGGACAGCGCCTTGCGGAGAACGAAGCGGGTCTGCGGCAGCGGGCCCTCGGACGCGTCGACGAGCAGGACGACGCCGTCGACCATGGACAGGCCGCGCTCGACCTCGCCGCCGAAGTCGGCGTGGCCGGGGGTGTCGATGACGTTGATGACGGTGACGGTGCCGTCCTGGTTGTGGCGATGAACAGCGGTGTTCTTCGCGAGGATGGTGATGCCCTTCTCGCGTTCGAGGTCACCGGAGTCCATGACGCGGTCGACCAGCTCGGCGCGCTCGGCGAAGGCGCCGGACTGGCGCAGCATGGCGTCGACGAGGGTGGTCTTGCCATGGTCGACGTGCGCGACGATGGCGACGTTACGGAAATTGGTGGTGCTCACGCGGGGCGTTCTCCTGGCTGCTGACGGGGCCACACGAATTTGGCGTCGTACGGCTTCTGGCTGCCGCTACGCGCATGCGTGATTCCCATTCGCGACCCCCGGGCACAACGAACGTCGTGCGAAACGATCACGACATCCGCGCCGGTGCAGGGACTGCGGCCAGCGAACACCCTACCCGCTCGCGCCCCGATCCCCCACATCGCGGCCCGCCGCAACCACCGCTGACCTGGGGATAGTGATCTGCGACACGGTCACCGTCAGGGTTCCGACACGAACCATCCGGACGGCCCCAGGCGGGAATTCTTACGCGATGCGTAGTGGTCGAAGAACACCCGTGCGGTGAGTTCCTTGCGGTTCGAGACGCCGGCCTTGTCGAAGATGACCTTGAGGTGGTCCTGCACCGTGTACGGCGACAGGTGCAGCGCCTTGGCGATCTCGCCGGTGCTCGCCCCGCGCAGCACCCCGTCCACGACGTCCCGTTCCCGAGGCGTGAGCCCGAACGCCGCCACGACCAGCGGGACCACCTCGGGCGCGCCGGCCGGTTCGATCGTGACCACGACCTGCATCGGGTGACCCGCCCGCCCGGCGAGCGGGGCGGCGTGCACGGCCAGCCACTGCCCCGTCCGTGAGCGGACGCGCACGCGCGGCACCGCGGAGCTCCGGCCGGTCGCGAGCGCCCGAGCCCCCGCCAGCGTCGCCACCACCGGTTGCGGGAGGTCCGTCCAGAGATCCCCTCCCAGTTCCTCCACCCGTACCTGCGCGGCGAGCGTGGCCTGGCACAGGTTGTTCTCGTGATCGAAGGTGAGCACCGCGGGCCCGTTCTCGGCGCCGACGACATCGGTGCCCGGCGCGGCGTCGGCGATCAGTCCGGCCCGCACCCCGACTGCGAGTATCCCCGTCAGGCCGTCGATGAAGTCGGCCTCGGCCGGGCTGAACCCGCTGCCCCCGGCCCTTCGGTAGATCGCCAGCCCGCCCCAGACGTCGCCGCCGGTCCGCATCATCACCCGCATCTCGTGCCCGAGGTCGAACATCGGCTCGAACAGTTCACGGAAGCGGGAACTGCGCCGCGGATCGCCGCCGGTCACCTCGTGCAGGATGCTCACGCCGACGTTGCTGCGGGCCAGGTCACTGAACAGGCTCACGTCGTCCTCGACGTATTCGTGGTACGCGAACTCGACCTCGCACGGGTTGTCGAGTCCCGCCTTGACCGACCCGGTCACCATCGAGGTCGCCGGATCGATCGTGCCGAAACACGCCGCGTCGAACGGCACGGCCTTGGTGAGAATCTCCATCGCGCCGTGACCGAAATCCTGCCAGTTCTGACCGGCCCGCGAGAGAGCGTCGAGCCGGGAGCGGACCGTTTCCGCGCGCATGGTCGCCATGGCGTCGAATTCTCCCGCGCCTCGCCCGTTTCCGACACCCCAGAAGTCTGGGGTGACGCGTGCCCCGTCCCGGGGGATGTTCCGGGCGGTCGCGGCGCCGCACGCTTTCGGCCATGACATCCACACCGATCGACCTCGACACCCACCGCTCCCGGGCCCGCCTGGCTTCCGTCCCGTGGGACCGGCTCGCCGCCGACCTCGACGGCCGGCTGGACCTGCCGGACAGCCCCGACTGGGCGACGGTGGCGCAGGCGTGGAACGTGAGCATCACCCAACGACCCGCCGCGGTCGTGACCGCCGCGACCACCGCCGACGTCGTCGAGGCCGTCCGCTTCGCCGCCGCCAACCACGTGCGGGTGACCGCGCAGCCCGGCGGCCACGGCGCGAACCGGGCCCTCGACGACACGCTGCTGATCCGGACCTCGGCCCTCGACGACATCTGGATCGACACCACCGCACGGACCGCACGCGTCGGCGCGGGCGTGAAGTGGGGTGCGCTGCAGTCCGCGCTCGACGGCACCGGCCTGACCGGACTGGTCGGCTCGAATCCCGATGTCTCCGTTGTCGGTTTCTGCCTCGGCGGCGGCCTGTCGTGGTTCACCCGTCCGTTCGGACCGGGCTCGGGGTCGCTGTCGGCGGTGGAACTGGTCGACGCGCACGGCGTGCACCGCTGGATCAGCGACGACAAATCCCCCGAGCTGATGTGGGCGCTGCGCGGCGGGGGCGGCGAGTTCGGCATCGTGACCGCCGTCGAGATCGACCTGTTCCCAGCGCCCGAGATCACCGGTGGGCGACTGGCGTTCCCCGCCACCGACGCCGCATCGGTGCTGCGCGCCGTGTCCGCCCTCACCGTGAGCGCTCCGGACGAACTGTCCGTGTGGGCGTCGATCATGCACTTCCCGCCGATCCCGGAGTTGCCCGACGAGATCCGCGGGCAGTCCTTCTGCTTCGTCGACACGGTGCTGCTGGGTTCGGATGGCGCGCTGGCGGCTCACCTGGCACCGGTCCGCGCCGCGGGCACCGTCCTGCGCGACACGACCCGGCCGCTGCAACCCGGTGACGTCGGCGCGATCTGCGAGGAGCCGACCGACCCGTCCCCGGGCGTGCACTCGTCGATGCTGCTCACCGCGCTCGACGAGGGCGTCATCGATCTCGTGGTCGAACGGACCGGCACGGCCGGGTTGCTCCCGCTCACCCAGATCCAGTTCCGTCATCTGGGTGGCGCGGCGCGGTCGGGCCGTGCCGGCGCGGTCGACCTGCGGCGAGACCGTGCCGAGTTCGCGGTGATGACGCTGACCCTCGCACCCGTGCCCGAACTGCTCGCCGCCGCGGCGCAGGCGATGGCGAGTCTGTTCGACGAGCTCGCTCCCTGGTCCGCGGGTCCGACCGTCCCGACGCTGCTCGGACCGGACGAGTCGTTGGAGCGCGCGTTCGACTCGTCCACCATGGACTCGCTGCGCCGACTGAAGGCCGCAGTCGATCCGTCGTACGTGATCCGCGGCAACCACCCGGTCCACGGCCGCTGAGCGGTCACATCGTCCGCGGTGGTGTCCCACCCCCGTGGGTGGCCGGGAACCCGTCGGGGGCCGACCACCCACGGGCCGCGGCGACTGAGGTTACGCTAACCTTCCGCGGGGAGATCCTCGTTGTCGAAGCGGAAGGGCTCGGACGCCGATGGGCAAGGTCAAGGCGAAGAACGTGTCGAGCCTGAAACCGAAGAAGAAGTGCTGCCGCAGCAAGACCCGGTGCGTCAAGTGCCCGGTCGTGATCATGCGAATGAAGAAGCTCGAGAACCAGGGCGCCACCGGCAAGGAACTCAAGAAGGGGCTCAAGAAGGCCCGCGCCGCCTGAGCCCACCTCCACGTGCCGGGACCACCGCGGGTCGGGGACCTACCGCGGATCGAGCAGGGCGAGCAGCTCCGGCAGCCACGCGCGATCGTTGGGCACGAGGTCGGCGGCGGCCAGGCCGCCGGCGTCGACCCAGCGCACCGCGGCGTGTTCGAGTGCCGCAGGCACACCCGACTTCAGTTCCACCACGTAGGCCCGCAGCACCATCCCGTTCGGCAGTGGCACATCGACTCCGATCCGCGCGCCGACGGCGGTCTCGACGCCGAGTTCCTCACGCAGTTCCCTTCGCAGCCCCTCCGCGGGCGTCTCCCCAGGCTCGATCTTGCCGCCCGGCAGTTCCCACCTGCCCGCCAGTTCCGGTGGGGTGACCCGCCGCGCGAGCAGCAGCCGGCCCGCGTCGACCAGCGCGGCCGCGGCCACCTCGCGCCGCCGATCCCTGTCCCCGAGGCCCGTGTGCATGGGACCATCATGACCATGGCCGAGTTGCTCACCGACGCCGAGGTCACCGCCGCCCTCGCCGACCTGCCGCAGTGGCGGCGCGAGGGCGCGGCGATCGTCCGGACCGTCGAACTGCCCACCTTCCCCGACGCGATCGCCCTCGTCGACCGGGTCGCCGAAGCCGCCGAGGCGCGCGATCACCACCCCGACATGGACATCCGCTGGCGCAAGGTCACCTTCAGCTGCTCCACGCACTTCAAGGGCGGAATCACGGAGTTGGACGTGGCGCTGGCCCGGGAGATCGATCGGCTGGCTCCGACCGGCGGCTGAGCCGACCGGCGTAGGTCACCCACAGGTAGAAGGCGAACGTCCCGACGACGTCCACCGCACCGAGCCACGCCAGCAGCCCCGGCCGCGAGATCAGCCAGATCGAGTCCTGGAAGAAGCTCAGTACCCACGGAACTCCGACGAGAGTGGAGACCAGCCAGAATCCGGCGAGAATCTTCGATCCCAGCAGATCCGCCACCGGCCCGTGCACCAACCAGATCAGCATCGGAATCAGCCACACCCAGTGGTGCGACCACGAGATCGGCGAGAGCAGCAGCCCGAACAGCTGGACGATCACCAGCGTGCCGAGCAGGTCGTCGCGCCCGAGGGAGCGCCAGGCGAACCACGCGAGCAGCGCCGCGACCGCCATCGCGGCCAGCCACACCCACCCGTTGCCGACGTCGTGTCCGGCGACGCGACTCAACGCGCCGCGCAGCGACTGGTTCCAGACCGAACCGACGGGACCGATCCGCGAGGCGTCACCGAGCAGGTGCTCGAAGTACGTGCGCGCCTCGGCCCCGACCAGGAGGTAGCTGAGGCCGACCGTTCCTGCGAACGCGACGGCGGAGAACACCGCGGCCTTCCACCGCCGGCGCAGCACGAAGTACACGCCCGTGACCGCAGGCGTCAGCTTGATCCCGGCGATGAAGCCGACCAGGCCACCGGCCAGCCACCAGCGGGTCGAGCGCACCGCCACCATCGCCCCGAGTGCGAGGAACACGTTGACCTGGCCGTAGTCGAGGGTGGTGCGCACCGGTTCGGTCCAGATCCCGGCCGCGGTCCACAGGAGAGCGATCGACGTCCAGCGCCGGTCGAGCCCCCGCGTCCAGGACGTCGAGGCGCCGAGCAGCAGCTCGAGACTCATCCGGATCAGCAGGTACAGCGCACCGATCGTCGCGAGCTGCCACAGCACACCGACCACCCCGAACGGCAGATAGTGCAGCGGGAAGAAGACGATCGCAGCGAAGGGCGGGTAGGTGAACGGCAGCGGGAAGTCGGGGGTCAGCTCCGAGTAGGTGAAGTCGTACAGGTCACCGCGCAGCAGTGCCGCCGACCCGTCGACGTACACCCGCAGGTCGACCAGGTTCATCCCGTTGGGGGTCAGGAAGGCCCACGCCATCCGAACCAGGACAGAGACGAGAAGGAGCAGTGGCGCCGCGCGCAGCACCCGCTCGACCCGGGGTCCCGTGCGGGGGGTGCGGACCGCGGGCGCGGGGGTCGTCTCGGACACGGTGCTGGAATTCTCCTGGAAGTTCGTGTGCCTGCTGATCGCGGGCCTGCGGGCCGAATCCCGCATGGTCGTCGGCGAGCCTACGGCAGCCGCCGGCCGCACCTCGGACGGGCGATCAGCGCGCATAACAGTTGCATCAACAACCCCACTGTTCACTTGAGTCACACGTTAGAGTTCGGGCTGTCAGCATCGCCACACCACAATGTCGGGATCGCCACACCGCGGAGTGATTACACTGCCGCGGGAGTACCGCCCCATCGCCAACCGACGGGACGGTCCTACGAAACGCTGTACAACGCCAGATGCCCTGCATAGAGTGACCCTTTGACACCGAGGGGCCTGCCGGGCCAGTCGGCTGCTCCGGCGCCGACGCTTGACAACAAGGATGGGGACACCGTGCTTCGTACGCGAGGAACGCGCATATCGATCATCGCGCTGGCGATTACCGCTGCCGCGGTCGCGCTACCGGCGACCGCCTCCGCCGAGCCCGCTCCCGCGGTTCCCCAGATCCCCGCGGGCCTGGACATCGAGGCCCTCGCCTCGCTCGCCCCGGCCATCGTCGGTGCGGCCGCAGGCCCGATCGAGCTCGGTGTGACCGATGTCGCGAACCCGCAGGCCGATCTCCTCGCCCAGGCGAAGGCCCTGCTCGAGGCGTCGAACCTGCCCCCGGAGACCAAGTCCACCCTGCAGCGCGTCATCACGTTCCTGGACGGCAGCGGCGGCGGCGGACCGGAGCTCCCCCCGGAGAGCGGCCCGGTCATCTCCCAGTTCCTCTACCCCACCATCGGCAAGGGCTGCATCGGCGGCAAGTCCGACTCGGTCGGCGCGGCCCTGGCCGTCCCCGGCCCCGCGCACCTGCCCCCGCCGGGACCGAAGGCCGGCGAGGCCGGATTCGTGTTCACCGCGCTCGGCACCAGCAAGGCCACCGCGGAGCAGCCGAACCCGCTGGTCGTCGACTGGGTCAACATCGACCACCCGAAAACCGGTCGCGCCACACTGACGACCGCGTCCCAGATCAACCCGGACGGCCCGGCGACCCTCTCGGCGATCGCCCAGACCGGCCAGGGCCGCGTGCTCGCCGTGGTCTCCGGCGGCCTCACCACCGAGGTCGAGGGCGCCGCACCGGCCACCTGCAGCTTCCTGCCGACGGTCGGCACGGTCTACGTCCCCTGACGTCCGACAGCCCGAAATCCTCGGAAGGACCCCTCGCCCGGCGAGGGGTCCTTCTGTATTCACTGCCACCGTGGTAAACCGGGGAATGGCCTCCCCCAGTCGGAATTCCATCAAATCCGTCCGGTCCCGGCGCTCGATCCTGTCCATCCGCTCGGAGGGATCGATCCTGTCCATCGGGTCCGCGTATTCGATTCTCTCGATCGGCAGCGTCGGCTCGATCCTGTCGATAGGCTCCATCGGGTCCGCCGGTTCCGCACTGTCCTCCGGTTCGTTCGCCAGCCTCGGCTCGGCTCTGTCCGGATTGTCGCGTTGGTCGGTTCTGTCCTGGCGGACCGACGGCGGCGAGCCCGGCGAGCGGCCTCTGCACGTACTGGCCGAGGAGCCCGAACTCGCGCGCTCACCGCTGGCGCACACCCAAACCTGATCCGCAGCAAGCGGTTTCGGCAGAAGACCTACGGAGGACATGTGACCCTGTCGGGCAACGACACCGCCACCACCCCGTCCGCGAACGGCCGCTGGACACGCGACGAGCTGGAGCAGGCGTTCGCCGATTACCAGCGCACGGTCGAGCAGGCAAAGCGGACCGGCGACTGGAACCTGTTCGCCGACATGTTCACCGAGGACGCGACGTACATCGAGCACGCCTACGGCAACTTCACCGGCCGCGAGGAGATCCGCCCCTGGATCATCCGGACGATGAACAGCTTCCCCGGCAACCACATGACCGCCTTCCCAGCGCTCTGGTACACGATCGACGAGCAGCGCGGGTGGGTGATCTGCGAGATCGACAACCCGATGTGCGACCCCGGCGACGGGTCCACACACGGGGCGTCGAACCTGACGATCCTGCACTACGCCGGGGACGGACTCTGGTCGTGCGAGGAGGACGTCTACAACCCGATGAAGTTCCTGAAGATGGCCAAGAAGTGGTGCCGCGCCGCCGAATCCGCCGACGCACTGCCGGACGAGGCCCGGCAGTGGCTGGCGAAGATCGGCGGCTGACGACGACCGGAAGCAGGCCGGGACGACCCCGACTCAGGGGTTCGGGGTCTCCCCGCCACTGCTGCTCGATCCGGCGGAGACACCGTCGTAGATGTTGGCTGCAACGGCATACAGAAGATTGATGATGAATTCCATCGGCTGACCTCCATGATCTGGTCGTCGGTGACGACGCGTCTGTTCTGTACGTCGTAAACCTCCGCGCTTCCCGTTACTTCGGGGTCTACGCTCGACCCATGAAAATCGCAGCTGCAGTTCTGACCGCCTCTGCCATTTCACTTGCCCTGGTGGGGTGCACGTCGAACAACGACAACGAGTCCACGACCACGACGCCCACCGGAGCCCTGGACCGCGCCTCGTCCGCGGTCGAGTCCGCGGCGAGCGCCGCGCAGGGTGCCATCACCTCGGCGCAGAGCGCCGCCCAGGGCGCCATCTCGTCCGCCCAGTCCGCCGCAGGCAGCCTCGTCACCCGCGCACAGGGTGCGGTCGACACCGTCAAGGCAGGCACGTTCACGACCACCTTCAAGGCCGCGTACCCGAGCCTGGCCGAGGGCCGTGACGACTCGGCGATCGAGGACATCTACGCCCAGACCTGCGCCGCCATCGACGCCGGTGTCGACGAGGCGACCGTGGTGTCGGAACTCGAGGTCCGAGCGGGAAACAACGGCACCAAGGCCACACCTGAGCAGGCCCAACGGATCTACGACATCGCCAAGCCACTCTGCTGACTGGCCGGCCCGCCGGCTGGCTGACCAACCGGCTCGCCGGCGGGCTCACGAACCGGCCCGCCGGTGCGCCGACCCGAACCGGTTGTCAGGCCAGCGACCACTGCCCGTAGTCGGGCTTGAGGATGGCGTTGAGGTCGATGCCCACACCGTCGACGGCGCGTTCGTCGATCTCGAACTGGTGCAGGTGCGCCTCGGGATGCACGTAGCCCTCGGGGGTCCCCCAGTCGTGCTGCCAGAAGTAGGCCCCAGCGCCCGCGTCGAGCAGCCGGTCGATGGTGCCGGAGTTCGCGTAGACACCGGTGTTCTCGGCCCCGACGATCGACTCCCAGCCGCGGATGTAAGGCACGATCATCGCCGTGATGTCGGCGGAGCTCGGCTTGTCGTCGATGGAGGCGTAGATCGGGCGTCCCTCGGGACCCCCGGCGGCCCGGTGGAGTTCGAGGCCCCGGGTGGCGTGCTCGACTCCGGCGTCGAAGCCACCGCGCCAGTCCGCGGTCGGGCCCTTGCCGAACTGATAGCAGGACACCACCTCGAGGCCGGCTGCGGCGAGCGCCGACGCCTCGTCGGCGCGCATCGGCTTGCCGAGCATCCACTGCGCCTCGGGCCTGCGGTCGGAGACGTAGCGGATGGCACCGGTGTGACCGGCCGCCCGAATCGCGGCGGCGTCGGGGACGCCGCCGGAGTAGTCGACGAGGGTGCCGCGCGCCGGGGACGCGGCCGCGACGACGCCGGGTGCACCGAGCGCCGCGGCGCCGAGCGCTGCCGACCCCACGGCCGCGTATCTGAACAGTTCGCGACGGGATACCTGCACGGCGCCTCGATTCGTAGAGCGGTTTCGTGAATTGCACCACACCACAGTGGTGCTTGCCAGTCGCACCCGTGCTCTCCTGCCCCACCGGAACCACGGTGGGCAGGCCTCGCCGCCGCCATCGGCGGTAGGCTCGAGTCGTATCCGGACGGCGGCAGATCGGCCGCACAACCTCCCGAGGACGGCGAGGCGTCATGGCAAAAGAGGCATGGTGGGTCATCGCACCCGAGAGCCCGTTCACCTTCGAGCAGCGTCCCAACGGTGATCTCGTCGTCGCGAAGCGCGACACCACCGAGGAACACGTGCTCCACGGCTACGAGTGGATGCACATCGCACCGGACGACCCTCGGCATCGGATCAAGGTGCACGGCGAGGGTCCGCCACCGTTCGGACGGTGGGTCCGACTGGAGGAGTGACGCTCAATTCTGAGCAATTCCTAAGTTCCCCTCACGAAGTCCGTCTTGCGGCGGCACGCACCACGTAACCTCCCCAGCGGGGGTCACACGGGTTCTCGGCCTTGTCGGTGCCGACCCGTGTCGACAGGCGCCGACTGTGCGCCGCACGTACTGGGGAAGAAGGTTCGCCATGCTGTTCGCCGCGTCGGTGCTGATCGCCGCGTTGGTCTGGATCCACCCGATCGTGGATGTCGTCACCCACGCACCGTGGCAGGTCCGGGCACTGCCGCGCACCGCTTGGCTCCTGCTGGTGACGCTGCTACCCGTGTTCGGACCGGCGCTGTGGCTGTTGCTGGGGCGCCCCCGCGGGCCGGTCCCCCTCCCCGATCAGCGGATGCATCCGGCGGTGTACTTCGCGCGCGAACGCGAGCGGGCGGCGGCACAGGCGATCGTCGACGAGGAGGAGGAGTTCCGCCGGCGGTGCGTCGAGCGGGCGACCGAACAGCGGGAGGCCGCACACCAGGATGCTCGCGAGCCGTAGCCGTCAGGCCGGTCTCGTGGCCGTCAGGCCGGTCTCGTAGCCGTCAGGAAGTGGTCACGTGCCAGACCAGCGCGGCGGCGAGGGCCCCGACCCCGTTGAGCGACCAGTGCAGGGCGATCGGCGCGAGCAGGCTGCCGCTGCGGCGACGCAGCCAGGTGAACACCACACCGGCGACCGCGGTGGCGGCGACGGCGCCGGCGATGCCGACGACCTGACCGAGCACACCGCCGCCCAGGATCCCCGTCAGGCCCTGGTTGCCACTGGTCAGGCCGAGCGAGGACGCGATGTGCCAGAGCCCGAACAGCAGTGAGCCTGCCGCGAACACGCCGCGGGCACCCCACACCCGGTCCAGAGTTCCGTGCAGCACCCCTCGGAACGCCAGCTCCTCGGGGATGACCGTCTGCAGCGGGATGATGATCATGGACGCGATCAACGCGCCGGACACGGTCGCGTACCGGTTGCTCAGGAAGAACTGCCTGGTCAACGGCAGCGCGATGGCGACGGCCACCACCACGAGAACGAGAGCGACCGCGCCCAGCGCGTAGAGCGCACCCTTACGCCAGTGCCGCGGGGACAACCCCAGTTCGGCCCAGCCGAGGCCCCGTCCGCGCCCGAGACCGAGCAGCACCGCGGCCGAGATGGGCACCGCCGCGACCGAGGCCCACACGGTGGTGAAGTGGGCGATCAGGTTCGTACCGACGAGTACGGCGACGACGACCGCGACATCGAGGTATGCGTGGAAGCGCGGGCGGTGGACGGCGAGCGTGTGAGGCACCCCGTCGAGTGTACGGACCCCACGGGTGTGGAATCGGCCGTATCATCCCCGCCTCCAGCGCGCTCGGACTGCAGGTTTAGCCTGGTTCCCGACTTCACACGCCGATTCCCAGGAGAGATGATGGCCGACTTCCTCTACGAGGACCTGCTGCCGATCGGGGAAGATCCCACCGAGTACCGGCTGCTGACCACCGAAGGGGTGTCCACTGTCGAGGGCCCGGACGGGCGTACCTTCCTGCAGGTCGAACCCGAGGCGCTGCGGCTCCTGACGGAGACCGCGCTGCACGACATCTCGCACTACCTGCGGACGGATCACCTCAAGCAGGTCGCGAGCATCCTCGACGACCCCGAGGCGTCGAACAACGACAAGTTCGTCGCACTCGACCTGCTCAAGAACGCGAACATCTCCGCCGCGGGCGTGCTGCCGATGTGCCAGGACACCGGTACCGCGATCGTGATGGGCAAGCGCGGCCAGCACGTGCTGACGCCCGGCGACGACGACGAGGCGATCGCCCGCGGCGTGTACGACGCGTACACGAAGCTGAACCTGCGGTACTCGCAGAACGCCCCGATCACCATGTGGGACGAGAAGAACACCGGCAACAACCTGCCCGCACAGATCGAGCTGTACGCGGACACCCACAAGGGCCACGAGAACGCCTACAAGTTCCTGTTCATGGCCAAGGGTGGCGGGTCGGCGAACAAGTCGTACCTGTACCAGGAGACGAAGGCCATCCTGAACCCGGACTCGATGATGCAGTTCCTCGAGGCCAAGATCCGCTCGCTCGGCACCGCGGCCTGTCCGCCGTACCACCTGGCGATCGTCGTCGGCGGCACGTCCGCGGAGTTCGCGCTCAAGACCGCGAAGTACGCCTCGGCGCACTACCTGGACGAGCTGCCCACCGAGGGCGCGATGACCGGTCGTGGCTTCCGCGACCACGAGCTCGAGAAGCAGGTCTTCGAGCTGACCCAGAAGATCGGCATCGGCGCCCAGTTCGGCGGCAAGTACTTCTGCCACGACGTCCGGGTCATCCGTCTCCCCCGGCACGGCGCCTCGCTGCCCGTCGCGATCGCGGTCTCCTGCTCGGCGGACCGGCAGGCGAAGGCGAAGATCACGCCGGAGGGCGTGTTCCTCGAGCAGCTCGAGTTCAACCCGGGCCGGTTCCTGCCGGAGGTCACTGACACCGAACTCGACGCCGAGACCTCCGGCGTCTCCGGCACCGGCAAGGGCGCCGCGGTCAAGATCGACCTGACCAAGCCGATGCCGGAGATCCTGGCCGAGCTGTCCAAGCACCCGGTCAAGACCCGGCTGTCGCTGACCGGCCCGCTGGTCGTCGCCCGAGACATCGCGCACGCGAAGATCAAGGAACGCCTCGACGCCGGCGAGGAGATGCCGCAGTACCTCAAGGATCATCCGGTGTACTACGCCGGTCCGGCCAAGACCCCGGAGGGGATGGCGTCGGGTTCCTTCGGCCCGACCACGGCCGGGCGGATGGACTCGTACGTCGAGCAGTTCCAGGCTGCGGGTGGCTCGATGATCATGCTGGCCAAGGGCAACCGGTCCAAGCAGGTCACCGACGCGTGCAACTCCCACGGCGGGTTCTACCTCGGCTCGATCGGCGGCCCGGCCGCGCGCCTTGCGCTCGACTGCATCAAGAACGTCGAGGTCATCGAGTACGAAGAGCTGGGCATGGAGGCGGTCTGGAAGATCGACGTCGAGGACTTCCCGGCGTTCATCGTCGTCGACGACAAGGGCAACGACTTCTTCGCCCACACCGGCGAGGTCACGCTGACGATCGGCAAGCGCCCCGGTCTGTGAACCGACACAGCCAATGACGAAGGCCCGGTGGGGTATTCACTCCACCGGGCCTTCGCCGTCTTCGCCGGCACTCGCGCCGCGTGGCCGAGACGACGGGTCACAGCACGAACGGAATGAGCCTCTTCGTCCGGTCCATGTACCGCCGGTACGGCTCACCGAGCCCCTCGACCAGTAGAACGCTCGACACCGCCCCACCGAGGTAGGCCGTCGCGAGCGCGAGTCCCACGGCAACACCCGACCACGCGTCGCGTGTCGGGCCCGAATCCGGGTGCGTGCGTCCGATCCGGTACTCGGAGAACAGGAAGACGAGGAACGCGAGCGCGAGCACCACCGCCGCGACCGGATCGGCCGCGAACAGTGGGAGGGCCGATCCCGGGTCAGCCACCGGCTGCCCGCTCCCGCTCCTGCATCAACTGAGCGTAAGTCGATTCACCCCGTCGATCGACCTGTCCGAGTGATGCCGGGAACCCGATCGGCCCCGACCGAGCGGGCCGCTGCGACGGTGTCTCAGGCCGGGACCACGCCTGCTTCGACGGCGGCCGCCCGGTACGCGACCGCGAGGGAGTCGACGGTGTCGTGGGCGTTGAGCCCGCTCGGGTTGGGCACGACCCACAACTCCGCCCCCTCGACATCGTCCGGCTGACGCCCCTTGACGGCCTTGCGCACACCGAATGCGGCCCGGTACGCGGTGATGCCGGCGACCGCGACGACGCGTGGGCGCACATCCGCGACCAGCGCACGCAGCCGCTCGCCACCGGCCCGGAGTTCCTCGGCAGTCAGCTCGTCGGCCCGGGCGGTCGCGCGCGCAACGAGATTCGTGATGCCGACGCCGCGGGACACCAGCAGGTCCCGATCTGCGCTCGACATCCCCGCGGTGGGATCGATCGGCCGGTCGATGATCCCTGCGCGCAGCAGCGCTGGATAGAAGCGATTGCCGGGACGCGCGAAGTGCGCACCGGTCGCCGCGGTCCACAGGCCCGGATTGATGCCGACGAACAGCAGCCGGCAGGTGGGGCCGATCAGATCCGGCACCTCGGCGTCGCGGAACGACTCGAGCTGCTCGCGTGTGAAACCCATTCCCCGAGTACAGCACTCCTGGTCCGCGACGCCGGCGGGGGGGACCTGCCCCTAGGGCGTGTCTCCTAATCCCTCTCGGATGCCCCTGGCGAAACAATCGTCGTCCGGCAAGGCGGAGGAGAAGCCGATACCGCTGTTGTGTCGGCGCCGACGACAACGCAGCAGGGCGGCGATTGGGCGCCGGGGGCGCCGAATCGGGGATTGGGAGACATGTCCTAGCTGTGATGTCCAGGCACGTTGGTCAGTCTGGTGACCGGTGGCTGGCCGCCGATGGCGGAGTGGGGTCGGTGGTGATTGTAGAAGTGCAGCCAGCCG
>NZ_JBSGGS010000015.1:0-106662 GCF_053604015.1 Rhodococcus sp. NPDC004095
GGATACAGGCACCCCATCGTCGCGAACGCCTGCGCGATCACCGCCGGGTTGTACCGGAACGTCGGCGTCAACACCGACGTCCCCAACTGCAACCGACTGGTGCGCTCCCCCACCGCCGTCATCCACGCCAACGAGAACGGCGCATGCCCACCGTTGTGCCGCCACGGCTGGAAATGATCCGACACCGTCGCCGAATCCATCCCCCGCTCCTCCGCCAGCACCGCCAGCTCCACCAACTCCCGCGGACCGAACTGCTCCGCCGACGCCTTGTACCCGAGCTTGAGTGCCACCGTTCCTCCTGGGTGTGATGCAGATTGCAGACCGTCCCTCGCGACGCTAAACGAGATGGGCGCCTCGTGGTGCGGCGGGGTTGCCCGGGCGCCGCAGGTCCCTCACGCCCCGAGGACGGTGACGACGGCGGCGAATGCGGCGACCAGGGTGATCGCGACGGCGAACACCCACAGGTCCCGCTCCTCGGGCATCGGTGCACCGGATTCGAGCGCGCGGCGCACCTGCAGCCAGCGGCGCAGGCCGGCGATCGGGGCGGCAACGGCGAGCAGGATCAGCGTGAGCCCCAACAGGGTCCGCACCCATCCGGTGCTGAACTCGGGGACCAGATGCACCATCGCGATTCCCCCCGCCAGCAGACCCAGGGACGTGCGAATCCACGCGAGAAAGGTCCGCTCACTGGCCAGGGTGAATCGTTCGTCGGGGCGATCTTCGGGGTCGGCCACGGACTCATCCTCACACCGCGAGGCGGCGATGTCCGGCAGGCGCAATCGGGCCGGACGTCGTGTCCACCGCCACGGAGACCGTTCGGTGTCCGAAAGGTAACCTCCTGTCGACCTGCCTCCACCACCGCTGCCCGCCGGGAAGGACACCGCCGATGCCCTCCACGATTCCGGCGGCCCGCAGTCGGGTCCGCGTCGGAACCGTTCTCGGCGGGGCGGGACTGACGGCCCTGGTCGCGTGCGCGGTCGCGCTGCCCCCGATGCTGTCGAAGTCGACGGCGGATCGGCTCCACCGGTTCGCCGCGACCGAGCCGGTCGTCCCGGCAGCCGCGGAGGTGCCGCCACCCGAGCCGAGCCCCGCGGGCCTGATCGCGCTGGCCGCGGCGTACACCCAGGCCGGCAAGGCGTACGAGTGGGGCGGCACCGGACCCGACACCTGGGACTGTTCCGGGCTGGTGCAGTGGGCGTTCCGGCAGGCGGGGGTGGAACTGCCGCGGGTCAGCGAGGATCAGGCACTGGTCGGCGACCCCGTCTCGGTCGCCGACATGGCACCGGGCGACGTGATCACGTTCCGGGACGCCGCCGACCACGTCGGCATCTACGCCGGTGACGGGCAGGTGTTCAACGCCTACGACGACACCGTCCCGATCGGGTTGACGGCGCTCGCGGACCTGCCGCCGATCCACAACGTGCAACGGTTCTGAAACCCCTTTACCTGGCGAGGGGCCCGGTTCGAGCCGTAACGGAAAGTGATCTGTAACACTTTTCCCTCGAATCGTGATCTAACCTCCGACCGCTGCCCGAGGCCGACCAGGAGGACCACGCTCGTGAACTCATCGACCGCACGCGACCAGCGAACACCCCGTCTGCGCCGCGCCCTCGTGGCCGGCGCATTGACCGTCTGCGCCGTCACTCTCCCCGCGGCGCCCGCGCTCGCCGTCGGCAGTGCAGGCAGTTCGACCGGTTCGGTCAGCGCCGGCAGTTCGGCGATTCCGCTGCCGATCTCGTCGCCCGCCGGGCTGACCGCACTCGCGGCGGCGACCACCCAGACCGGCAAGCCCTACCTGTGGGGTGGGACCGGCCCGAACTCCTGGGACTGCTCCGGGCTCACCCAGTGGGCGTTCCGGCAGGCCGGCGTGCAGTTGCCGCGGGTCAGTCAGCAGCAGGCCTGGGTGGGAACGCCGATCCCGTTCGCGGCGATGGCGCCCGGCGACATCATCACCTTCCGTCCCGAGAACGATCACGTCGGCATCTACGCCGGTTTCGGTCAGGTGTTCAACGCGTACGGCGCCGGGGTGCCCATCGGGTTGACACCGCTGTCGGAGATGCCGCCGATCAACCAGATCCGTCGCTTCTGACTGGACGCGATTCTGACTGGACGCGATGAGTTCGGGCGACGACCCTGGTCTGTACGTGTGAGGACATCCACCCGAGAGACCGACACGTCATGGAGGACCGATCCGTCATGCAGAAGATCACGCCCTGTTTGTGGTTCGACTCGCAGGCCGAGGACGCCGCGGCCTTCTACACCGGCATCTTCAAGAACTCGTCCATCGGTGAGATCAGCCGGTACGGCGAGGGCATGCCCAAGCCCGCCGGTACCGCGATGACGGTGGCGTTCACCCTGAACGGTCAGGACTTCACCGCGCTCAACGGCGGACCCGAGTTCTCGTTCACCGAGGCGATCTCGTTCCAGGTCGACTGCGCCGATCAGGCCGAGGTCGACGAGTACTGGGACGCCCTCACCGCCGACGGCGGGCAGGAATCCCAATGTGGTTGGCTCAAGGACAAGTTCGGGGTGTCGTGGCAGATCGTGCCGTCGGCACTGCCCGTCATCCTCGGTGGCCCCGACCCGGCCGGGGCGCAGCGCGCGGTCGCCGCGATGATGCAGATGCGCAAGATCGACATCGGGGTGCTGCAGAAGGCATACGACGGCGAGTAGGCGAAGCCACACACCTTTTCGCGCGTCCGCAGAGGCGATCGAGGTCGAACGCCCCTGTGCGAGCGCGAAAGGGTGTGTGCACGCCCATCCCGGCGCGCTGCGACCGGGCGCGTCAGGCCGCGCGCAGCCCGAGTCCCCATTCCCGCGCCAGCAGCTCGTACGACCGCAGCCGGTCCTCGTGCCGGTGGGTCGCCGACGTCACGACGAGTTCGTCGGCGCCGGTGACCCGCTGGAGCGCCGCGAGCCGGTCGGAGACCGTGTCAGGGGCGCCGACGAACTGCGTGACCAACCGGTCCTCGACGAGTTCGCGTTGGCTGTCGGTGAGTGCGGGGGTGGTGGCCGGGTCCGGGTACGGGATCGCGCCCTGCCCCGAGCGGATGCTGTGGGTCCAGTGCCCGTACGTGGAGGCGAGATTCCGCGCGTCCCGGTCGGTGTCGGCCACCACCGCGTCGGCGGAGACCACCACGTACGGCTCGTCGAGCACCGCGGACGGCCGGAACGCGGCCCGGTACGCCTCGACCGCTTCGACCGTGGTGCCCGGGCTGACGTGGTAGTTCGCTCCGAACGGCAGTCCGAGGCGGCCGGCGAGTTCGGCGGACGGCCCTGCGCTCGAACCGAACACCCAGGTCTGCACGCGGGCGCCCGCACCGGGGACGGCGTGCAGATCGATGCCGTCGGGCGTGGTGTAGGTGCCGTCGAGCAGGGCGAGGATCTCGTCGACCTGCTCGCCGAAGTCCGGTGACTGCGCGCCCGGCTGCTGCAGGGCCGCGAATCCTGCCACCAGTCGTGGCGACACGAGCAGTGCGTCCGGGGAGAACGGCGGCGGAATGACCAGTCCGTCACGAACTTCCGTGGTGGTGCGTCGCACCGGCGCCGCCGGTCCGCCCTGCGCCGCCTTCAGAGCATCGGCGCGCCGCTGCCCGGACCGCCCGATCCCGAGGTCGATCCGACCCGGGTGCAGGGCGTCGAGGGTGCCGAACGCCTCGACCACCGCGGCGGCGGTGTGGTGCCCCAACTGCACGGCGGCGGCGCCGACCCGGATGGTGTCGGTGGCGGCGGCGATCGCACCGATGAGCACCGCCGGGGACGACGACGCGACGGCGACGAAGTGGTGCTCGGCGACCCAGTAGCGGCGGTAGCCCCACTGTTCGGCGTGGCGCGCGAGGTCGATGGTGTTGCGCAGGGCCTGTGAGGCGGTGCTGCCCGCGCTGATCGGCGACAGGTCCAGTACCGACAGGGGAACGCGGCTCATGCGGTCAGCTCCTGGCTCTCGGGACGACTCGGGATGCGCGGGTTGCGCTCCCCCGCTTCGACGGCGAAGGGCAGTCGGTTGTCTGCCGGCGCGATCGGGCAGGTCGCGGCGTCGGTGAACGCGCAGGGCAGGTTCTCGGCCCGGTTGAAGTCGAGGATCACCGTGCCGTCCCCGGCCGGCGCCGCGATCTGCAGGATGCGGGCCGCCGGGTAGGTGGTGACGCCGCTGGTGGCATCGGTGAACAGCACCCGGGTCGGACCGCTGCCGTCGCCGAACACGGTGAGGGTGTGCTCGGCGCCCCCACGATCGAAGCTGACGGTCCCGACCGCCGGGTGGTGGTGCTCGAGCCCGTCCACGACGGCGCCGGTGGTGACCGTGCGACGCTCGGGGAACGGGGCGAGCCGGGCGGGGACCACCCAGCCGGGATCCGGCTCGTACGTGGGAATCCCGGTGAACTCCGCGAGGGCGGGCGCCTTCGGATCGTGGATGCGGACCGCGAATCGGCCGGTGCGGCGGATGATCTCGGCGTCCCGGTCGCCGAGGCGGATCCGCACACCGGGTGCGCCCTCGGCGGGTGTGAGGATCCCGGCACCGGATGTGCCGCTGTGCACCACGGTGTCGCCGTCGACGTGCCACAGGCCCGGAACCTCGTCGAGCACGGCCGGGTGCTCGTCCAGCCAGTGCAGTGCCGTCAGGCCGAGCCAGCCGTCGGGGTCCGACAGTGCTGCCTCGCGGGCCGCGCGCCAACGCTGCCAGTCCTCGTGGAACCGGTCCTGCTCCGATGCGGTGGTCATGAGGCTCGAACTCCTTCGGTGTGGGTGTGCGTGTCGCTTTGGGTCGCGGGACGCGGTGCGTCGAGACCGAGATGGCCTCGCAGGGTCGTGCTCTCGTATGTGGTGCGGAAGCTGCCGCGCTCCTGCAGCAGCGGCACCACTGTGTCGACGAATTCGTCCAGACCACCCGGCGTGAGGTGCGGGACGAGAATGAAGCCGTCGCTGGCGTCGGTCTGCACGTAGGTGTCGATCTCGTCGGCGACCTGCTGCGCGGTGCCGACGAACTGCTGGCGGGCGGTGACCTCGATGATCAGTTCGCGGATGCTGAGGTTCTCGGCCTCCGCCTTCTGCCGCCACGCCACCGCGACGGCTCGAGGGTCCTTGGCGTGCCGGACGCGTCCGCGGGTTATGTCGACGTTGTCCTCGGGCTCGACGTCGGGCAGCGGACCGTCGGGGTCGTAGCCGGACAGGTCGCGGCCCCAGACCTGTTCGAGGAAGGCGATCGCGGTCTGCGGACCGACCTGCTGCAGCCGGATGTGGTGGGCACGTTCTGCGGCGTCCTCGGCACCGTCGCCGAGGACGAACGTGGCCGCGGGCAGGATCTTCAGGTCGTCGCGGCGCCGCCCGTACCGGGCGAGACGGCCCTTCACGTCGGCGTAGAACGCCCGCGCGTCCTCGATCGTCCCGTGCCCGGTGAAGATGGCGTCGGCCTTGGCGGCGCCGAACTCGCGGCCCTCGTCCGAGTCCCCGGCCTGCAGAAGCACCGGGTGTCCCTGTGGGCTGCGCGGCACCTCGAAGCGTCCGGCGATGTCGAACTGGGTGGTGTGGATGTCGAACGGGGCGACGTCGTTGTCGGAGGCGAAGATCCCGCGTTCCCGGTCCACGAGCGGGGCGCCGGGGCGCCAGCTGTCCCACAGGGTTCGGGTGGCGTCGATGATCTCGTTGGCGCGCACGTACCGCTGGGAGTGGTCCAGGAAGCCACCGCGGCGGAAGTTCTCGCCGGTGAACGCGTCCGACGAGGTCACCATGTTCCATGCGGCACGGCCACCCGACAGGTGGTCCAGCGTCGCGAACTGCTTTGCCAGTTCGTATGGTTCGTTGAAGGTGGTGTTGATCGTCCCGGCCAGCCCGAGGTGGGTGGTGGCGCCGGCGAGCGCTTCGAGGACGGTCAGCGTGTCGGGCCTGCCCACCACGTCGAGGTCGTGGATCCGGCCGCGGTGTTCCCGCAGGCGCAGTCCCTCGGCGAGGAAGAAGAAGTCGAACAGTCCGCGTTCGGCGGTGCGGGCGAGATGCAGGAACGAGTCGAAGTCGATCTGACTCTTGGACTCCGAGTCCGCCCACACAGTCGTGTTGTTGACGCCGGGAAAGTGCGCGGCGAGGTGCACCTGCTTGCGGGCAGTGGTGCGTGACATCGTGATCGATCCCTTCAGTGAGTGGTGGCGTAGCGGCTGGCGGGACGGGGCAGGCCCAGTCGCTCGCGCAGGGTTCCCCTGTCCGTGCGCGCGGGCCGCAGCGCCGGGAGGACCCGCTCGACGAGCAGGTGCGCCGTCGAGGCCAGCGCGAGCGGCCGTAGGACGACGCCGTCGACGCCGGTTGCGCGGATGTCACCGAGACGCGTGGCGAGGCCGTCCGGCGTGCCCACGTGCAGGACGGTGTCCGGTACGTACGGGGTGCCGGACCAGCGGTCGAGCCGGTCCAGGTCCTGGGCGGCCGTGGCGTCGTCGGCGGCCAGCAGGACGTCGACGTCGAGCAGGATGTGCACACGACGGTTGCCCGCGGCGACACGAACGCGGTCGGCGAGACCTGCCGCCGCCGCCGGGTCGGTGGCGCGAATGCGCACGAGATCGGCTCGTGTCACGGCGAACTCGAAGGAGTCCTCGCCGTCGATCGTGGTCGCCACGACCGGCCGCCCCTGCGGGGAGCGCGGCGTGATGGACGGACCCTTGACCGAGAAGTACTCGCCTTCGAAGTCGATGTAGTGCAGCTTGTCGCGGTCGACGAAGCGCCCGGTGGCGACGTCCCGGATCTCGGCGTCGTCCTCCCAGCTGTCCCACAGCCGGACGGCGACCTCGGCGACCTCGTGCGCTTCCTCCCACAGCGATACCGGGTCCTGGGACTGCTTGCGCCCGAACAGTGCTGCCTGGTCCTCCCCGCTGGACACCGCGACCTGCCACCCGGCGCGACCACGAGTGGTGTGATCGAGGCTCTGGATCGCCTTGGCCACGTGGAACGGCTCGGTGTGGGTCACCGTCGCGGTGGGGATCAGGCCGATCCGGGAGGTGACGGCGGACAGTCGGGCGGCGACCCCGACGGCCTCGAGCCTGCCGCGGACGGTGTCCCGGGCGGTGGTCACCCCGAACCGGTCGGGCAGGAACGCCAGGTCCGCTCCCGCGCGGTCGGCGGCGCCGATCAGGTCGGACCAGTAGCCGCCTGTGAAGAGATCCTCGGCGCGCGAGTCGTCACGACGCCACGAGGCGGGATGCGCGCCGGTACCGGCGAACTCGATTCCCACCAGCAGTTCCGAGGTGGGCAGTTCTGAATTATCGGACATGTCGAACCTTCCCGGGGATCGCATCGAGCAGCACCCTGGTGTACTCGTGTTGCGGGTTGTCGAAAATATCTGCGGTGGAGCCGGATTCGACGATCTCACCGGACCGCATCACGGCGACGTTGTCGCTGATCTGCCGGACCACCGCCAGGTCGTGTGAAATGAACAGGTAGCTCAGCCCCAACTCGTCCTGCAGGTCGGTGAGCAGGTCGAGGATCTGTGCCTGTACCGACACGTCGAGTGCGGAGACGGGCTCGTCGAGGACCAGAAGTTCCGGCTGCAGGGCGAGTGCACGGGCGATCGCCACCCGCTGGCGCTGGCCGCCGGAGAGTTCGGCCGGGCGACGGTCGAGATGCGCCGCGGACAGCGCCACGTGGTCGAGCAGTTCCTCCACTCGGCGGGCTCGGTCACGCTTGGTGCCGATGCCGAAGGCACCGAGCGGTTCGGCGACGAGGTCCCGGATCCGCAGCTTCGGATCCAGTGCCGCGTACGGGTTCTGGTGCACGATCTGCACCCGCCGCCGCAGGGCCCGCAGGTCCCGTCCCCGCAGCCCGGTGATGTCCCGCCCGTCGAACCGGACCGTCCCGGACGTGGCGGTCTCGAGCCGAATCGCGATCCGCGCGACGCTCGACTTCCCCGACCCCGATTCGCCGACCAGGGACAGCGTCCGCCCGCGCGGAACTTCGAAGGAGACGCCGCGCACCGCGTCGAGCGAGTGGCGGCGGTCGATCCGGAACGTCTTCGACACCCCGGACACACTGAGCAGAGGTTCGGCCGCACCTCGCTCCGGGCGCACCGGCCCGTCGGCGAGACTCGGTGCGGCGGCGAGCAGCGACCGCGTGTACTCGTGCTGCGGGTTGTCCAAGACCTGCGAGGCCGGTCCCGTCTCCACGACCCGGCCCTGCTGCATGACGACGATGCGGTCGGCACGGTCGGCGGCGACACCGAGGTCGTGGGTGATCAGCAGGACCGCGGTGCCACGCTCGGCGATACGTGCCTCGAGGTGGTCGAGAATGCGACGTTGCACGGTGACGTCCAGCGCGCTGGTGGGTTCGTCGGCGATGACCAGGTCGGGGTGGCAGGCCAGCGCGATGCCGATGAGCACACGCTGCCGTTGGCCGCCGGACAGATCCTGCGGGTACTGACCGGCGCGCAGTTCGGGATTGTCGAGGCCGGCCTCCTCGAGGATCCGCAGCGCCTCGACCTTCGCGGAGCGGCGGTCCGCGAGGCCGTGGATGCGCAGCGCCTCGGCGATCTGGTCCCCGATGCGGATCACCGGGTTCAGCGACGTCGTCGGGTCCTGCGGGACCAGCCCGATGCGGGCGCCGCGCACCTTCTCGAACGCCCGGTCGGACAGGGTGTCCAGACGCTCCCCGTCGAACGTGACGGTGCCGCCGGTGACACGGCCGCTGCCGGAGAGCAGACCGAGGATCGCGTGCGCGGTAGTCGACTTGCCCGAGCCCGACTCGCCGACGACGGCGACGACCTCGCCGCGGGAGACCCTGAGGCCGACCCCGTCGACCGCGACGACGGGGTCGTTCGCGTCGCCGTACTCGACCCGGAGGTCGTCGACCCGCAGGAGCGGTGCCCCGGTGTCGAGGCTCATCTTCCGCTCCGATCGTCGATCGCGTGACCGATGCGGTGCGCCGCGAGGACGACGGCGATGATGACGAGACCGGGCAGTGTCGTCATCCACCACGCGGTGGCCAGGTAGTTGCGGCCCTCGGAGATCAGCGACCCCCATTCGGGTGTCGGCGGTACCGCACCGAAGCCGAGGAAGCTCAATGACGAGACCGCGAGCACGGCCATCCCGAATTCGACTGCCGCCAGCGCTATCACCGGGGCATAGGCGTTGCGCAGCACGTGGCGGTACAGCACGGTGGGCCACCGGACGCCGGATGCGAGGGCGGCCTCGACGTACAGCGCCCGCCGCACCCTCAGCACCTCCGAGCGCATCACGCGAGCGAAGTTCGCGACGAGTCCGACACCGACGGCGATCGCCACGTTGATGGTGCCGAAGCCGAGTGCGGTCACCAGGGCGAGCGAGAGCAGCAGTGCCGGAATCGACAGCAGCACGTCGACGATGCGCATCAGCACCGCGTCGACCGCTCCCCCCGCCGCACCGGACAGCAGGCCGACCATCGAGCCGACCACCAGGGCGATCCCGACCGCGAGGAGCGTCGCGGTGAGCGAGAGCCCGGCCCCGTGCACGACCCGCGTGTACACGTCGCGGCCGATGTTGTCGGTGCCGAACCAGTGCGCGACGCTCGGGCCCTGCAGCTTGTCCGCGGGCACGCCCCGCAGCGGGTCGCCGGACGCGAACACCGACGGGAACAGCGCGAACCCGATCGCGAGGAGCAGCACAACCGCGGACAGCGCCACCACCCAGTTGCGGCGGAGCCCGCGGACGGCGGTACGGAGCGCCGCGCTACGACCGGGTGCAGGCACCTCCGCGGATCCACGGCGCGGTACCGCGCCGGCGGCCGCGACCCCGACCGGTTCCCGGATCAACGTGTCAGACATGGGCCTTCACCTCCACGGTCTCGTCCTGCGATGTGGCATTCGGGTTCGTGGCGTTCGGGGACGTGGCGTTCGGGGCGGCGCCGACGGCGGCCGCACCTCGCCTGCCTGCCGCTCGGCGGCCGCCGTCGACGATCCGCGGATCGATCAGCGGATACAGCAGATCGACGGCGAGATTGACGAGCACGAACACCAGCGAACTGAACACGACGACGCCCTGCACCACCGGAATGTCCTGGGCCATCACCGACGTCTGGGTCAGCCGGCCGAGCCCGGCGCGGGAGAAGACCGTCTCCACGACCACTGACCCCGCGAGCAGCGTCCCGACCAGCACGCCGGCGATGGTGAAGGCCGGGATGCTCGACAGCCGCAACGCATGCCGGGTCTGGATCTGCCGGCGGGACGCTCCCTTCGCCCGTGCTGCCTCGATGAACGGCTGCCGCCAGGTGGTCTGCAGGCTGGCCGCGAGCACCTGCGCGATGACCGCACCCGTCGGCAGCGCCAGGGTGATCGCGGGCAGCACCAGGTGGGAGAGGCCACCGTCGCCGAACGCGGGGAACAGCTTGAGGCGGAACGAGAACACCTGCAGCAGAATCAATCCGACCCAGAATGTGGGGACCGCGACACCGAGCGGCGGCAGCGAGAACAGCACGCTGCGCAACCGGGTCGATCGCGTGTAGGTGGCGAGGAACGCGACCGTCGTGCCGAACACGACGGCGAGCACCAGAGCGGTGAACGCCAGTGCCAGAGTGTTGGGCACGGCCGAGGCGATCGCATCGGTCACCGACTGTCCGGTGGAGATGGACGTACCGAAGTCACCCCGGACCGCACCCGAGAGCGCGTTCCAGTACTGCACCCACACCGGCTGGTCCAACCCGTATCGGGCCTGCAGCTGCGCGACCGCATCGCCATCGATCGAGGCACCACTCGCTGCGGCGGAGTCCACCGCCATGCTCACCGGGTCGGACGGCAACAGGTACAGCACGACGAACGACACGGTGAAGGCCGCCCACAGCACGCCGATCGCCTGCAGCACACGGGATCCGAGATATCGAGTCATCGGCTACTCGCTGAGCCAGGTGTCGAAGAACTGCAGGCGTGCGGATGCCTCGAACTTGAGGTCCTGCACGGTGGCACCGGCACCGATGGCCTGGGACAGCTCGACGGTGGGAAGCCACAATCCGTTGTCGAGGACCAACTGCTGCGCCCTCTCGATCAGCTCTCCCCGCTGCGCCGGCTCGGTGGTCCGCAGCTGGGCGGCCAGCACCTCGTCGAGCTCCGGGATCGGGCCGCGGGCGTTGAGGTTTCGGCCGTCGATCCCGAAGGCGGTGCGCAGGATGTCACCGTCCGCCCGGGTGCTGTTGTAGTAGGTGGAGTCGTAGTCCTTGCTCGTCTGCCGGGCCGTCTGCTCCGCGGTCGAGACGAGCTCGAGCCGCAGGTCGATGCCCACGGCCCGCAGCTGCTGCTGGACGAGCTCGAGGATGGCCTGGTTGCCGGCGAACACGGAGCTGAAGGTGACCGAGAAGCTCAGCGGGGTGCCGTCCTTGGCGCGGATACCGTCCGGGCCGGGCTTCCAGCCGGCCTCGTCCAGGATCTTCTTCGCGGCATCCGGGTCGTAGGTGACGTCGGAGAGTGCGACGTAGTCGGGAGTGCGGGAGGCGAGCGAGCTGGTGGCCGGCCGGAAGTCCGGGCCGAGCACCGTGTCCACGAGCTCCTGCCGGTTAATCGCGGGCACGATCGCGGCGCGGACGGCCGGGTCGGTGAGCACGCCACGGGTCACGTTCGGCTGGAAGCCGAAGGGGATGCCGGGGTTCGGTGCGGTGAGGATGCGGCCGCCTGCGCCCTCGATCTGCGGCGCGTCCTGCGGAAGCGCATCCGAGACGGCATCGAGCTGGCCGGACGCCAGCGATCCACTGCGCACGCCGGATTCGGGCACGATGGTGAACTCGATCTTGTCGAGATAGGCCTCGTCGTCGTGCGCGAACACGTCCGAACCCCAGGCGTAGCCGGCGCGCTTGGCGAGGGTTGCCGACTTGTCCTGGACGTAGCTCTCGTAGACGAACGGGCCGGTACCGGACAGGTTGCCCGCGCACCGCTGCTCCGCGGTCTTCGCGACGTCGGTATCGGACAGGAAGCCGAGCTGCACCGTGGAAGTGGCCTGCAGGAACTGCGAATTCGGCGACGAGAAGCCGACCTGCACGGTGCGTGGGTCCACCACGGTGGCGCCGGTGTAGCCCGACAGGTAGCTGGCAGCCAGAGGCGCCTTCGCCCCGGTCAGTGCGTTCAGGATCGAGTCGAAGTTCTTCTTGACCGACTCCGCGGTGAACGCGGAGCCGTCGCTGAAGGTCACCCCGTCGCGCAGGTGAAACGTGAACGAGGTCGCGTCGGCATTGACGTCCCAGCTCTCCGCGAGCCACGGCTTCGGTTCTCCGGTCTCGGGGTCCTGGTCGGTGAGCGAATCGACCACCTGCCGGGCCACGTAGATCGTTTGGTTGGAACCGGATTGGGCCGGGTCCGCGCAGGTCGGGGCGCCCGAAAGCCCGTACCGCAGGGTGCCGCCCGCATGTGGGGTACCGGCATCGGTCCCGCCGGCCGCGTCGGCGGACCCGCACGCGGTCAGGCCCGCGGTCAGCGCCGCGGATGCGGCCAACGCGAGCGCGGCTCGACGCCGGGGAAGGGCAGAAGTTGACGACAAGAACACCGAGGGCTCCATTTTCTCTACACGCACAGATCGCTGCACGGCGCCGGGGCACCGCGTGTGCGGTGCCCCGGCACCGAAACGGGGGCTGATCCGATCAGGACTTCAGGGCGAACGAGGCTGTGGACGAACAGGTTCCGGAAGCGACACGGCACAGGTCGATGTGCAGCCGCGCCCATGCGGTCACGAATCCGGTCACGCCGACTCCTCCATCGTTCCCGGCAGTAGCACCCTCACCTGCGGACAGGGGGTTGCTGCGACGTCGTCGAGCCGGGTCTCTCGGTCGCTCTGGATGGTCGGTGCCGATGTTAATGATCCACCTGTCCCTGACAAAGCCTTAACGTCAGCGCGATCGAAACACTTCTCCGAGATGCCATGTCGATACGCTGGAGTCGGTTGATCGCCCGAGGGTGTGCGCCTCGCGCGCATCTGCGCGACGTCACCTTCGGAAATCGCATCCGGCTGTCACCGATGTCTCGGTACATGGCCGTCGCCGGTGTTCCCGGCGACTGGGCCTGAACCCCACGCTCGACCCGCGAAACGAAACGAGCAGGCCGAGCAGATCCACGAATCTGGTCAATCTGTCGGACACCCGAAGTAGAATTCGAACATGAGTTCGACAATCGGGGGCGGGGGAGTTGGCCAGGTGGAACACCACCTGGCCGCCCTCGATGCCGCCGTCGACGGCCTGCTCGGGGTGGGACTGGTCGGACTGTCGGACGGTGACGTTGTAGAAGTGATGCAGCGGTTCGAGACGTCGCTGAGGAAGGCCTCCTCGGTCGGGAACCGGCTCGTCGTCGAGGCCGGCGAACGCTCACTTCCGGGAACCCTGGCCTGCCGATCGGTCAACGACTTTCTGGTCCAGACGCTGCGGATCTCGGGTGGGGACGCGGCGGCACGAGTCAAACGGGCCCGCAAGACCGGGATCTGGCACACCGTCGCCGGACAGCCGATGACACCCACCTTGCCGGAAACCTCCGCCGCACTGACCGACGGCGCGATCGGTGTCGATCATGTCCGGGTGATCGCGCAGGTGATGCGCAAGGTTCCGCACGGAACCGACGTCGACAAGATCGAGGTCGCCGAACGGATCCTCGCCGACACCGCCCGCTCCACCACTCCCGAAGACGTGACGAAGATCGGCGTCCATCTGCTCGCGCACCTGGCGGCCGACGGCGACGTTCCCGACGAGAAGGATCGCAAACGACGCCGCGGGCTGCGGATCGGGAAGCAGGGCCCCGATCTCATGACGCCGGTCTCCGGACTGCTCGATCCGGAGTTGCGGGCGTTGTTGGAGCCGGTGCTGGCGAAACTCGCACGACCCGGCATGAACAACCCCGACGATCCCGAGTCGCCCAGGGGCGAAGTGGACTCGCCGGATCTCGATCGCACCGCACTCGCGAAAGCCGCTGCACGCGACACCCGTACCACGGTGCAACGCAACCACGACGCACTGAAAGTCGCACTACGACAACTACTGTCATCGGGTGTGCTGGGTGCTCATCGCGGATTGCCGGTGACCGCGATCATCACCATGACCTTGCGGCAACTCGAAGAAGCGACCGGGATCGTGACCACCGCCTCCGGTGGCATCGTCCCGATCGCCGACGCCCTCCGTATGGCAGAGAACGCACACCCGGTGCTCGTGTTGTTCGACCATCGAGGCCGGCCGCTGCACCTGGGGCGGTCGAAGCGACTCGCATCCGGCGACCAGCGGTTGGCATTGATCGCAGCGTCCGGTGGCTGCACCCGCCCCGGCTGCGACGCACCCGCCTCGATGACCGCCGTCCATCACATCCGTGAGTGGAAGGACGACGGGCGCACCGACATCACCAACGAGGACCTCGCCTGCGATGCCTGCCACGCCCTCGTCCACGACGGACCGGGCGGCTGGAAGACCCGCACCGCACCCGACGGCACCGAGCACGCCGGGCGTACCGAGTGGATCGCACCGAGACACATCGACCCGGAACAAAGACCGAGGGTCAATCACAGACACCACCTCGACGAGATCATCGCCGAGTCCGTCAAACACGCCCGCGCCCGCCGCGAAGCCGAAGTGCGCGAACATCACCACCGCTGGCACCGCTACGGGATGAGCGGTGTTGACGATGGTGGAGGTGACGACGACGCGCCGTGACCCGAGGTCGCCCACTCCGGGCGGAAGCAACGGTCACCCAGCGGAACCGGCTATCCGACGGTGACGGGGTGCGCCGGAACAGGCAGACCGAGGTTGTCGCGCAGTGTCGTGCCCGTGTACTCGGTACGCAGGACGCCGCGATCCTGCAGGTGCGGCACGACCTGATCGACGAACTCGTCGAGGCCCGTGGGTACCAGGTGCGAACCGATGATGAAGCCGTCGGATCCGTCGCTGCGCACGAAGGTGTCGATCTGCTCGGCGATCTGTGCGGCGGTCCCGACGATCGGGCCGCGCTCGAACTGATCGGCCACGGTCTCGCGCAGTGTCAGCTTCTTCTCCTCCGACACCGCACGGAGTTTCGCCACGGTGTCGAAGCGGTCCTGGTGGATGAACGCGCGGCCCTGGATGATCGGCGGTGCCTCCGGGTCGGGGTCGATGTCGGGGATCGGCCCGTCCGGGTCGCACGCCGACAGGTCTCGGTTCCACAACTGCTCGAGCAGGATCAATGCGGTCTGGCCGGTGACCTGCTGGTCGCGGATCTCCAGGTACTTCTCGCGGGCGTCGGCTTCGCTGTCGCCGATCACGAAGCTCGCCGACGGCAGGATCTTCAGATCGTCCGCGCTGCGGCCGGCGGCGACGGCGCGAGCCTTGACGTCCCGGTAGTACTCGGCCGCCTCCGGCAGGCTCCCGTACGGCGAGAAGATCGCGTCGGCGTTGGCGGCAGCGAAGTCGCGTCCCTGCGGCGACACCCCGGCCTGCAGGAGGACCGGCCGGCCCTGCGGGCTGCGCGGAACCGTGAAACGGCCACGGATGTCGAACTGGTCGCCGTGGAACTCGAACGCACCGGCGTCCGGCCGGTTCAGGAATCGGCCGCTGCCCCGGTCGGCGACGATGTCGTCTTCCCGCCACGAATCCCACAGCTGCCGCACGGCTTCGACGGCTTCCTCGGCGCGGATGTACCGCTGCGAGTGCGGCAGGAATCCCCCACGACGGAAGTTCCGGCCGGTGAACGCGTCGAACGACGTGACGACGTTCCACGCGGCACGCCCACCCGAGAGTTGATCGAGGGTCCCGAACTGACGCGCGAGTTCGTATGGCTCGTTGAACGTTGCGTTGATGGTGCCGGCGAGGCCGAGGTGTTCGGTGACCGCAGCCAGGGACGCGAGCACCGTGAAGGTGTCCGGGCGGCCGATGATGTCCTGGTCGAAGATCTCGCCGGCGCGTTCGCGCAGCACGAGACCCTCCGCGAGGAAGAAGAAGTCGAACTTGCCGCGTTCGGCGGTGCGGGCGGTGTGCTCGAACGAGTCGAACTCGATCTGGCTGCCCGCCTCCGGATGCCACCACGCTGTGTGGTGGTTGACGCCACCGAGGTAGGCACCGAGGATGACCTGCTTCTTGGGTGCGCTCATGGGTCCGTCTCTCCTGGGATCAGGCTGCCGGAGTTCCGGCCGCGTAGCGGTTGGGGACGTCGGTGGGCAGACCAAGAAGCCCGCGCAGCGAGGTGTCGGGATACTCGGTGCGGAAGAGTCCGCGCCGCTGCAGTTCCGGCACCAGCACCGTGGTGACGGCCTCGAGATCGTCCACCGCGACGCCCGGGCGAAGCCGGAATCCGTCGAAGCCCTGCTGCTGCCACGACTCGAGTCGATCGGCGAGCTCGCCCGCGCTGCCCGTGAACACCGTCGCGTCCGTGACCAGCTCGCGGCCCGCGAGGCGGTCGAGCCGCCGCAGCCGGTCGGCACCGAACTCCCGGTCCGTGTCGAGGAAGACGAGGACGTCGGCGTACACCTGCAGCGGAACACCTGGGCGCCCAACGCGCTCGGCGGCCGCCGAGACGTCGGCGAGCACCGCGGGGCCGTTGGTGTCCGTGGGTGTCACGAACACCAGATCCGCCGTGCGCGCGGCCAGTTCGTACGCGACGTCCCGGTGTGCAAGAGCTGTGACCACCGGCTGCCCCTGGGGCGGGCGGGGGGTGATCGACGGCCCACGCACGCTGAAGAAGCGCCCCTCGAAGTCGACGTGATGCAGCTTGCCCCGGTCGATGAACCGGCGCGTGGCGACCTCGCGGATCTCCGCGTCGACCTCCCAGCTGTCCCACAGGCGACGGACGACCTCGACGACGTCGGCGGCCTCGTCGAACAGTTCCAGGGCGAACGCGGGCAGCGCCCCGGTCGCCAGCGCCTCCCTGTCCCGCTTGTCCAGTCCGGGAACGTCCCGGCGCCCGAAGTGCGCCGCCTCTTGTTCCGACGACGACACCTTGACCTGCCAGCCCGCGCGGCCGCGTGACGTGTAGTCCAGCGTCGCGACCGCCTTCGACACGTGGAACGGCTCGGTGTGGGTGGCGGTGATCGTCGGGATCAGTCCGAGGCGCCGCGTCCGCGGGGCAATCCGCGCGGCGACGAGGTGGGCATCGAGCCGCGCGCGCACGACGTCCACCGCATCCGGGTCCTCGGCGACGTATGGGTTGGCGGGCACGGCGAAACTGTCCTCGATGGTCACGAAGTCGAGCAGTCCACGCTCCGCAGTCGCGGCGAGGTCTGTCCAGTAGGAACCCGAGAAGAGCTCCCGGGGGCGGGAATTCGGCTCCCGCCAGGCTGCAGGATGCCAGCCGGCGCCGTCGAGGGCGACGCCGAGGTGGACGGGGTGGGTCGGGGACATGGGGTGAACTCCTGTGGTCGGTGGTGTGTGGGGCTCCGACGAAACCGGCGAAGCGTGGTGGGGGCACATTCGGCGGCGATCTCAGGCCACCGCGACGGAGTCGCGGTGCGGGATCACCTGGCGCAGCACCGGAGCCACTTCCGCCTGGAACAGTTCGAGGCTCGCGCGCTGTTCGGCGATCGACAGCCCGCCCCGGTCTGCGGTGACGTGCGTGACCTCGTGTCCGAGACGGTCGTGGTAGCGAAGGACCTTCTCGATCACCTGCTGTGGACTGCCGATCAGGGCGGAACTGCGCTCCACGAAGTCCTCGACCGTCTCGAAGACCACCGGCAGGCCGCTGTCCCGGGCGAACCGCAGTCGCGCCTCGAACAGCGGGCGGTAGCGCTGCACCGCCTCCTGCGACGTGCGCGCGACATGGAGTCCCGCGGTCCCGGCACCGACGCGGGCGTCGGCGGGGTCGTGCCCGTACGCCTGCCATCGCTCGCGATAGTGCTCGACGAGCTCGGCGTAGGGCTCGATCGGATTGGTGACGTTCGCGGAGAACACCGGATCGCCGTACTTCGCTGCGAGATCGACGGATTCCCGGCTGGTCGCGCTGCCGTGCCAGATGGTCAGGCGCGGTTGCAGCGGGCGCGGCACGGTGACCGCATCGGTCAGTGCGGGCCGGAATCGTGCATCCCAGGTGACGGTCTCGTTCTCCCACAGCGCCCGGAACAGTTCGTAGCCTTCACGATTGCGTTCCCACTGGTCCTCGGGACTCACGTGGAACAGGTCCGCCTGCGCGGTGCCGTTGCCCTTTCCGATCATCAGCTGCAGTCGGCCGCCCGACAGGTTGTCGAGCGTGGAGTAGTCCTCGAAGGCGCGGACCGGGTCGAGCAGACTCAGTGTCGTCACCCCGGTCCACAGTTCCAGCGTGTTCGTGCGGGCGGCGATGTTGCTGAGCACGACCGGCGGCGACGACGCCAGGAACGGCCGCTCGTGGCGTTCACCGACGGCAAAGCCCTCGAAGCCGAGCTCCTCCGCGAGAACGGCGGTATCGACGACCTCCTTCAGGCGGGCGGCCGGATCGAGCCACTCCCCCGTGACCGGGTCGGGCTGGTGGGTGATCAGACTGAGGAGCAGGAACTTCACGCGGAGTCGGCCTTTCGGATCAGGTACTTCTCGAACGGGTGCGGCCCGATCTCCTCGGACGGGCGCGTCGGGTCGAACAGTGCGGTGTAGCCGGCCGCCAGATACAGCGCGACCGCCTCCGGCTGACGCCAGCCGGTCGTCAGGTAGATGCGGGTGTAGCCCCGCAGCGCCGCCTCCACCTCGAGTTCCTCGAGGACGATGCGCCCCAGCCCCCGGCGCCGGTGCCTGCTCGAGGTCCAGATCCGCTTGAGTTCCGCCGTCGCCTGGTCGTAACGGCGGAAGGCCCCGCCCGCCACCGGTTCCCCGTTCTCGACGACGACCAGCAGCACCCCGTCCGGCGGCGCGAACTCGTCCCCGGGATGAGTGGTCAGCGCCTCGAACTGCTCCTCCAGCGGGCGCTCGTAGCGCGTGCTGTACTCGACGGCCAGCTCCGCGAGGAGCGGGGCGGCGAGCGGGTCGTCCTGCGTCACCGTGTGCACCTGCAGGCGCCGCGTCCGGCCCGTCACGCGACCTCCGCCCGCCGCGTCCCGAACCGGAACGGCTCGGGCGCACGAACGTCGCCCGCGACCAGTCCCGCAACCAGATCGCCGATGGCAGGCGCGAACTTGAATCCGTGCCCGGAGAATCCCGCCGCGACCGTCACGCCCCCGAGCCGATCGACGACGAATCGGCTGTCCGGGGTGGTGGTGTAGAGGCAGGTGTCCGCGACCGCGGAGGCCGCATCGACACCCGGCAGCCATGCCGCGGCATAGTCGACGAGGCGCTGCACCCCGGCCGGATCGGGCCGGAAGTCGCGGGTGTCGGGGTGCACCTCGGGCCCGGTGCCGTGCTCACCGATCTTGATGCCGGACGCGGAGCCGAGTCCGTAGATGCCTTCGCCGGCCAGCTCGGCACCGGGGTGGTGGACGAAGCTCGGCCACTCCGCACCGGTCACGGGTGCGAAGTGGGCGGGCTGTTCCTGCGTGGTGCGCAGCGCCGGCAAGGTCGGGGCGGGCCGAATGCCGGCACCGGCGAGCAGGGTTCGGGTCCAGGCACCCGCCGCGAGGACGACGTGCCGAGCCCGGACAACACCGACGTCGGTGACCACGTCGACGCCCGATCCGGTGCCGTGGATCTCGCGGACCGCGTGGCGATACCGGACGTCGGCGCCGGCCCGCTGCGCCGCCAGCTGCAGCGCACGCACCGCCCGATCCGCGTGCAGCCGTCCCGCCCCGGGATGGTGGAGCACGGCGGTGTCGAATCGCATTCCGGTCCAGCGTTTCTCCGCTTCCGCCGGTCCGAGAAGTTCGTGTGGGACGCCCAGTTCCGAGAGCGTTCGGGCACGGGCCGCCACCGCCACGGGATTGCCGTGGTCGACTGCCCCGGTGAGGGTGAGCACATCGGTACCGCTGATCTCCTCCAGTTCCCGCCACAGCGGCAACGCACTCCCTGCGAGCACGGTGTGGAACTCGTCGTCGTACGCCTGCCGGTAGATCCGGGAGGTGCCGTGGGACGCCCCGCGCCGGTGGTCCGGTTCGAACTGCTCGAGCAACACCACCGACCGGCCCCGCGCGGCCGACCGCCACGCCGAGGCCGAACCGATGACGCCACCACCGACGACCACGACGTCCACCGGGCCCTGCACCTGGGTCATGTTCTCTCCCTGCTCGTCTTCTCGCCGCTGGTATCGGGACTACTGCTTCTTCGGCAGGCCCGGTGGGTTGATCTGCGAGGATTCGACCGCCTCGCTGCTGATGCCCCAGCGGTCCAGAACCTGGGCGTAGGTGCCGTTGTCGATGAGATGATTGACGGCGGCGTGGATCGCGCCGATCAGGCCGTTGTCCTTCTTCGTCAGGACGGCGATCTCCCCTTGCAGGTCGTAGCCCGCTCCCGAGAAGGTGCCTGCGACCTCGGTCTCGCCGGTCTGCAGGGCGTGGAACGCCGACGACGGGTTGGGGCCGACGTACGCGTCGATCCGGCCCGAGCCGAGTGCGAGGTAATAGTCGGTTGCCTGCTGGTAGTATAGGATCTCGGCGGGTTCGAGCCCGGCCTTGACGTTCTGTTCGTTCCACGCGACGAGCAGCGCCTCCTGGTTGGTCCCGGAGCCGACGCCGATCTTCAGGCCCGCGATGTCCTTCGGACCGGAGAACGTGATGCCGCTGCCCTTCTTCACCTCGACGGCGAGACTGTCGAGCCGGTAGGTGGCGAAGTCGTACTTCTCCTTGCGCTCCTCGGTGACGGTGACGTTGGAGATGAACGTGTCGGCCTCACCGGAGTCGATCCGGACGAAGTTCTGCGCCCAGTCCGCGGCTGTCAGTTCGACGTCGAGGCCGAGGACGTCACCGATCAGGTGGGCGAAGTCGGTCTCCGATCCGATGATCGTCTTGTCGTCGTCGGCGTAGAAGCGCAGCGGCGGTGCCGTGCCTGCCGACCCGGTGACGATCAGCTTCCCCCGGTCCCGGATGGCCTGCGGCACCTGTGCCGCGATCTTGGGGACCTCGTCGGTGGTGATGCGGTTCTGCTCGGCCGTCAGGTTGTAGCCGGCGGCGGTGGCCGCGTCGGTCTCGGCGGCATCGCTCGAACTGCACGCGGAGCCCGCCAGCAGGGCGACGGCGGTCAGTGCCGAGGCGAACAGCCTCGTGTGGCGGGTGAGGGCGGACATCATTTCCTTCCAGGGTCTTTCGCGATGGATGAGGGGTCAGAGCACTCGGGCCAGGAAGGCCCGGGTGCGTTCGTGAGTGGGTCGGTCCAGCACCGCGTCCGGCGGGCCCTGCTCGACGATCACACCGTCGTCCATGAACACGACGGTGTCGGCGACCTCGCGAGCGAACCCGATCTCGTGGGTCACGATCACCAGCGTCGCACCGCCGACGGCGAGGTCACGGATCACCTCGAGGACCTCACCGACCAGTTCGGGATCCAGCGCCGAGGTGGGCTCGTCGAACAGGATCACCTTGGGGCGCAACGCGAGTGCACGCGCGATCGCGACACGTTGTTGTTGTCCCCCGGACAGCTGCTTCGGATACCGGTCGGCCTTGTCGGCGACCCCGACCCGCTCGAGCAGCTGCCGCGCCAGGGCCGTCACCTCGGCGCGGTCGCGGCGCTGCGCGGACACCGGAGCCTCGATCACGTTCTCCAGGACGGTCAGGTGCGGGAAGAGGTTGAAACTCTGGAACACGAACCCGATCCGGGACCGCTGTCGCAGCGCCTCTCGGTCGGACAGTTCGTGCAGGGTGTTGCCGCGGCGGCGGTACCCGATCAGTTCTCCGTCGATTCGGATCGTGCCGCGGTCGACCTTCTCGAGGTGGTTCAGGGTGCGCAGGAGGGTCGACTTCCCGGAGCCCGACGGCCCGAGGATCACCGTCACCTCCCCCGTGCGAACCGACAGATCCACGCCTCTGAGCACTTCGAGCGCGCCGAAGGCCTTGTGCACGCCCCGCACGTCGACGGCGTATGGGCCACCGATGGCGGTCATCGGGTGGCCCCTCTCGGCGCGCCGGTACTGCCGTCACGGATCTCCCGGTACTTGGCGACGACCTTCTGCCACGGCGTGAGTGGCAGCGCTCGGGCGGATCCGCGGGCGTAGTGCCGTTCGATGTAGTACTGGCCGACGGACAGCACGGTGGTCAGGACGATGTACCAGACGGTCGCGACCATCAGCAGCGGCACCACCCGGCCGTTGCGACCGAAGATCACCTGGACCTGGTAGAACAGCTCGGCGATCGCCATCGTCGACACGATCGAGGTGCCCTTGAAGAGGCTGATGACCTCGTTCGCCGCGTTCGGAAGAATCGACCGCATCGCCTGCGGCAGAACGATTTTGAACAGCTGACGGGTCCGCGGGATACCGAGTGCGTTGGCGGCCTCGATCTGGCCGTGGTCCACGGAGATGATGCCCGCGCGGATGATCTCGGCGGAGTAGGCCGCCTGGTGCAGCGCGAGGCCGATGACCGCGGCGGTGAACCCGGAGATCACGCCGGTGACGTTGAACTCGAGGAATCCCGGGCCGAAGGGAATGCCGAGGGACATCGTCTGGTAGAGGTAGGCGATGTTGAACCAGAACAGCAGCTGCACGATCAGTGGAATCGAGCGGAACGCCCAGACGTAGATCCACGAGATCACTTGCAGTACCGGGTTGTTCGACAGCCTCGCCACGGCGAGCAGCACGCCGATCCCGAACCCGAGGACGGTGCCCCAGATGGTGAGTTCGATCGTCGTCCACAGCGCGGACAGCACCGACGGGGCGGTGAAGTACCGCGCGAACGTCGCCCAGTCCCAGCCCGGGTTGACCACCAGTCCGTGCACGAACTGCGCGACCAGGACCAGCGCCGCCGCTGCGACGACCCAACGCCAGGGATGGCGGGTGGGAGCGACGCGCAGGTCGGCGTCGTCGGACGATTCGGCCACTGCCGCCTGCGGCGGACTCGTGGCCGGGGCGCTCACGAGCGCACTCCGGAGTCGGACATCGAGAAGCCTTTCACGGGTCGGGACCGGGCGCTCGTCGCAGCCCTGTCGCGGAGTCCATCGGTCCCGGCGGTAGCACCCGCACCCACACTCGGGGGGGGTTGCTGCGACGTCGTCGATCCGGGTCTCTCGGTCGCTCTTGATGGTCAACACTCGAGCTGTACTGTCCCGCAACCAGATCCCGCGGTCACCTATTGCGTTCGAGCTGATCCGAATGGCGAAGACGACTGTGTGCCGTGCGACATCCGGCGCGTCCGAGCCGACGTGCGGGTCTCCGGGCGCGCACAATGGGGCCATGGCGAACACCGACGAGAAGACCCCCGGTTGGACGTATCTGATGGACATGGACGGGGTCCTGGTGCACGAGGAGCACCTGGTACCGGGCGCCGACGCGTTCCTCTCGGAACTGCAGGAGTCCGGAACTCCGTTCGTCGTGCTCACCAACAACTCGATTCGCACCCCGCGTGACCTGCGGGCACGACTCCTGCAGTCCGGCCTGGACATCCCGGAGAAGTCGATCTGGACGTCCGCCCTCGCGACGGCGACCTTCCTGCACAATCAGCGGCCGAACGGCACCGCCTACGTCGTGGGCGAGTCCGGGTTGACCACCGCGCTGCACGACATCGGGTACGTGCTCACCGACAACGATCCCGACTACGTGGTGCTCGGCGAGACGCGCACCTACTCGTTCGAGGCGATCACCACCGCGATCCGCCTCGTCGAGCGCGGTGCCCGGTTCATCGCGACCAACCCGGACGCCACCGGCCCTTCGCGTGACGGCTCGCTGCCCGCGACCGGTTCGGTGGCCGCGCTGATCACCCGCGCGACGGGCCGCGAGCCGTACTACGTCGGCAAGCCGAACCCGCTGATGATGCGCTCGGCGCTGCGGGCGATCGGCTCCCACTCCGAGCACACCCTGATGATCGGCGACCGGATGGACACCGACATCGTCTCCGGCCTCGAGGCGGGCCTGCAGACGATCCTGGTGCTCACCGGCATCTCCAGCCGCGAGACCGTCGAGGCGTTCCCCTACCGCCCGACCCTGGTGCTGAACTCGGTTGCCGAACTCGTCGGCCGCACCCAGGACCCCTTCGCCTGAGGTTCCCTAATGTCACATTCGCTCACTCAGCGATCCCCAATGTGACATCAGGGAACCAGGGGCGGGGGTCAGCGGAGCGGGAGCGGGCGTCCTGCGACGACGAGGATCACCGACTCGGACTCGGCGGCGACGGCGGCGTTGAGCCGGCCGAGGGCGTCGCGGAAGCGGCGGCCGGAGGGCGTCGCCGGGACGACGCCGCTGCCGACCTCGTTGCTCACCGCGACGACGGGCACCGTCGCCGTGCGCCACGCGACGAGTAGGGCTTCGACGTCGGCCTGCACTGCCACCCAACCGGATTCGTCGTCCCACGCGCCGTGGCGGTCGATCCGGCGGGTGAGCCAGGTACCGAGGCAGTCCACGAGGACCGGACCGGTAGCGGACCCCAGCGCCCCGCAGAGGTCGTCGGTCTCGACGGTGCGCCAGGAGGCGGGACGCGACGCCCGGTGCGCGGCGATCCGGGCCGCCCACTCCGCGTCGTCGCCGGGCGGACCGCCGGTGGCCAGGAAGGTGACGTCGTCACGGTCGGCGAGCAGACGCTCCGCGTGGGTGGACTTGCCCGCGCGAGCGCCGCCGAGCACGAGGGTCCGTCGAGGTCGGTCCGGACGCGCCGTCACCGCACCCACCACGACGGTTGCGCCGTCGTCGAGCACCCGAACACCCCAGGGCCGCAACCGGTCCGGCAGGTCGACCGGGTTGTGGTGACTCAGGTGGACGGCGATCACGTCGGTGCCCTCGACGACCGCCTCGGCCTCGCGCAGCGCGGCCAGCGCCCGCGGGAAGGTGCGCAGGTCGAGGTGGTCGGGTTCGTGGTCGACGAGGTCGCCGAAGGTCTCCTCGAGGAACACCGCGTCGTACCGGGCGCCACGTACCGCGTCCAGGGTCGCGGCGGGCAGCGGTCCGGTGTCCGTTGCCCACAACAGTTTCCGACGGTCCGGACCCGCGACCTCGTACAGCACCGCGTCGCCGTCGCGAAACACCCGGTGCGCGGCAGGCAGCGCCCGCACCGTGTACTCGCCGACCCGCAGCGCCTCCCCCGGCGCGATCGGAATCCACCGCACCGGGTCGTCGGGGCCGACCCAGTCCCGGCACAGGTCCAGCGCCTCCGGCGGCCCGATCACGTCCAGCGGTTCCTCGCGCACCACCCAGGACCGCATCAGCAGCGCCAGCGGTCCGGTGTGGTCGGGGTGCGAGTGGGTGAGCAGCAGATGCCGCACCCCGGACAGCGACCTCCCCGCGTGCGCGGCGGCGCGCGGTACCTCCGGCCCGCAGTCGAGCAGCAGCACGTCGTCGACGAGCGCGGCGGTCTGGGCCCGAACCTCGCCGCGCCGCAATGCGGTCAGGCAGGACGCGCAGCGGCAGAACGGGTTGGGCCACCCGTCGGCGGCACCGGTGCCGAGCAGCACGACCTCCATCAGGACGCTCCCGCTGACGGTCCCACCGGCAGCACCACCGGGCCGCCGGGCCGGTCGAGGACCTCGACCCGCGCGTCGTACACCGCGCCGATCCGCTCCGCGGTCAGAACCTCGGCCGGGGTGCCGTCCGCGACGACGCCGCCGTCGGCGAGCATCACCACCCGCCGCCCGTACTGGCCCGCGAGGGTGAGGTCGTGCATCGCCGCGACCACCGTCAGCCCGTCCGCCAGGCGCAGCGCCTGCACGAGGTCGAGCACCTGCTGCTGGTGCCCGATGTCGAGGGCGCTGGTCGGTTCGTCGAGCAGCAGCACCCGCGGCTGCTGCGCCAGCGCCCGGGCCAGCACCACTCGCTGCAGTTCACCGCCGGAGAGCGCGGTCACGGCCCGGGAGGCCAGCGCGCGCAGTTCGAGTCGGTCCAGGAGGTCGTCGACGATCTCGCGGTCGTGGGGGGTTTCGGTGCCGAACCGGGACAGGTGAGGGGTGCGGCCGAGCGTGATCAGCTCCTGCACGCTCACCCCCTCCGGGACGACGGGCCGCTGTGGCATCAGCGCCACCGTCCGCGACATCACCCGCCGCGGCGTCCGGGCCGGGTCGTGACCGTCGACCCTCGCCTCGCCGGTCGCGGGCACCAGCCCGGCCAGCGCGTGCAGCAGGGTCGTCTTGCCGGCACCGTTCGGGCCGACGATCGCGACCCATTCCCCCTGCGCCACCGTCAGATCCACGCCGTCGAGGACGGTCGTCCGGCCGAGGTCGACTCGCAGGCCGCGGCAAGTGATCACGTCGTCCGCCCCCGTCTCAGCACCAGTAGGAAGAACGGGGCGCCGATCGCGGCGGTGACCACGCCGATCGGCAGCTCCGCCGGCGCCATCACGGTCCGCGCGAGGACGTCGGCGAGCACCAGGAACGCCGCACCCACCATCAGCGACAACGGCAACAGCAGACGGTGCCCGGGACCGACCAGCAGCCGTACGGCATGCGGGATCACGATGCCGACGAATCCGATCAGTCCACTCGCCGAGACCACCGCGGCAGTGCCGAGCGTCGCGACGCACACCAGGACCATCCGCACCCGGGCGGCGTTGATTCCCAGGCTCCCCGCTTCGACGTCACCGACGGCCATGACGTCGAGGGTGCGGCGGTGCAGCGCGATGATCGCGACGGAGACGACGACGTACGGCAGCACCGTCACCACCTCCGACCACCCGTCGGTCGAGAGCCGCCCGAGCATCCACGAGTACACCTGACGCAACGTGTCGTCGTGCAGTTGCATGAAGAACGTCTGGATGGCGTTGGCGAACGCCGCGACCGCGACACCGGCGAGGATGACGACGACCTCGGTGCGTCCGCTGCCCACCGTGCGCCCCAGCGCGTAGGTCGCTGCGACGGCGATCAGGCCACCCGCGAACGCGGCGAGGGGCACTCCGGCGAACCCCGCGGCGCCGCCGACGACGATCGCGAGGGTCGCGCCGAGCCCGGCGCCGCTGGACACGCCGAGCAGGTACGGATCGGCGAGCGGGTTACGGAAGACGCCCTGGTAGGCGGCGCCTGCGATCGCGAGCATCGCCCCAACCAGCGCACCGAGCACGACACGCGGCATTCGGATGTTCCACAGGATGGCCTGCTGCCGGGTGGTCAGCCCGGAGTCGACGTCGACGAACGGCACCCTGTCGAGGATGTCGAGCAGCACGCCGCGCGGCGTGAGCCCGGCGGGACCGACCAGGATGCCCACGAGCATCGCCGCGACGAGGACGAGCGCCGCGCCACCCAGCAGGAGCGCGCGGCTGCGCGGCGCGGTGATCACCGGGCGGGCGGGGCGGCGGGCCGGTCCGCGGGGATGCCGTTCACGATCCCGGCGAGCTCACGCACCAGGTCCACCACGCGTGGTCCCCACCGGCTGGCGAGGTCCTCGTCGAGCACGTGGACGTGCCCGTCGCGGATCGCGGTGAGCTCGCCCCAGCCCGCCCGCTTCGCGACCGCGTCGGGCGTGACGCCGCAGCACTCCCCGTCGGCGAGGAAGATCGCGTCGGGGTTCTGTTCGACGATGTACTCGGCCGACAGCTGCGGATAGCCGTCACCACCGGTGGCGATGGACGTCAGACCTGGCTGAGGGGCGGCTCCGCTGCGCTTCGCGCCGAGCATCGAGTAGATCTGGCCGATGTAGGTGTCGTCGGTGACGGTGTAGAAGGTGTCGTCGAGTTCGTGGTAGTAGCGCAGCGGAACCTCCCGCGGGGGCACGGACGCGACGATGTCGTCGATCTCGGTCCGCATCCGGGAGACGAGCTCGGCGCCCTCGGCGACGTGGCCGGTCGCGACACCGACCTGCTCGATCTGCGCGTACGTGTCGTCGAGGGTGCGGGCGGCGGGCAGCAGCAGCGTCGGGACGCCGGCCTTCTCGAGCCCGGCGACGAGGCCGCCGTTGTCGTCGGTCGCGACGACGAGGTCCGGTTCGTACCCGAGGATCGCCTCGACGTTCGGGGTGTAGCCGGACAGGTTGGTGACGGGCACCCCCGCCGGGTAGTCGGACCGGTCGTCGACCGCGACCACCTGATCGCCCGCGCCGACCGCGTAGAGCATCTCCGTGGAGGTCGGGCTCAGCGACACGATGGCCTGCGGGGTGTCCGCCGCGGCGTCACCGGAAGTGCCCTCGTCGCTGCTGCCGCAGCCGGCGAGCAGCAGGGCGAACGCGGCGATTCCTGCGGTGAGGAACCGGCGGGAAGTGTGGATCACAGCCATCCTCCGTGGCTCGGAGGACGAGGGCAGCACGGCCGCGAACCGCGAAGGTTGCCGCCCGACACCGTCCTTCGTCCGAGGACCAGTTCGTGCCCGCGGCGCCGGCTGACCTGGCTCACCCGGGCCGGGCCGGGCTCACAGTTGCGGGACAGCGCCGGTCTCGCACCGGCTTCAGCGTGACGCTGCGGATACCCCGACGAACGGTCAGGGCATCCGCAGCCTAGCCCACGGTGCGAGCGCGTCAGCGCAGCGCCTGCGCGAGGTCCTCGAGCAGATCCTCCGAGTCCTCGAGCCCGACCGAGAGCCGCACGACACCGTCGGACAGCCCGATCGCGGCACGCCCCTCCGGTCCCATCGCGCGGTGCGTGGTGGTCGCCGGGTGGGTGATCAGCGACTTGGCGTCGCCGAGGTTGTTGGAGATGTCGACGACCCGCAGCTTGTTCAGCAGCTCGAACGCCTTCTTCTTGCCCTCGCCGTCGGCGGCGGCCAGCTCGAACGTCACCACGGTGCCGCCGCCGCTCATCTGCGACGTCGCGAGGTCGTACTGCGGGTGCGACTCGAGGAACGGGTACTTGACCCAGCTGACCGCGTCGTCGGCCTCGAGGAACCGGGCGATCCGCAGCGCGCTGTCGACGGAGTGCCGGACGCGCAGCGGCATCGTCTCGAGTCCCTTGAGCAGGGTGTGCGCGTTGAACGGGCTCAGCGCCGGACCGGTGTGGCGGATCAGCTGCTGCACCGGTCCGTCGATGTAGTCCTGCGGGCCGAGGATCGCGCCGCCGAGGACGCGGCCCTGGCCGTCGATGTGCTTGGTGCCGGAGTACACGATGACGTCGGCGCCGAGGTCGAGGCTGCGCTGCAGCAGCGGGGTGGCGAAGACGTTGTCCAGCACCACCTTCGCGCCCGCGGCGTGCGCCATCTCGGAGACCTTGCGGACGTCGACGAGGGTCTGCATCGGGTTGGACGGCGTCTCGAAGAACACCGCGGTGGTCGGCACCGACAGCGCCTGCTCCCACTGGTCGAGGTCCTCGCCGTCGACGAACACCGTCTCGACGCCCCAGCGCGGCAGGATCTCGTTGCACACCACGAAGCACGAACCGAACAGGCTGCGGGCCGCGACGAGGCGGTCGCCGTTGCCGAGCAGGGCGGCCAGCGCGGTGAACACCGCAGACATGCCGGACGCGGTGGCGTAGCAGCCCTCCGCGCCGTCGAGCAGCCGCAGCCGCTCCTCGAACATCTTCACCGTCGGGTTGCCGTACCGGGAGTAGACGAAGTGGTCGACCTCGCCGGTGAACGCCTGCTCCGCGGCCTCCGCGGACTCGTAGACGAACCCGGAGTTGAGGTAGATCGCCTCGGACGTCTCCTCGAAACCGGAGCGCAGGGTGCCGCCGCGGACACCGAGCGTCGCCGGTCGCACCGAGTCTGGCAGGGACCGCGAGAACGCGCCGCCGCTGGGAATGTTGCTCACGACTGCCTCCACCCGAGTCCGACGGCACGCCAGCCGGCACCGCCGCGGTGACCGCTCTCGTCGAGGCCACCTTCGAACCCGTCGAGCACGTTGTAGGCCGGGCCGATGCCCGCCGCGGTCGCCGCCTCCGCGGCGCCGATGGAACGCTGCCCCGACCGGCACAGGAAGATGACCTCGGCGTCCTCGCCACCGGTGACGCCGGCTTCCTGGAGCTGGGTGACGAAGTCGGCGTTGCGGGTGCCGTCGTAGGACACCCACTCGATCGTCAGCAGTTCGCGACCGAGTTCGGCGGTGTCGGGGACACCGACGAAGCGCCATTCGGCATCGGTGCGGACATCGACCAGGACAGCCCGGGGATGCTCGCGCAGCAGGTCCCATGCCTGCTGGGGGGTGAGGTCGCCTGCGTAGCTCATGAACCCAGTTTTTCACAAGAGCCGGAGCGGGCCGACGGCGCGGCTGCCTGCTTGATCGCCTGCCCCACCCGAGAACGCAATTCGGCGAACCGCGCCGAGCCGCGCAGCTCGTCCGTGTCGACACCGGTGCGCGGCAGATCGACGGGCAGGTCCAGCGCGATCCGACCCGGGCGGGCACCGAGGACGACGATCCGCGACCCGAGGAACACCGCCTCGTCCGCGCTGTGGGTGACGAACACGCTGGTGCGGGCGGAGCGGGCGGCATCGGCCCGCAGGTCCTCCTGGAGCTGCTCGCGAGTCAGCGCGTCGAGGGCGGCGAACGGCTCGTCGAGCAGCAGCAACGTCGTCGGGGCGGCGAGGGCACGGGCGATCGCGACCCGCTGCTGCTGGCCGCCGGAGATCTGCCAGATGCGCCGGTCGGCCAGCCCGTCGAGTCCCACCCGGGCCAGCAGTTCGGCCCGACGCCTGGCGCGCAGCGCCCGCGGCACACCCGCGTAGTCGAGGGCGAGGTCGACGTTGCCGCCGACGGTCCGCCAGGGGAACAGCCGCGGCTGCTGGAACACCACACCGGCGCCGGTACCCGGGGCGGGGGCGGCACCGGCCACCAGAACCCGACCCTCGGTGGGCTCCTCGAACCCGGCGATCAGCCGAAGCAGGGTGCTCTTTCCGCAGCCGGACGCCCCGACGAGCACCAGGAACTCCCCGTCGGGCACGTCCAGCGACAGCGGCCCGACCGCGGCGACCGACCCGTACGCGTGCCGGACGTCGGTCAACCGGATCCGCGGCTCACCGTTCGAGGACACCTGGCAGCCCCGTCACGTACAGCCCGGCCTGGAAATCCGCGAGGCCAGGGGCGGCAGGGATCTGCTTCTGCTCGGCGAGGAACTGCGCCGCCGAGTGCAGGCTGTTCGCCAGGTTGCCGGGTGCGCCGTCGGTGCCCAGCCACTGCGGCGACGCGACCTGCTCGGGGGTGAGGAACACTGCCTGCGTCAGTTGCGACGCGGCCTCGTCCGCGGTGATCCCCGCCTCCGCTGCGACGGCCTTCGCGGCAGCGGCCGGATCCGCCGCGATCGTCGTCAGCGCGCGGGCCTGTGCGCGACGCCAGGTGTCCACGACGTCGGGGTGCTCGGCGGCGAACCCGGTGGCGACGACCGCGAGATCGAGCGTCGGCTTCCCGGCCTCGGCGAGTTCCCGGCTCGTGACCAGGGTCGTGCCGCCCTCGCGGATCTCGTCGAGCGTCGGCAACCACGTGTAGACGGCGTCGACGTCGCCGCGCTGCCACGCCGCCAGCGACGCCTGCGGCTGCAGGTCGATCAACTGGACGTCCGCCGCCGACAGCCCGGCCCGGTCCAGGGCGGCGAGCAGGCTGTAGTGCGCGGTCGAGGCGAACGCGGTGGCGACCTTGCGGCCGCGCAGGTCCTCGACCTTCGCGACACCGGTGCCGTTGCGGGCGACGAGGGCCTCGTTGTCACCGGCGACGTCGAGGATCCACGCGACCCGGTAGGGAATCCGCAACGGATCGGACAGCCCGCGAGCGACGGGGCTCGAGCCGAGCGCCCCGAAGTCGAGTTCGCCGGCCACGAACGCGGTGTTCACGTCCGCGCCGGAGTCGAACTTCGTCCACTTGATCGTGTAGTCGGGCAGTTCCGCCTCGAGCCAGCCACTGTTCTTGACGATCAGGTCGCCGCTCGGAAAGGTCTGGTAGCCAACACGAATCACGGGCCTGTCGCCGCCGTCGGAGTTGCCGTCCACCGAGCACGACACGACCGACAGCGCGGCGAGCGTCACCGTCGCCGCCGCGGTCAGGGCCCGGCGGACACGACCGATCGTCTTCATGTGTTCCTCTCTCATTGCTTGCCCCGCCAAAGGACCGCGCGCCGTTCGACGGCACGGAGCAGGGCGTCGATGGCGAGCCCGGACAGGCCGATGGCGAAGATCCCCACCAGCACGACCGGGGTGTTGTTGTAGTTCGAGGCGTCCTTGACCATGCCGCCGATACCGGGCAGGCCGTTGAACAGTTCGGCGGCCACCACCGACGAGTAGGCGATGCCGACGGCGAGCCGGATGCCGGTGAGGGTTTCGGGCAGGGCGGCGGGCAGCACCACGTCCCTCACCGTCTGCGGCCGGGACGCGCCGAGCGCTCGGGCCGCCTCGATCAGCCCGACCGGCGTCGCGAGCACGGCGGTGGTGGTGGCGACGGCGGTCGGGGGCAGTGCGGCGAGCGCGAGCAGCGCGATCTTCGGCGCCTCGTCGATGCCGAGCCAGATGACGAGCAGGAACAGGTAGGCCAGTGGCGGCAGTGCCCGCAGGAACGTCAGCCAGGGTTCGAGGACGCGCCGCAACCAGCCGACGGTGCCCATCGCCAGCCCCAGCGCGACCCCGCCGACGACGCCGATCACCACACCGGCGGCCACCCGGCGCAGGGTCATGTAGATGTGCTCCCACAGCAGGTGGCCCTGGTAGCCGCGGACGCCGTCGTGCGTGGTGGAGGCGTCGACGGCGGCCCGCCACACCGTGGCCGGGTAGGGGACGAACACCTCGCTCCACCACCCGCTCGCCGCGGCGACCTGCCACACCGCGAGGAAGACGAGAACCGAAAGCAGCGGCAGCCCGAAGGTGCGGGCCAGGCGCCGGCCGCGGGCTGCGGAGGACGGGTCGAATTCGCGGGGTCGGGCCGCTGCGGTGACCGGCGCGCCCCGATCGAGCGTCGCGGACATGGGGTGCATTCGACCCCGACGAGCTCGCCCCCACCAGGGTTCCGATCCGGCGTGAGTGCAATGGTTGCCGGGGCAGGCGGCCCCGACGAGAATGACGGGGCACAAACGAGCCTTGTGGCCCCTCAAGGAAGGGTGCCCTAGCGAAGAACGGCGTAAGGGCGGAGTATCGACAATCGAGGGTCCGGTAGAGGTCCTGCACACATGGGTTAGGTACGGCTCAGTAAACTGGGTGGGCACCGGTTCGTCCCACGGCGCACGCTCCGCGATACGGCCCGCACACCGAACCGTCCGTCCGCTAGTCGAAAAGGTAGTTCTTTCGAGATGACTGACCAGAATCGTCCGCTCCGGGTGGCCATCGTCGGCGCCGGTCCGGCCGGCATCTACGCCGCCGACGCCCTCATGAAGTCCGACACCGCCGCCGGTCGCGGCGTCAGCATCGACCTCTTCGAGCGCATGCCGGCTCCCTTCGGACTCATCCGCTACGGCGTCGCCCCGGACCACCCGCGCATCAAGGGCATCATCACGGCCCTGCACAAGGTCCTCGACAAGCCGCAGGTCCGTCTGCTGGGCAACATCGACTACGGCACCGACATCACGCTCGACGACCTGCGCACCTTCTACGACGCGGTCATCTTCTCCACCGGCGCCAACGCCGACCGCGCCCTGAACATCCCCGGCATCGACCTCGACGGCAGCTACGGCGCCGCCGACTTCGTGTCCTGGTACGACGGCCACCCGGACGTCCCGCGCACCTGGCCCCTCGAGGCCGAGAAGGTCGCCGTTCTCGGCGTCGGCAACGTCGCCCTCGACATCGCGCGCGTGCTCGCCAAGACCGGCGACGAACTGCTCCCCACCGAGATCCCGGCCAACGTCTACGAGGGCCTCAAGGCCAACAAGGCCGTCGAGGTCCACGTCTTCGGTCGCCGCGGTCCCGCCCAGGCCAAGTTCACGCCCCTCGAACTGCGCGAACTCGACCACTCCCCCAACATCGAGGTCATCGTCGACCCCGAGGACATCGACTACGACGAGGGCTCCGAGGCCGCCCGCCGCGCGTCCAAGCAGGTCGACATGGTCGCCAACACCCTGCAGGACTGGGCGATCCGCGACGTCGGCGACCGCCCGCACAAGCTGTTCCTGCACTTCTTCGAGTCCCCGCACGAGGTTCTCGGCGAGGACGGCAAGGTCGTCGGCCTGCGCACCGAGCGCACCGAACTGGACGGCACCGGCAACGTCCGCGGCACCGGCAAGTTCAACGACTGGGACGTGACCGCCGTCTACCGCGCGGTCGGCTACCTGTCGCAGAACATCGCCAAGCTGCCGTTCGACGACCAGGCCGGGACCATCCCCAACGAGGCGGGCCGCGTCATCGACGAGGACGGCACGCACATCGCCGGCACCTACGTCACCGGCTGGATCAAGCGCGGGCCGGTCGGCCTCATCGGCCACACCAAGGGCGACGCCAACGAGACGGTCGCGAACCTCCTCGCCGACGCCCCGTCCTTCGCCGGCGCCGCCAGCCCCGACGAGAGCGCCGTCATCGAGTTCCTCGACGCCAAGAAGCTGCCGTACACCACCTGGGACGGCTGGTACCGGCTCGACGCCCACGAGCGCAGCCTCGGCGAGCCGCACGGCCGCGAGCGCATCAAGGTCGTCGAACGCGAGGACATGCTCCGCGCGTCCCAGCAGTAGTCCACACCTTCACGAGCGTGGCGTCCGGGTACCCGGGCGCCACGCTCGTGTGATCGGCAAGGCATTCTTCACCTGTGTTTGACGCCCACGTGCACATCATCGACCCGCGGTTCCCGCTCGTCGAGAATCACGGCTACCTGCCGGAGCCGTTCACCATCGCCGACTACCGCGCCCGGGTCGCCGGCTTCGGGGTGGACGGCGGCGCGGTCGTGACGGCGTCGTACCAGGGCACCGACCAGGACTACCTGATCGCGGCGTTGCAGGAACTCGGTCCCGGCTGGGTCGGCGTCACGCATCTCGAACCGGACGCCACCGACGAGGACATCCTCGCGCTCGACCGGGCGGGGGTCCGGGCGGTGCGGTTCAACCTGCGGCGCAGCGCCACCGACGTGAAACTGCTGACCACCCAGGCGCTTCGGGCCTGGGAGCTGGTCGGCTGGCACGCCGAGTTCTACGTGGACGCCTCGCTGCTGCTGTCGCTGGAGCCGGTGTTCAAGAAGCTGCCCGCCGTCAGCATCGACCACCTCGGCATGTCGACCCGAGGGCTGCCGTACCTGCTCAACCTCGTCGACCGCGGGGCAAAGGTGAAGGCCACCGGTTTCGGCCGCGCCACCATCGACGACGTCGGCGACGCGCTGCGCCGCATCCACGCCGTCAACCCGACCGCGCTGATGTTCGGCACCGACCTGCCCGGTACCCGCGCCCGTCGCGCGTTCGAACGCAATGACCTCGAGATCATCACCGAGGCCGTGGGCGACGGTCTCGACGCGGTCCTCGGCGGCAACGCCCGCACGTTCTACCGCATCTGAGGCGATCAGCCCGCAGCGAGATGCGGCGGGAACCCGCCGGTCGCGATCGGCCCCCATCGGGTGATCGTCAGACGCACGAGCGACTTGCCCTGACGCGTCATCGCCTCGCGGTACTCGTCCCAGTCCGGGTGCTCACCCGCGATCGACCGGTAGTACTCCACCAGCGGTTCGACCGAGTCGGGCAGATCGACGACCTCGGCGGTGCCGTCGACCTGAATCCACGCGTCGTCGAAATCGGCTCCGAGCGAGATCAGGGACGCCGCCGGCCGGCGCCGCAGGTTCACCGCCTTCGCACGATCGGGATAGGTCGAGACGAGCACCCGGCCCGCGGCATCGACGCCGTAGGTGACGGGGCTCAGCTGCGGTGAGCCGTCGGCACGCGTTGTCAGCAGCACCGCGTTGCTGCGGCCCCGCAGAAAGCCGAGCATCTCGTCACGCTCCACACGCGTCGTCGTCGCGATCCTGCGGGCCATCGAGTGCCTCCTGAGGGCTCGGTTGACGGTTGGCACCTGCGGTACCAGTATCGCGGACGCCGCGGTCTCGTGCCGACGGATGTCGGCGACACATCGCCCCGCCCACGATGGCCGAACTTCGGAACGCCGATGCATCCCACCGCATTCGGCGACATCTCACACCAGGATCACCGCGCCGAGCCACACCCCGGCCGCCAGCAGCGCGCCAAGCAGTTCGACGAGGATCGACAGTCCCACGGCCTTGGTCGCGTGCACGGTCGAACGCCAGGCGTCGGCGTGCGTGCGGTGCCGCTGCGCCTCGGACAGGTAGGTGCCGAGCAGGAACCCGAGCAGCAGACCGATCACCGGGACGACGAAGAACCCGACGATGCCGACGAGCGCACCGATCACCAGCGACCGGTTCGGCACCCCGGCGTCGCGCATCCGGCGCCCGGGCCACGTGTACTTGACCACGCCGGAGACAACGAGAAGCAGCGCGGCGACACCGAACACGATCCACCCGGTGGCGGTGCCAACGGCGATCGCCCACACCGCGATCGCGCCGAGCACCAGCAGCGCCCCGGGAAGGATCGGCAGCACGATGCCCACCAGCCCGACCACGATCGCCAGTCCGACCAGGATCTCTCCGCCCATGCTCACGGGCGTCACTGTGCCACACCGCGATCCGGCCGCATCGGACGACGGCCGGTGGGGCCACGCCACAATGGCGCCCATGGAAATCGGGATCGACACCACCCTGACGCTGCTGGCCGCCGGGCTGATCTTCCTGTGGGCACTCGGGCTCGGGGTGTGGAAGTACAGGCAGATGGCGACGTCGCCATCGCATCTCGCGCACCCGTACGTCGACATCGCGCACCGGGCGGCGCTGCTGTACTCGTTCGCGACCCTGCTGATCGCGGTGTTCGTCGAACTCAGCGCGTGGGCGACGTGGGTGAACCTGACGGCCGCCGCAGTGGTGGTCTTCTTCTTCGTGACCGCGATCGGCAGCTACGTCCTGCACGGCGTCCGGCGCGACACCGACAACCAGTTCGCGCACGCCGGCGCACCACTACACCTGGCGATGGGGGCGCTGATCGTCGGCGAGGTCGGCGGATTCGCCGTCCTGCTTGCGGGTTTCGTCGCCGGGCAGGTGTAGGCGACTGCCGCCTTGTCGGTGGCCGGGGCCACCGGAACGGTGCACGGCCCGTCAGGACTCCTGGTGCAGCGACAGCACGTTGCCGTGCGGGTCGCGGAACCAGGCGATGCGGGTGCCGTCGGGGGCCCGCCACGCGGCGTGCGCGTCCTGGTCCATGCCCAGGTAGTCGACGAACTCGATGCCCCGACTGCGCAGGTCGTCGACGGTGGCGTCGAGGTCCTCGCACTGCCAGCCGAGCACCGTGTACCCGATGTCGGGCGTCGACTGCACCAGCGTCACGCGCAGCGGCACACCACCCCCACCGTCGAGGACGAGCGCGAACGGTGTCCGCTCCCGCAGGGTCAGGCCCAGGGTTTCGACGTAGAACATCGCCGAGACGTCGAGGTCGGTGCTGGGCACGAAGGCCACGAGGGAACCGGGAAACGTCATGGATTCACTGTGCGCCCCCCGCCCGGTGAGAGCAAGCATCGCATCAGGGGTGACCCCGGGCACACCTCGCGCCCGCCACGCGTTAACTTAGCGGGAGTTAAGCACGGTAGGACGCCCCGACGAATCTAGGAGAATCGTGACCGCAGAGAACCACACCAGCAAGAGCGGCCCGCTCGCCGGAATCCGGGTCGTCGAGTTCGCGGGCCTCGGGCCGGGACCGCACGCGGCGACCCTGCTCGCCGACCTCGGCGCCGACGTCGTGTGCGTCCAGCGACCGGGACAGATTCCGCCCGCGGGCGGCCGCCGCAGCCAGATCCAGCGTGGTCGCCGGGTCGTCGAGGCGAACCTCAAGGACCCCGCCGACATCGAGAAGGTCCTCGGGCTGCTCGAGCGGGCCGACGTGCTGATCGAGGGCTTCCGTCCCGGTGTGACCGAGCGGATGGGCCTGGGCCCGGACGTCGTCCTCGAGCGCAACCCGCGGCTGGTCTACGGCCGGATGACCGGCTGGGGCCAGGAGGGCCCGCTGTCGCAGGCCGCCGGCCACGACATTAACTACATCTCGTTGACCGGGGTGCTGCACGCGATCGGCCGCAACGGGGAGCGCCCGGTGCCGCCGCTGAACATGGTCGGCGACTTCGGTGGCGGCTCGATGTTCCTGGTGTTCGGCATCCTCGCCGCCCTCGTCGAGCGCCAGACCTCCGGCCAGGGCCAGGTCATCGACGCCGCGATGGTCGACGGCACCCTCGCCCTCTCGCACATGATCTGGAGCTTCCGGGGCACCGGACTGTGGTCGGACGAGCGCGGCGTGAACATGCTCGACACCGGCGCCCCCTACTACGACACCTACGAGACCGCCGACGGCAAGTACATGGCGGTCGGCGCGATCGAGCCGCAGTTCTACGCGGAACTGGTGCGGCTGCTCGAACTGGATCCCGCGTCGTTGCCCGGCCAGAACGACCGGGACGGGTGGCCGGAACTGCGGAAGGTCCTCACCGAGACGTTCCTGTCGAAGACCCGCGACGAGTGGGCGGCGATCTTCGACGGCACCGACGCCTGCACGTCCCCGGTGCTCACCTTCGCCGAGGCCCCCGACAACGCGCACATCGCCGCGCGCGGCTCCCTCGTCGAACTCGACAACGTGGTCCAGCACCGCCCGGCGCCGCGGTTCTCCCGCACCCAGCCGGGTCTGCCGACCCCGCCGGCCGGCGAGGCCACCGACGTCGACACCCTCTGGCGTTGACATGGTGCACTCACGGATGCCCGGGCGTCCGTGAGTGCACCACGGATTTCCAACCGATCTCGGCCAATCCTGTTGCGCGAATTGTGGTCTCAGCACCCTTCGGCGCACCGGACACTTCTCGGGCGTCCTCCGCAGTGACACCGCCGCGGACCCGTCTCCGGGTTCGACCCGCACCGACGCCCACGCCGCGGCGTAGTCCCCCGTGGTGGGAGCCCGCCCTTCGGCGCCTCTGACGCATCTCCCCAGCAAGACGCCGATTTCGCCACACAGCGGCGGTTCCCGCCCCAGGTGGCGACCCGCTGGGTGGGATGGCCCGGTGACCTGGCAGTTCACCCCGCCATAGCGTGAATTCGTCACGAGAACCGTGACATCCGGTCCGATTCCGGGCCCGGACGATTCACGCTCGTGGAAGGACATTGAAGTGAACGGACAGGATTCGGAACGCGACGTCACCGCCCGGTTCGACGTCGTCGTGGTCGGCGCAGGCATCGCCGGCGTGTATGCCGTGCACCGGTTCCGTCGGCAGGGCCTGACGGTCCGCGCGTTCGAGGCCGCCTCCGGCGTGGGCGGCGTCTGGTATTGGAACCGCTACCCCGGCGCGCGCTGCGACGTCGAGTCCGTCGACTACTCGTACTCGTTCTCCCCCGAACTCGAGCAGGAGTGGGACTGGAGCGAGAAGTACGCCACCCAGCCCGAGATCCTCGCCTACATCAACCACGTCGCCGACCGCTTCGACCTGCGCCGCGACATCCAGTTCGACACCCGCGTCACCTCCGCCACCCTCGACGAGGACACCCTGCGCTGGACCGTGCGCACCGACCGCGGCGACGTCGTCTCCGCGCGCTTTTTCGTCGTCGCCGCCGGACCGCTGTCGAACGCCAACACCCCCGACTTCGCCGGCCTCGACACCTTCGCCGGCGACGTCTTCCACACCGCGCAGTGGCCGCACGAGGGCGTCGACTTCACCGGTAAGCGCGTCGGTGTGATCGGCACCGGCTCGTCCGGCATCCAGTCGATCCCCCACATCGCCGAACAGGCCGAGAAGCTGTTCGTCTTCCAGCGGTCCGCGAACTACAGCGTCCCCGCCGGCAACGCCGCCCTCGACGACGCCACCCGCGCCGAGCAGAAGGCCACCTACGCCGAGCGCCGCCGTCTGTCCTGGGAATCCGGTGGCGGCTCCCCGCACCGCGCGCACCCCAAACTGACACTCGAGGCATCCGAGGAAGAGCGCCGCGCCGCCTACGAGGAGCGCTGGAAGCTCGGCGGCGTCCTCTACTCGAAGACCTTCGCCGACCAGCTCACCGACCGGGCAGCGAACGACACCGCCCGCGAGTTCTGGGAGGAGAAGGTCCGCACCGTCATCGACGACCCCGCGATCGCCGAACTGCTCATCCCGAACGATCACGCGATCGGCGCCAAGCGCATCGTCACCGACAGCGGCTACTACGAGACCTACAACCGCGACAACGTCGAACTGGTCAACCTCAAGGCCGCGCCGATCGTCGGCATGGACGAGACCGGCATCAACACCACCGCCGGCCACTACGACCTCGACGCGATCGTCCTCGCCACCGGATTCGACGCCATGACCGGCTCGCTCGAGAAGCTCGACATCGTCGGCCGCGGCGGACAGAGCCTCAAGGAGAAGTGGGCCGCCGGCCCCGAGACCTACCTCGGCCTCGGCATCGACGGCTTCCCCAACTTCTTCAACCTCACCGGACCCGGCAGCCCGTCGGTGCTGGCAAACATGGTCCTGCACTCCGAACTCCACGTGGACTGGGTCGCCGACGCGATCGCCCACCTCGACGACCGCGGGGCCACCGCCATCGAGGGCACCCCCGAAGCGGTCAGCGGCTGGGTCGAGGAATGCCGCACCCGCGCCGAGGCATCCCTGCTGAACACCGCCAACTCCTGGTACCTCGGCGCCAACATCCCCGGACGCCCAAGGGTTTTCATGCCGTTCCTCGGAGGCTTCTCCGCCTACCGCGAGATCATCGGTGAAGTCGCCGAATCCGGATACAAGGGCTTCGTGATCCACGAGTGATGGCGCTCGGCCGGCAAAAGTGTCAGCGCCCCCGTCGTCGAACGCCGACGGGGGCGCTGACACCGTCGCCGTCCTCCCGCTGGCACCCTCGCCGTCCTCCACCGACACCGAGACGCGGCGCGCACACGTGGCGGGCCACTACACGGTGCGGTATCGACGCACACCGCCCGGATGGCGGAACGTGCACCGGCCGGAGGCGGCGGTTCGACGCGACCGCAGCTGGTTCCACTGGTACTGACGCAGATCGAGGCCGTGTTCGGGCACTTCACCCGAACACGGCCTTCGCTGTTTCCCGGGGCCAGGTGGTCAGTTCCGCCCGTCGAACAGCGCATCCGGGCGCAGCTTCTCGCTCAGCACCCGGGCGCGTTTGGACGCGAGACGCTCGAACGCCTCGGGGTGCGTCAGGATCCAGAAGTCGTCGCGGGCGATGCCGTCGAACAGCAGTTTCGCGGCCTCGTCCGGACCCATGCCCTCCCGGATCTGGTCGCGCCAGAATCCGGCGTCGGCGGCGGTCTGCTCGTGCACCGGCGCGTCCTCGAAGATCCGGGTCGCCACCTGTCCGGGGCTGAACACCGACACCGCGATCTGCGGGAACGCCTCGGCGCACTCGAGATACACGCTTTCGGTGAGCGCCTGCACGCCGTGCTTCGACGCCGCGTACGCCGTCATCCGCGGAGTGATCGCGATGCCGCCGACCGAGCACGTGTTGACGATGTGCGACGGGCGCGGGTCGGCACCCATCCGCGGCACGAACGACCGGATGCCGTGGAAGACACCGAGCAGGTTCACGTCGATCACCCGGCGCCACTCGTCGGCGGGCACCTCCCACGTGAAACCGAGCGATTCGAGACCCGCGTTGTTGAGCAGCACCGTCACCTCGCCGAATTCGGCATAGGCGGAATCGGCGAGCGCATCGACGGCGGCCGCGTCGCGCACGTCGGTCGGTACCGCGAGCACGGCGGCGCCACCGGCCCGCAGATCCGCGGCGACCGCGTCCAACCGTTCGGCCGCGACGTCGGCGAGCACCACGTTCATTCCGAGCGAGGCCGCATGCCGCGCGGCGCTCTCCCCGATCCCGCTGCCTGCGCCGGTCACGACCGCCGTACGGCCCCGCAGATCCTCGAGCCTCACAGGGCTCCTCCTACTTCACGCAGTGGCCGGCATCGACCGGCAGCGTGACGCCGGTGATGTAGCGGGACTCGTCGGATGCGAGGAACAGGCTCGCGTTGGCGATGTCCTCGGGTTCGATCATTGCGACCGGCAGCAGGTGCATCGACTGCGTTCCCGCCTCGAACTGTTCCTGCGTCGGTTCCTCGACGCCCGGGCAGAAAGTCCGCATCGTGGACGGGTTCTGGATCATCGGGGTCCGCGTGTTCGCCGGGTGGATCGTGTTGACCCTCACGCTGTGCGGCGCGAGCTCGTTCGCGAGCGACTTCATCAACCCGACCACACCGTGCTTGGCGGCGGTGTAGTGCCCGACGCTGACCAGCCCGCGCAGACCCGCGATGGAACTGATCAGCACGATCGAGCCGCCGCGGCCGCCGTCGACGATGTGCGGAATGCCGGCCTTGCAGGTGCGCCACACGCCGGTGAGGTTGACGTCGAGCATGGTCTGCCAGCGCTCGGACCCCATCTCCACGGCGGGCCCCGACGAGCTGATGCCTGCGGTCGCGCAGATGACGTCCAGACGCCCGAGCGCCTCGACGCCCTCCGACACCGCGGCGTCGAGCGCCTGCTGGTCCCGGACGTCGGCCTCGAACGCGCAGATCTTGCGGCCGAGCGCCTCGACCTGACGCACCGTCTCCGCGAGGTCCTCCGGCGACGCACCCGGGGTCGTCGAGTGTTCGACGGGCGCGCACACGTCGACGGCGATGACGTCGGCGCCCTCCTGGGCGAACCGCACCGCCTGTGCGCGGCCCATCCCCCTTGCCGCACCGGTGATCAGCGCGACCTTGCCTTCGAGACGTCCGCTCATCACGCCACCTTCTGGGTCTGACCGGCGTCGATGACCATCTGCAGGCCTGTGACGTACCGGGATTCGTCCGATGCCAGGAACAGCACTGCATTGCTCACGTCGATCGACTCCACCCACGGCACGGGCAGCAGCATCCGCTGCGAGAGCACCTCGGCGACGTCGGCCTCGGTGGGGTTCTCGAGGTCCGGCCGCAGACGGGCGAACGTCGTCGGGTTGATCGTCATCGGCGTCGCGACGGCACCGGGATGGATCGTGTTGACGCGGATCGACCGCTTGCCCAACTCGTTCGCGAGCGTCTTCGCCAGTCCGGTGATCGCATGCTTGGCCGCGGAGTAGTGCGACGCGCCGGGAACCGCCTTGATCGCGGCCGTGGAACTGACGATGACCACCGATCCTCCCGCCGGATTCAGTTCCGCGACACCCGCCTTGACGGTGTGCCACGTTCCGGTGACGTTCACGTCGATCGACCGGTTCCAGACCGCGTCATCGATCGTCCATGAGGGCCCGGGGTTGTCGCAGATGCCGGCGTTGGCGACGACGACGTCGAGCGGACCGAGTTCACGCACCCCCGCCTGCACCGCCGAGGTGACGGCGTCGAATTCACGGATGTCGGCGGTGCCGACGACCGCGCGCCGCCCCAGTTCCTCCACCAGGCGGGCCGTCTCGGCCAGATCGGCCTCGGACTGCCGCCCGGGCAGGTCCAACGCGAGAATGTCCGCGCCTTCCTCAGCGAGACGGACCGAGTGTGTGCGGCCCATCCCCTTCCCCGCGCCCGTGACGAGCACAACCTTGCCGGACATTCGTGTCATGGTCACTCCCTTCGCCGAGTCGCGACGCTGCCACCGCATCGGGAGCGGCGGCAGAGGTCCTCCCGCGTGATGGGAGGCCCGACCCCGGTGCCGCGGACCGGCCCGCGAGGGCGTGCTCGCCACACGGACCTGCCCTTCGCCGACGATGCCCGGGCGGTTCCATCCAGCGGGAGAACCCCCTTCCGCCGGACACCGCCGCCGAGTTCTATGAGGCGGATCACAGGACAGCCCCCTGATGGCACGGAGGACCCCCATGTCACTCGACACCACTTCCACGAACGGCTCGGCCGACCAGAACGAGATCCGCGAGATCGAGGCCGCGGCCGCCCCCACGCGGTTCGCCCGCGGTTGGCACTGCATCGGACTCCTCCGGGACTTCCAGGACGGGAAGCCTCATCCGATCGAGGCGTTCGGCACCAAGCTCGTCGTGTTCGCCGACAGCAACGGCAAGCTCAACGTCCTGGACGCGTACTGCCGGCACATGGGTGGCGATCTGAGCCGGGGCGAGGTCAAGGGCGACTCGATCGCGTGCCCGTTCCACGACTGGCGCTGGGGCGGTAACGGCAAGTGCACGGACATCCCGTATGCCCGCCGCGTGCCCCCGCTGGCGAGGACCCGTGCGTGGACGACGCTGGAGCGCAACGGCCAGCTGTACGTGTGGAACGACCCGCAGGGCAACCCCCCGCCTGCCGACGTGACGATTCCCGAGATCGCAGGCTACGGAAGCGACGAGTGGACGGACTGGAGCTGGAAGACCCTGCGCATCAAGGGTTCGCACTGCCGCGAGATCGTGGACAACGTCGTGGACATGGCGCACTTCTTCTACATCCACTACTCGTTCCCGCGCTACTTCAAGAACGTCTTCGAGGGCCACACCGCGACCCAGTACATGCACTCGACCGGTCGCGAGGACGTCATCTCCGGCACCAACTACGACGACCCGAACGCCGAGCTGCGCTCGGAGGCAACGTACTTCGGCCCCTCGTACATGATCGACTGGCTCGAATCGGACGCGAACGGCGTGACCATCGAGACGGTCCTCATCAACTGCCACTACCCGGTGTCGAACAACGAGTTCGTGCTGCAGTACGGCGCGATCGTCAAGAAGCTGCCGGGCCTGTCGGACGAGGAGGCGGCCGGTATGGCCGCGCAGTTCGCCGAGGGCGTGGAGATGGGCTTCGAGCAGGATGTCGAGATCTGGAAGAACAAGGCCCCCATCGACAACCCGCTGCTGTCCGAGGAGGACGGCCCGGTGTACCAGCTGCGCCGCTGGTACCAGCAGTTCTACACGGACGTCGAGAACGTCACCGAGGACATGACCAAGCGTTTCGAGTTCGAAATCGACACCACCCGGGCGATCGCGAGTTGGCAGAAGGAAGTCACGGAGAACCTCGCGAAGCAGTCCGAAGGTTCCGCGGCGACCTCGTAGTCGGCCGTAGAACCCCACCACCAGAAGGAAACACAACATGAGCTACGAAGTTCTGGCCCGCATCGAGGCCGCCGCCGACGACATCTTCGTCGAGGGCGTCGAGGCCGAGCGCATCGGCAAGGTCGCCGACGCGACCGCCAAGCGCATGAAGGAGGCGGGCTCGATCCGGATGCTCCAGCCCAAGGAGCACGGCGGTCTCGAGGTCCATCCGCGAGAGTTCGCGGAAACCGTCATGCGGATGGCGTCGCTGAACCCGTCGGCCGGCTGGGTGCACGGCATCGTCGGTGTGCACCCGTGGCAGCTCGCGTTCGCCGATCCCAAGGTGCAGCAGGAGGTCTGGGGCGAGGACCAGGACACGTGGCTCGCCTCCCCGTACATGCCCGGCGGCATGTGTGTTCCCGTCGACGGCGGCTACAAGTTCTCCGGCAAGTGGTCGTTCTCCTCCGGTACCGATCACTGCGACTGGGCGTTCCTCGGCGCGATGGCGTGCAACCCAGACGGCAGCATGGAGATGCCGCCCCGCATGCTGCACGTGATCATTCCCCGCACCGACTACGAGATCATCGAGGACTCGTGGGACGTGATGGGCCTGCGTGGCACCGGCTCGAAGGACGTCGTCGTCAAGGACGCGTTCGTGCCCGATTACCGGGTCATGGACTGTGACGAGGTCATCGACGGCACCGCCGTCCGCAAGTACGGCCGCACCGAGACCGTGTACCTGATGCCGTGGTCCACCATGTTCCCGCTCGGCATCACCTCGGCCACGATCGGCATCTGTGAGGGTCTGCTGCATCACGCCAACGAGTACCAGCGTGAGCGGATCAACCCGCAGGGCACCGCCGTCAAGGACGACCCGTACACGATGTTCGCGATCGGCGAGGCCGCCGCGAAGCTGCGGTCGGCCCGGGATTCACTGCTGGCCAACGTCGATCGCATGTGGGACCTCGTCGACGCAGGGAAGACCCCGACCTTCGAGCAGCGCGCGGCCGGTCGCGAGACCCAGGTCAACGCGGCCTGGCAGGCCGTCACCGCGATGGACCAGGTCTACGCGCGCTGCGGTGGCAACGCACTGCGTATGGACAAGCCGATGCAGCGCTTCTGGCGTGACGCACACGCCGGTCTGCACCACGCGATCCACGTCCCGGGCACCGTCTACCACGCCGCGACCCTGAGCGGCCTGGGCGTGGACCCGCAGGGTCCGCTCCGGGCGATGATCTGATCCGCCGGATCCAACACAACTCGAATCAAGTACGGAGACAACGGATGACCAACCCCAATGTCGGCGGCTTCGGAACAGACGTCCGCGGCCTGGGCTACGTGAAGATCCAGACCAACGACATCGAGCGCTGGCGCACGTTCGCATTCGACGTCCTCGGCTTCGCCGAGGGCACCGGACCGGACGAGAACGCCCTGTACCTGCGCCTGGACGAGCGCAGCGCACGCATCGTGGTCGTGCCGGGGGACGACGACCGCGTCGTCACCGTCGGCTGGGAGGTTCGTGACCACGCCGCACTGGTCCGCGTCCAGGCTGCCGTCGAGGCCGCCGGCGTTGCGGTCAAGCCGCTCTCGGTCGAGGAGGCGGACGCCCGCCGCGTCGAGGAGGTCGTGACCTTCGAAGACCCCAGTGGCGCAACGCTCGAGGTCTTCCACGGCCCCGTCCTCGATCACAGTCCGGTCGTCACCCCGTTCGGCGCGAAGTTCGTGACGGGGGCGCAGGGTCTCGGCCACGTCGTGCTGCCGGTGACCGATGTGAACGGCACGTTCGAGTTCTACACCGAGGTCCTGGGCTTCCTGCCGCGCGGCGCGTTCCGTCTGCCGGCTCCCCCGGAGTTCGGCCCGGTGCGCCTGCGCTTCCTCGGCGTGAACCAGCGTCATCACAGCCTCGCGCTGATCCCGGCACCGCACGGTGGCGCCCCCGGCCTGATCCACCTCATGGTGGAGGTCGACACGCTCGACGCCGTCGGCCAGGCACTCGATCGTGTCGTGAAGGACGGCTTCTCGGTGTCGTCGACGCTGGGCCGCCACACGAACGACAAGATGGTGTCCTTCTACGTCCGCGCACCCGGCGGCTGGGACATCGAGTTCGGCACCGACGGCAAGCTGGTCGACGAGACCTTCTACACGGCCGAGGAGATCACCGCCGACAGCTACTGGGGCCACGACTGGTCCGGCAGCGAACCGCTCGCCGCGATGTAGCGAACCGCATCCACAACCGCACTCTCTCCCACCAGGGGGAACCCCCCGTCCTGCCGCGGACGGAGGGTTCCCCCTTTCGGCATTTCCCGAGCGCAGGTGATCCACTTCACAAATCGTCGAACCTGTGTCATTATTTCTAATCGAAATACCCATGTCAGGTGGGTATAGCAGCGATGTTCGACAGAAGTGAGGGAGACATCGATGACCGCAGCAACCACCGCGGACGCCACCCCGACCTCGATCCTCGAACGGGTTTCACTCGTCCTGGACACCTTCGACGGCCCCGGCCGGCTCACCCTTGCCCAAGTCGTCGAGAGGACCGGCCTGCCGCGGTCGTCGGCGCATCGAATGCTCGAACGCTTCGTCGAGATGCGGTGGCTACGCCGCGAGGGCAGCGACTACGAGCTCGGCACCCGACTGATGGAGCTCGGCTCGCTCGCGGTGCACCAGAACCGCCTGCATGCCGCGGCCAGACCCATCGTGCAGGAACTCCACCGCGTCACCGGGTACGTCGTACATCTCGGCGTCCTGGCCGGCAACGACGTGCTCTACCTCGACAAGATCGGCGGCCGACTCGCGACCGAGTTGCCGACCCGGGTCGGCAGCCGCTACCCGGCGCGCAGCTCCGCGATCGGCAAGGCCCTGCTCGCCTTCACCCCGAGCCGCACCGACGACCTCGCCGGGTTCACCCCCGAACTCCGCAAGGTTCGGGAGGTCGGTGTCGCGTACGAGGTCAGCCAGATCGCCGGCGGCATCAGCGTCATCGCCGTCCCCATCGGCCTGGCGGGGGATGTGGTCGCGGCCCTGTCGATCTGCGGCCCCTCCAGCCACCTCAAGTTCGATCACCGTCACACCGCCCCGGTTCGGATGGCCGCCAACGCGATCCTGCAGACACTCAACGGGCACAGCAGCGGCGCGGCACCGATCACGCACCGTAACCGGCTCCAGAGCCTGCCCACCGCCGCGCTCCGCCAGCGCGTGCGGTCCGCCTGACCACCCCAACCGATCGAGGAACACCATGCCGATCGACCCCGAGGTCCAGTCGATGCTCGAGATCCTCGACACCGGATTCCCGCGCGTCGAGCAGATGACCGGCTCCCAGGCGCGGGCCGCGATCCGGGCCCGTCTCCAGCCGGTCCCGAACCCCGAACCGGTGGCATCGGTCCGGAACATCGACATCGACGGACCCGCTGGGCCGATCCCGGCCCGTGTCTACCAGCCCGAAGCCGAAGCCACCGAACCGCGTCCGGTGGTCGTGTTCGCACACGGCGGCGGATTCGTCTTCTGCGACTTGGACACCCACGACGGCCTGTGTCGCGCCCTGTCGAACGGCGTGGGCGCCGTCGTGGTGTCCGTCGACTATCGCCTCGCACCGGAGCACCCGGCGCCGGCGGCACTCGAGGACGTATATGCCGCACTGATGTGGACGAAGGCGAACTGTGCGGCACTGGACGGGGATCCGTCCCGGCTGGTCGTCGCGGGCGACAGCGCCGGCGGCAACCTCGCCGCCACCGTCGCGCTGGCCGCGCGTGATCGTGGCGGTCCGGCGCTCGCCGCGCAGGCCCTGCTGTACCCGGTCATCGACGACGATTTCGACACCGACTCGTACCGCACCTATGCGGAGGGCCACTTCAACACCCGCGCGGCGATGCAGTGGTACTGGAAGCAGTACGCGCCGGGCGGCGCCGACAGCCCGCTGGTCTCCCCCGCCCGCGCCGAGACCCTCGCCGGACTGCCCCCCGCCGTCATCGTCACCGCCGGTCGCGATCCGCTCTGCTCGGAGGGCGACGCCTACGCCGCGCGGCTCACGTCAGAGGGTGTACCCACCACCCATCGTCGGTACGACGACCTGTTCCACGGGTTCATGACGGTCGCAGCACTGTCGGTCACGCAGGTGGCGCGAAAACAGTTGTGGGAGGACCTGACCGACGTGCTGGGCGCCGACGGTCGGTGATTGCCCGCCTCGAGTGGTGCTGGGCGGTCAGTTCCGCTCGCGCCGCTCGAGGCCCTGGACGAAATCCTCGACATCACGCCAGGACCCGGCCACCTCCGGGATCGGGTTGCCCAGTTCGTCACGCTCCCGCACCCGGGAGTACGTCTCGGCGGCATCGTCGATGTCGTCGAGGATCTGCCGGGCCAGGTCCATCTCCGCCTGGAAGTAGCGCTCCGCCCAGATCAGGCTCATCTTCGAGAACGCCCAGGACGGTTCACGCGTCGCGTGGTCGCCGTGCAGTTTCGCCTGCTCGCGCATCGACTCCATGTTCTCGATGTGCGACCGGACCAGAGCCTTGAGCTGCTCGGGCTCGTTCAGGTGCCCCATCCACAACCGCAGCATCAGACCGTGTTTGAGCACGGGCTGCTCCACCGGCGAATCGCGTGACCAGTTCCGCACCGCACGCGTCCCCCGTGCCGTGATGCGGTAGATCCGCCGGCCGCGCTCGCCCGGCTCCGAGACCATCTCCGACTCGACCAGACCGAGCTTCTCGAGCTTCTTCAGCTCGGCGTAGATCTGACTGATCGACGGACTCCAGTAGAAGTAGCCGATGCTCCAGTCCGCCCACTTCTTGAGGTCGTATCCGGTGAGCCCCTCGCCGTACGTCAGCATGCCGAGAACCGCCCAACTGGTGGCGGGCAGCGACGGGTAGCCGTCGTCGGCAGCCGGTGCGGCGGAATCGGTCTCGGACATGACCGAAGACTAACAGCCCAGGTCGGTGCCGCCGGCGGCTCGGCGACTTCGACCCGCTCACCGGGAGAACTTGTCCCACTCCACGGAATCGAAGGCGCGCGAATCGCCGAACTGTGACTACCGTCACGAATCGAACCAGGGAGGTCCGATCATGGAAAGCGTCCGCTGCAACAGCTGCAGCAACCGCGTCCTCGTCGAGAAGTACAGCGAGGCACACACCAGCATCCAGTGGCTCGAGGACGCTGACAGCGCGTGTCCCGAATTCGCCGAGTCACGAACCACGAACGGGCGCGCCTGTGTCCCCACGTGCCGCAGGCTGCAGGAGACGATCGACGAACTGATCCTGTCCGGGCAGATCGGCATGTCCCTGCGCAGCTACCCGGTCCCCGGTCGCCTCGAGTGAACCGGCGAGTCCTGTTGACGCCCCTCGCGTCTCGCAAATACGCTGCCGCCTGAGCGAGCGTTCGATAAATCAGCTTGTTTCACAGCCGGGAGGCGGAACCGGTCAGAGGATCGCTTCCGTCCTGGCCACAACATATCCAACCGAACCAAGCAAATGCTTGGTTCGGCGTTTTTCGGGTGTCCTAGGAGGGCAGTCATGGGAAATCGGCGTCCAGTTGTCGTCGCAGCGGTTGCTGCAGCGTCCGTTCTGACTCTCGCGGGGTGCGGCAGTGCCGACTCCGCCGAGTCCGGCGGTGCCGATCAGCCGTACCGCGTCCTCGTCACCGGCGGCATCAGCGCGCAGGGCGTGCTCGCGGCCAACGCGCAGACGTCGATCCTGGCGACCAAGGCCGGTGTCGAGGTGCAGAACCAGGTCGGCGGCATCGGCGGTCGCCAGATCGAGCTGACCGTCGTCGACGATGCCGGTGACGCCACCATCGCGGTCACCAAGGTGCGCGAGGCCATCAACAAGCAGAAGCCCGACCTGGTCCTCAACTCCGGTCCGTCCTCCGTGGGCGCCGCCGTGCTGCCGATCCTCAAGCAGAACGACATCCTCTCGTTCAACGTCGCACCCACGCCGGATTCGACGGACCCGTCGAAGTTCCCGCTCAACTTCGACCTCGCTCCCGGTGCCACCGACAACGCTCGCGGCATCGTTGGCCACGCGAAGGAGAAGGGCTACGACAACATCGGCGTCATCCACGGCAGCACCGCGTACGGCGAGCTGTTCGGCGAGGAGATGACTTCGGCGCTGGAGAAGGCGGGCCTGAAGCAGGCCGGTAACGAGGAGTACGAAGCCACCGCGCTGGACATGACCGCGCAGCTGCAGTCGCTCAAGAACGCCGGCGCCAAGGCCATCGCGCTCGACGCGTACGGCGCACCGCTGGGCTACGTCCTGCAGAGCATGCAGCGACTGGGCTGGGACGTCCCGCTGATCGGCAACACCTCGGTCTCAAGCACCAGCCTCGTCGCCAACGAGCCGCCCAACGGCGTCCTCGGCACGCCGGAGGTGAAGAACCTTGTCTCGCAGGTCTTCACGAGCACCGTCTACGACCCGGACAACGCGGCCGTGAACCAGATGGTCGACACGATGGCCTCGCTCGGCACGATCTCGTCGACCCTGATCATCGCCGACAACTACGACGCGTTCCCGCTCGTCGCCGCCGCAGCCGAGAAGGCGGGCACCACGACCGACGCCGAGAAGCTCGCCGAGGCACTCGAGACCGAAGAGGTCCAGGAGAGCGCCAAGACCGCCTTCCTGTCGCGCTACAACTTCACCGCCGACAACCACGGCCCGAACCCGGCGCAGGACGAGATGAAGTTCATCGCGCCCACCAAGGTGGTCAACGGTCAGTTCGGAAACCCGCAGGCATGAGTTCGAGGATCGTCGTTCCCCGTTCGACGCGGAAGAGGTACTCGCGGTGACGATTCTGTGGTCGGGGCTCGCCCTCGGCGCTGTCTACGTGCTCGTCGCGATCGGGTACAACATCGTGTTCGTCTCGTCGAACACGTTCAACTTCGCTCAGGCGCAGTTGATGATGGTCGGCACGTTCGTCGCATACACGGGTCTGGTGACGCTGAAACTGCCCGTCCTGGTGGTCGCCGTCATGGCCACCGTGACCGTCATGATCCTCGCGGCGATCGAGGAAGTGGTGGCGATCAGACCGGTCGCGGACCATCAGAACCAACTCGTCACGACACTGGGTGTGGCGACGCTGCTCAACGGTGCGACGCAGTTGATCTGGGGCAGTGAACCGTTGACGGTTCCGTTCTTCGGCTCCAACGACCCCATCACTCTCCTCGGTGGGCGCACCTACCCGGTCGAGATCGCCCTGCTGGTGCTGTCGATCGTGCTGGTGATCGTGCTGGGTCAGCTGAGCAAGCGGACCATGACGGGACTGGCTCTGATGGGCGTCTCGGAGGACCGCGAGGCCGCGATGCTTCGCGGTGTGAACGTGCGCCGCATCGCGATGGGCGCGTTCGCTTTCTCCGGCGCGCTCGCCGGTGTGCTGGGACTGTTCGTGGGCCCCAAGACCTTTGCGGTTGCGACGCTGGGTGCCGCGCTGGCGCTGAAGGGGTTCGTGGCACTCGCGATCGGCGGGTTCGGGTCACTGCCGGGTGCGCTGATCGGCGGCCTGACCGTGGGCCTGGTCGAGTCGTTCACGGCGCTGTGGGCGGGTAGCCAGTACAGCAACATCGCGGTGTTCCTGGTGCTGATCGTCATCCTGATGGTGAAACCGGCCGGCTTGTTCGGCACGGTGAAAGAACGGGTGGTGTAGCCATGCAGATCTGGCGGACTCTCCGCGCAATCCCCAGTTGGATCTTCGCGCTCGTCTTCGGCGCCGTGGTGTTCCTCGCGCCGATCCTCGGTTTGGACGCGACCAACACGCGTCAGCTCCAGCTCGCGTGCATCCTGGCCCTGGTGGTCAGTGGCCTCAACCTGAGCCTCGGGTACGCGGGTGAACTCGCGCTCGGTCAGGCCGCGATGTACGCGGCCGGTGCGTACACGGCCGGTCTGATGTCGCAGGCCGGGCACACCGAGATCCTGCTGCAACTGGTGGCCGCGGGTGCGGTTGCACTGGTGGTGGGCATCGTGACCGGCGTTCCCGGTCTGCGACTGGGCAGTTGGTCGCTCGCGATGACGTCGTTCTTCCTGATCCTGCTGGTGCCCGACATCCTCGCGATCTTCGGCGGCAAGACCGGCGGCCGTAACGGCCTGTCCGGCATGGAGCCTCCGACGCTGTTCGGGCAGGACGTCGACAAGGACTTCTACTACGTCGTCGTCGCGGTCACGATCCTGTGGTTCGTGGTGATGCGGAATCTCGTGGTCTCCCGCCACGGCATCGCGTTCCGCACGCTCAAGCAGTCGCCGGTCCTCGCCCAGTCGCAGGGCGTGTCGGTGTACCGGATGAAGCTGCTCGGATATGCGATCGGCGCCCTGCCCGCCGGACTCGCGGGTGCGTTGTTCGCGAACACCGACCTGTTCATCTCCCCCGAGGCGTTCGGGTTCACGTTCGCGACCGCGGTGCTGGCGGCGTCGATCCTCGGTGGGTCGGCGAGTGTCTACGGCGCGGTGATCGGCGCGGCCGTCATGCAGTTCGGCCCCAACCAGTCGACCGCGTTCCAGGAATACTCGCTGATCTTCTACGGCGGCTTCCTCATCCTCGGTGGCGTGCTGCTCTCGGGCGGCCTCACCAAGGTGTTCCGGAATCTGGCGGCCAGGCTCGACCGCAAGGCCGGCATCGGGGTGGCGGAGCGGGGGGCACCGCGGGATCCGAACGAGGTGCCCGTCGTGGCGCCGATCGCCGGATCCACGCTCGAGGTCGACGGCATCTCGAAGGCGTTCGGCGGCAACCAGGCCCTCGAGTCGGCGACGCTTCGCGCCGAAGCAGGCCAGGTCACCGCGCTGATCGGCCCCAACGGTTCCGGCAAGACGACGATGCTGAACATGATCTGCGGCTTCTACACCGCGGACGCGGGTCGCATCGTCATCGGAAACACCGAGGTCCAGACGTTCGCTCCGCACAAGGTCGCCCGTGAGGGCGTGGCGCGCACGTTCCAGACCCCGAACATCCCCGAGAACGTCACTGTCCTCGAGGCGGTCGCGTCGGGCCGGTACATGACCGACCGCGCCTCGATGCTCTCGGCCGTGCTGAGACTGCCGAGCTTCCGGAAGGTTTCGAAGGCGGACGTCGACGAGGCCGAGCGGGTCCTCGAACTCGTCGGGATGTCGCACCTGAAGGGCGAGGTCGCGACTTCACTGCCCCTCGGTATGCGGCGCATGCTCGAGGTCGCGCGTGCCGTGATCGCGGAGCCCCGGGTGCTGCTGCTCGACGAGATCGCCTCCGGCATGGACGAGGACGAGCTCGTCCGGCTCGCTGTCCTCATCCGGGCGCTGCGCGACGCCGGCGCCACCGTCCTGTTGGTGGAACACAACTTCCGCCTGGTGCTCTCGCTCGCCGACACCATCGTCGTGCTGGCGCAGGGTCAGGTCATCGCGTCCGGTCCGCCCGAGGAGATCGAGCATCACCCGCGAGTGCTCAGCGAGTACCTCGGCATCGACCCCGACGGCGGAGCCGCGGTGGAGCTGGAGAAGGTGAAGTGATGGAACCGGTTCTGAGCGTACGGAATCTGCAGTCCGGCTACGGGGACCTGCGGGTGGTGTGGGACGTCTCGTTCGACGTCTTCCCGGGCCAGGTCACCGCACTGCTCGGACGCAACGGTGCAGGCAAGACGAGCACCCTGCGCGCCATCTCCGGCCTGAACAAGATCCACTCCGGCAGCATCGAGATGGACGGCCAGGACATCTCCGGAGTGTCCGCCCACCAGCGGGTGCGTCGCGGCATGGCCTACGTGCAGGAGGGCAAGCGGGTCTTCCACAAGCAGACCATCGAGCAGAACCTGCTGCTCGGCGGCTACACCCGCAAGAAGCGTCGCAGCGCCCTCCGGGCCGACGTGGACCGTATCTACGAGATGTTCCCGATCCTCGGAGAGAAGCGGAACCTGTTGGCGGGCTCCATGTCCGGCGGCCAGCAGCAGATGCTGGCGATCGGCGCGGCCCTGATGGCCAACCCGACGCTGCTGCTTCTCGACGAACCGTCCGGAGGTCTGGCCCCGGTCATCGTCAACGAGGTCATGGAACGCGTCCAGCTGCTCAAGGAGACCGGCCTGGCCGTCCTCCTCGTCGAGCAGGCGGTCGAGGCGGCGATGAGCGTCGCCGATCACGTCACCGTCCTCGACATCGGCAAGGTCGTCATGGACGCACCGGCATCGGACATCGACGACATCGCGGTCCTCAAGGACGCGTACTTCGGTCGCGTCTGACCGACAACACCGGCGGGGAGCTCACGGGTCGTCACGCATTCGATGGCGACCCGTGAGCCCGCGCGCCCCGTCACACGACGACGGGGACCGCGGCGGCGACTCGGGCCCCGCCGCTGAGCGCGTGGTAGGCCGCGGCGACACCTCGAACCGCGACCCGCAGTTCGCCTTCGTCCAGGGCGTACGGCAACCGGAGGTACCGCTCGAAGGCGCCCTCCACACCGAACCGCGGCCCCGCGGCCAGCTGCACGCCGTGCGCGGGCGCGGTCGCGGCGACCGCCGTGGACAGCGGTTGCGGCATCTGCACCCACAGCGCCATCCCGCCCGGGCCGGGATCGCAGCGCCAGTCGGGCAGCTCGGCGGCCAGCGCGTCGAGCAGCGCCGCCCGCTGCCCGTACAGCCGGTGTCGTCGCGCCGGCAGCACCCGGTCCGGCTCGGAGAGCAGTTCCGCGGCGGCGAGCTGCTCGAGCACCGCGGTCCCCAGGTCGAGGGCGGCACGGACGGCGAGCAGCCCGTTGATCGTCGACGCGTCCGCCCGGATCCAGCCGATCCGCAGCCCGGGCCAGAACGCCTTGGACATCGATCCGATGGTGACGACGTCGGCGCGAGCCCCGATCGCGAACCGCGCCACCGGCGTCGGCGTCGGGGCGTCCAGGCCGAGATCGGTCATCGTCTCGTCGATCACGAGCGTCATCCGGGTGTCACCCGCGATCCGCACCAGCTCGGCGCGGCCCGCGTCGTCCAGGCAGAACCCGGTGGGATTGTGGAAGTCCGGGACGAGATACGCGAGTTTCGCCGCGGTCTGACGGGCCGCGGTGCGCAGACCGTCGAGGTCCCAGCCCCGAGCCTCGAGCAGCAGAGGCACCGGAACCGGTCGCGCCCCGCGCCGGACGATCGCTTCGATGGCGTTGGTGTAGGTCGGATGGTCGATCAGTACCCGCTCCCCCGGCCCGGTGAGCAGCCCCAGGAGCAGCACCAACGCCTGCTGGGCACCCGTGGTGATCATGATCTGCTCGGGATCGGTGGGGACGCCGCGGTCCCGGTAGCGCTGCGCGACCGCCTCCCGCAACGAGGGCAGCCCGTGTGGTTCGAGGCCGTGGGTGCCGAGCTGTCCGGGGAGCCGGTCGAGGGCCGCGGCGTAGGCGTCGCGGATCGCGTCTGCGGGCGCGGACATCGCGGCGCAGGTCAGGTCGAGGACCCGGCCCGGCGCCGGGCCGCCCCGCGGCGGTGCGACCCGGCCGGTGCGCGGCGAGGCCGCGCCGTCCGGCATCGCAACGGTGCTGCGCGAGCCCTGCCTGCTCGCCAGGTAGCCGTCCTCGCGCAGCACCGCGTATGCGGAGGTGATCGTGGTGCGGCTGAGGGCGAGGGCGGCGGACAGGTCCCGCTCGCTGGGCAGCGCGACCCCCAGCGGGATCCGGCCATCGGCGACCAGCAGCCGGATCGCGTCGGCGAGGGCGCGGTAGGCGGGGCGGCGCCCGGTCCGGCCCACCGTCTCGTCGGACTGCCACCGGCCGAGGTCGCGGGCCAGGGAGCTCGCGCCGATCACCCGCATGGGAAACCTCCGTGTCGCGTCATGAGAGCCAGTATTCGCAAACTGGACCTGTCTTTCAAGACCAGTTGCGGCGCAGAGTGGACGCATGTTGCCCGCACTCACCTTCGTCGCAGTCCTGACCCTCCTCGCCTGCGGGTGCCAGATCGCGCGCCGCCGCGGCCGCAACGTCTTCCGGATCGACCAGTTCGCACCGGCCGCTCCGCTGGTGGGACGGATTCCGGAGGACCGAGACGCGGACCGCGCCGTCCGCGACCTCGACGCCGCCCGCTCGCACCGGGAGGCACCCGCCTCCCGTGTCGCTGCCCGACACTGAACCAGTCCAGTTGTCGACAACTGGACCTGTCGGACCCGAGCCGCATACTGGACCGGTGACCCGCTATGCGCTCTTCGACACCGCCCTGGGCCGCTGCGCCGTGGTGTGGCGCGAGACCGGTGTGGTCGGGGTACAGCTGCCGGAGGGTTCCGACACGGCCACCGTCGCCCGCCTCTGCGACTGCTTCCCCGACGCGACTCCGGACGAACCCGACGCTCCCGCCCGCCGGGCCGTCACCGGCATCACCGCGCTCCTCGCCGGCGAGCCGGACCCGCTCGCAGACGTCGACGTCGACCTGGCCGCCGTCCCCGACTTCGACCGCCGGGTCTACGCCGTCACCCGCACCATCGGCCCCGGCCGCACCATGACCTACGGGGAGGTCGCGGCCGCGATCGGCAGCCCCGGCGCCGCGCAGGCCGTCGGGCAGGCGTTGGGACGCAACCCGATTCCGATCCTGGTGCCGTGCCACCGGGTGCTCGCCGCGCACGGGGCGGTGGGCGGGTTCTCCGCGGCCGGCGGCACGATCACCAAACGCGCCCTGCTCGCCGCCGAGCACACCCCCGGCTTCGACGACCCCACCCTGTTCTGATCCGCGGTCGAACCGGTAGCGGTCAGGTCATCGCGCCCGTGACGAGTGGCGCAATGACCCGCCGCGCCAGATCCCGGGCGGCCGCGTCGTCGTCGAGGTCCAGGTGGGTGCTCGGTACCAGCAGATAGCCCAACGTCACCCGGATGACCGCCTCGGCACGCAGGTTGGCGTCGCCGCCGGGCAGCCGGCCTTCCTGCTGGGCCGCGACGATGCGGGCCGCGATGAATCGATGTCCGATCTCGAGCGCGGACGGGGTTCCGGTCGACAGCATCGCCAGCAACTCCCCGCCACGGTCGACCCCACGCACCACGAAGCGCCGCCGCAACCGCAGACAGGCCAGGAATGCCTCCGCGATCCGCTCCGTCGGGTCGGTGACTGACGTGAACGTGTCGGTGATCCGGTCGAGGAAGGCCCGCAACGCGTGGGCCACGGCCGCCTCGAACAGCGAATCCTTGCCACCGAATCGGCGGAACAGGGTGGCGCGGCTGATTCCGGACCGCGCGGCGACATCGTCCATCGTGGCCGCCCGCGTGCCCTGCTCGGCGAGTACTCCGAGCGCGGCGTCGTACACGGCGACGTCCTCCAACTCCGACGGTTCCGGCGATCCCGCATGCCCGATCGCACGCTCGAACAGACGGGGAAGCGAGGCACCGGGACGAGTCACGCGACCAGTATCGACCATGCGACTATTATGCTATCAATAGTCGCATGACAGCAGGATCGGCCGCCACTGACCGTGAGATCCCGAGCGACACAGCACCACTCGGCCCCGATTCGGTCGCCTGGTCGGTGTTCGGCGACCTGACCTTCGTCCTCGGTGCGACCCACCGACTGCTCGTCGACGTCGCCCACCCGACCGTCGCGACCGGTGTCCGCGAGTTCTCGGTGTTCGCGACCGACCCCTACGGACGTGCGCAGCGCACCCTCGACATGATCATGGGGGTCGTCTACGGCCGCGAGGATGCGCTGGCCGCGGCGCGGGCGCTCAGGGAACGGCACCGCGACATCAAAGGCCGCGGTCCCGACGGCAGACGATGGAGTTCGCTCGACGCCGAGGCGTTCCACTGGGTGCATGCCAGCCTGGTCCACGGCGTTCACGTCCAGCAGCGGGTGCTGGGCCGTGGCTGGCGACCGGGCGAGGCCGAGCAGTTCTACCTCGAGATGCGTCGGGTCGGCCGGATGTACGGGATCCGCGAACGGGACATGCCCGCCGACTGGCCGAGCTTCCTGGCCTGGTTCGGCGAGATGACCGCGTCCCGCCTCGAACGCTCCGACGTCACCGATCAGGTGCTCGCCGTGGCCGGCTCGCCGTCACCACCCCCGATTCCGGTGCTGCGGCTGCCGGTCCTGTGGAACCACACCGTCCGTCCGATCGCGGGGGCGGTCCTCACCCTGGTCACCGCCGGGCTGCTGACACCCGAACTCCGGGAGCTGTTCGGGCTTCGGTGGACCCGCGGACACCACCTGGCGTTCACGGCCGTCGCCGCCGTCTCCCGCACCGTGCTCCCGCGGCTGCCACGAACACTGCGCCTGGTGCCGCAGGCGCGCAAAGCCGTGACAGCGGCACGCTCGGCCGACCTTCCCCACACCGGCGCGACTCCGTACGAGGTGCTGTCGATCCGTAGCGCCGACGGAACCCGCCTGCACACCGAGATCCACGGCAACGACACCGGACCGACCGTCGTCCTGGCCCACGGCGTCCTGTGCTCGACCGAGTTCTGGCACAACCAGATTCGCGACCTGGCCGACGACTTCCGGGTGGTCGCCTACGACCACCGCGGCCACGGACGCAGCGAGGCGCCGAAGCACGGACACTACAGCCTGGACCATCTGGCCGCCGACCTGCACGCGGTGCTCGCAGCCACCGTTCCCGACGGCGAGACCGCCATCGTCGCAGGGCATTCCATGGGCGGCATCGCCGTCATGCACTGGGCGGCGCGCTATCCGGAGGACGTCTCCGCGAAGACCCACGCAGTCGCCCTGGTCAACACCACGCCCGGCGAGATCCTCGACCACGTGCGGTTCCTTCGAGGCCCGCATGTGTTGAGCGGCACCCGCCGCCGGGTCGCACACGTGGCCGCACCCCTTGCCGGCCTTCCCCTGCCCGAACGGATTCCGCTCCGCCGACAGCTGGTGGCCCGTGTCTCCGTCGCCGCGGGTGCGGACGCCACCGTCGGGCGCCGGCTCGACCGCGTCATCGGAGCTACTCCCGCCCGTGGCCGACGCGGCTACGGGACGATGCTGGTCGACCTGGTCGACAGCCTCGACCCAGCGGCAGTCACGGTGCCGACGGTCGTGATCGCCGGGCGGCACGACCGGATCGCCCCACTCCCCCGGTCCCGGTACATCGCCGAACGGCTGCCCGCCCTACTCGAACTGCACGAGGTCGACAGCGGGCACTGCGCACCGCTCGAACGGCCGGACGTGGTGACAGCCGCCCTCCGCGACCTCGCCACGCCCGCATCGGTCGCCGAGGCAGCCCGATGATCCGAACCAGGAGGCACACCATGTTCCGGGCGACCCGTATCGTGTCCGCGATGGCGTTGGCGATCGCCGTCCTGGGGGCGACGCCGGTACACGCGGCACCGCCGGAAGGATTCGACGACTTCACCGGTGTGTGGCCGACAGCGGTCGACCCCGCGACCTGCCGCCCCGGGGACCCTGTCGAGACCGGCATCCAGGGCGAGGTTCCGCTCGCCGACCGGGTATCCGGCCGCAGCCGCGAAGGCTACGGCTGCAACATCGACCTCGTCGGGCAGTACCAGGGCGTTGGCGCCGGGCCGGTCAGCCCCAGCTACCGGCACTGCTCGTACATCGCGTCGACGTTCCCGACCAATCTGCTCGGCCCCGACGCGGGCGTGCACGTCGTCGACGTGAGCGATCCGACCGCTCCACGCCGCACGGCCGTGCTCACGGAACCCGCGATGCTCGGCGGCACGTGGGAATCGCTCAAAGTGCACGAAGGACGCGGGCTGCTGGTGGGCACCGGTGTCGGGTTGATCGAAGGCGGGGGATTCATCTCCGTGTACGACATCTCCCAGGACTGCGCCCACCCGAGGCTGCTGAACACCACGACCGGGTCGCTGCCGAACATGCCGATCGCGATCACCACCCATGAGGGGGCGTTCTCGCCGGACGGCAACACCTACTGGGCGTCCGGCATCGCACCGGGGTGGGTCAGCGCCGTCGATCTGACCGACCCCGCACAGCCCATGGTCGTATGGGGCGGGCTCACCGGGGTCGCCGCGCACGGGATGGGGTTCACACCGGACGGCAACACGATGTTCCTGTCGAACCTGGCGGGCCTGTCCGTGATCGACGTCTCCGCGGTGCAGAACCGCGCACCCCGGACCGTGATCGGCCATCCGCTCCCCCATCTCGGGCAGAAGTTCTGGACCGACGGGCAGATCAGTCAGCACAGCATCCACGTCACCTACGACGGCCGGCCGCACCTGTTCGCCGTCGACGAGGGAGGATCCGGCGGGGTCAAGCTGTTCGACATCGCGGACCCGGCCACCCCGAGGTGGCGCACCAGTGCCAAACTCGCGATCAATCTTCCTGAGCATCAGGATCGTTGGGCGGCGAGCGCCGCGGGCAACGGCCTGTTCGGATACGACGCCCACTACTGTTCGGTGGACCGGGTCGACGATCCGACCACGTTGGCGTGCAGCTGGATCCAGTCGGGCATCCGAGTGTTCGACGTGCGCGACCCGGACCGTTTCCGGGAGATCGCGTACTTCAACCCACCCGCCCAGACGGGGCGGCATCGTGAGCTGCCGAACTCGCTGCACGCGACGCTCGGCGCCATCCTCGGTCCGCCGATGATCGGCACCCTGGCGACGGCCCGGGCCGTCATCCAGGGCCAGACGGGTACCGACGGGATCGTCAACGACCAGAGCCGGTTGGTGGGTGCCGACCTGTCGGCCGACTGGTGTCTGTCCCCGCCCGAGTTCCACGGCAACCTGCTCTACGTCGCCTGCATGGACAACGGGTTCATGGCGTTGGAACTGGATCGCGCGGTCTACCCGCGATGAGTGCCCGGGCGATCGTCGCAGCAGTACTGTGCTCCGCAGTGGGATTCGCCGTCGGCGTCGCCGTCGGTGGCGACGAACCGGAGCCGACACCGCTGCCCGTGCTCGGCGAGGAGGACGCCGCGTTCGCCCAACAGATGTCGGCGCACCACCAGCAGGCGATCACGATGGTGCAGATGCTCGGCCCGGAGGCCGCACCCGACGTACGAGCACTCGCCGAACAGATCCGGTCTGCGCAGTGGCGCGAGATCGGAACCCTGACAGGCTGGCTGGAGCTGGCCGGAACACCGCAGTCTCCGGAGTCCGACGGCCACCGGCACGAGGGAACGGGCGGCATGGCCACCGGCGAGGAGCTGACCCGCCTCGCCGGCTCCGCCGGAGTCGAGCGCGACGTGCTGTTCCTACAACTGATGATCCGCCACCATCAGGGCGGAATCGAGATGGCGGCGGAGACTGCGCGGACCACGGACCTCCCCGCCGTACGTACCCGGGCGGTGGCGATGATCGAGGACCAGCGTCAGGAGCTCACCCTGATGACCGTGTCGTTGAACGCGCGCGCCGCGTCGGTGTTGCCGTACCCCTGACGGCCACACCGACGCGACGACCGGGTCGGTCGATCAGGCGAGCACGTCGTGCCGGACGATCGTCTCGTCACGACCGGGGCCGACACCGATGCAGGAGATGCGCGCACCGGAGAGCTCCTCGAGCCGCAGCACGTAGTTCTGCGCGTTGACCGGCAGCTCCTCGAAGGTGCGGCAGTGCGAGATGTCCTCCCACCAGCCCGGCATCTCCTCGTAGATCGGCTTGGCGTGGTGGATCTCGGTCTGCGACATCGGCATCTCGTCGTAGCGGACCCCGTCCACGTCGTAGGCGACGCAGATCGGCACCGTGTCCAGGGTGGAGAGCACGTCGAGCTTGGTGAGGAAGTAGTCGGTGATGCCGTTGACGCGGGTCGCGTAGCGGGCGATCACCGCGTCGAACCAGCCGGTGCGGCGGGCGCGGCCGGTGGTCACGCCGACCTCGCCGCCCTGCTTGGCCAGGTACTCGCCGTGGTTGTCGAACAGCTCGGTCGGGAACGGACCGGAGCCGACGCGGGTGGTGTACGCCTTGAGGATGCCGAGCACCGTGGTGATCCGCGTCGGGCCGATGCCGGAGCCGACGGCGGCGCCACCCGAGGTCGGGTTCGAGGAGGTCACGTACGGGTAGGTGCCGTGGTCGACGTCGAGCAGGGTGCCCTGCGATCCCTCCAGCAACACCGTCTCGCCACGCTCGAGGGCACGGTTCAGCTCGAGCCGGGTGTCGGTGATCCGGTGCTTGAAGCCCTCCGCCTGCGTCAGCACCTCCTCGACGACCTGCTGTGGGTCGAGGGCCTTCCGGTTGTAGATCTTCGCCAGCACCTGGTTCTTGAATTCCAGTGCGGCCTCGACCTTCTGGGTGAGGATCTTCTCGTCGAGCACGTCGGCGGCACGGACACCGACGCGGGCGATCTTGTCCTGGTAGCAGGGGCCGATTCCGCGGCCGGTGGTGCCGATCTTCCTGGCGCCGAGGTAGCGCTCGGTGACCTTGTCGATGGCCACGTGGTACGGCATGATCAGGTGCGCGTCGGCCGAGAGCAGCAGCTTCGAGGTGTCGACGCCCCGCTCCTCCAGACCTGCGAGTTCCTCGAGCAGCACTCCCGGGTCCACGACGACACCGTTGCCGATCACGTTCGTCACGCCCGGGGTGAGGATGCCGGACGGAATCAGGTGCAGCGCGAACTTGTCGCCGTTCGGCAGGACCACGGTGTGGCCGGCGTTGTTGCCACCCTGGTACCGCACGACCCACTGCAGGCTGCCGCCCAGTAGATCGGTAGCTTTGCCCTTACCCTCGTCGCCCCACTGGGCTCCGATGAGGACGATTGCCGGCATGACGTCTCCTAGAGTCGACAGACATCTGCGCATCTCAGCGCAGAGGCCAGCCGTCCGTGGACAGTGGCCGGGACGACAGTTTAGCCCAGCGGGTTCGGGACGCGCGCATCACATCCGGGTTCAGGCCGCGGAGTGTTCGTGCAGCCACGGCGCCGGACTGACCTGGACGGCCAACCCCGCCTCGTCGGTGGCGGACCGCACGACGCAGGTCGGCGGCGCCCACACCGCCCCGTCGGGCTGCACATAGATCGGGCGGTCCGGGTCACCGCCGAGCAGATAGCTGATACAGGCGTTCATCCGGAACCTGCCCGTCCCGTGCGCGGCGATCCGCGATGGGGCGCCTGGCACGTCGTCGGCCTGAGCCGATTCCTCCGGGTCGAGGACCAGTTCCTCGTTCGTCGTGTTGACCATGGTGACGCTGACGGCTGTCATCGGATCTCACCTCGGATGGGTCGTCCGGTTGGGTCACACACTGATTCTCACGATCTGGGGGCACCGAACGTTCGACCGCCCGGCGCGGACACGGTCACTCGGCGACCAACGCGAACCCGGGTCGTCCGTCGTTGTCGCCGGGCACGATGCCTGCGATCACCACCCCGGGACCCGAGCGGACGGCACCGTCCACCCGGTACGTCCCCTCCGGACCCGGCCGCGGTTCCACGGTTGCGGTCCCGCCGACCAGGGAGAGCATGTTGAACCACACCACCCGCACCGGCCCCGGCGGCGAGTCGGCGGGCAGGTCCGCGGTGACGTGCACCACGTCCGGTTCGACGGTGGACCGCTCGACGTCGGCATGCACGACGTGGGAGCCGATCGCCGGCTGAACCTGGAACGGGTGACTGAGAGCGGTGGTGGGCGTGGACATCTGCCCGATGCCCAGTTCGAGCAGATCCTCGGCGGCACGCAGGTCCGCCGAGGATTCGGCGGTGCCGCCTCTTCGCATCTCGCTCACCACCGAGGTGAGCCCGGATCGGCAGAACCGGGTGACACGGGTGGGAGAGCGGCGGGTCGCGTCGGTGGTCAGCATCGGATGCTCCGATTGTCGGCTGTTGCAGCCGGTCTGCCGCTGTGGCAAGGGGTCCGGCCGCACCTATCAGGATAGAACCGCCAGGTCTCGAACACACCGGCAATTCGGCAACCATCGGACCACCGGATGGAGACCGTCGCGGCGGCGTTCGTATCGTCGGGGGCGACCGACGCCGCGGACCGACCGGAGCTGACCTTGACCCTTCACGTACTCGCCTGTGGTGATCCGGCGGTGCCCGCGCCCCTGGCGTCGCTGCCATTCACGGCCGCACCGGCCGTCCCCGCCAAGCCCGACTTCGACGCTCTGCTACCGGTTCTCGACGACGACCCGGATGCCCGGCTCGTCGTCGTCGGGAACGACGGCGCCCTCGCCGCGACGCTGACCCGGCTGATGCGCAGCGAGCGACTGCAGGTCGAGGTTGCGTACGTCGCCGCCGAGCGAACCCCCGGCACCCGGTTGTACGGGCTGCCCACCGGCGAGCGGGCGGCGCGCCTGGCGTTGGACGGCGCGGCGGCCGCGTTGCCGTTGATCCGCGACGACTCGGGCACCGCGCTCGTCGGCGAGGCGACGATCACCGGGCCCGACGGCGGCGCGCTCGTCGGCGAGGCGTACGCCGATTCGGAACGCGTGTTCTCCGGGGAGATCCCGGTGCTGCGCGTGACCCCGACCGTCGAACTGCCCGGGGTGCGGGCGAGCGCGGGCAAACGCCTGCTGCGGCAGCACTGGCTGCCCGCCCGGGCGGTGCAGCTCGGCGCGGTCGGCGCGGTCGTGACCCGGGACGGCGTCACCACCCCGCGCGCGCTCAAGCGGTGCAGCTTCTATCGGGACACCCGGGAGTGGCTGCTGGTCCGCTGACGGCGGTGCCGTAGATTGGTCCGCTGACGGCGGTGCCGTCGATCCGCAGCTGACGGCGGTGCCGTCGATCCACGGCTGACGGCGGTGCCGTCGGCGCCGCGGCGATACTGGGGTCATGACGTTTCCCGACACCCGCCGTGCGCGGGTCCGGCCCAGCCCGGTGTTCCTGGCGGTGCTGGCCGTCGCGGTCGCGGGCGGAGTGGTGGCGTGGCGCGCGGCACCGAAGTCGACGGCCGCGAGTGTCGGGGTGTTCCTGCTCGTCGTCGCAGGCTGGGTGGTCACCGTCTGCCTGCACGAGTTCGGCCATGCGTACACGGCGTGGCGGTACGGCGACCACGAGGTCGCGGCCCGCGGCTACCTGACGCTGAACCCGCTCAAGTACAGCCATCCGCTGCTCTCGATCGGTTTGCCGGTGCTGTTCATCGCGCTCGGCGGCATCGGCCTGCCCGGTGGGGCGGTGTACCTGCGCACCGACCTGCTGCCGCCCGGGGCGGCCCGCCGGATTTCGCTGGCGGGGCCGGCGGTGAATGCGCTCGCCGCGGTGCTGCTGCTGACCGTGATCAGGTTGTTCGCCGACACCGAGAGCCACCCGGTGTTCTGGTGGGGACTCAGCTTCCTCGCGTTCCTGCAGGTGATGGCGACGGTGCTGAACCTGGTCCCGATCCCGGGGCTGGACGGCTATGCCGCACTGGAGCCGTCACTGTCGCCGAAGACCCGCCACGCCCTCGAGCAGTACAAGGGCCTTGGCATGCTGGCGTTGATCGCGCTGCTGTTCGTGCCGTCGATCAACCGGGTCTTCTTCGACGCCGTCTACGGACTGTTCGAGCTGTCCGGGGTGCCGGGTGTGTGGGCCCAGTACGGCAACTACCTGATGCGCTTCTGGTTGTGACCGCACCTGTCAGGCGGATCGGCTCCAGGCGTCGAGGACGATCCGCGCGGCCGTGACCACCGCGACGGGCTGGTCGAACACCGGGTGGTGTCCGGCTGCGGGCAGCTCCACCACCAACGCGTCCGGCCCGAACATGGGGCGCATCTGGTCGAGCAGTTCGTGGGTGATGATGCCGTTCTCGCTGCGGAAGTAGGCGACACGGCATCCGGCGGTGGTTCCGTCGAGGCTGCTGCGTCCGCCCTTGCCGATCCGGCTGCCGTCGAACTTCCAGCTCCAGCCGCCGTCGACCTCCTTCAACGAGGTCCGGGCGATGTGGTCGAAGACGTACGGCTCGGCGGTGTCCTGCGGCGGCACCAACCGGAACCGGGCCACGGCGGCGTCGACGCTGGGGTAGACCTTCGTCTTCGCGGTCAGCCGCTGGCTGCGCATCTCCTGTTCCTCGGGTGTGAGATCGCGGATCGGGGAGTCGAGGATCATGACCCCGTCGAGTCGATCGCCGTAGCGGGTCGACGCGTGGTACGAGACGATCCCGCCCATGCTGTGGCCGATGAGTGTGGGGCGCCCGGTGATCCCGCCCGCGACTGCCACCGCGAGCACCTCTTCCGCCCAGAGGTCGAGGGTGTAGTCCTGCCGGTGGTCGCTGTCGCCGTGGCCGGACAGGTCCAGTGCGACGACGCGACGACCGACCGCGAGTTGCGGCGCGACGTGATCCCACCAGCGCGAATGTGCCATGCCGCCGTGCACCAGCACGATGCCGGGCCGGTTCTCCTCACCCCAGGCGCGGTAGGCGATCGACGCGCCTGCAACGGTGACGTGGCCGGTCTCGACCGGGGCGGCGAGGGCGTCGACGAACCATTTCGGGGCCGACTCGTTGACGATGCTCATCATCCGAAGTTACTTCGTCCACCCCGATCCGTCGCAGGCGGCTGCGCCACCTGTGCGCACTTCTGGTGGCTCCCACCACCAAAAGTGCGCACGGGCTGGGTGCACCTCCCGCTTGCGGGGGACGGAGCTGCCTACAGCTCGGTGACCCAGCCGTGCAGGGTGTCGGTGCGCAGGGCGGCGGCGTGCCGCTTGCGCAGCGCCTCGCCGATCGCGCCCGGCCGGCCGGTGCCGACGACGCGACCGTCGACCTCGAGGACGGGGGCGACGCCGGCGGAGGTGCCGGTGACGAACACCTCGTCGGCGATGTACAGCTCGGTGAGGTCGACGGTGCGCTCGACGACCGGGATGCCGTCCTCGGCGGCGAGGGTGAGCAGGGTACGCCGGTTGATGCCGTCGAGGATGTCGCAGGACGGGTCCGGGGTGATCAGGGTGCCGCCGCGGACCAGGAAGATGTTGGCGGCGCTGACCTCGCACACGTGCCCGTTGCCGTCGAGGAAGACCGCGTCGTCGTAGCCGGCGTCGATGGCGTCCTGCTTGGCGAGTACGGAGTTCACGTACGCGCCGTTGACCTTCGCGCGGGACGGGATCGCCGAATCCGGGATGCGGCGCCACTGACTGGTCTTCAGGCGCATGCCGTTCTGCGGCACGATCGGGACGGCGTCGTAGACGAACATGCTGACGGTGGTGTGGCAGCCCCGGACCCGCGTGCCGGGGATGGGCTCGTCGACGTGCACGCTCGCCCGCACGAACACGTCCTCGGTGGGTGCGTTCTCCGCGACGAGTTCGGTTGCCGCCGACACGAACCGGTCGTAGTCCCAGTCGGCGGCGAAGCCGTCCATCCCGATGATCTTGCAGGACTCGACCATGCGCCGGAAGTGGTCGGGCAGCCGGAACGCGGTGCGCCGGTCCCCGTCCACGTGCACCGGGAAGACGGTGTACACGCTCAGGCCGTAGAGCAGCGCCGACGTCGCCACGCCCAGGGCCGCCTCCGAGGCGTCGACGATCCGGTCACCGAAGTACACGCGAGGATGTGGGGTAGCCATGGCGGGGAATGCTAGCGAGCGCACCCCCGCGCGGGAAGCGAATTCCGGCGCGGCGCCGCATCCCGCACCCGGGCCGCCCCGAGCGGCACACTGACCGCATGCTGCATCTGCGGATCCTGACTCCGTCCGATCTGACGGACGAGGCGGTACGGATACTCGAGGACGAACCCGGGGTCAGTGGCCTCGCGGTGCTGCGCGGTGTGGCGGTGCGCCCGGTCGGCGACATCGTGCACGCGGATATCGCCCGCGAGGTCGCCAACGAGGTGATCGAGGCGCTGCGCGGCACCGGTCTGCACCACCGCGGCAGCATCGAGATCGAGCCGGTGCACGCGTGGCTGTCCCGCGACGGGCTCGACGCCGAACTGCGCAGCCCGGGCAGCAGCGCCGACACCGTGGTGTGGGCGGAGGTCGCGCAACGTTCCTACGAGGACGTCGAGCTCAACTGGACGTACCTCAGCTTCATGACCCTCGCCACGCTGCTGGCCGGGATCGCGATCATCACCGACTCGCAGATCCTGGTGATCGGCGCGATGGTGCTCGGGCCGGAATTCGGTGCGATCGCCGCGCTCGGGGTCGCCCTGGTCAGGCGCCGGTACGTGCTGCTGGCGACGGCGGTGCGCACCCTGGCCGTCGGGTTCGTGGTCGCGATCGTGGCGACCGCGCTGGCGGCGCTGGCAGGTCGGGCGCTGGGCTGGGTCACGCTCGAGGACGTGACCGGCCCGCGCCCGGACACGGCGTTCATCTACACCCCGGACAAGTGGTCGTTCATCGTCGCGGTGATCGCCGCGGCGGCCGGTGTGCTGTCGCTCACGTCATCGAAGCTGGGCGGGCTGTCCGGGGTGTTCATCTCGGTGACCACGGTGCCCGCGGCGGGCAACGTCGGTCTCGGGATCGCGTTCGGCGCCGGCCACGAGATCTGGGGCAGCACCCAGCAGTTGCTGCTGAACCTGACCGGGATGGCCCTGGCGGGGTGGGCGACCCTGGCGATCCAGCAGGCCGTGTGGTCTCGGGTGGCGGTGCGCCGCGCCTCCGCGCTGGACCGGCGACGCCGGATGTTGTGACGGCTCAGCGGTTGCGCCGGGCCAGCGCCTCGCCGATCGCGCGGAGTCCGGCGCGCAGCGCCGCGGGCGCCAGCACCTCGACACCGTCTCCGAGCGCGGTGAGCTGCTGCACGGCAACGTCTTCCGCCTCCAGCCGCAGGTCCACCTCCACCCAGCCGTCCGCGTCCGCGGGACCGGGTGTCACCCGGGCGGCCTCGGCCCCGACCACCGCGGGCAACGATCGCCACGCGGCCGGGGACAACCGCACCCGGCACGGGTAGCGCAGCAGGGAGCGGTCGAACTCGGCGGCCGACGACGCCCACCAGGCTGCCAGGTCGAAGCCGTCGGGGCGGTGCGCACGGCCGTCGAGAATCGTTGCGTCGGTGATCCGCTCGACCCGGAACGACAGGACCCTGCCTCGGTGGGCCGCGACCAGGTACCAGACGCCGGCCTTGGCGACCAGGCCGAGCGGGTCGAGGGTACGGGTGGTGGTGCGGGTTCCCTTGCGGTAGCCGATCCGCAGGCGCGTCCCGTCCAGCACGGCCCGGGCCACCACCGCGAGATTCGCTGTCCGATCGGGGGTCCCGAACCAGCCGGGTGCGTCGACGTGCAACCGGGACCGCCACAGCTGCGCCCCGGCGCGCAGCGGGAGCGGCATGGCCCCGAGCAACTTCGCCTCCGCGGACGCGGTCTGCTCCCCCAGCCCGAGGTCCGCGGCGAGCGCCGGGATGCCGAGCAGCATCAGCGCGGACGTCTCGGCTGCGGTCATCCCGCTGAGCTTGGACTGCCAGCCGTCGAGCAGTCTGATGCCCCCGCCGGGCCCGGTCTCGGTGTAGAGCGGCACCCCGGCGGCCTGCAGCGCGGCGACGTCGCGGTAGACGGTGCGCACCGAGACACCCAGTTGCTCGGCCAGCCGGTTGGCGGTGCTGCCGGGCCCACCCTGGAGGCGCAGCATCAGGTCGAGCAGTCTGCTGGATCGCACGGGCGGAGTCTACGAACAATTCATGACAGAAGATGTCAGGAATTGTCCCGCAGACTGGACGCTATGACGACCTGGCAGCAGTTCTCCGACGAGGCACCCGACCTGGCCGACGCGATCCGGGCCCGCCTGACCGCACACAAACACCACGTACTGGCGACCCTGCGGGCCGACGGGTCGCCGCGGGTCAGCGGCACCGAGGTGGAGACATTCCTCGGGCTGCTCGTGCTCGGCTCGATGCCGAACGCCCGCAAGGTCTTGGACCTGCGGCGCGACCCGCGCTACGCGTTGCACTCGAACCCTGGCCACCACTCGATGGAGGGCGGAGACGCCAAGATCTCGGGGCGTGCCCGCGAACTCGTCGGGGAGGAGAAGCAGGCGATCCGTGACTGCTACCCGGACGATCCGGGCGGCGATGCCCAGTTCTTCGAACTCGACATCGACTCGGTGGTGTTGACCACCGTGTCGGACGACAAGTTGCACGTCGACCTGTGGCTGCCCGGCGCCGGCGTCACCAGGCGCAGCCGGTGAGCGCACCAGCCACCTCACGCTCCCCCTGCTGATCAGCAGGCCGGGCGGGCTGGTAGTCGAGATGACCGACGGCACCGCGGACTCCAACGTCGTCTACCGGCACCAGGTCGGCTTCTGGTACGACCTGGTCAAGGCCGCGGTGCAGCGGATGACCACGGCGCAGGAGTACGAACTGGCGCCGCGCGGGGGCTCGGCGGTCGCGGTGACGCCGGGTTGGCTGCGGTCGGAGACGATGCTGGACATCTTCCCGGTCCTTCGCAACCGGCGAAGACGGGCTGGCATACGAGGATCAATTCGTGCCGGTCCTCGAAACACTGGAGAGGGTACGAGTACCGACACTCGCGGTGATCGACGGCGCCTGCGCAGGATCGGGGCTATTGTTGGCGGCCGCGTGCGACGTCCGGATCCCGACGCCAGCCTCATCCTTCGGGCTGCCGACCGCACGAACTGGGCAATGCAATGTCCACATATCCTCTTGCCCTACTCGCCGACCGAATCGGATCCTCGCGGCTCACGTCCATGGTGGCGCGAGCACGGATGCTCGGTGCCACTGAGGCGGCTGAAATCGGCTTCGTCACAGAGGTGGCGGAGCGCGACAACGTCAACATCCTGGAAGAGCAGGCGGTGAGAGATCTCCTCGCAGCCGCACCCTTGACGATATCCGCTACCCGTGAAGTGCTCCGGCGGATCCGTAACACCGAGTTGCCTGAATCAGCCGACACCGTCCGTCACGTGTACGGCAGCAACGACTTCCGGGCCGGGGTATCTGCGTTCCTGAGAAAGGAGAGGGCACAGTGGTCAGGAAACTGAACTCGCCTCGAGGCGAAGGTTGGCTCGATGTCGGGTTCGAGCTTGTCGACAGCCGGACCGATCCCATGCTGGTTGATCAGGTCATGTACGAGTTCACCGGACTGGCGCTTGATTCGCAGGCTACTTGAGCACCCCTGCGGGCGGAAGGGTGGCCCGCCGGTCCACAGGAGTTCGGCTGCCGAGCCTTCGCCTTTCGCGAAGGGCGAGAACGATGCAAGCGGGCGGGGTATTCAGGCATCCCCGCTGATTTGGAGCGTTGAGGGTCGAAGAGCATCGACGCCTCCACGTGCGGTGGCGGCGATCTAGCCGATGCGCTTCCCATGGTCGTCGGCAGCTACCAACCAAGCGCGGTGCTCGGCCGGCCAGTGTGACTCTCTTTGGCAGTTTGCAGCGGCGGGTTACGACCGCGCCCGCAGTGTCCCGAATCCGGACACATTCTCTCCGGCGGGGCGTCACCACCGCGTTGCCCGGGGCTCTTCCCTGCGGAAATGTCGTTCGCGCGGGCGGCGGCCGACACGCCGCCGGCACAGGTCGCGCTCGCCCCTCGCGAGGTATCCGACATACCAAAACACCTGGTTGAGTCATCCATCACACCGGGTGTGCGCAAGTGACACACTTCACATCTCGCCGTTGGTCTCAGGATCTTCTTATCCGCATCGCTACACCGCATTGGACCGAGGACACCATGGACAGACTGATCAACATAGACAACGGCGGTACCCTCACCGACATCTGCGCGTGGGACGGCCACGATTTCAGCTTCACCAAGACGCTCACCACCCCGTTCGACCTGTCTCAGTGCCTGTTCGACGGCCTGACCAAGGTGTCGAGGGAGATCTACGGTACCGAGAAGCTGCCCGAGCTGCTGCACTCGACCGCGCACATCCGATACTCGACCACGCAGGGCACGAATGCACTCGTCGAGCGCAAGGGTCCCCGTGTCGGCATCATCACCGACTCACCCGACACTGCCGACGAGCTGCGCCGTAGCCCCGAGCAGCGCGCCCTCTTCGACGACCTCGTCGGCGCCAGGGTCGCGGTGATCGACACCGCCGCGGACGACCTCGACGGTGAGCTCGTGGTGAAGGTCAATCGGCTCATCACCGACGGCGCGGCCCGCATCGTCGTCGCGATCGGTGACACCAACGACGGCCGCGAACGGGAGGTCCGCAGGGTCCTGTTGCGCAGGTTTCCGCGGCACCTGCTCGGGTCGGTGCCGTTCCTGTACTCGTGGGACTTCACAACCGACCGCACCCGGGCCCGGCGCATCTGGTCGGCGGTGATCAACACGTTCCTGCATCCGACGATGGAGAGATTCCTGTACAACGCCGAGCACCGGCTGCGCGACTATCGCGTCCGCAATCCGCTGCTGATCTATCGCAACGACGGTGCCTCCTCACGAGTCGCGAAATCCGTTGCCCTCAAAACCTACTCGTCGGGACCGCGCGGCGGTCTCGAAGGCACCCGGGCGCTCGCCGAGATCTACGGACTCAAGCACGTCCTCATGATCGATGTCGGTGGCACCACCACCGACATCGGTACTGTCACCGGAGGGGAAATCCTCACCGATCGACGCGGATCCATCGCAGGGATCCCCATCTCGTTCCCGATGTCGAACGTCGAATCCGCCGGCATCGGAGGAAGTTCCGTCATCGCGGTCACCGACGGCGTCATCACTGTCGGCCCGGAGAGCGTCGGCGCGGCACCGGGTCCCGCCTGCTTCGGCTTCGGTGGCACCTCCGCCACGATCACCGACGTCAACCTGCTGCTCGGTGTCCTCGATCCGGCCACCTACCTCGACGGCGGCTTCTCCCTCGACGCGGACCGGGCCCGCGCGGTCGTCACTGCTACCGTCGCGGAACCGCTCGGTCTCACCCTCGACGAGGCGTTGCTGGCGATGGAACAGGCCTACTTCACGGCCATGGGTACCGCCGTCGCGCCCGCGGTCGGGGACAGCGACCAGACCACGATCGCGGCCTTCGGCGGCGCCGGTCCCATGAGCGCCTGCGGCGCGGCCCGCGTTGCAGGGGTGCGCAGCGTGCTGATCCCCAAGCTGGCCGCGGTGTTCTCGGCGTTCGGCATCGGCTTCTCGGACATCGGGCAGAGCTACGAAGCCGATCTCACGGACACCACCGACGCAACCCTCGGCGCCGCCGCGGCGGATTTGCTCGCCAAGGCGGAACGCGACATGTTCCAGGAGGGCCACGCCCTCGGCGAATGCGCGCTGTCGTGGACCGTCACCACAGAGGACGAGCGCGGGATCACCGTCGACGAGGCTGCTTACCGGCCCGGCGAGCCCGTGACAGTCGTCGCCGGCGCCTCCACCGCGCTGACCCTCGTCGTCACCCGCAGGATGAACCGGATCGCGCTGCCCAACGGCTCGTTCGCCGAAGCCCGCGAACCGGAGCAGACCGGCGCTCGCACCGTGCTCGGCGCCGCCGGACGCGCCGCGGTTCCGGTGTACACGCTCACCGATCAGCGGCCGGGTGCCACGGCCGCAGGCCCCGCCATCGTCGAAGGCCCCTTCTTCACCGCCCGGGTGCAGGACGGCTGGACCTTCCACGTCACCGCCGGCGGTGACCTGCTGCTCACCGACACCCACTGATCGGCAGGCGCGACGCCTGCTCCGACCGCTTCGAAGGATGCACGACATGCGAATTCCCATGACCGAATACCTGGTCATCGACCTCGAGACCGAACTGTGGGTGTGCCGGGTGTGCCGCCACGAACTCGGCAGCGCCCGCGGCAATTACAAGGAAGGAACCCTGGTTTACGACCGCGACCCGCGCGAGATCCATCAGCCGATCATCGACCCGGACCGGTACGAGTTCACCTTCTCCCCGGACCCGGACTACTGCCGGATTCTCGAGTACTACTGCCCGGGGTGCGGCACGCAGATGGAGACCGAGTACATCCCGCCGGGTCATCCGCCGACCGTCGACATGGAATGGGACATCGACGCCCTGCGCGCCCAGTGGCTCGAACGCGGCACCGACCCGGAACAGGTCATCACCTACGGCCCCGGGCAGGACGCAGAGGGCGAGTTCGAAGGCCGTCGCAACCACCACTGAATCACCTCGACCGCAAGGATTCCCGTCACCATGAAACGCATATCCGTCGACATCGGCGGCACCTTCACCGACTGCTTCTTCGCCTGGGACGACAAGTACGTCGAGGCCAAGGCCCTCACCACCCACCACAACCTTGCGCAGGGCTTCAACGAGGCACTCGACCTCGCCTGCCGGCGCGCCGATCTCGACCGTGATGATGTTCTTTCCCAAGTGGATTCGGTGCGCTACGCCACGACCCTCGGCACCAACGCGCTCATCGAACGCAAGGGACCGCGGGTCGGCGCCATCGTCACCCACGGCTTCGAGGACACCATCCCGCTCTCCCGCGGTCGCGGCTACGGAGAGGGCCTGGACCCGTCGATGCAGCAGAACCTGCCCGCCGCCGAACGACCCGAGCCGCTGGTGCACCGCAGCCTGATCCGTTCTGTGCAGGAGCGAGTCAACTCGGCCGGCACCATCGTCGTACCGCTCGTCGAACAGAACGTTCGCGAGATGGTGCGCGAACTCGTCGACGCCGGCGCTCAGGCGCTTGTGGTGTCGCTGGTCAACTCGACCGAGAACCCGGCGCACGAGCTGCGGATCATGGAGATCATCCAGGAGGAGTACCCCGAGCATCAGCTCGGCGCGATCCCGGTGTTGCTCGGCCACCAGGTGTCCGGCCGCAAAGGCGAGTACGTGCGGGCCACCTCCACCATCGTCGACGGTTTCCTGCACGACATCATGTTCCACGCGATGAGTCAGCTGGCGAACAACCTGCGCGATTCCGGCTACGACAAGCCGATGCTCATCATTCACAACTCCGGCGGCATGGCGCAGATGAACTCGACCGATGCGTTGCAGACCATCCATTCGGGTCCGGTCGCGGGGGTCAGTGCCGCCGAACACCTGTCGGAGTCGTCGGGCATCGGCAACATCATCACCACCGACATGGGCGGTACCTCCTTCGACATCGGTCTGGTGCCTGCCGGCGGTGTAAGGCATTACGACTTCCAACCCACCATCGACCGGTGGCTGGTGTCCGTGCCGATGATTCACCTCGAAACCCTCGGCGCCGGAGGAGGTTCCATTGCCAGCTACGACCGGATCCACCAGTCCGTGCGGCTCGGCCCCGAGTCTGCGGGATCGGACCCGGGCCCGGCGTGCTATGACCGCGGCGGTCTGCGCCCGACGGTGACCGACGCCGACCTGCTGCTCGGTTACCTCGACCCCGACAACTACGCGAACGGCTTCATCAAGCTAAACCGCAAGCGCGCGGCGTTTGCCGTCGAGGAGAACCTGTGTGACGAACTGGACCTCGACGTCATCGACGTCGCCAAGGTCATCAAGAGTTCCGTCGACGAGCAGATGGCGATCGGTATCGCCAAGGAACTGCGGGTGCGCGGCTACCTGCCCGAGGACTTCACGATGCTCGCCTACGGCGGCAACGGCCCGCTGCACGCGTGCGGTATCGCCGACCACGCGGGCATCCGCCGGATCCTCGCGCCGCCGTTCTCGTCGGTGTTCTCCGCGTGCGGCGCCGGCAACATGAAGCAGCTGCACATCCACGAACGCGGCGTGCACGTGGTTCTCTACAACGCCACCACGCGCGGACTCTACGACCGCTACGAGGAGTTCAACGACATCGTCACCGCGCTGGAGGTACGCGGCGCGGAGGATCTGCGTCGGCAGGGCATCGCCGACGACGTGATCGAGCATCGCCTCGAGATGGACCTGCGGTACGGCAATCAGCTGGTGACGACCGCGGTGTCCTTCGACATCAACCGGATCCACGGGGTCGGGGACGTTCTACACCTGATCCGCACCTTCTCCGACATCTACTCGCAGCGGTACGGGCAGGGGTCGGCCGCACCCGAGGCGGGGATCCGCGTGCAGACCATCCGCGTCGCGTCGTACGTCAACGGCGACACGGTGGAGTTCGACTCCCTGCACCACGACGGGGAGCGGACGCTGCCCGTCCCGATCGAGCATCGGGAAGTGCACTTCGTCGGGCACCAGCGGGAGATCAGCACCGCGGTCTACGACGCCGAGGCCCTCGACGCCCGGCATGTCATCCCTGGCCCGGCGATCGTCACCACCGAGAACACGACCTATCTCGTCGAGCCGGGCTGGCGCCTCGAACCCTCCCCGCAGGGTGCCGTCTGGTTCCTGAAGGACTAGCGCAGAAACACCAGGAGACAATGTCATGACCACAGTGCACGACGACCTCGCCCACGCCGCCGCCGAACGCCTCGCGTCGCTCGACGAGCAGGAACAGCGGTGGGTCGACGAATTCATGGACGAGACCACGCTGTTCCTCGGCCCCGACCGGGAGATCATGCGTTCGCACCACATCACCTCCCGAAGCGAGCTGGAGGAGGAGTGCATCGCCAAGGGCGTCGACCCGCTCCAGGTGGATCGCATCCGCAAGCGCCTTTCCGGCGCCCTCGACGAGGGCTTCGAGATGTGTGAGGCGATGGGGGCGGCACCGGGCGCCAAATGGGGGGACCTCACCACCGCCATCTACACCGCCGCCGGCGACGTGACCTATTTGTCCTGCCACGGCGTGATCGCGTTCTCGGCGATCCTGCACCACCCGATCCGCTACATCATGAAGTACTGGAAGGACGAACCGACCGTCGGCATCCACCCGGGCGACGGCTTCATCCACAACGACGCCCGATTCGGCAACGTCCACAACACCGACCAGTCGATGATCATGCCGATCATCCGCGAGGACCGGATCATCGCGTGGGTGGCCGCCACCATCCACGAGGGCGAGAACGGCGCTTGCGAGCCCGGCGGCATGCCCTCCGGCTCGGAGACTCCATTCGACGACGGCCTGCGAATGAGCCCGTTCAAGATCGTCGAGCGGGGCGAGCTACGCCGCGACCTGCTCACCTTCCTGCAGCACTCGGTGCGCGATCCGAAGCTCCAGCTCGCCGACCTGAAGGTGAAGATCGGTGCGGTACAACGCATCCAGGAACGCATCGACGCGATCATCGACGAGGTCGGGGTGGACACCTTCGTCGCCGCACTGCGCACCACCGTCGAGGACGTCGAGGCCGAGGTGCGTCGCCGCATCCGCGAGCTGCCCGACGGCACCGTCCGGTTCAACCAGTTCATGGACTCGACGCTCAAGGAGAACATCCTCATCAAGCTCTCCTGTGCGATCACCGTCCAGGGCGACAAGATGACGATCGATCTGCGCGGAAGCGGACCCGAAATCCTCAACCGGGCCATCAATTCGCCTCTGTGTTCGGTCAAGTCGATGATGATGCAGGCCATCCTCGCGTTCTGGTGGCCGGATCTGCCGCGCTGCACGTCTGCGATGAGTCCGATCGACATCATCTCCGACGAGCACACCTGGTCCGATGCCGGCTACGACGCTCCGATGGGTCAGTCCCTGCAGGCTTCGTTCCGCGGATTCTCGGCCCTGCAGAACCCGTGGGCGAAGCTGCAGTTCTCCAACCCGGAGAAGTTCTCCAACGTCATCGCCCCGTGGTTCAACCAGATCAACACCTTCCTGTGGGGCGGGGTCACCCAGCACGGTGACCAGGTCGGCAACCTGTGCGCCGACCTCAACGGCATGGGTGGCGGCGCCAAGGCGTTCCGGGACGGTGAGGACGCCGTATCGCCCCTGTTCTGCGCGATGGCCGACACCGCCGAGCAGGAGGTCATGGAGGAGGAGGTGCCCTTCATGCAGCTGGTGAGCAAGCGGATCGTCCGCGACAACCAGGGCTTCGGCAAGCACCGCGGCGGCATGGGCTACGAGATGATCGTGGCGGCGGAAGGCACCCCGTTGTGGGGCTTCATGACCGTCACCTCGGGGGCGAAGTTCTCGTCCGTCTCCGGACAGTTCGGTGGTTACGGCTGCAACACCTACCCGCTGGCGATGGTCAAGGGCGTCAACGTCTACGACGAGCTGCGGCGCAATCCTGAACGATTCGACCTGTCCATCGAGAAGGTGATGAACGAGCAACCGTTCGAGGGGGCCGAGTACATCACGAGCCACATGGGTCTGCAGTTCGACGTGGCCAAGGACGGTGAGCTGTACATGATGTCGCAGGGCACCGGCGGCGGATACGGAGACCCGCTCGAACGAGCCCCGGAGGATGTGGTGGCCGATCTCGAGATCGACCGCATCTCGGGGAAGGTGGCCCACGACATCTACGGCGTCGTGTACGAGCCGCAGACTTTCGTCGTCGACGTCGCGGCCACTGAGGAGTTGCGAGCCTCGATGCGCCGTGCGCGGATCGCCCGCGGCGTTCCCTATGCGCAGTTCGTCGAGCAGTTCGTCACCCCGGAACCTCCGAAGGAACTGCTCTACTACGGCGCCTGGGGTGACACCGAGGAACTGACCGCTACCCACTTCACCGTCCACGGTGCGCAGCGGGTCACCACCACGATCGACAAGATGCCGATCATCATGATGCCCGATCGTCGCGAACTGAAGATTGCCGAGCTGACCGCGCGGGTGAAGGAACTCGAGGCCAAGCACGGCGAGGTGGTCCACCGCAAGTCCTGATCACCCCTCTGACCCGTCCGCCCGGGTGCCCGCACTCTGTGAGTGCGGGCACCCCTTCAACCCGGAGACGACACGATGACCACTTCGAAGCCCGAGTTTCTCGATGCACCGGCCTCGGGGCGCAGGACCCCCTTGATCGTCGATCATCTCGACTACAGTCGGCAGGTCCTGTTGCGAGGCAACCCGATTCCCTGGGACGACCCCACTGCATTGTCGAACCTGCTCAACCAGGCACACGGGTTGCTGCGCCCGGACGTCACTCTGCTCGACCTCGGCGCCTACTACCGGATCCTCGCTCGGGAGCTGCGTCTGCATGAGGCGATGACCGCACGGTCGCGTCCCGGATACGCGCTGCGCGTACTGCTCGGTGACGCGGACGCCGGCCGGGCGGCGGTGACGCTGGTTGCCACCGTGGCAGGTACGACACGGCTGCCGCTCGTCCTGCAGATCCCGTCTCCGCGGGCATGGCTGGAGCAGACGCACCCGGGAACGACGGACGATCTCGACGCCGACCGGGTGGAGAACGCGGCGATCTACGTCGCGGACTGGCTTCGCGGGTTCGCCGACGTGCCCGTCGCGGCGCTGCTGCTCGACGAGCGTATGGCCGGAGGTGTGCCCGACGTGCCCGCCGACGCCTATGCGCCGATCGCCAACGTCGCCGTGCACTACCGGTGGGAGCTCGGGTTGCGCGATGACCCGAGCGTGACGTTCGGTGAACACGGCGGGGACGTGCTCGGCGCAGGCTTTTGGCTCGCCGACAACGCCGCCGTGCCCGCAGCGTCCGGGACGTTCCGGCTCGCCCGGCTCCCCGCGGAAGCGGTGCCCGAAACGGTGCTGGCCAGGCTGTCCGACCTCGACCGGGTCGGTGACGGGACCGCGACGGTGTGACCACGGCCCGGTATCCCGCGGACCCCGCGGGATACCCTCGTGTGAGTCGGGCCACAACGGTACGGGCGAGGGGAACGCGATGAAGAATGCAGACCGACGGCTGCAGGTGGCCGTCGCCCGTGCCGGGTTCCTCGAATCCGGGGAGTCGGACGACTCTCTGGTGTCTTCGGTCGTGTCCGCGTCGTGGCAGCGGTCGCAGGCGGCCGGGGTGCAGCCTTCCGGCGGGGACGTCGGCTTCGTCGGTGATGTGAATCGCGAATCCCGGCTGGTGCAATGTGCGATGTCCGTTTTCGACAAACTCGCGGCGGACATCGTCGACGTTCCCGTCAGCATCGCACTGACCGACGCCAAGGCGCAGGTGCTGATGAGGATCGACGGTGCCCGAAGTATCGGGCGTCTCCTCGATCGGGTTTCACTCGCCCCCGGTTTCGACTATCGCGAGGGCGAGATCGGCACCAACGGCGTGGGCACCGTGCTCGAATCCGGACAGGCCGTCCAGATCGAGGGCGCCGAGCACTTCCACGACCGATTCCAACCGTTCGCGTGTTCCGGTGCCCCGATCCGTGACCCCTTCAGCGGTCGTATCGCGGGTGTCGTCGACCTGAGCTGTCTCGCCGAGCATTCCTCGCCGCTGCTCGCGAGCGTCGTGCGCAGCGCCGCATCCGAGATCGAACTCAACCTGTTCCGTGACCGCAGTGCCCGCCAGCACGCGCTGTTCGATGCGTTCGTGCGCGCCGACGCGCGGGGTGAGACGGCGCTGCTCGCCACGGGCAGCGCGATGTCGCTGGCGAATCCCCTCGCCCACGCAATCCTGGGGCCGGCGAACCAGCGCCGCGTGGGCGAGCACGTCGACTACATGATCGGGCATCGCGACCGTATCGACGAGAATGTCGAACTGCCCGACGGCGTCTTCGTCCGGGTGCGGGCCACCCGGATCCGAGCCGGAGAGGACACCGCCGGATACCTGATCGACGTGTCCGAATCGACCGCCGCGGCGGCCACGATCCCGGCTGCGGTCCGCCCCGTCGCTTCGCCCCGGATGCGCCCGTATCTTGCCGGCCTGGCCGCCGCAGGAACCGACACGCTGCGGGCCGGCGGCGGCTCGGCCCTCTGGACCCGGGCCTGTAGCGAGATCGAGGACGCGGTGCGCGCGGGGGAACGGATTCTGGTCACCGGGGAGCCGGGCACGGGCAAGGCGTCGCTGGCATCGGAGATCTTCCATTCGGTGGTGCCGGGCGGGCGCAGCATCCTCGTGGACGGCAGCGGCGCCGACCTCTCCGGGCTCGCCGTCGACTCCGCGACGCCAACTCTGTACGTGCTGCGCAACCTTCGATCCATGCCCGAGCCGGTTGTGGCGACCCTGGCGGCGGTGTTGGCTCAGCCCGGTCCCGACCACGTGTTCGTTGTTGCCACCATGCAGGATTCGGATGATCCAGCGCCGGAGTTCCTCGTGCCGTTGCTCGACGCGCTTGAACGGACCGTGCACGTGCCCGCGCTGCGGCACCGCACCGACGACATCCCCGTGGTGGCCGAGCAGGTGCTTCGGGTGATCACCGGATCGTCGAGCCGCGAGCTCACGCCCGACGCGATGCGCCTGCTCGTGAGCTACCCGTGGCCGCGCAACATCCACGAGCTCGAGGCTGCGCTACGCAGTGCCGTCGCGCTACGACCGGCTGGACGCATCACGCGGGACGATCTGCCCGAATGGTGTCACCACGGGCCGCGACGCCAACTGAGCGCCGTCGAAGCGGCCGAGCGTGACGTGGTGACCAAAGCACTGCGAGGAACCGGCGGGAACAGGGCGAAAACTGCTCGTGCGCTCGGAATTTCACGATCGTCTTTGTATCGGAAGCTGACGAAGTTCGGGCTCGCGGACGGGGCCGACCCCATCGGGTGAAGACGTTTCCGGGAGCGGGCAGTGCCCGGTTCCGGGTGTGTGTCGGCGATCTGTCGGGACGATCGGTGTCCGGTTTGATGTTGTCCACGGCGACGTCGAGGTGGCCGAATTTTGACCCACTTCGGCTCGGTCGTCCGCCGCCCGTGTCACCAGGTGAGGTTCTCCGCGCAGCGGCTGCCGTCGGCGGCGGACTCCACCTGCACGGTGGCGTGCCCGAGCCCGTGACCGTCGAGGACCGTCTTCGCTGCCCGCAGCACGGACTGGGTGTCGGTGTCGGTGGTCAGGTGCACGGTCGCCACGTCCATGCCGGTGGTGAGCGTCCACACGTGCAGGTCGTGCAGGTCGGTGACCCCGGGTAGGGCGAGGAGGTCGGCGCGCACGGCGTCGACATCGACGTTCGCGGGTGACGCCTGGGTGAGGATGCGGAGGGCGGCGGCGGCCAGTTTGACGGCCCGCGGCACCACCCACAGCGAGATCAGCACGCCGACGACGATGTCGGCGTAGGTCCAGTTGAAGGCGAACACCAGGGCGCCTGCGATCAGGACGCCGACGCTGCCGACGGCGTCGGCGAGCACCTCGAGGTAGGCGCCGCGGACGGCGAGGGAGTCCTCCGCGTCGCCGCGCAGCAGCCACATCACCACGAGGTTCGCGGCCAGCCCGGCGGCGGCGGTGAGCATCAGCGGTAGCCCGGGGATCTCGGGGGCGTCGCCGATCCGCCCGATCGCCTCGTACATCACCCACGCCGCGACGGCGAGCAGGAGGACCGCGTTGGCCATCGCGGTGAGGACCTCGGCGCGGTGCCAGCCGAAGGTGCGGGCGGCGGCCTTGGACCCCTGCCGCGCGAGCAGCAGTGCGACCAGACCCATGGACATGCCGACCACGTCGGTGAGCATGTGGCCCGCGTCGGCGAGCAGCGCCAGCGATCCGATGGCGAGACCGACGACGACCTCGAGCACCAGGAATCCGACGAGGATGCCGAGAGCGAGGACCATCCGGCGGATTCGCGCCGCGGGCGGTCCCGCGATGCCGGGTTCGACGGCGCCGTGGCCGTGCGCGTGTCCGTGTCCGACGCCCATCACCCGGCTCCTCGCTCGTTCGGTCGGCCCGTGTTCTCCGGACCCGGAGCCATCATATGCACATATTCGCATATATCGAAAGGGCTACTCCGGCGGGTAGGCGGGGTTGGGCACGGTCGGCGGCAGGGTCGCGATCGCGGAGATCCGGCTCAACCCCGCCACCTGAAGCAGGTCCACGATCAGGGACCGGATCTGCGCGAACACCACGGTCGCCGAGATGCCCGCGTTCTCCACCAGTTCCGCCTTCGCGCCGACCGCGACCGAGCGCAGCACCCGCGCCGCCTCCGCCCGGTCCGGCTGCTGCCCCGGGTCGGCGAGCACCACCCGCCGCAGCACGTCGACCGCGTGCGAGAGCTTCTCCACCTCGTCCACCAGCCGCGGGTCGAGGATCTCGTCGTCCCGCACCAGGGTCAGCGACCGGCGGGCGAGGACGCGGATGTTGCGCATCGCGTTGTCGATCGGGTCCGCCGCCGCGGCGAGCCGGTCGAACCGGGACCGCGAGTTCCAGTACAGCGGCGAGAGCCGGCTGATCTCCCGCCCACCGCTCAGACTCGACCGCAGCCCTTCGATGGAGGACTGGGTGGCACGGGCCTTCTTCAAGCCCTCCTTGATCGGTTTCGGATCGTTGGCGACGAGTCCGTCCGCGACCAGCTGCAGCACCTCGGACGCGGTGCCGAGGATGTCCGCGGCGTTCTTGCGGGCTCGCAGCACCGGATGCGACGGCACGAGGGTGACGACCAGGAAACCGACGAGGCCGCCGATCAGGGCGTCGATCATCCGGTCCGCCCCGCCGCCCTGCTGTGGCGGGATCAACGTCGCCACCAGCACCGCGGAGGTCCCGGCCTGCATGGAGATGATCGGGCCGCCGTCGAGGAAGATCGCGGTCGACATCGCCAGGGCGACGACGAGGGTGATCTGCCAGGCTCCGGTGCCGATGATCGAGATCAGGGTGTCACCGACACCGATACCGACGGTGACGCCTGCGATCAGCTCGGCCGACCGCCGCACCCGGGCCCCGAGCGAGAGCCCGAGGGACACCACCGCGGCGATCGGCGCGAAGAACGGATTGTGGTGGTGGAAAAGGTCGTTGGCGACGAACCAGGCCAGGCCCGCCGCCAACGCGCACTGCAGCACCGGGAACGCGGAGGCGCGGACACGAGCAGCGGAGGCCCGCAGCCGTTTCCGCGCCCGGTCACGGCTGTAGACGGGAAATCTATTCGACGCCAAGTGCTTCGGCAGCCCGCGGGTCGCAGTCCTCCAGCAGGTCCAGGCACCGGGCGTGCTCGTCGGACTCGCCGATCACCTGCGCGGCCCTGGCCAGGGCGGCGACGCAGCGCAGGAACCCGCGGTTCGGTTCGTGGCTGTACGGAACCGGACCGAAGCCCTTCCAGCCGTTGCGCCGCAACTGGTCGAGCCCGCGGTGGTAGCCGGTGCGCGCGTAGGCGTAGGCCGTGATCGTCTCGCCGTCCGCCAGCGCCGCCTCCGCCAGGTACGCCCAGGCGATCGACGCGGTCGGGTGGTCGGCGGCCACCTGCTTGGGGTCGGCCTTGTTCAGGAGTTCGGACTCGGCGTCCTCGTCGCCGGGCAACAGAGTGGGCTGGGGGCCGAGCAGATCACCGAAAGAGGTCATGCCGACCATTGTGCGCGCAGCCCAACTTCGGCTGCGCCCCGACACCCCGCGTACGACGCCTCGGACCGGGTCGCTCACGTCGTAGGCTGCTGACCGTGCGCGAGGTCCGCGCCACCCGAGACCGTCACAGAACCAGGGGGCGAAGGCCGTGCCGAACCACGAACCCGAGTCCGGGCAGGACCCGGCGGACACCCCCGACGAGGCTGCCCCGGATCCGTCCGACGCCGCGACCACCGTCATCCCGCACGCGACCCGCGCCACGCCGACCCGGGTCGGCCCCGGAACGGCCGCGGGCGGGGCGCCTGTGGCGGCCCGGATCCCCGAACCGCCACCGGCACCGTCCCGGCGGCGCCGGTGGCCGCTGGTTCTCGGCGTGCTCGTGCCGCTCGGGGCGCTCGCGGCCGGCGCGGCACTGCTCTACAACCGCGTCTCCGGCGACGGCACCGAGACCGCGGTCCGAGCGTCGATCACCGATTTCGTCGACGCCCTCGACCGCGGCGACCTCGCGGCGCTGCGGGCGGGCAGCTGCGGCGAACTCGCCGCCTACTACGGACAGGTCACCGACGCCGACTTCGCGGACGTGTACCGGTCGGCGAACTCCGATCGTGCGGTCCCCGTCGTGACGAGCATCGACGCGGTGTCCGTCACCGACGACACCGCCCTCGCCCAGGTGACCGTCCACACCGCGAACGATCCGGGCTCGAGTTCGGTGCGCTCGTTCGCGCTCGAGCGGCAGGACGGCGTGTGGAAGGTGTGCAGCTGAGAACGTGGGCCGTCACAGGTCCGACAGCGGAGGGAAGACGGCAGCGACACCTGCCGGGTCGCGATGGAGCACCCGCCGCACGTCACCACTGACCCGGGACAGGTCACCGTTCGCGATCGCGGTGTAGGAACTGACCCAGCCGTCGACCTCCCACTGCTGCGCCCCGTAACGGGCACGCGAGGCGTACGCCTCGTCGAGCGTCTCGCGGTGGTAGCGGATCGGCCGGCCCAGCGCCGCCGTCAGCGCTTCCGCCACGTCGGCCAGTGACAGCGCCGCCGGGCCCGTCAGGTTCAGCGTGTGCCCGTCGTGGCGGTCGCCGGCGAGCACGGCGGCGGCCACCTCGATCACGTCGGCGCGCGCGACCATCGCGGCGCGTCCGTGTCCGGCCGGACCGCGGATGAGGTCGTCGTGACCGACCAGCGCGGGCATCAGGTCCAGATACAGGTTGTCGCGCAGGAACGTGAACACCAGGCCGCTGTCACGGATGGCCTGCTCGGTGTGCCAGTGGTCGCGCCCGAAGGTGAACGTGCAGTCCGGTGCGGCGCCGACGAACGAGACGTAGACGATGCGCCGCACCCCGGCGGCGACCGCCGCGTCGACGGCCCGCCGCTGCAGGTCGGCGCGGTCGGGGCTCTCGGTCGCCGAGACCATGAAGAAGGTGTCCGCGCCGCGCAGCGCGTCGACGAGCGCCGGGTCGCCGAAGCTCGCCCGGATCGCGGTCGCGCCCTGCCTGCCGTGGAGGCGGGACGGGTCGCGGGTGATCAGCGTGGCCTGCGTCCCGGCCTCGGCGAGCAGATCCGCAACTCCCCCACCGATGTGCCCGCCGGCCCCGGAGACGGCGATCCGCTCGCTCATGTCCCCACCCTACGGCCGCGAAAAGACGAAAGTGCAGTTCCCGTCGCATCGGCCGGGTGGCCGCGACGGGAACTGCACTTTCGGGGGGAAGAACTATCCGGCGGAGACCGAGCGTCCCGCGGACTTGAGGTCGTTGCAGGCCTCGATGACGCGAGCGGTCATGCCGGCCTCGGCCTTCTTCAGGTAGCTGCGCGGGTCGTAGACCTTCTTGTTGCCGACCTCGCCGTCGACCTTCAGGACACCGTCGTAGTTGGTGAAGAAGTGGCCGGCGATCGGGCGGGAGAACGCGTACTGGGTGTCGGTGTCGACGTTCATCTTCACGACGCCGTAGCGCAGCGAGTCCTCGATCTCCGACTTCAGCGAGCCCGAGCCGCCGTGGAAGACGAAGTCGAACGGCTGGGAGCCGGCGGCCAGGCCGAGCTTGGCGGTCGCGGCCTCCTGGCCCTCCTTGAGCACCTCCGGCTTGAGGACGACGTTGCCCGGCTTGTAGACGCCGTGCACGTTGCCGAACGTGGCGGCCAGCAGGTACTTGCCGTTCTCGCCGACGCCGAGCGCGTCGACGGTCTTCTCGAAGTCCTCACGGGAGGTGTAGAGCTTGTCGTTGATCTCGGCCTCGACGCCGTCCTCTTCGCCGCCGACGACGCCGATCTCGACCTCGAGGATGATGTTCGCGGCCTTCGACAGCTTCAGCAGGTCCTGCGCGATCTGCAGGTTCTCGTCGATCGGCACGGCCGAGCCGTCCCACATGTGCGACTGGAACAGCGGGTTCCGGCCGGCGTTGACGCGCTCCTGCGAGATGGCCAGCAGCGGGCGGACGAAGGTGTCCAGCTTGTCCTTGGGGCAGTGGTCGGTGTGCAGCGCGATGGTGACGTCGTACTTGGCGGCGATCACGTGCGCGAACTCGGCGAGTGCGACCGCGCCGGTCACCATGTCCTTGACGCCGAGGCCCGAGCCGAACTCCGCGCCGCCGGTCGAGAACTGGATGATGCCGTCACTGCCGGCGTCCGCGAAGCCCTTGATGGCCGCGTTGATCGTCTCGGACGAGGTGCAGTTGATGGCGGGGAAGGCGAAGGAGTGCTCCTTGGCCCGTCCGAGCATCTCGGCGTAAACCTCGGGAGTTGCGATGGGCACGGCAGCTGACCTCCATGTCGGCGTGTCGGATGGGCGCAGTCGGTCGTGTCGGTGCGCACCTGGTCCTAGCAGTATGGCAACTGCGACCCACGACGTCTCGTGCGAGTCCGCAGATCGGGCACTAAGCCCCCTCTCAGACACCGCCGGTACGCTGATGCGCGTGATTGTGCAGGCAGCCGCTGACCTCGTGACCGATGGCCGGGACTCCGTGACGAACCTGGCACTGCTGCCGGGCTTCCTGGATCCGGTGAACCTTCTGAACTCGTTCGGCACCTGGGTGCTGGTCGGCCTGCTGCTGGTGGTGTTCATCGAGTCCGGCCTGCTGTTCCCGCTGCTGCCGGGTGACTCGTTGCTGTTCACCGCGGGCCTGATCGCCGCGTCGAAGTCCACCGAGGTGGAACCGTTCGCGCCGCTGTGGGTGCTGCTGGTGACGATCCCGATCGCCGCGATCCTCGGCGACCAGGTCGGCTACTGGATCGGCGCGAAGGGCGGCGCCGCCCTGTTCAAGTCGGACGACGCGAAGTTCTTCAAGAAGAGCTACATCGACGAGTCGCACGCGTTCTTCGAGAAGCACGGCCCGATCACCATTCTCCTCGCCCGCTTCGTGCCGATCGTGCGCACCTTCGCTCCGCTGGTGGCGGGCGCGTCGAAGATGAAGTACTCGGTGTTCCTCACCTACAACATCGTCGGCGGCATCGCCTGGGGCGCGGGCGTCACCCTGCTCGGCTACCTGCTCGGCCAGATCGGCTTCATCCGCGACAACGTGGACCTGATCTTCATCGTCATCGTGCTCGTCTCCGTCATCCCGATCGCGGTCGAGGTCGGCAAGCGCTACCTCGCGTCGCGTCGCGCCCCCGCCGCCGACGCCCCGGCGACCACCGTCGCCGACGAACGCACGCCGTAGTCGATGCCGCTGGCCGTCGCCGACCTCGGACCGTTCGACAGTGTCGGGCCGGTCGTGGTGTGGCTGCTCGTCGTGACCTTCGTTTTCCTCGAGTGCGCCTTCATCGTCGGACTGTTCCTGCCCGGTGACTCGATGCTGCTGACGGCCGGGATCGTGCTCGCCGGGCACTCTGCGGGGACGGCGCACGTGTGGTCGCTGTCGGCCGGCGCGGCCGCGGCCGCGATCGCCGGCAATCAGGTCGGCTACGTGATCGGGCACCGCAGCGGACACCACCTGGCGGCCCGCCGTGACGGCAAGTACCTCAACACCACGAACCTGCACAAGGTCAACGCGCTGCTCGATCGGCACGGGTTCTGGTCGGTACTCGTCGCCCGGTGGATCCCGTGGGTGCGGACCCTGTGCCCGCTCGTGGCCGGCGCCGCCCGAATGAATCACCGCGCCTATACCGTCGCGAGCACGCTCGGGGCGCTCGCGTGGGCGCCGGTGCTGTTGCTGCTCGGGTTCTACGCGGGCGAGTTCCTCGAACAGGTGCCGTGGCTGATGCCCGCGGTGCTGGCGGTGCTGGTCACCGCGCTCGTCGTCGGGACGGTCGTCGGGGTGCGGCAGTACCGCCAGGAACTCGAGAAGCCGCCGGAGGACTACGCGGTCGAGTGAGCCCGCCGGGTGTTCGCGAGGATCGCGTCGTGGACGTACCACGCGAATCCGGGTGCGATCCCGTCCCACTGATCGACGACGGCGGGGTCGGCGACGTACTCCCGCGCCACTTCGACGTGACGGTCGGCGGCGCAGTCGTGGAACCAGCGTTCCAGGTGCCGACGATGCTGCTCGGCGGCGTCCATCGCCTGCTCGCCGTCGGCGGGCACGCCGGCCGCCATCGCCTCGGCGAACGCGGCGATGGCACTCTCCGCCTCGGCCTTGATCTCGTGCCAGTCCTCGGCGGTGTACGCCGATGTGGCCCGCCACTCGCCGCCGGTGCCGCGGGCGGCGGCGAACAGATCCGCGAACCGGTCGGTGCCGAAGATCTCGAGTTGTTGTGCCGGTGAGAGTGCAATGCCCAGGCGCCGGGCCTCGATCTCCCGTTCCAGTTCGGTGAGCAGGTGCGCGGTCCGGGCCTGCCGCTGTCGCAGCAGGCGGTGCTGGCGGCGCAGGTGGGTGTCCGGGTCCGGGTAGTCGATCAGCGCGGCGATCGCGTCGAGGGGAAAGTCGAGCGCCCTGTAGTAGAGGATGCGCCGCAACCGGTCCAGGTCGGTGTCGGTGTAGCGGCGGTGGCCCGCCGAGGTGCGCGCGTGCGGAGTCAGCAGCCCGATCTCGTCGTAGTGGTGCAGGGTGCGCACCGACGTCCCGGACAGCTTCGCGACCTGCCCGACCGGGTACTCACCCACGGCGACGGGCTCGCTCGAGTGCCTCGGCGAGCAGGTCCACCGCGAGCTGCCCGCACCGCGGACCCGGGTTCAGGATCGAGATCCACGACTGCGCGGCGTACACCGGATGCGGCAGCAGCCGGTCCGCCTCCCGGTAGTCGTACTCGCGGCGATGGTCGGCGTGCTCCTCCGGTCCGTGGCCGAGCAGGTCCCGGAACCGGTCTCGGCCGACGTGGACGTTGAGCCGGTACACGCCGGGGCGGTCCAGGTCGGACGCGGTGTCGAACCCGGGGTAGTCACCGGTGACGATCGTCGCGAACGGGGACCGGTCGTCGGGGGCTCCGTCGGCCGGTCCGCGATCGGCGTAGACGAACACGTCCCCCCACGCGACCTCCGGTGCGCCGTTCTCCGCTCCCGCGACCAGGATCCGGACCCCGTCCATCGCGGCCGCCCGGGCCACGGCCTCGTCGAGTGTCCAGGTGTTCTGCGATGTGCTCATGCCGGCCACGGTAGAACCTCACGCTGCGTGGGGTGCAAGCGTTTCCCGGGACGGGTCCCGGGCTCCCTCGATAAACTGGCTGCGCAGCAAGGGTTTCCCCGGCAACGGTTCCCGGTCGCCGTCTCCTCGCGACGACGAGACCACGAAGGGACGTCACCGATGTCCGAATTCCCGCCGATCGCGGAGTACGCCTTTCTGTCCGACTGCCGGACCGTCGCACTACTCGCCCCGGACGGAAGCGTCGAGTGGCTGTGCCTGCCCCGCCCCGACTCGGCCAGTGTGTTCGGCTCGCTGCTGGATCGATCCGCGGGGTTCTTCAGGCTGTCGCCGGCGAACATGACTGTGCCGTCGCAGCGCCGGTACCTGCCCGGGACGCTCGTGGTCGAGACGACGTGGTGCACGCCGACGGGGTGCCTGGTGGTCCGCGACGCCCTCGCCATCGGGACGTGGTCCGGTGCGCGCCGGATCCCCGGGCACCGGCGGCCGCCCGGCAACTTCGTCGCCCTCGGCATGATGGTGCGCACCGCGGAGTGCGTGGAGGGCACGGTCGAGACCACGGCGAACTGCCTGCCCCTGTTCGACTACGGTCGCGACGCCGGATCGTGGGCGTACGTCGACGAGGGCTACGGCCACCTGCGGTGCCGTGCCGTGGGCGCCGCGCCCGACCCGACGCTCACGCTGACGAGCAACCTGCGGTTCGCGATCGGCGGCGCCAGGGCGGGCGGGCGCACCGACCTGATGGCGGGAGAGCACGCGTTCGTCGCGCTGTCATGGGGCGACCTGGCACCGCCGCGGACGTTCGAGGAGGCGGAAGAGCGGATCGAGACCACCGGGCGACTCCACCGGGCGTGGTTGCGGCACGCCGCGCTGCCCGATCACCCGTGGCGGCCGCACCTCGAGCGCAGCGTCATGACCCTCAAGGGGCTGACGTACGCGCCGTCCGGCGCGATCATGGCCGCGGCGACCACGTCCCTGCCGGAAGCTCCGGGTGGAGAACGCAACTGGGACTACCGATTCTGCTGGATCCGCGACTCGTCGTTCCTCCTGCGGGCACTGTTCGATCTCGGACACGACTGGGAGGCGGTCGAGTACTTCGAGTTCCTGATGGACGCGATCACCGGCGGCTCGCCCGGCGACGGTTCATCCGGGGCCGCACTGCAGATCATGTACGGCATCGACACCGAACGGGACCTGACCGAACGCACCCTCGACCACCTCGGGGGCTACGACGGAGCCCGCCCCGTCCGCGTCGGCAACGGCGCCTACGCGCAGCGCCAGCACGACATGTGGGGTCTGACGCTCGACTCGATCGCCACCCACGTCCGGCACGCCAGCCGACTCGGTCCGCCCGCCTGGACCCTGGTGACGAGTCTGGTGGAGGGTGCGGTCGCGGCCTGGCGGGAACGCGACCGCGGGATCTGGGAGATGCGGGGCGAGCCACACCACTTCACCGCGTCGAAGGTGATGTGCTGGGTGGCCCTGGACCGGGGCGCCCGGCTCGCCGCCGACCGCGGCGACGCCACCGATGCGGCGCGGTGGCGCGCGATCGCCGACGAGATCCACGCCGACGTGTGCGCGCACGGCGTCGACGACCGCGGCGTGTTCGTCCAGTACTACGGGGCCACCGCGCTGGATGCGTCCGCGCTGCTCGTGCCGCTGATGGGGTTTCTGCCGCCCGAGGACGCGCGGGTCCGGGCGACGGTGACGGCGATCGAACGGGAGCTGACGTCGGACGGGCTCGTGCTGCGTTACCGGGCGGGGACCGACGACGGGTTCACGGACCCGGAGGGAGCCTTCACGATGTGTTCGTTCTGGCTGGTGTCGACGCTGACGATGATCGGCGAGACCGAGCGAGCGCACCGGCTGTGTGCGCGACTGCTGTCCCTGGCCAGCCCGCTCGGGCTGTACGCCGAGGAAATCGACCCGCTCACCGGCGCACAGCTCGGCAACTTCCCCCAGGCGTTCACCCACCTCGCGCTGATCGAGGCCGTGACCCGGCTGATCCGGGCCGAGGCGTGACCGGGTCCGAGCTGCTCAGACCCGGAACCGGCGGGTCGGCCGCGGCTCGAGCGTGCCGGCCGCGACGTACGCGGCCTCCATGAGCATCCACCCGCCCAACTGGACGGACAGGTCCCGCTCGGCGATGTCGGAGGCGTGCACGGTTCCGCCGGAGAAGGTCGCGATCCCGGCGCCGAGGCCGGGCAGCCGCGCCGTTCGGGTCCAGTCGCAGCCGAACAGGGGCTGGCCCTCGATCTGCAGCCGGTTGTCCCACGCGGCTTCCGCGGAGTCGAGGACGATCTGGGCGGCGATGCGCCGTGCCCGCTGGTCGGGCTCGCTGTCGCCGGGCAGCCGCGCGGCGACGTGTGCGAGGTACCGGGCGAGGATGCCGTCGAAGAGGCCGCCGTCGCCGCCCCCACCGCCGGCGATCACCCCGTCCACGGTCAGGTGCTTGTCGATCGCGTCCACGAGATCGTGTACCCGTCGCCGGTGCCGTGGCTCGTCCAGACGCAATGCCAGCTCGGTTTCCATGCCGAGCGCGACCCCCTGGCAGTACGTGTAGACGGCGCGGTCGAGGACGCCGGCGGGCACCGGTCTGCCGGAGGGGAACCGGATCCCGTCGAGGATCAGGCCCGTCGCGGGATCCTTGAGCGTGTCGTCGATCCAGTCGGCCATGGCCTGCGCCCGCAGCAGGCGACCGGTGCGGGCGAGCAGGATCGCGGCGGGACCGTTGGCCGGCGCGTTGTAGAAGTCCGAGCGGGTGCGCCACGGGATGCCGCCCCCGGACTCCGGCGCCCACGCGCTGAACACCTGCGTTTCGAGGTCGCCGATCGCGACCCGGAAGTCGAGATGGTGCAGCCGCTGCGCCCGTTCCAGCGCGATACCGAGCCACGCCATGTCGTCGTAGTACTGGTTCGTCCACCCGGTGATGTTCCGGATCCGGTGGGCACGACCGATTTTCGTGATCCTGCGACGACGGCGCGAGGTCGGGTTCCGGTCGGCGGCGTCGATGACGCAGTCCAGCAGATGGGCCTGCCACCAGTAGTGCCAGGTGAAGAACAACCGCTCCCGGCGAACCGGCGGCCACGCGACCACCGCCAGACTCGTGCCGGGCAGCGCCCACAGTCGCCGGAGATGCCGGGTGACCACCGCCTCCTCGGCGGCGTCCGCCCGCGCCGACCACTCGTGCTGCATGACAACCGATCTTGCCTATTCGAGGGACGATTCGCTACCACGACCGGCCGAGATCGGCGTGTTGCCGAATCCAGGCGTGCATCGCGATCCCCGCGGCCACCCCGGCGTTGATGCTTCGGGTGGAACCGAACTGCGCAATCGAGACAGTCATCGCGGCGGACCGCTTCGCATGGTCACTGACGCCCGGGCCTTCCTGCCCGAACAGCAGGATGCACTCGCGCGGCAGGTTCGCCGTCTCCAGCGGGACCGAACCGGGCACGTTGTCGACGGCCACGACGGCGAGGTCCGAACTGGCGGCGTACTCGAACAGTTCCTCGGCGGTCGGGTGGTGGACGATGTGTTGGTAGCGGTCGGTGACCATGGCGCCGCGCCGATTCCATCGTCGCCGACCGACGATGTGCACGGCGGCCGCGGCGAAGGCGTTGGCGGTGCGGACCACCGTGCCGATGTTGGCGTCGTGCCCGAAGTTCTCGATCGCGACGTGGAACGGGTGCCGCCGGGTGTCGATGTCCGCCATGATCGCGTCCCGGCTCCAGTACCGGTAGGCGTCGACCACGTTTCGCCGGTCCCCCGAGATCAGCAGTTCGGGGTCGTACCGAGGGTCGTCCGGCAGCGGCTCGCCGCGTTCGACCAGCCACGGTCCGACACCGTGCGGGTGCTCGCCCCATTCGGTGGGTCCGGGCTCGTCGCCGTGTTCGGGCCGATTGCCGTCGACGCCGTCGGAACCGCTCGTGCTCATGGGTTCATTGTCCCGCCCGCCTCGCACCCGCCGAAGTCCGGGCACCCGGAGACACGACTGTGGGCGGGTGCCGCGCAGTCGCGACACCCGCCCACAGTCGAGAGGGGGGCGTTACCCGGCCTGGTCTCAGGCGGCGTCGGCGGACAGGCTCGCGACCGAGCCGCCCAGCTCGACGAGGCCGGAGGCGGCGTCACCGAAACCGGTGAGCAGGTTGCCGAAATCGCCGAGAGCGGAGAGCAGGCCGATGATCTGATCGATGTCCATGAGCGTCCTTCGCGTCAGCACGGCTGGGCCGTGGAGGTTTCGCATCACCGGATGGCGACGACGACGCGTTGAACAGTAAGGGCAAGGATAGGCTTACCTCAACACGCTCGAAGGTGAGTTGACCCACACGGTCGGTCAGAAGGTCTCGTTGGAGTTCGACGAGATCCGGAAGCCGTGCCCGGTGTCGTCCTTGCGGCAGGTGATCCCGTCCGCCGCGGACACGCAGGTGAATCCGAACGACGCCACGGTCTGCCCGACCGGCAGCACCGGGTCGGTGCCGCCGGAGGTGTACACGAGCCCGCCGGAGCACAGGAACTCGGCCGGGCCGGTGCCGGTCACCCGGATGCCGCTGCCCCAGTTCACCATGCAGTTCTCCGGTCGCGGCGGGACGGGAGTGGTGGTCCCCTGACAGCCCGCCTCCGTGCGGGTGGCCAATTCGATTATGCCGCACTGAAATCCACCGGCCGGGGCGGTGAAGTAGACCGCCTCGTTGCGCCGGTAGGTGGTGGTCGGCGGCGCGGTGGTGGTGGTCGGCGGCGCGGTGGTGACGGTGGTCGTCGTGGTCGGTACCGCGGTCGTTGTCGGCGCGGCCGTGGCCACCGGCGCGGTGGTCGTGGTCGTCGGCGCTGCCTCGTCGGCATCGGAGGCGCCGCAGGCCGTCACCACCATTGCCGCGGCCGCCGTTCCCAGTACCGCCAGCACTCGACGCGAACCCACCAGCACTCCCCTTCCGTACGGATCGCGAACGACCCTACGGCCTGCCGTCGGTCGGGCGAAACCCACTGTCAGGTGTGCGTGATCCGGCGGTTGAGGGCCCGGCTCGCCCATGCCGGCGCGAACCGGGACGCGAGCAGCATCAGGAGGGCCTGAGCCCCGACGGGATAGTGAACCTTCGGCAACACCCGGGGCCGTCGGCGCACGGCGGACGCGATCTCGTCCGCGACGTCGTCAGCGGTCAGGTGGATGCCGAGCGAGGCCACCGCCCGCGTGTCCATGTCGTCGGTCATCGCGGTGCGCACGAACAGCGGCCAGATCGCGAGCACCCGAATTCCCGATGCCCGCCACTCCAATTCGAGGGCCTCGGTCAACCCGCGGATGGCGAACTTGGTCGCGCTGTACGTGGCGAGTTCGGGTTGCCCGTAGATCGCCGAAGCCGAGCACAGGTTGACCACGACCGCGCCCGGCGTTGCCGCGAGATACTCGTGGGCGGCCGCGCATCCCGCGACCACCCCTCCCACGTTGACGTCGACCATCGCCCGGTGCGCGGCCGGGTCGGTCTCCGCGAACGGGCCCGAGGACAGCACGCCCGCGTTGTTGACGAGGACGTCGAGCCGGCCTCCGGAGTCCGCGGTGAACTCGGCGAGCCGCTGCCGCCACTGCGCGGCATCGGTGACGTCGAGGGTGCCGGTGTGCACCGCACCACCGTGCGCGCGGATCTCGTCGGCGAGCACCGCCAACCCCGGTCGGTCGACGTCGAACGCCCCGACGAGGTACCCGTCGCGGGCGAATCGTCGAGCCGTCGCACGTCCGATACCGGCTGCCGCACCGGTGATGACCACCGCTCGCTTCGTCATGTCGCGAGGGTAGTTCGCGCGCCTACCCTGGAGGTGGAGGATTCGATGTTCCACGAACGGATCGCGCGCGTGGTGCTGGCCGTCACCGCCGGGTATCTCGTGATCCTCGGGTTCTGGCTCGGCTGGCTGCTGCCGCACACCCCGCCGGCGACGATCCCGTTCCAGCTCTGCGGACTGCTCGCCGCATACGGTTCGGCGCTCGGTCTCGGCATGATCTGGGCGGATCGGCCACCGCGCGCCGATCGCCGGATCGAGCGTCGCGGTCTGGAGGGCTGGGCGACCATCGACCGCTCCCGGTTCCTCGCCGTTACGCCGCGCCACGGGCACCTCACCTCTCTGCACCTGCAGCTGACGGTGCCCGGCGAGCAGTCGTACTCGGGAAGCATCGTCTACGAGGTACCCGAGGGCATGGACAAGCGGTTCGCCCCCGGCAAGGTCGTGTCGATCCGCGTCGACCCCCGCGACCGCGATCGCATCGTCCTGTTCCCCTAGGACGTCATCCCCTCGACGAGCAGTGCCTGTGCTGCGGCATAGCTGGCTAGGATGACGCCCTCGGCGGCGCGCCGGCCCGCGGTCCCGCGCACGAAGAGGCGCCGCACCACGATCAGCGCGTCGGATCCGGTGAACAGCAGCCCGCCGAGACCGAGCCGGCTGCGCGGGTCCGCGTTCGGGACCACGTTGCCCGCGACGACTCGCGCGCCCGGAGCCAGCGACGGATCCGCGGACAGCGTCGACGTGGTGCCGAGCACCGCGCCGTACGCGGTCAGCGTCGGCGCGACCCGACGCGCCCGCGCTCGCAGCAACCCGGCGGCGCCGAGCCACCCGAGCAGCCGCGGCACCAGCGCCGGGGCGGTCGGGCGGGCGCCCCGCCGAGCGAGCACGGTCGAGTACCCGACCTGCATGACCGCGAACGAGCGCGCACCGTTCATCAGCCGGGTGTCGTCGTCGGGGTCGATCATGAACACGTCACCGACGGTGGCCGCGGCCAGGGAGCCGAGCAGGACGGCGGTGTCGACGCGGTCGATGTTGCCGCGCCGGCGCAGCACCCGCGCGGCCAGCGCCGGCGCGATCAACGGCTTCGCGACCAGTTGCAGCTTCTCGTTCTCGACGACCGCACCGACGACCGTCGCCGCGGTCGCACCGAGAAACACCGCATGTTCGAGCTTCATCCCCACCTCCGGATCCGGGTACTGCGGTGAGGGTAGCTGCCGGGCGATGGCCATATCCTCGGATCATGACGTTCATCAAGATGTGCGGACTCCGGGACGAGGCCACCGTGGATCTGGCGGTCGGGCTCGGGGTCGACGCCGTCGGGTTCGTCTTCGCCGACAGCCCCCGCAAGGTGACGCCGGAGCAGGCGGCGCAGCTGCGGATCCGGGTTCCCGAGGCGGTTCTCCCGGTCGGGGTGTTCGTCCGGATGGGCCTGGACGAGATCGTCGCCGCCGCCACGGCCGCGGATCTGGACCACGTGCAGGTGCACGACCTGCGCTCGGCCGCGGATGTGTCGGCGCTGCACGACGCCGGGCTGACGGTGATCCGCGCGGTCAACACCGGCGGCGCGGAGGATCTGGCCGACGATCTCGGAGCGGACCTGCTGCTGGTGGACGGCGCCGTCGCGGGTGCCGGGGTGACGTGGGACTGGCAGGACCGCAGTGCCCTGCCGTCCGGCCGGTGGATCCTGGCCGGTGGACTCACCCCGGAGAACGTCGCGCGGGCGGTGACAACGTCCGGGGCCTGGGGGGTCGACGTGTCCAGTGGCATCGAATCGAGCCGTGGCGTCAAGGATCCCGCGCTGATGTCGGCCTTCGCGGCGGCGGTCCGCTCCGGCACCTGACCCATTTCCGACCCTGCTCTGGGTCTCACACACGGTTTACATACATAGTTTACCTATGCAATAATCTTGACTCATGGCGACGACAGGCGACCCGGAGGCAGTCAGCGACACCGAGGCCCACCTGCGCCGAGTGCTCGCGGAACTGGTGACCAACTCGTCCCGCTTCACCCGACTCGCCTCGTCCATGTCCGCCGACACGTGGTCCCGGCCGTGGATGCGCGCGCTGTCCCTCCTCGAGGAGTACGGCGCGCTGCGCGTCAGCGAGGTCGCCCGACTGGACAGTTCCTCGCAGCCGACGGCGACCGCCCTGCTCAAGCAACTCGGCGCGGCGGGACTGGTTCGGCGGCAACGTGATCCCGAGGATTCCCGGGCCGTGATGATCGAGATGACCGATGCCGGACGCGCATGGCTGGCCGAGGCACGCGACAACATCGGCGCCACCCTCGCCGAGCATCTGCCGGGCATCGACGCCGGGCAGATCGAACGACTCTCCCTCAGCCTTCGCGATCTCCGCGAGGTCGTGAAGGAGTCGAGAAAACAGCAATAGCACACGATTTCACACAAAGGAGGTGTCCGTGACCACCACCGCCACGGCCCCCGCATCCGAAGCGGAGGACACCAGCATCCTGCATCAATCGAAGGCGGTGTGGGCGGTCGCCTTCGCCAGCGTCATCGCCTTCATGGGCATCGGTCTGGTCGACCCGATCCTCAAGCCGATCGGCGAGGACCTGCACGCCACACCGTCCCAGGTTTCACTGCTCTTCACCTCGTACATGCTCGTCACCGGCGTCGCCATGCTGGTCACCGGCGCCATCTCCAGTCGCATCGGCTCGAAGAGGACGCTGCTGTCCGGTCTGGCGATCATCGTCGTCTTCGCCGCACTGGCGGGCACCTCGGACACCGTCGGCGGCATCATCGGCTTCCGCGCCGGCTGGGGCCTGGGCAACGCCCTGTTCATCGCCACCTCCCTCGCGACGATCGTCGGCGCCGCGTCCGGCGGTGTCGGGAAGGCGATCATCCTGTACGAGGCGGCACTCGGCGTCGGCATCGCGGTGGGCCCTCTGGTCGGCGGCGTGCTCGGCGACATCAGTTGGCGTGCACCGTTCTTCGGCGTCGCCGCGTTGATGGCGGTGGCGTTCATCCTGATCGTGGCGATGCTCCCGGCGACCCCGGTCCCCAAGTCCGGGCACACCTCGCTCGCGGCGCCGTTCCTCGCACTGCGCCACCGAGGACTGCTGACCGTCGCCATCACCTCACTGCTGTACAACTACGGCTTCTTCACCCTGCTCGCGTACACGCCGTTCCCGCTCGACATGGGTGCGTACCCGATCGGTTTCATCTTCTTCGGATGGGGCCTGGCACTGGCGATCTCGTCCGTCTTCCTGGCGCCGCGACTGCAGCGCCGGTTCGGCACGCTCCCGATGATGATGGTGGCGCTGGGACTGTTCGCCGCCGACCTCGCGGTGATGGCGATGTTCACCGAGACGAAGGCCGTGTTGATCGTGTGCGTCGTCCTCGCCGGCCTGTTCCTCGGCGTGAACAACACGCTGATCACCGAGACCGTGATGATCTCCGCGCCGGTCGAGAGGTCCACCGCCTCCGCGGCCTACAGTTTCGTCCGCTTCGTCGGCGGCGCCGCCGCCCCGTGGGTGGCGGGCAGGCTCGGTGAGCACCACGCGAACCTGCCGTTCTGGGTCGGTGCGGCATGCACGGTGGCCGCGATCCTCGTGTTGTCCACCGGTCGAAAGATCCTCGCGCACGTCGACGACCGCGACCCCGCGCCACACAGCGTCGAGGAGGCGACCGCGGTCGCCGTCGGCGCCGCCGACTGACCGCCTGTGGAGGGGAGGTCCGCGGCCCGGTTTCGCGTGAAACCCGGCCACGGACCTCCCCTTCCGCATTCTTCCCGGTGCACCGCCCGGTTGGGCTTGCGATCGAACGTGTGGCAGCATGAGCCGGCGCCGACGGCGGACCGACTCGTCCACTCGCTCGGCCGGGGGAATCGACAGACGAATACAGGGGGAAATCCATGAACATCCGTCGCTGTGCCGTGCGCGCGTTCGGGGCCACTGCCATCGCCGCCACTGCTTTCACGGGCGCCGGCGCCACCGCGACCGCCGCGCCGACGCCCGCGCCGGTCGTGTACTCGACGCTGGCCGGCCCGACATTGGCGGCGATCGGCCAGAACTCGTTCTGCCACGGGCTGATCGACACGTCGATCGAAACCGACCCCGCCCGCCCGGGTGTCGCAACCGTCGTGTTCACCTCGCGCGGCATGCACGGCCTGACCCCGGACTGGGCGGCCGATCCGTACTGCCGTTTGGATGCCGAAATCGTCTACGGAACCGCCTTCGGCGTCGCCCAGGTCGCATCGGTCCCCCTGCGTTTCGGTGAGAGGCCGGGAGAAACGGTGCGCAGCGAGGTCGTTCCCGGTTCCGGACTCGCCGTGATCTCCGTTCAGGCGACCTTCACCAACGCGAGCTGGACCCAGCTGCGACCCCAATTCGGTGTCACGGTCAAGGGCAACCTGATGATCCCCTGATTCCCCTGTCTCCGGCCGAGACGCCGGAGCCGGCTACCGAACGCGACTCACCAGCGGTTGTGGACGTCCTCTGCCCAGCCGACGACGTCCTCGACGCGCACCCAGGCGCCCGAGTCGTCCCGCACCTTCCCGGACCAGTGGCCGAAGCACTGGTGTGTCTTGGACGCGAAGACCTTGAGGTCGGTGACGGACTCCTTGAGGTGAAACGGGGTGAACGTGAGATCGACTGTCTCCCCGGCGATTCGCCACGGGGCCATCCAGTCGCCCCGGTCGTAGGTCCAGACCAGTTCCTCGCTGATCTTCGACAGGTGTCCGTCGACGAGCAGTGAGTTCTCCACCGATCCGGTGCCGTCGGTCCACTGGCCGCCCACCTGGATGCCGATCACCCGGCCGTCGGTGCGGCCCGATCCGGCACCCCAGTTCCAGCGCACCGAATACGGCCAGCGGCCCCGACCGTGGTCGAGGGTCGCCCAGGACTCGCCCTCGGGCACATCGTGGGCGACACCGTCGACGCGAATGCTTCCCGTCGCGGGCCGGGCGACGTCCTTGACGGTGTACTGGAAGAGCCGCTCGGTCCAGGGGACGACCACGCCGAGGCATTCGTGTCCGTCGGGCCGGTGGGCGATCACGTCGATCTCCACCCGCTCGCCTCGGGCCCGCAGCCGGGTCCCGCCGTCGACCTCGTCGATGTCGATCCGCACCTTCTTGGTGCGGGAGCGGGCCGGGCCGGCGCCGAGGGTCCCGGGCAGGGTGGCGCTGCGTCCGCCCACGCCGATCGCGTCGTAGGAGATCGCCTGTCCGGTGGTCCGATCGAGCAGCCAGATGCCGTGCACGGCCGCGTAGTCGATGTCGGAGAGCACGAGCGCGACGACGTGGGTCGGCGTGGTCACCGCCCAGTACTCCCACCGTTTGTTGCGACCCTTCCCCACGCGGCCGCGGCCGATCCCGTCCGTGGTGATCAGGGGTGTCCGCGTCCACCCGACCGCGTCGGGGTTCAGGCGCCCGTCGGGCAGGGTCAGCGGGACCGGCTCGGTGATCTCGCGTTCGGACACGGCGAGCGGGAGCGCCGGCCCGCCGGACGCGTGGTCGTGCCGCTGGCGCAGACGCCGGTTCGAGGCGCGGACCGCCTCCGCGTCGACCTTCAGCACCCGGCGGTCGTAGGTCATCAGACCGTTGGTCTCGTCCTCCACGTCGGCGAGCTGGGTGTAGACGAAGGCCGTCAGGCCCTCTTCGACGGCACGCCCGACCTGCGCGTGCTGCAGCCGGAGGAACGCGCGCTCGAAGGCCCCGCGGTCGGCGTACTTGCGGTAGCCGAACTCCTTGTCGTTCCACACGTGTCCCGGCACCCGGTGGGAGTAGCCGCCGTACTCCGACAGCACGGCGGCGCGCTCGTCCTCGGCGTCGGCGCGCGAGAGCCGGTAGGGCCGGAAGTAGACGTGCCGGCTGGCCATGTCGCCGCCGCGCTGGTCGTGCCAGCCGCTGACGTGGTCGACGGGCCGGGTCGCGTCGAGCGCCTTGACCCGCTCGGTGGTGGCGTTGGCGTCGAACTGCCCCCAGCCCTCGTTGAACGGCACCCATGCCGCGATGCTGGGAACCGAGCGCAGCAGTGTAACCGTCGCGTCGACTTCCTCGAGGAACTCGGCCCGGCCCGCGGCGTCCTGCCGTCCGAACAGCGCGTACCGCGAGTCGTCCAGTTTCACCGGCAGGAGCACGGGCGCGGTCACGACGGCGGTCCGGTAGCTGCGGCCGCCGTTGACCATGTCCTGCCAGACGAGCATTCCGAGCCGGTCGCAGTGGTGGTACCAGCGCATCGGCTCGATCTTGATGTGCTTGCGCAGCATCGTGAAACCGAGTTCCTTGGCCGTCCGGATGTCGTGCACGAACGCTTCGTCCGACGGCGCGGTGTACAGGCCGTCGGGCCAGTAGCCCTGATCGAGCAGGCCCGCGTGCAGGTAGGGCGCACCGTTGAGCAGCAGCCGCGTGCGACCGGACGCGTCGGGCCCGAGCCCGAACGAACGCATCCCGACATAGCTCGAGACGCGGTCGGCGGCGAGCGTCACCTCCACGTCGTACAGGAAGGGGTCGTCCGGCGACCACCGGCGCACGTCCTCCCCGAGCCGCAGCCGGGTCCGGGCACCGACCGCGACGGTCTCGCGGACCACCTCGCGCCCGCCGGCGCCGACCGCGACCTCGGCCACGGATGCGCCTGTCCCGCCGGCCACCACGCAGACCTCGACCTCACCGGTCTCCAGGTGCGGGACGAGTTCGAGCCGGTCGATCCACCGCTCCGGGACCGACTCGAGCCAGACGGTCTGCCAGATCCCCGACTGCGGCGTGTACCAGATGCCCCCACGATCGAGCTTCTGCTTTCCCCGGCTGCGCCAGGACGTGTCGGTGACGTCGCGGACCCTGACGACCAGCTCGTGGGTGTCGCCGCTGTCGAGGGCGTCGGTGATGTCGAGCGCGAAGGGCAGGTAGCCGCCCTGGTGCCCGCCGACCGACGTGCCGTCGACCCAGATCTCGCAGTCCTGGTCGACCGCGCCGAAGTGCAGCAGCACCCGGTCGCGGACGAAACCGTCGGGCAGGATGACGGTGCGGCGGTACCAGAGCGCCTCGTCCGGCTGCAGGGTGCGGTTCACGCCGGACAGCGGCGCCTCGGGTGAGAACGGCACCACGATCTCGCCGTCCCACCGGCCGGGCGGCGCGGTGACCCCGACCGAAGTGAAGGCGTGCTCCCACCGGCCGTTGAGGTTGAGGTACGAGTCGCGCACCAGCTGCGGGCGCGGGTACTCGGGCAGGACGTTGTCGGGGTCGAGGGCGTCGCCCCACACGGTCTTCACGAGGTGGCCTCCAGTGACTTCGGCTCGGGGGTCGGGTCCGTACCCATCGTCCGCAGCAGCAGGACGGGGATGACGATCAGCGCCACCACGACGGCAGCGGCCGGGAAGATCCACGGGGTCGGCACCTGCTTCACGACGCCGAGGTCGACGTAGGTCTCGTCGGCGCCGGCGATCACGGCGGCGCCGAGGAACGGGCCGATCACCATCGGGATGAGGACGGCGAAGATCATCCGCAGACCCTGCACCTGCCCGGCCCGGTCGGGCGGCGTGAGGTTGCGGACGGTCGCCGAGATGGCGGCCACCCCGAGCATGAACCCCGACATCATCACGATCCCCACCACGATGACGGTGAGCATGCCGCGCGCGGGAAACATCAGGAGGAGCCCGACGGCGTACATCACCGCCACCGGCAGGATCGCCCGCGAGGGACCGACCCTGTCGAGCACCCGCCCGCCGACGACGCTGATCACGGCCGCGCCGAGCAGGACCGAGGCGAGCACGATCGCGTACCCGTCGATGTCGAGGTACCGCTGGACGTAGATGATCAGGTACGGCAGGAACACCTGGGTGCTGGTGCCGAGGACGGCCCAGGCGAGCAGGGCCACGTACAGGCGCGGGTTGTCGCGCACGGTGCTCGGCCGCAGTCCGTGCACGACCGAGGACAGGTAGCTGCCACCGGGTTTCGGGTGCCGCGGCTCGCGCAGTCCGAACCACGCGATGACGCCGACGAGGGCGGTGACGCCGCCGATGATCGCGAAGAACAGGCTCCACTGGCCGTCCTGGGTCATCGGGTCGAGCGCCCCGAAGACCACCAGCATCGCGAGCAGCGGCATCGTGGCGAGGACGCCGTCGACCTTGCCCCGGTTGCCGGGGTGGGTGGAGTCGGTGACCCACGCGTTGAAGGCGGCGTCGTTCGCGGTCGACCCGAGGACGCTCATCACGCAGTCGAGCAGCACGATGGCGACGACCGCGACAACGACGGCGTCGAGCATCGGCAGCATCGACGCGGCGGAGTCGACACTGACCAGTCCGAATCCCGCGGTGCAGGCGCCCCACAGCACATAGCCGGCCGCGATGAACTCGCGGCGCCGGCCGGTGCGGTCCGACGCGGCTCCGGCGAGCAACGTCGCGATCGTCGCGGCGACGGCACTGGTCGCGACGAGGGTCGCCAGCGCCGTCGGCGAGTCGGTGATCGTGTCGTAGACGAACACGTTGAGGTACATGTTCTCGACCGTCCAGGCCAGCTGGCCGGTCAGGCCGAGGAGGACCACCCAGGTCCAGAGGCGGCGGTCCGCCGGGCGTTCGTGCATCACGCGACAATAGGTGGCGCGTGCCACGGCGGTGGCCCGAACTCCCACTTCCCGGAATCAGCCGATGCGACGGGCGGGACCACCGCCGGCGTCGACACGCAGGAAGGCGGGGTCGCCGAGCCCGCGCGAGCGGGCTTCCGAAAGCACCTCTGCGGCAACCCGGTCCACCTCGGGCGCCTCGACCAGGGCGATCGCGGAGCCGCCGAAGCCACCACCGGTCATCCGGGCGCCGTGTGCTCCCGCGGCCAGCGCGGCGTCGACGGCACTGTCCAGTTCCGGGCAGCTCACCTCGAAGTCGTCGCGCAGCGACCGGTGCGAGGCCGTCAACAGCGGACCGATCTCGCGGAGCCGTCCGGATTCCAGGAGCGGCAGCACTTCTCGCACCCGGCCGATCTCGGTGACGACGTGCCGGGCCCGGCGCACCAGCTCCTGGTCGCCGCGGCCGCCGATCTCGAGACCCTCGTCGGCGGCCACCCGCAGGGACGGAACGCGCAGCGACGCCGCCGCCGCCTCGACCGACTTCCGGCGCTGCGCGTACTGCCCGTCCACCAGTTGGTGCGGGGCGCGGGTGTCGATCACCAGCAGCGCGAGCCCGGAGCCGGCGAGGTCGAACGGAATCGGCGCCGCCGTGCCGTCGGCCGAGTCGACGAGCAGTGCGTGACCGGCCGTGGCGCGCAGGGAGATCGCCTGGTCCATCCCACCGGTCGGGGCGAGCGCGATCTCGTTTTCCGCGGCCACGCAGCAGGACGCCAGCCGGGCCCGGCCGAGATCGTCGGTGGGCAGGCCTGCGAGGTCCGCGACCGCGATCGCCAGAGCGCACTCGAGCGCCGCGGAACTCGACAGCCCGGCCCCGATCGGGACCGACGACTCGACGGCCACGTCGACCCCGAACTCGCCGCCGATCAGCCCGTCGCGGCGCATGGCCCACACCACCCCGGCGAGGTAGGCCGCCCAGCCGGACGGTACGCCGGGCGCCACGTCCGCGACCGCGCCGTCCCACGGATCCAGCCCCGACCGCAACCGCAGCCTGCCGTCACCGCGACCGCGGACGGCGACGGCGGTGCGGTGCGGCAACGCGATCGGAAGCGACAGCCCGTCCGCGTAGTCGACGTGCTCGCCGATCAGGTTCACCCGTCCGGGCGCCGTCCACACCCCGTCCGGCAGGCCGCCGAACTCGGCATCGAACCGTGCGGTGACCGCCGCCGCCAGCTCGGCGTCGGAAGCCGGTGTCAGCCAGTCGATCACGATTCCCCCGCTTCCCGTGCGCCGGCTCCGGACGCGGCCGCCCCGGGCGCGATCGCGCGGAACCGGGCGGCGACCGCCTCGGGCGTGGCGTCGGAGATCCACGCCCCCATCCCGGATTCGGAGCCGGCAAGGAACTTCATCCGGTGCGGCCCGCGCATCAGAGAGAACACCTGCAGGTGCAGCCGTCCCAGCTCCCTGCCCTCCCCCACCGGGGCCTGGTGCCAGCCCGCGATGTAGGGCAGCTTGTCGACCCCCTCGAAGAACCGGTCCAGCCGGGCCAGGATGTCGCGGTACACCACGGCGAGTTCGTCGAGTTCGTCCTCGGTCAGTTCGGTGAGGTCGGCGACGTCGCGGTGCGGGGCCAGGTGCAGTTCCACCGGCCATCGGGCGGCTGCCGGGACGTACGCGCTCCAGTGGCGCGCCTCGATCACCATCCGGGTGCCGGCCTTGCGTTCGGCGTCGAGGACGTCGCGCAGCAGCACCCGGCCGGTGCGCGCGTGATGGGCGCGCGACTGTCGCAGCAGTGCCTCGGTCCGCGCGGGTAGCTCGGGGTAGGCGTAGATCTGGCCGTGCGGATGGCCGAGGGTCACCCCGATCTCCTCGCCGCGGTTCTCGAAGCAGTACACCTGCGCGATGCCCGGCAGCGCGGAGAGTGCGCGGGTCCGGTCCACCTGTGCCGCGAGCACGGTGCGCACCCGGGACAGGGGCAGGTCCGCGAAGCCGAGGTCGTGGCGGCTGGTGAAGCACACCACCTCGCACCGGCCCGCCGCGCGGCGTTGCGGCCACAGGTCCATCCCGTCGACGTGGTCGGTCACCGGCTCGGCGGTACGCGCGAACGACGGGAAGCGGTTCTCGAACACCGCGACGTCGTAGTCGTCGGCGGGGATCTCGGTCGCCGGCCCGCCGGGCCGGGTCGGGCACAGCGGGCACTCGGCGACGGAGGGTAGGAAGGTGCGGCTGTTGCGGTGCGAGGCGAGCGTCACCCACTCGCCGGTGAGCACGTCGTAGCGCATCGTGGACGTCGCCGCGACCGGGGCGAGGTCGCGTCCGTCACGCAGTTCGCGGGTGGCGACACCACCGGCATACGGCTCGGTGTCGTCGAAGTAGATCAGCTCGCGCCCGTCGGCGAGGGTGGTCGTGGTCTTCCGGATCGGCACCGGCCCACGATAGGCGCCTCCGGCGCTCGTGCGTGGTTTGCGGGCCGGCCGGGCCCCCCACACCCCACCCGAACCCGGGCGGGGGACAGC
>NZ_JBSGGS010000016.1:0-99143 GCF_053604015.1 Rhodococcus sp. NPDC004095
GAGGACGTCACCCTCGCCGAGATGCTGTCGCGGGGAGCCGAACTCGACCCCACCGTGCGGGTCCCTGGACCCGCAAACCACGCACGAGCAGCGGAGCTGCCTATGCCTTGAGCGAAGCAGGCGGGGTGAAGCGCTCGCCGTACTTTGCGGCGAGTTCCTCGGCGCGGGCCACGAATCCGGCGACGCCGCCCTCGTAGCCGGTGACGAACTGGCTGACGCCACCGGTCCAGGCCGGGTAGCCGATGCCCATGATCGAGCCGATGTTGGCGTCGGCGGTGGACGTGATGACGCCCTCGTCGAAGCACTTGACCGTCTCGAGCGCCTCGATGAACAGCATGCGGTCGATCAGGTCCTGGAGCGGCGGGGTCGCCGATCCGGAGTTGAACGCCTCGCGCAGGCCCGGCCACAGGCCGACGCGCTTGCCGTCCTCGTAGTCGTAGAAGCCCGCACCGCCGAGGCGACCCTTGCGGCCGTTCTCCTCGACGAGGACGTTGATGACGTCACCGGCCGGGTCCGGCGGCAGCGTCTTGCCCTCGGCGATCGCGGCGGCCTTCGACTCCGCACGGATCTTCTGCATCAGCGTCAGGTTCAGCTCATCCGAGAGCTGCAGCGGCGCCGCCGGGTAACCGGCCTGCATGCCCGCCTGCTCGATGGTGGCCGGCTCGATGCCCTCGGCGAGCATGGCGATGGCCTCGTTGACGAACGTGCCGATCACGCGCGAGGTGAAGAAGCCACGCGAGTCGTTGACGACGATCGGCGTCTTGCGGATCGCCTGCACGAAATCGAAGACGCGCGCGAGGGTCTCGTCTGACGTCTTCTCACCGCGGATGATCTCGACCAGCGGCATCTTGTCGACGGGCGAGAAGAAGTGGATGCCGATGAAGTCCTCGGGACGCTTGACGCCGGTCGCCAGATCGGTGATCGGCAGCGTCGAGGTGTTCGATCCGAGCAGGGCGTCCGCGTCGACGATGTCCTCGATCTCCTGGAACACCTTCTTCTTCAGGTCGGGCGACTCGAAGACGGCCTCGACGACGAAGTCGACGCCGGCGAAGTCGGCCGGATCGGCGGTCGGCGTGATGAGGTCGAGCAGCGCCTTCGACTTCTCCTCGGTGGTCTTGCCCCGCGAGAGCGCCTTGGCCTCGATCTTCTCCGAGTACGCCTTGCCCTTCTCCGCGGCCTCGATCGCGACGTCCTTGAGCACGACCGGGATTCCCGCCTTGGCACACACGTACGCGATGCCTGCGCCCATCATGCCGGCGCCGAGGACGCCGACCTTCTTGATCTCACGCTTGGGGATGTCCTTCGGACGCGACGCACCCGAGCCGATGGTCTGGATGTCGAAGAAGAACGCCTGGATCATGTTCTTCGCGACGTTGCCGGTGACCAGCGAGGTGAAGTAGCGCGACTCGATCTTCAGCGCGTTGTCGATGTCGACCTGGCTGCCCTCGACCGCGGCCGCGAGGATCGCGCGCGGCGCCGGCATGTTGGCGCCTTTGATCTGCTTGCGCAGGTTCGCCGGGATCGCGGGCAGGTTCGCCGCGAACGCCGGGGTGGCAGGGGTGCCGCCGGGGATCTTGTAACCCTTCTCGTCCCACGGCTGGACGCCCTTGTCCGGGTTCGCCTTGATCCACGCCTTCGCGGCGGGCACCAGTTCCTCGACCGAGGACACGACCTCGTCGATCAGGCCGACCTCGAGCGACTGCTGCGGCCCGCGCTGCTGACCCTGCAGCAGGAACTGGGTCAGCGCGGTCATCAGGCCGAACTTGCGGACGGTACGGACGACGCCGCCGCCGCCCGGCAGCAGACCGAGGGTGACCTCGGGCAGACCGATCTTGACGCCCTTGACGTCCGCGGCGATGCGGTGGTGGGTGGCCAGCGCGATCTCGAGGCCACCGCCGAGCGCCGCGCCGTTGATGCAGGTCACGACCGGCTTACCGAGCGTCTCGAGGCGACGCAGGTCGGCCTTGAGGGCGAGGCTGTGGTGGTAGATGTACTCGGCGTCGTCGGGACCCGACTTGATCATGTTCTTCAGGTCGCCGCCGGCGAAGAAGGTCTTCTTGCCGGAGGTCAGCACGACACCGGTCACGGTGTCCTTCTCCGCGTACAGCCGGTCGACGGTCTCCTTCATCGACGAGATGTAGCGGTCGTTCATGGTGTTCGCGCCCTGGTTCGGGTCGTCGATGGTGAGCACGACGATGCCGTCGGCGTCCTGCTCCCAGTTGATGATGTTCTGATCGCTCACTGTTTCGTCTCTCCTGATTGTCCGGTGAGCGTCAGACGCGCTCGATGATGGTGGCCACGCCCATGCCGCCGCCGATGCACAGCGTGACCAGGGCCCGCTTGGCGCCGCGACGCTCGAGCTCGTCGACCATGGTTCCGGTGATCATCGCGCCGGTCGCACCGAGCGGGTGACCCATCGCGATCGCTCCGCCGTTGACGTTGAGCTTCTCGTCGGGGATCTTCAGGTCCTTCTGGAACTTCATCGCGACCGACGCGAACGCCTCGTTGATCTCGAACAGATCGATGTCGTCGACGGTGAGCCCGGCCTGGGCGAGCACCTTGTGCGCGGCCGGGGTGGGACCGGTGAGCATGATCGTCGAGTCGGCGCCGGAGGTGGCGGTCGCGACGACGCGGGCACGCGGGGTCAGGCCCATCTCCTTGCCTGCCCGCTCGGAGCCGACGAGGACGAGAGCGGCGCCGTCGACGATGCCGGAGCTGTTGCCGCCGTGGTGGACGTGGTTGATCTTCTCGACCCAGTGGTACTTCTGCAGCGCGACGGCGTCGAAGCCGCCCATCGCGCCGATGCCCGCGAACGCAGGCGCGAGCCCGGCCAGCGACTCGAGGGTGGTGCCCGGACGCATGTGCTCGTCGTTGTCGAGGACGGTGACGCCGTTGATGTCCTTGACCGGGACGACGGACTTGGCGAAGTAGCCGCCCGCCCACGCCTTCGCCGCGAGGTCCTGCGAACGGACCGCGTACGCGTCGACGTCCTCGCGGGAGAAGCCCTCCATGGTGGCGATCAGGTCGGCGCCGATGCCCTGCGGCACCAGGTAGGTGTCGAAGTTGGTGGCCGGATCCAGCATCCAGGCACCGCCGTCGGAGCCCATCTTCACCCGGGACATCGACTCGACGCCGCCGGCGATGACCAGCTCGTCCCAGCCGGACCGCACCTTCTGCGCCGCCATGTTCACGGCCTCGAGGCCGGACGCGCAGAAGCGGTTGATCTGCACGCCACCGACGGTCTCCGGCAGCCCGGCGACGGTCACCGCGGTCCGGGCGATGTCGGCGCCCTGGTCGCCGAGCGGGGAGACCACACCGAGGATCACGTCGGAGATACGGTCCTCGTCCAGGTCGGGGAACCGCACCCGCAGCTCGTCGATCAGGCCGGTGACGAGGTCGATCGGCTTCACCGAATGCAACGAGCCGGACGACTTGCCCCGGCCGCGTGGGGTTCGGATGGCTTCATAAATGAACGCCTCTGTGGTCACGGTGTTCCTTCCTGTGCACGGCTGCGCCGCGTGCGAGCGGTTCTTCTGCGGATCCAACGTGGTGCCGGGGCACCCGCGAGTGCGCCGACCCGAGGCAGACACCCCGATGCACGCCATAGTAGAACGTGTTCCAAAATGGGGTCTAGGACCGAAGCGAGCGAGACCTGTGACCGTGCCGATCAACCGTGCCGCGGCCGTGCCGATCAACCGCACCGCGGCCGTGCCGATCAACCGCACCGCGGCCGTGCCGACCAACCGCACCGCGCCCGTCAGCCCAGACCCGCCTCCCGGGCCCGCACGATCGCCGCGGACCGGTCCGGCACGCCGAGCTTGGTCAGGATGTTCGAGGTGTGGTTGCGCACCGTCTTCGGGCTGAGCACCAGGCGACGGGAGATGGTGGACGTGTCGTGGCCGGCGGCGACGAGGTCGAGAATCTCCCGCTCCCGATCGGTCAGCTCGGGGAAGACCGTCGGCGCCAGTCCCCGCGAAGCCGCCATGAATCCCATCGCCCGCTCCGCCACCGCCGCCCCGAGGAACAGGTCGCCGTGCGCGACCGCTCGCACGGCCCGCTCCACCTCGTCCGGGCCGGCCCCCTTGACCAGGTAGCCGCGGGCGCCGGCGCGGACCGACGCCACGAGGGCGTCGTCGTCCTCGTGCATCGTCACCATCAGCACCCGCAGCGCGGGCAGGCGGGCCAGCAGGTCCCGGGTGGCCTCCACGCCGGAACCGTCACCGAGCTCAATGTCCATCAGCACCACGTCCACGTCCGAGGTCACCGCGGTCGCCGCTTCCGCGACGGAACTGGCCTCGACGACCACGTCGATCCCGTCGAGGGTGGACAGCAGTGCGACCATCCCGAGCCGGAACACGGGATGGTCGTCGACGACGGCGACTCGGATGGCGGTGACGGTGTGGTCGGTCATGTTGGGGCCAACGGTATCCGGGCGGCCACCCGCGTGCCTCCCGACGCCGGCGAGTCGATCACCAGGGTGCCGCCCAGGGCCCCGGCCCGTTCCCGCATCGAGCGGGTGCCGACGCCGCCGACGTGCTCCGAATCGAAGCCGCGCCCGTCGTCGTGCACGACGACGGTCAACTCCCCCGCGGTCGAACCGGGTGCGGCGCACACCTCGACCCGACAGCCGTCCGCGCCGCTGTGGCGGCGCGCATTCGACACCGCCTCGACCGCGATGCCATAGGCGGCCGCGCTCGCGAGCGGGTCGATCGTCGCGGGTACCTGCGCGTCCACGGCGAGGACGAACCCGGCGCGGGCGTGCTGCGCGGCGAGATCGTGCAGGGCCGCGACGAGGCCGAGTTCGTCGAGGATCGGCGGAAACAGGGTGCGCGACAAGGAGCGAACGCCCTCCACCTGGTGATCGAGCTGCTGCTGCAGCGAATCCAGCAGCCGGGCCGCGGCGTCGGGGTCCACCCCGAGCAGATTCCGCACCCCCTGCAGCCCGAGGCGGATCCCGGCGAGCGACGGTCCGAGACCGTCGTGCAGCTCCCGCCGGATCACCCGCCGTTCCTCCAGCCGGACCGTGGACAGCCGGTCGCGGGCCGCATCCAGGTCTCGCGTCGCCCGCACCAGCACCAGGCCGGTGGCAACGACCGAACCCAGCTCCTGCAACGCTTTCCGGTCCCGCTCGTCGAGCGACTCGCCCGGGGGCGCCGTCGCGGCGAGCCCGCCGACCGGAGAACCCCTATGCACGAGCTCGACCATCGTCTCCCGGCCCGTCGGATGCCCGTACCGCACAACGGGTTCGGGATCCCCCGCCTGCCAGACCGTCACCGACTCCAGTCGCAGCGCCGCGGCGACCCCGGCGGCGAGCTCCCCCATCAGTTCGTCCGGCGCGGCGGCCGTCGCGAATCGGCTGCCCAGGTCACGCACCGCGCGCGCCGGATCCGCGCCGGACCCGTACACGAGGTCGTGCACGCGACGCTGCAGCCACGATCGCACCGGCTGCACGGCCACTGCCACGGCGCCGGCCGCGACGGCCTGCGCGAGAACAGAATCCGACGACGGGAGCAGCTGCGCCAGCGCCGTCGCGGTCACCACATACAGGGCGATCAACCCGACCGTGAGCGTGCCGGCCAGCACCGCACGGCTCACGGCCAGATCGAGTCCCCACATCCGTTGACGCAGCACCGCCACCAACATCGCGGCCGGGTAGAACGCCTGCACCGCGAGGTGGACGAGTGGGGTGATCATCCACATGTGCGGCCACGACGACGGCAGCGCCAGCGGGACGAACGACAGCGCCATCAGCGCGGTACCGACTGCCAGCCAACCGAGACCGACCCGTTCCTCCACCGGGCCGCGGCGCGCCCTCCGCGCCGCGTCGCCCGCCGCAACCAGTCCGACCGCCACGACCGGCGCGACGAGCCAGATCGCGGCGACGTCGCTCCAGGTGCGGGCGACGAAGAACCACGCCGTCGCTGCCACTCCGGCGACCAACCCGGCGCGAGCGACGATGTCGAGCCGCTGGTCGCGGATCAGCCACGGCACCACCAGGAACAGCGCGAGGGTGCCGGGGATCCACGCGGTGTTCTGCAGCGGCTCGATCGCCGCGACCGCGGGCAATCCGGGCCGGACGGCCGCCAGTTCGGTGTAGGCGTAGCTCAGCGCGGCGAGCCCGATCCCGATCGCACCCAGGCCCAGGATGATCGGAACCGGATGCACCCTGCGGGCCAGCACCACGCCGCCGACGGTGCCGTACACCGCCGCCCCGACGACGTCGACCAGGAAGAACAGCTGGTTCGCGTCCAGTGTCGGCTCCGCCGCCAGGAAGGCGACCACCGACAGCACTGCGAGCAGCCAGGCCGTGACGGCGAGCGCAGCGGCGGGCACCGGCGCACCGCCGCCCACCGACCCCTCGTATCGCTCGCTCACTCGTCACACCCTTCCCGGCTCCGGCGACGCCCGTGCGCGTTTCCGGTAGCCAGGACTACCAGAAACGCGCACAGGTTCAGCGCTTGCGGCCCGTGAACCACAGTCCGACAGCGCAGACCAGCACCCACACCGGACCGGTGAATCCGGCCATGTACTGCAGCGGCGAGATTCCGAACAGCGCGGTCAATCCGCCGAGGACCACGCTGGTCCAGCCGAGCCACCTCGGCAGCGCACCGTGCCGCAGGGACGCCACCGCGACCGCGAGGGCGCTGACGCCGGCGGCCGCCCACAGCCACGGGATGGTGCCGAGCCAGTGCGCCCCGACCACGGCGAACTCCGGCACCATCTTCGTGCCCTCGGACAGCCCGAAGACCAGTTCGGTGGTCAGACCGGTGCCGATCAGGGAGATCGCGGACGTCACGATCAGCCCCCCGGCCGCGACCTGCGGCAGCACACTCGCCGGTGCCAGTCGCGCGGCCATCAGCCGGGCCAGGCCCGCCGCGAACACCAGCAGCGCGAGCGCGGCGACCGCGAACCCGGTGTGTTCGATCAGGATCATGGTCCGCTGGTCGGCCAGTCGTTCGGCGATCGCGACCGGGTTCCCGGCGATCGTCTCGTCGTAGACGGCGGTCACGCCCCCACTGGCCTGGATGCCGACCACGCCGGCGAGACCGGCCACGACACCGGCCGCCACCCATGCTCGACGCTGGGTCGCCAGCGCGTCGGGGGCCGGATCGGCGGATGCGGCCGCCACCGAATTGCTGATGCTCATGTGCGGTCTCCTTCACTGCCCCGCCCGCTGGCGGATCGACTGCAGCAAAGGATGTGCCGCCCGGCGTCCCGGCCACCAGGGGCCGATGACCCGGACGGCCGGGAAATCACACGGAGTGGACGGTCTCCCCGGGAGTGAGCGCGAACTCGCACCAGCACTCGACGTGGTCGGCGGCACCGGGACGTACCGCCAGCGGCGCCCGCCCGGACCGGGTGATCGGCGGCGAGATCGGCGGCAGCCCGGGCAGCGGGACCAGTCGCACGTCGAGCGGGGCGTAGCCGTCGGCCCGCACCACCACCCGCATGTGCTCGTCCGCGGCGCCGGCGACGACGTCGAAGCTGCCGCGGTCGCAGGTCACCGCGGATCCGCTGGGCTCGACGGGCAGGCCGGTCGCGGCGGCGTCGTCGTCGACGGGATGCCACCAGTCGAGTCGCGCATCGGGAATCGGATCACCGGAGTGCGTCCGCACGATGCCGAGCATCCGCAGGGGCCCGGCACTTCTCATTTCCTGTTCGGCGCTCGGAACCAGGGTCAGCTTCGCAGGGCCCGGGAACTCACCGTCCGGACACGACGAGTCGAGTCGCTGTAACGGCATGTCACGCACTCCCTCGTCGTCGCACCGCACCACCGGGCCCGGCTGAGTGGTCCGACGCTACGTCATCGATGCCACCACCGCGATCCGCTGTGCGCACCGAAAGTACACATTGCGCAGCCGCTCGCGTGCCCGATTCGTGAATATGAGTTCGGCCGGTCGCTGGCTGTGGGCCCGCCGGTCAGGTTCAATTGACGGGCGGCGTGCAACCGACCGACCACGCCGACGCCGAAAGGCGTGCCCTCGACCGGGGCGCCCGCCACATCGGATGACGTCCTCCCCGCGCCCGGGGAGGTTGGCGGACAGGAGGTGAGCGAGCCGATGCTCCATCCTGCGAACACGCCGGTGCCGGCCGCCTCGCCTCCGAGTCTTCTCGACGCATCCGATCTGTCCGCGCTGTCCACACCCGAGCACTCGGGCCGGCCGGGGGCTCCCCAGATCCCGGACAACTGGGAGGAGGCGTCCCGGATCGCATCGGACGCGTACTTCCCGCACAACCTGATCCGGCTGTCCCCGGACAGCACTCCTGGGCTGGTGCTGCGCAACGCGGACCTCGGGCCGATCCGGCTCGCCCGCATCGGGTGGGGTACGGAGGTAACCGTCGAATCCGCCCACCCGGGCGGCTACGCCGTCAACATCCCGCTCACGGGTCACCTGACATCGGTCATCCGCGGTACCGAGGTGACCTCCGCGGTCGGGCAGGCGACGATCTGCCCACCCGACACTGCGACACGGATCGTCGAATGGGACCGGGCCTGCCACATCCTCGGGGTCGGCATCGATCGCACCCACCTCGACCGCGAAATACTCCGCGTTCTCGAGACCGAGCGGCAGCTGCCCCGGCAGGTCGACCTCACCACTCCCGAGGGCGCGAGCTGGCTGCGTCTGGTCGTCTCGCTCGCGCAGCAGCTCACGGACGATCCGGGGGTGCTCGGCAACGCCCTCGTCGCCGACCAGTTGGCCGGTGCCGTCACGACGGCACTGGTCCTCGCGGCCGTGCCGTCGACTGCGGCTCCGACGCCGCGGCCGCGGATCGTCAAGCGGGTGGTCGACGCCCTGCACGCCGACCCCGGCCGCGTGTGGACGGCGGGCGACATGGCCGAGTGCGCCGGGGTGGGCGTTCGCCGCCTGCAGGAGGGGTTTCGCAGGTACGTTGGACGCAGCCCGTCCGAGTACCTGCTCGACATTCGGCTGCAGCGGGCACACGAAGAACTCCTGGATGCGGACCCCAGCCGCACCGTCACCGAGATCGCGCAAAGGTGGGGATTCACCCACACGGGCCGCTTCGCGGCGGCCTACCGCAACAAGTACGGCACTTCCCCCTCCCAGTCCCTGCGGGGCTGACCTCATCGCACCGGAGCCCTTCCCATGGCGATCGCGACACCGAACCAGGCCGCACTCCTGCGCGAACTCGAACCGACCGTCGAGGCGCTGCTGAACCGGCACCTGTCGATGGCCCGCGACTGGAATCCCCACGAGTACGTGCCCTGGGACGAGGGCCGGAACTTCGCCCCGATGGGCGGCGACGACTGGGAGCCCGGCCAGTCCCGACTCACCGAGGTCGCGAAGGTCGCGATGGTGACCAACCTGCTGACCGAGGACAATCTGCCGTCCTATCACCGGGAGATCGCGGGCAGCTTCTCCCGGGACGGGGCGTGGGGAACGTGGGTGAACCGGTGGACGGCCGAGGAGAACCGCCACGGCATCGTGATCCGGGACTACCTGACGGTGACCCGCGCCGTCGATCCGGTCGAACTCGAGCGGTTCCGGATGCAGCACATGACCACGGGGGTGTCGTCGCCCCTGGACGAGTCCTTCCTGCACTCGGTCACGTACGTGACGTTCCAGGAGCTCGCGACCCGGCTCGCGCACCGCAACACCGGCCGGGCCTGCGCGGACGACGTCGCCGAGCGGATGCTGAGCCGGGTCTCCGCCGACGAGAACCTGCACATGGTCTTCTACCGTTCCCTTGCCGGTGCCGCCCTCGACGTGGCGCCCGATGCGGCGATGGACGCGCTCACCGAGATCCTGGTCCGCTTCCAGATGCCGGGGATGTCGATGCCCAATTTCCGCCGCAATGCGGCACTGCTCGCGCGGCACGGCGTCTACGATCTGCGCCAGCACCTCGACGAGGTGGTGTGGCCGGTGCTGAGGATCTGGCAGGTGTTCGACCGGACCGACGTCGGTCCGGTCGGTGAGCAGGCCAGGGAACGGCTCGCGGCCCATCTGGCTGAGCTGGAACGCTCGGCGCGCCGATTCGAGGAGACCCGCGAACGCCTGCGGGCCCGCGAGGCGGAACGGGCCTGACCCCGGCGCGCCCGAAACCGGGCGAGACCGACCGCGGCCACCTATCGTATGCGTGACACACGGTCACACACAGGGGGACGCTCATGCGCACCGGGGAGAACACCGTCTGGCACTGGGACGTCAGCATTCGAGCGCGGCTGATCGCGGGGTTCACGCGAATCGTCGTCAAACCGCTGTTCACGATCTGGCCGGCCACCGACGGCGGCATCCGGATCCTTGCCAAGCTGGAAACCTACGTCGACCGCCTGCCCGCCCCACCCGGCAGCACCGTCCAGGACCTGACCCTGGGTGGGGTTCCGTGCGAGCGGGTCACGCACCGCCACGTCGCGACCGACGAGCTGGCCGATGCGACGATCCTCTACCTGCACGGCGGCGGCTTCGTGTTCTGTGGTCGCGGCACCCACCGCAGCCTGTGCGCCCTGCTGTCCGCCCGCGCCGGAGTTCCGGTGATCTCGGTGGAGTACCGGCAGTTGCCGGACGGCGGTGTCGGCACCTCGATCGCCGATGCGATGGCCGCCTACCGGGCCGTGCTCGAATCGTGTCCCGACCCGGCGAAGATCGTCGTCGCCGGCGATTCCGCGGGCGGTTACCTCGCCATGAAGGTCGCCGAGATCGCCGCGCTGCAGGGGCTCCCCCGGCCGGCCGCCGTGATCGGCTACTCCCCGCTGCTGAACGTGCACCTCGAACGACACGACCCGAAGTTCATGCGCAAGGACGCGTACCTGCCGATGGGCCAGGTCGCCAAGCTCAAGGACCGCTGGCTCGGCGGACCCGACGCCATCGTCGGCGTGGACTCGCCAGTCGACGCCGACCCGGCCGTGTTCCCGCCCGTGTTCCTCTCGTGCGCCGAGTACGAGCTGATGCGGCCGGATGTCGAGCTGCTGACGAGTCGGTTCGAACACGCCGGGCGGACCGTCGAGACCCATCTGTGGAGCGGTCAGATCCACGCGTTCCCGGTGCTCGGCACGATCCTGCGGGAAAGCCGGGAACTCGTCGCGCTGAGCGTCGACTTCGCGCGTCGCAACGTCGCCGCCCGCCAACGCCGGACCGCCTGACGCTCAGCCGCGAACGTCGACGTACTCGGCATAGCCCAGGCCGGTGACGGCCCGGCCACGGAACCACCCGTCGTAGCGAAAGCTTCCGACGTATCCGGCACCGAGCCCGTAACACCAGTCCCCCGACGCCGTGCAGTCCAGCGTCAGCAGTTCGTCACCGCCGACGCTCAGCCGCCACCTGAAGGTCTCCGGGAGCGTCATCTCGCGACCGTCCGGGGTGCGGTGTGACCGGTCCGCGGCCTGCACGACGGTGAGGGTGCAGCCCGCCGTGTAGCCGACACTGTCCCCGCTCCGCGTCCGCAGGTATGCGGTGCGCAGCAGCGGAACACCACCCGGACCGGTGACGTGACTGAGCAGCACCTGGGTGCCCTCGTCGACGTTCACCACGTGATAGGTGAACAGGCGTGCGGGGAGCTTGGCGCGCGAGGCCAACCCGGGCGGCAACACACTGTGCGGACCGGCGCCGCGGGCGTACTCGACCGTGCACAGACCGGACACACCCTGCCCGTCGCCCGCGTGCGTGACGGTGCCCTCGTACTCGCAGAGCAGGCTCCAGTGCCGGTACACGCCGGGGATGTCGAAGAACCGGCTGATCGCACCGGTTGCCCGCAGTCGCAGATCGACTCCGACCTCCGGATGGGTGCGACGCACGGTGAACTCGGGATACCGGGACTCGAGGAGCAACTCGTCCCCGAATCGCAGCACGCTGCCGTCCGCCGCGAACTCGCAGTCCCGCGACGTCGAGCGGTGCAGAAACCCGCCACCGGTCATCGCCGCCGTCGACGAGACGACGGTGGTGGTGTCGCGAGGCGTCGTCTCGATCGCCCAGTCGTTCGCGAAGACCGCCGCCTCAGGGGTTCCGACGATTGCCATCACCCCGAAGTATCGATGCGGCTCGGGCAGATTCGGCACCATCACCCCGTAGTGCGCCCAGTTGAACCACCGCGACCCGAAGCTGCCGCGAGCACCGGGCGGACGCAGGTCGAGAGGCTGACGCACCGGCGGCTGGGGGCCGGACGCGCGGCGGTTCACCAGGGCCAGCGCCCGCTCGGCGAGACTGCGCCGCGGCGTCATTCGTCGAGCGGTTTCGCCCCGAGGACGTCGGCCAGCAACTCCAGTGCCACGTCGTTCGGATCACGCCGCACGGACGGGTCGGCCGGTTCGGCGGCCTCCGCCATCATCTCTTCCTCGTCCTCGGCCGTCACCGAATCCGGCGACGGCGGGTCGAAGTCCATCGGCCCCGGATCGTCGGGGTAGTCCGGCTCGTCGGGCGGCGGGATGTCGTCGACCGGCGGCCCGACGACCGGTTCGGGACCGGCCGGACGGGCAGGCTGCGGTGCCGCATTCGCCTGACTCGGCCTCGAGAACCGCGGCGCACCAGACGATTTCGCTTGCTGACGAACCGGGGCCGGCCTGCTCGGCACATCCTGGTCTGGGGTGCCGACCTGGCAGTCGACGGACCAGTCGACGCCGAACACGTCGTGCAGCGCACGCCGGATCACGTCGGCGTTCCGGGGTTCGACAAGCCGCTTCGCGAGCGGGGCGGAGGCGTGCACGAGCACCACCGTGCCATTCTCGACGGAGCGAACCGTCGCCCCGGAGAGCATCACCTCGACGGTGCGGCTGTGCTCACGGACCTTGGCCCGCACCTCCGACCACACCGCCCGGATCGCAGCCGCGTCCGGCTCGGCGCCTCCCGCCGCGGCCACCGGGGGCTCGACGCCTCCCGGTTCCGGGACGGCGGGCTCGACTGCCACGAGCTCGGGCTCGACGCCGACAGGCTCGGTGACGACAGGCTCGGTGACGACCGGCTCGACCGCCACCGGCTCCACGACTGCCGGCTCGGCGTCGACCGGCTCGGTGTCGACCGGCTCGGCGGCGGCAGACTCGGCGATTTCAAGCTCGGGCTCGGATACCGGCTCCGCAGAATCCTCTGCCGGAGAGAAGAATTCGGCGAAGTCGGGATCGGCAGCGGGCGTGAGCGCATCCGCCACCGTGTCGAAGCTGTCGGGCACGAGCGGCGACGGTTCGACGGACGGGATGTCGAGGGGTTCACCGGACTGCACCGGCGCCGCTTCCATCTGGGCCGCCACGGCCCGTGCGCGTGCCGCCGCCGCCTCCGCTGCGGCCTGGGCCTCGGCAGCCGCCTTGGCCAGTGCCGCGGCCTCCGCCTCCGCTGCGGCTTGGGCCTCGGCAGCCGCCTTCGCCCGGGCAGCAGCCGCGGCCTGCGCAACTGCCTCCGCCCGGGCAGCGGCCTCGGCCTGGGCCGCTGCTTCCGCCTCGGCGCGCGCGGCCGCTTCCGCCTCGGCCCGTGCCGCAGCTTCCGCCTCGGCCTGCGCGGCCGTCTCCGCCTGAGCCGCGGCCTGCGCAGCTTCGGCCTGGGCACGGGCCTCCGCATCCGCTTCCGCCTGCTTGCGCTGCGAGGGCCGCAGGAAGCGCGGTGCGGGTTCGTCGGGCGCAGGGCCCGCCGACTCGGGCGCAGTGGGGGTGAGCGGCCTGGCCGCGGGCGCCGCGCCGCCGGGCCCTGCGACCACCCCACCGATCTCGAGTCGCTCGAGGCGCTGCAGCACCGCCGACTCCGCATCCGATGCGGACGGCAGCAGCATCCGGGCGCAGATCACCTCGAGCAGCAACCGCGGTGCCGTCGCGCCCCGCATCTCACCGAGCCCGGTGTGCAGCAGTTCCGCGTACCGGGCCAGCGTCGCCGGACCGATCCGTTCCGACTCCTCCCGCATACGTTCGAGGACATCGCCGGGCGCGTCGACGAGGCCCCTCTCACCGGCGTCGGGGACGGCACGCATCAGGATCAGGTCACGGATCCGTTCGAGCAGATCCACAGCGAACCGGCGCGGGTCGTGACCGGCGTCCATCACCTTGTCGACGGTGCCGAACAGCGCGGCCCCGTCGCCCGCCGCGAGGGCGTCGACGGCCTCGTCGATCAGCGCGACATCGGTGACGCCGAGCAGTGCGAGGGCGCGCGCGTAGGTGACGCCCTCCTCACCCGCACCGGCGAGGAGCTGATCGAGGACGCTGAGCGAGTCGCGGGGTGAGCCACCACCGGCGCGGATCACCAGCGGATACACCGCATCCTGGACCGCGACGTCCTCCTGCGCGCAGATCTTCTCGAGCAGTCCACGCATCGTGTTCGGCGCCAGCAACCGGAACGGATAGTGGTGGGTGCGCGACCGGATGGTCGGCAGCACCTTCTCCGGCTCCGTCGTCGCGAACACGAAGATCAGGTGCTCCGGCGGCTCCTCGACGATCTTGAGCAGGGCGTTGAAGCCCTGCGTGGTGACCATGTGGGCCTCGTCGACGATGAAGATGCGGTACCGCGACTCGGCGGGCGCGTAGAAGGCGCGGTCGCGCAGCTCGCGGGTGTCGTCGACACCGCCGTGGCTGGCCGCGTCCAGCTCGATGACGTCGAGATTGCCCGGACCGCCGGGACCGAGAGCAACACAGGAGTGGCACGTCCCACACGGAGTCGACGTCGGGCCCTGAACACAGTTCAGGGAGCGCGCCAGGATGCGGGCGGACGAGGTCTTGCCGCAGCCGCGCGGGCCGGAGAACAGGTACGCGTGGTTGATGCGTCCCGCGTCGAGGGCGGTGCTCAGAGGCTCGGTGACGTGCTCCTGCCCCACCACCTCCGCGAAGGTCGCCGGTCGGTATTTCCGGTAGAGGGCCACGCGGTGAGGGTACCGGCGAGCACCGACATCGGGACCATTGACCGCCCGCGCGCCGGTCGGCCGAGCGGGTCCGGCCGCGTCCGTGGATCGACCGAATGTTCCGTTCACCCGATCGGATCGACCGAACGCTTCCGTTCACTCGACCGAATCGAGCGGATGCGCCGCCCGCTCTGCAGGCCATGCACGGCGCGTGACCAGTGTGAGAAAGGCGAAACACACCCGCAACGTCACGGCAGCGCTCGTGAAACTCCGAGGGACGATTCTCTGCTGCGGCGTGCGAGCCGACCGCACGCGGAGGAGGCTGACCGTGCACACGATCGACGCCGGGGACACCGCCTGGCTGCTGGTGAGCACCGCTCTGGTGCTGCTGATGACTCCGGGCCTGGCCCTGTTCTACGGCGGCATGGTGCGGTCCAAGGGCGTGCTCAACATGATCATGATGAGTTTCGTCGCAATCGCGCTGGTCACCGTCGTATGGCTGATTGCCGGGTACAGCCTCGTCTTCGGTGACGACATCGGCGGCGGCCTGCTCGGTGGCCTCGAGCACGCAGGCATGGCCGGGATCTCCCCCGACACGGTGCACGGCACCGTGCCCGAACTGCTGTTCGCCACCTTCCAGCTCACCTTCGCGGTCCTCACAGCCGCGCTGATCAGCGGTGCGATCGCCGACCGGGCCAAGTTCTCCGCGTGGATGCTGTTCGTCCCCGTGTGGGCGCTGCTGGTCTACGTGCCCGTCGCGCACTGGGTGTGGGGCCCCGACGGCTGGATCGCCCGCCTCGGTGTCCTCGACTACGCCGGTGGCCTCGTGGTCGAGATCGTCTCCGGCGCGTCCGGGCTGGCGCTCGCCCTGGTCCTGGGCCGGCGGATCGGGTTCCGCACCGAGCCGATGCGCCCGCACAACCTGCCCCTCGTGCTGCTCGGCGTCGGACTCCTGTGGTTCGGCTGGTTCGGCTTCAACGCCGGTTCCGCGCTCGGCGCGAACGGCACCGCTGCCGCGGTGTTCGTCAACACCCTCGTGGCCGGCTGCACCGGCATGCTCGGCTGGATGGTCGTCGAGCATCGCCGCGACGGGCACCCGACCACGTTCGGCGCCGCGTCCGGCGTCGTCGCCGGCCTGGTCGCGATCACCCCGTCCTGTGGTTGGGTGACCATTCTCGGCGCCGCCGTCGTCGGCACCCTCGCCGGTGTCGTCTGCTCGTTCGCGGTCGGCTGGAAGTTCCGGTTCGGATACGACGACTCCCTCGACGTGGTGGGCGTGCACCTGATCGGCGGCATCGTCGGCACCCTCGCGATCGGCCTGCTCGCCGCACAGGTGATGACCCACGGCCCCGAGGGACTGCTGTACGGCGGGGGCCTCACCCAGCTCGGCAAGCAGGCGCTGGCGGTCGGCGTGGTCGGCGTGTACGCGTTCGGCCTCACCTACGCCCTCGGCAAGCTGATCGACCGCTTCTTCGGATTCCGGGTCACCGCAGAGCAGGAGACCGGTGGCATCGATCTCGCCCTGCACGCCGAATCCGCTTATGAGCACGCGGTCCTCGCGCACAGCGGCCCGGGCGGCTCCGGCATCTTCGGTACCCACCCCGGCCTGTTCGACACGCGGCACGACGGGACCCGCCGTCCGGACCACGAGCCGGATCCGGACCAGGACGATCTTCAGCGCGACTGACCTCCCCGCGACCTGCACGAGCAGGAGCGGACGCGGCTCTGCACACACCTTTTCGGTGGTCCACACCCCTATTCGGCGCCGAATGCGGGTGTGCACACCCGAAAAGGCTTGTGCACACCGGCATTACGCGCGTCAGCAGTAGACCCGTTCGGCGGTGGCGACGTAGATCTCGGCGACGTTGCGGGCACCGCCCGTGGAGACGGTTCAGGTGTGCTTTCCGGCGTCACGTCGACGGTCGGCATCACCTCGTCCGCCGGGGCCGGGATCTCGGCCCCGCGGTTCTCCGCCACCGGTGCCGGAAGCCGGCTCGAGGACACCGCCGCAGGTGTCGGCGCGCCCGACTCCTGCCCGGCATCGACCGGAGTCGAGCACCCCGACAGACCGCCACACATCACCGCGGCCACGACCGTCACGGCGTTTCGAACTCTGACCACGAGCTGGAGTGTTGCACATTTCTACTTGCCAGTAATCCCACATGACCAGGGAATATCCGACAGTTCGGTTACGACACGAACGACACTGGCGGCGTGCTATAAACAGCTTTTGTCCGTTACGTGAATTTGCACACACGGCAGCGGAACCGTCTCGGCCGGTCGGCTCCACGGAGCCGGCGCGCGTCCTCCCCGGGCGCGCTCGCAAACGTTCTTACGACGTAAGGAGCCGCATGACAAACTCGACGAAACGTTCCCCCCGGCGAACCGGAACCCTCACCCGAATCGCACTCGCAGGCCTCGCAACCGGCGGCGCCCTCGCCCTCGCCGCACCCACCGCGGCCGCTGCGCCCGGAACCACACCCGTTCCCGGCGGCGCCGTCTGCGATCCGACTGTCGGCCAGGGATGCCTGAGCGTCGTCGTCAACAGTGGAACCTTCAACAACAACGGGTTCACGCTTCCGATAGGCGACGGCGACCTGACCATCGCCGCGACTCTGCCCGACGGCGACGGGGCAATGGTGCCTCGCGACGACGGTCACTTCGGCGTCTACTCCAAGCCGATGACGGTGCCGGGCGGCGTCCTGGGTGTCGACCTGCCGTTCGACAACCTCTTCGGCCTCGCCGCGGTCACCTCACAGGTCGAGGCGGTGGAGACCCCGACCCTCAACGGACTGGTCACCGACTTCGACATCACCCTTCCCGCGCGCCTGAAGATCAACAACCCCCTGCTGGGCGACAACTGCTACATCGGATCACCGGAGAACCCGGTCGTGTTCGAACTCGACAATGATCCCGCCGGCTTCGAATCCCACTACGAGGATCCCTACCCCGCCGAGACCGCGTGGCTGTCGGGCATCCACAACAAGGCCACCGAGTTCTCCCTGCCCGGCGCCACCGGCTGCGGTCCGTTCGGGGCACTGAACCCGATCGTCAACTGGCGGGCAAAGGTTCCGAACGGCACCGGCACATCGCTGGAGACCGTGTCCACCGGCTTCCTGTTCCCGTCCGCCGCCGGCGGCACCGACCCGCTCGACGAGACCGGCGGCGAGGGTGGCAGCTCCGGCTCCAGCGGATCAAGCGGCAGCTGACCCTTCGCGCCAGGGCGTGGTGCGCCTCGAGATCCGCGCACCACGCCCGGGCATCAGGTTCTCGGCACCAACGCCCCGAATCGGCCGGTAGCACACATCATTCGATCGATCCGACCTCTGACGCGCGTCCACCCACAGCCCAGGAGGGCGTCACCAATCGGTCGATTCGGTTCCCGCACTACGCCTTCGCGGCCTTCGCGGCGGCCTTGGCGGCCTGCTTGAACTCACGGACCTCCATGAGCGTCTGCTGGTCGACGACGTCGGCGATCGACCGGCGGGCACCGTCGTCGCCGTAGGCACCGGCGGCCTCCCGCCACCCGGCCGGCTGCACGCCGATCTGCTTGCCGAGCAGGGCCAGGAAGATCCGCGCCTTCTGGTCGCCGTAGCCGGGTAGCGCCTTCAGCCGCCTGAGCACTTCCCTGCCATCCGGGTCGCCCGACGTCCAGATCGCAGCGGTGTCGCCGTCGTAGTGCTCGACGATGTAGCCGCACAGCGACTGGATCCGCGCGCCCATCGACTTGGGGAACCGGTGCACCGCCGGCGGCTGCGAACACACCGCGATGAAGTCGTCCGGGTTCATCTCCGCGATCGTGTGCACATCGAAACCGCCGATCCGGTCGGCGATCTTCTTCGGGCCCGCGAACGCGGATTCCATCGTGACCTGCTGATCGAGGAGCATCCCGGTGAGGAGCGCGGCCGGATTCTCGGCCAGCAGCTCGTCGGACGCCGGGTCCTGGGTCAGGCACAGCTTCACAGTCATTGCTCGATTCTGACATCCGCGCGGGCGCCCGGCGCGGAACAATTTCGCATGGGTGCCGCGCTGTGGATCAGTCAGCGGCGACCGAAGCTCGGCTGGTGCTGGAACGGAAACCCGCACGCCTGGCTCGGCTCCGCCTCGGCCGGCCGCCGGATCGGCACCTGACGGTCAGCGCCGCCGCCACAGCACCGCGGCCGCGACCACCGACCCCATCATCACGGTGGTCGCGGTCAGCGCGTACGCCCAGTGCGTGAACAGTGTCGGCTCCGTCGTGGCCGGGATCGCCGCCAGCGCCGCGAACAACGCCACCGCCGCGATCACCCCGGCGAGCACCGACCACGCGTTGGCGAGCCGCGAGTGCCGGGCGCCCCGAAGTTCCGCGCTGCGCAGCAGCCCGTGTTCGATCACACGCATTGCCTCGGCCAGTTCGATGTCGAGTTCCTCGGTCTCCTCCGCGGCCCGCCGGACCAGGATCGAGCGGAGCTGGGTGGGCTGGATCCAAGAGTGATAGCGGTTGTCGCGCTGGTGGTCCTTGCGCAACAGGGCCCGCTCCATTCGCCGGGCCTGCATCGCGGCGACGTCGTCGAGCGCTTGGACCAACCGGTCTCCGGTGAGGTCCTCGCGGCAGCGCAAATGGTCGAGGACTTGCCAGAAGTCCATCGAGCACCGCGCCCGGATCGCCACCCACGGGAGCAGGCAGTACAGCATCTCGCGGGTGCCGGAGCCGACGTAGTCGTGGCCGCGGGCGGTCGCCTCGAGGTCGAGGAGCACCGCGGCGGAGTCCTCACGTACCGCGACCGTCGCACCGGGCTCGACCGGCTGGTCGACGAGCGAGACCCGATCCCAGTGCCAGAGCACTCCCCACCGCCCGGCCGCGGCGCGCGCCAGCGGCCCGGTCTGCGGCCCCTCCACCAGGCCACGGACCCGGTCAGCGCCGTCCGCGGTCACCTCGACGACGAGGCCTTCGATCGCCTCCTGATCGCCGATGCCACGGTGACTGTGCACGACCACGTCGGTCAGCGGCCGATGCACGGCCGGATCGGAAAGTCGGGTGTGCAGCCCCGGGAACAGGTCGACCAGGCTGGCATCGGAATCGAGGCCGAAGAGCGTGAGGAACTCGTCCACGGCCGGGCGGAATCCTGCTCCGTCCCGGTCCTGCAGGGGGTCGGTGTTCCAGCCGACCAGCGTGGTGTCCGGGACATCGGACAGCGACTCGAGCGCGAGGACGAGCCCGTTGTCCGGTACTTCCCACAGGGACAGGCAGGTGGCGGCGGGCCCCATATAGGGACGGACGCCAGGTTCGCCCGACCGCATCGCGGCGGTCGCGGCCCCGAACGTGAGCTCCGCCCCCGCCTCGCTGCGATGCCGGTACGCCAGCAGTACCGCCGGCCGCACCCCGCGCTCGGTCCGCCGCCGTGGCCCGATCCGGGCCGGCAGGAACGGCTCCACGGCAGGGATCGGCTCGACCCGTGTCGGCGACGGCCCCTCACGGACGTCGAGCGCCAACAGAAACATTCTCAGCACCCCGTTGCACGCTCCGGCCGACCCAACGTTCGTCGGACCCGGTCCGGACTGCACACCAGCGCGACTGGTCATGACACTCACCACTCAGTCCAACCCACTGCGCCGATCGCAGCGGACCTGAGCCGGAGTATCGCAGGTTCCCCGCGAAAAAGCCCTTCCCGCAGTTCGACTCGGGTAAAGGGCGCGCGAGTTACGCTTCGAGCGCCTTCTCGGTGGCGGCGAGCAGGACGCAGGTCGCGACACCGTCCATCGCCGTCTCGAGATCGTTCATCGACGGGAAGCTCGGCGCAAGCCGGATGTTCATGTCGTCCGGATCGGTCGAGTACGGGAACGCGGATCCGGCGGCGGTCAGCGCGATGCCCGCATCCTTGGCCAACGCGATGACCCGCTTCGCGGTGCCCGGGACCACATCGAGGCTGATGAAGTAGCCGCCCCTGGGCTCGGTCCAGGACGCGATCTTCGACGGACCGAGCCGGTCCTCGAGGATCCGCAGCACGGCCGCGAACTTCGGCGCCAGGATCTCGCGATGCTTGGCCATGTGCGCGCGAACGCCGTCGGCGTCGCCGAAGAAGCGCAGGTGCCGCAGCTGATTGACCTTGTCCGGTCCGATGCTCTTCTTGCCGACGTGCTTCTGGTACCAGGCCAGGTTCGCGTCGGAGCTGCCGAAGAAGCTGACGCCGGCACCGGCGAAGGTGATCTTCGAGGTGGACGCGAACACGTACGGCCGGTTCGGGTTACCGGCAGCAGCGGCGAGACCGAGCACGTCGTACGCCGGCGCGAACTCCTCGGTCAGCGGATGCACCGCGTAGGCGTTGTCCCAGAAGAGGCGGAAGTCGGGGGCGGCGGTCGGCATCGACGTCAGGGCGCGCACGACCTCCTCCGAGTACACCGCGCCGGTCGGGTTGGAGTACGTCGGCACGACCCACATGCCCTTGATCTGCGGGTCATCGGCGACCATATGCGCGATCGCGTCGACGTCCGGGCCGTCCGGGCGGATCGGAACCGGGATCATCTCGATGCCGAACGACTCGGTGATCGCGAAGTGCCGGTCGTAGCCGGGGGCCGGGCACAGGAACTTGACCTTCGTCTCCTGCGTCCACGGCCGCGGCGAGTCCACGTTGCCGTGCAGCAGGGAGAACACGATCAGGTCGTGCATGATCTCGAGGCTGGCGTTGTTGCCCGCGAGCAGGTTCGCGGTCGGGATGTTCAGCAGCTCACCGAAGATGGCACGCAGTTCCGGCAGGCCGGTCAGCCCGCCGTAGTTGCGGACGTCGGTGCCGCTGCCGTCGCGGTGATCGCCCTCGCCGGGGAGCGTCAGCAGCGCCTCCGACAGGTCGAGCTGTTCGGGGGACGGCTTGCCGCGGGTGAGGTCGAGGACCAGCTTCTCTGCCTTGAGCTGCGTGTACTTCTCGGACTGCCGTTCGTGCTCGGAACGGAGTTCCTCGTGGCTCATCAACCCAATCTGGGTTTGGGTAGGCATCCCGGAAAAACCTTTCACACCGAAGCGGCGGGGGCAGAGCTGCATAGAAAATAAGGGGACCCCGCGCACCCGGCAGAGCCCATTGACCCTTGCTGCCTTCCGGCCCTGGGGGAGTTCACAGGATGCGCGCCGCGCGGGATCCACTGACGAGTGTAGCGAGCCCGTCGCACGGACGGACAATCGGCCGGTCATCGGGGCCCCGGCACCCCCGTTTTCCGGATTGCGGGGGTGAGCCGGTATGCTCGCCCACGGAGGATTCGCCTAGTGGCCTATGGCGCTCGCCTGGAACGCGGGTTGGGTTAACGCCCTCAGGGGTTCAAATCCCCTATCCTCCGCCACACGATGGCCCCCGATCTCCGGATCGGGGGCCATCGTCGTATCCGCCACCCCGTGACGCGAATGTTCAAGACTCCGGCGCGGGAGCGGCGCAGGATGGGTCCATGACCGACACCTCCGCGATCGCAGCCCGCTACCGCCGCCGCGCCGACAACCTGACCGGCACCGTCGCCTCGGTCCCCGCCGACCGGTGGGACTCGTCCTCCCCGTGTGAGGGCTGGACCGCACGCGACGTGTTGCGGCACCTCATCGACGTCCATTCCTTCCCGTTGAAGCCCGTGGGACTGTCTCTTCCGCCGGTGCCCAGCGTCGACGAGGACCCGCTCGCGGCATGGACCCGGACCCGCGACGCGGTACTCGAGATCCTCGACGACCCGCAGCGCGCGGGCCTCGAGTACGACAGCAGCCTCGGCCGTACCTCGGTCGCCGCGACGTTCGACTCCTTCCTCGGCTTCGACCTGGCGATTCACCGCTGGGACATCGCGCACGCCACCGGTGTCGACGAGACGATCCCGGCCGAGGACCTCGCGGCGGCGGCCGCCCTCGCCGACCGGATGGGTGAGCAGATCCGCAGCTCGGGCGTGTGCGGTCCCGCGGTCGAGGTCCCGGCCGACGCGGACGAGCAGACGCGCATCCTCGCGGTGCTGGGGCGGCGCGCCTGAGCGGCGCCGAGTGCGCACTCGGCGGATCGCTAGGCTGGACGCCATGAGTGGAGACGGTGCCGGGCGGTTTGCACCCAGCCCGTCCGGCGACCTCCACCTGGGCAATCTGCGAACCGCCCTGCTGGCGTGGCTGTTCGCCCGCTCCACCGGCCGCGGGTTCCTGATGCGGGTCGAGGACCTGGACCGAGTACGGCCCGGCGCCGAGGAACGGCAGCTCGCCGACCTCGCCGCGATCGGTGTGGACTGGGACGGCGAGATCGTCCACCAGTCGCAGCGACTGCCGCATTACGCCGCCGCCGTCGACGCCCTGTCCGCCGCCGGCCTGACCTACGAGTGTTTCTGCACCCGGAGGGAAATCCAGCAGGCGGCCACCGCGCCGCACGGCCCGGACGGGCACTACCCGGGCACATGTCGGTACCTCACAACCCAGCAGCGGCAGGCCAAACGGGACGCCGGGCGGCCTCCGGCGATCCGGTTGCGTGCCGACGTCGCGGAGTTCGAGGTCGAGGACCTGCTGCACGGCCGCTACACCGGAGCCGTCGACGACGTGGTGCTGCGCCGCGGCGACGGCGTGCCCGCGTACAACCTCGCGGTCGTCGTCGACGACGCCGCGCAGGGCGTCGACCAGGTGGTGCGCGGCGACGACCTGCTCGGGTCCGCCCCGCGCCAGGCATACCTGGCAACCCTCCTCGGACTTCCCGTGCCGACCTTCGCGCACGTGCCGCTGGCCTTGAACGCCGAGGGCAAACGCCTCGCCAAACGAGACGGCGCGGTCACCCTCGCGGACCAGCAGGCCGCGGGACGCACCCCGGATGCGGTACGCGGCCATCTCGCGGCCTCACTCGGGCTGGCCGAATCGGACGAGAAGCCGTCGATGGCGGACCTGCTCGACCGGTTCGACCCCGCCGCGCTCCCCCGCGACCCCTGGGTGTTCGCAGCCGGCTCCGAGTTGTAGCCGAATCGGTACGAAACGCCTGTTCGCCAGCGCGCGAACAGGCTGCGGGCGCCGTAGTGTCTACCAAGATCAACAAACAGCGCGGCGCGCCGATGTGTCGCCGCGCATCGACCAGGACCATTGAGGGGAACCGCACGTGAGTGAGAACCCGCCCGGGGCACCCGATCCGAACCATCCGCAGCAGCCCCCGAACCAGGGCACCCCGCCGCCGAACTCCGGACAGCCCGGCTACGGACAGCCCGGCCCCGGACAACCCGGCTACGGGCAGCCCGGCCCCGGACAACCCGGCTACGGACAGCAGCCCACGTACGGGCAGCCCGGCGGCTACCCGCCTCCGCCCGGCTACGGTGCACCGCAGCCCGGCGGCTATCCCCCACCGCCGGGTTACGGCACGCCCCAGCCCGGCGGATATCCGCCGCCGCCCCCGTCCGGGGGTTACGGGGCACCGCTCCAGCCGGCACCCGGCTTCGGTGGACCCGGAGGCACCCCGCAGCTGACCATCCCGGATGCGCTCGGCTACGCGTGGAACAAGTTCAAGGCCAATGCCGGCGTGTGGGTCGGGATCACCGTGATCATCTTCCTGATCGAGCTCGTGGTCAGCTTCATCTTCGGTTTCAACGACTCATATGACAGCTTCGGTGACTACTTCACGTTCTGGCGCATCCTCGGCACCGTCGTCAGCGCCATCGTCAGCTACCTGGTCAATGCGGCACTGGTGCGGGGCGCCCTGCACGAACTGGACGGAAACAAGCCGGGCATCGGCTCGTTCTTCCAGTTCACCAACGTCGGCGCGATCATCCTGGCCAGCCTCCTCGTCGGCATCATCACCGGCATCGGATTCGTGCTCTTCATCATCCCGGGCATCATCCTGGCGTTCCTGACCTGGTGGACACTCCAGTTCGTCGTCGACAAGGAGCAGGATGCGGTCACGGCGATCAAGTCCAGCTTCCGGGCGATCTCCGAGAACGTCGGGCCGCTGGTGCTGCTGGCCCTGGTCCTGGTCGCCCTGAACATCGTCGGCGCGCTGCTGTGCGGCCTGGGCCTGCTGATCACCATTCCGCTGACCACCATCGCATCCACCTATGCGTACCGGGTGGTGGTCGGAGGCCGCGTCTCCGCCTGACCGATCGGCATCCTGCACCCTGAACCATGCACGGTGCAGGGCAATCACAAACCTCGCACATCGGGCGCGAACCCAACCGGGTTCGCGCCCGACGTCGTCTCGGTGCTTGGATGGCCGTCGTGACAGCTTCAGACCAGGTCGACCAGCAAACCGAGCACGCGACGTTCGCCCACGTCGCCCGCGGCTACTATCCGACCTTCGTCGCACTGTTCACCGCGGTGCTGCTGATCTCCAACATCTGCGCCACCAAGGGCGTCGCATTCTTCTCGGACGCCGACCTGTCCGTCGGCCCGCTGCAGATCCTGCCGATCATCACCGACGGCGGGTTCTTCCTGTTCCCGCTCGCCTACATCGTCGGCGACGTACTCAGCGAGGTGTACGGCTTCAAGGCCACCCGGCGCGCGATCTACCTGGGCTTCGGCGCCCTGATCCTGGCGTCGGTGTGCTTCCTGATCCTGATCGAACTGCCGTCCGCCGACTTCTACGAGAACCAGGCGTCGCTCGAGGCGGTGGTCGGGGTGTACCCGCGGCTGCTGCTCGCCGGACTCGCCGGCTACCTCGTCGGCCAGTTGCTGAACTCCCTGGTGATGGTTTCCATCAAGGAACGCACCAAGGAGAAGCACCTGTGGGCGCGGCTGATCGGTTCGACCGTGGTCGGCGAGTTCGCGGACACCCTGATCTTCTGCGCGATCGCCGCCGGCGCAATCGGCATCAGCACCTGGGACGACTTCCTGAACTACGTGCTCGTCGGGTTCCTGTGGAAGACGCTGGTCGAGGTGCTCGTCATGCCGATCACCTACCGGGTCATCGCGTACGTCAAGAAGCGCGAGCCGACCTACGTCGTCGCTTCCTGACCGCCCCGCCTTGGTTCCCTAATGTCACATTCGGTCACCTCAGGTGAGCGAATGTGACATTAGGGAACCCCCAGGGGCACCACGGGGTCAGGCGCGGGCGGTGGCGTAGAAGCTGCTGAGCGTCTGTGCCTTCAGGTCGTCGAAGTACCCGCCGTCGATGCTGTCCCGGATCCGGTCGACGAGGCGGATGGTGAACCGCTCGTTGTGGATCGTCGCGAGCGTGGACGCGAGCATCTCCTTGGCCTTGAACAGGTGGTGCAGGTACGCCCGCGAGTAGTTGCGGCAGGTGTAGCAGTCACAGTTCTCGTCGATCGGGTTGAAGTCCCGCTTGAACCTGCTGGTGTTGACGTTGAACCGGCCGTTCTCGGTGTACATCGCGGCGTTGCGCGCCACCCGCGACGGGTTGACGCAGTCGAACGTGTCGGCACCGTTCTCCACCGCGGTGAACAGGTCGTCGGGCTCGCTGATGCCGAGCAGGTGCCGCGGCTTGTGCTCGGGCAGTTCCTCGTTGCACCAGCGGACGATGGTGCCCAAGTTCTGCTTCTCGAGCGCACCGCCGATGCCGTAGCCGTCGAACCCGCGGCCGGTCTCGCCGACGATCGACTCCAGCCCGCGGCAGGCCTGCCGGCGCAGGTCCTCGTACTGCGCGCCCTGCACCACACCGAAGAGTGCCTGGTACGGCCGGTGTGTGCGCTGCGCGGTGAGTCGTTCGTGTTCGGCGATGCAGCGCACCGCCCACGCCTGCGTCCGCTGTACCGACTCCTCCTGGTAGGCGCGGGTGTTGAACAAGGTGGTCAGCTCGTCGAACGCGAAGATGATGTCCGCGCCCAGCTGGTGCTGGATGCCCATCGAGATCTCGGGCGTGAACCGGTGCCTGCTGCCGTCCCGGTGTGACTTGAACGTCACCCCGTCGTCGTCGACGTGCGCGAGCCGCTCCTTGCCAACCGCGATCACGTCGTCGGACTGGACGCCGACGGCCTCCATCGCGAGCACCTTCTTGAAGCCCACGCCGAGGGACATCACCTGGAAGCCGCCGCTGTCGGTGAAGGTCGGGCCCGGCCAGTTCATGAACCGGCCCAGGCCGCCGGCCTCGTCGACGATGTCCGGTCCTGGCTGCAGGTACAGGTGGTAGGCGTTGGCGAGCACCGCCTGCGCACCGGCCTCGCGGATCGTCTCCGGCAGCACCGCCTTGACGGTGGCGTTGGTGCCGACCGCGATGAACGCGGGGGTGGCGATGTCACCGTGCGGGGTGTGGATCGTGCCGGTCCGTCCGAGCTGTCCGGGGATCCGGGTCCGCACCGTGAAGAACGGATCGGGCGGCGTCGGCACTGCATCACTCACCTCGCCATCGTGTCACAGCCCCACAACGCCTCGTCCGCCACGCGGCGGAAGCCCGGAACGGGTGTGCTCGCCGACACCGCCCCGAAAACATGCGCACGAATGACGTCGCGGCGACACTCCCGCGAAACATGGCTGCACTAGACACTTCCCATGACCCACCCCGTGACGCCCCACACCGATGCCCCGGTTCCCCCTGGATTGATCGACGCCTTCTGGCGCTACGACGCCGCACTCCTCTCGAACGACACGCGCGAACTCGACTCGTTGTTCGAGCAGTCGGACCACACACTGCGCGCCGACGGCAACGGCATCCTCGAGGGCCACGCGGCGATCAGCGACTTCCGGGCGGTGCGTCCCGATCGGCCGACCCGCCGGATCACCCGCTGGTGGACACGGGTACTCGCCGACGACCTGGTCTACACCACCGCCGAGGTGCGGTCGGCGACCGGCGCAGCGGGACTGCAGACGCAGCTGTGGAGGCGTACCGCGCACGGGTGGCAGATCGCCGCGGCTCATGTCACCCCGCCGAGCAAGCCGGTCGAGAGCACCATCTGGCGCGTCGTGGGTTCGCCGTTGCTCGCCGGGGCGGGCGACGGCCCACTGTCCGGCGAGACGGTGGCGGTGAAGGACCTGTTCGCCGTGGCCGGCGTGGCGCGCTCCGGTGGCGTCAAAGCGTATCTCGCGGAACAGGATCCGCAGACCGATTCGGCCGTCGCGGTGCGCCGGCTCCTCGACGCGGGTGCGTCCGTCACCGGCGTCACCCACACCGACCAGTTCGCTTTCGGGCTCGCGGGCCAGAACGCGGACTTCGGCACTCCGGTCAATCTCGCCGCCCCGACCCGCATCCCGGGCGGATCGACGAGCGGATCGGCCGCAGCCGTGCGACAGGGTTGGTCGAGCATCGGCCTGGGCACCGACACCGCCGGCTCGATCCGGGTGCCGTCCAGCTATCAGGGACTGTGGGGTTTCCGTCCGACGCACGGCGCGGTGAGCACCGACGGCGCACTGCCGCTGGCGCCGTCCTTCGACACCGTCTCCTGGCTGACCCGGGACGCCGCGACACTGATCGCGGTCGGACAGGTGCTGCTGCCCGAGGACGACGCACCGGCCCCCACCGACACGGTCTGGTCGCCCGACGTGATCGGCCCGGCAGATCCACTGGTGCAGGACATTGTTCGCGACACCGCCCGCACCCTGAGCGCGCAGGAGCTACCGCCGCTGCCTGCCCTCGCGGAGTGGACCGCAGCCTTCCGCACCGTGCAGGCGCACGAGGCGTGGGGGGCGCACGGCAAGTGGATCACCGCGCATCCCAGCGCGCTCGGCCCCGAGGTGAAGTCCCGTTTCCACGCCGGGAGCCCGGTGACCGAGGCGGACCTGGCCGACGCCCGCGACACCCTGCGCACCGCGCGGACCACGCTGGCCGGCCTGCTCGACGGCCGGGCCCTGATGCTGCCGACCGTCGGCTCCGCCACACCGCAGGTGAACGCCACTCCCGCCGAGGTGGACTCGCACCGGCAGTCGACGCTGCGGTTGACCACCCTGGCCTCGCTCACCGGCTCCCCCGCGGTCTCGATCCCGGCGCTCTCCCTGGACGGCGCCCCGCTCGGCCTCTCCCTGGTCGGTGCGGCCGGATCCGATCGCGGACTGATGGAGCTGGCCGGGCGAATCGGCGCAGAACTCGGCGCCTGACCAACGCGATCCGGCGCCGGGGACAGAGCGGACCGGTCCCTAGCGCCGAATCGCGCGGCGCACCATGCCGTACTCCGGTCCGTCGGGTACATGCGTCTCAAAACCGCGGTAGAGGCGTTCGCCGTGCAGGGACATCCCGACGAGGCTGATCGTCAGCAGCGGACGATCGGCCTCGACGGCAAGCAGTTCCTGCACGGCCGGATCCGGAAGGACAGGCTTGAGGGTCGCCGACTCCCATTCCACCGGCACCCCGCGCAGGGTCGTGACCGACTCGAAGATCGAGTACTCGTCGTCGAACTCGACGCCCTCCCGCCGGCGCGCGGGCACCACGTCCTCGGCCAGGATCAGCGGACGGCCGTCCGCCAGCCACCGCTTGACCACCCGGAAACAGGACGCTCCGGGTGTCGATTCGAGGTCGCGGGCCTCCTCCTCGGTCAGCTCCGACCACTGCGCGCTGACAATGTCGACCTTCACCTCGTAGCCGGCCTCGACGAGCCGCTTGCTCAGCTCGTAGCTCTGGTCGATGCGGAACGGAACCGAGAGTGCGGCGACGTTCGCGAAGGTGCCCTGGTGCGCCCGCCGGGCGACCAGTCCCTGACTCTCGAGTCGCACCAGCGCTTCCCGCACCATGGGGCGACTGATGCCCAGCGCCTTGGCGAGTTCGAGTTCGGTCGGGAGGGGTACTCGCTGGGTGGCGGCCTCGCGCCAGATTCGTTCGAGCTCACCGCCGAACTCGTCGTCCCAGCTGTGTTCCATCGGTCCCCGCCCCTCCTTCGAACAGACCGGCTGAGTCTAAGCACTACCTTCGCAAAATCGTAGTGGCGCAACATGAATGTCATACCACGGATATGAATGGGTTACGACGTCGTCTTACGTTCTATTCACCCGCAAGAACGAGCGAAAGGAGCCGTCGTTGACCGGACCCGCCCACAGCCGCTCACCCGCCGGGACGCTCGAGCCGAATCTCCCCCGTTTCCCAGGAACACTCGTACACGTCGGGCAGCTCCTCGCCGTCGAGCGCCCGGCGTGCCAGATCGACGAGAACCGGTGTGATCGCCGATCGTACGCTCGCCGAGTCCGCACCGACAGGGGTCAGGAAACCGTAGGTCGTGGCGCCGAGTTCCCGCGCCACCGCAGTCGCCGCGGCCCCGGGGGCGTCGACCGAGTGTGCGACGAGCGCGCACTCCAACTGCTCGACCAGGACCCGCGCTGCGTGCGGCCCCTCGTCCATCGCCAGGAAGCTCGACAGGTACAGCACGTTCACCCGGCGCGCTGGGTCCACAGCGGCCACACCGCGGACGAATCCCGCTGCCGCCCGTTGCTGAGTCGGCACCGGCGGGCCGGCGATGTAGCCGAGCGGCCCGTCGACCTCCTCCACCGCGGCCCGGCCGGCATGCTCGGCCCCCAGCCACCAGCACCAGTCGACCATCGTCACCCGAGGTGGCGTCGTGAAGGTGTCCGGGGCCTGCGCGTACTCGGCGGGCACATCGGACAGGATGACCGTCCGCTTCCCATCAGCCAACCGCCGGGCCTCGTCGAGGTACTGGATTCCGTGCAGTACCACCACATCCCAGCCGTCGACGGTGTCGTCGACCGCGCCGACCACGACCTCGGCGTCCAGACCGGCCTCACGCCACGATGCCAACGCGCCCCAGGCCCCGTCCAGCCAGCCCGCGTCGCCGCCGACCGCCGGTACCACCAGCCCGATCCGTGGACTGTTCATGTCCCGATCACACTCCGCTCCATGGGATTTGCCCTCACCTCGAAGTAAGGAAGAAAGTTGCCGAACATGCTGCCCATCCTAGAAACCTGTCCCAAGTCGATGCGGATCGGACCGTGCGGTGGCGTCTTCGCCGATGGTGGTTGCGAGATCCGTCCGAGCCGGGCCTGCAGCTTCCTCGACCTCGGGAAGGCCGAGGCCCGCTCGGCCGACGAGTCCGCCTTCGTCCCCGCCGCAGGCAGCCGTCCAGCACACCCGGCGGGCAGCAGCCTGAAGGCGACCCTGGACAGCGGCAGGTTCACGATCATCGCTGAGGTGAACGGCGCCGACAGTTCCGACGCAACGGAATTCGTCGACTCCTCCCGCGTCGTCGCCGAGGTGGCGGACATCGTCTCGATCACCGACCACTCCGGTGCGAACGTGCACATGGGCAACATCGCCGCGACCGCACACCTGCGCAACGCCGGCCTGGACGTGATGCCGACCTTCGGGTGCCGCGACCGCAACCGGATCGCGCTACAGGGCGATCTCCTCGGCGCGGCCAGCCTGGGCGTACGCAACGCCCTGATCGTGACCGGAAACCATGTGGACGTGGGTGATTCGCCGGATGCCCGCGCGGTCTTCGATCTCGACAGCCCGCGCCTGCTGGCAATTGCCGACCGGCTGCGCACCGAGGGCGTTCTCGACAACGGCCGCGCGGTGGAGGTGGCGCCGGACCTCTACCTCGGTGCCGTGGTGCACCCCTTCGCCCCGCCCTACGACGACCGGCCCCGCCAGGCCATCCGGAAGGTGCGGTCCGGCGCTGATTTCATCATCTCCCAGCACATCTTCGACGTCGATCGCTGGCGGTCGTTCCTCGCCGAGGTCAACCGTCTCCGCGTCGGCGAGCGGCCGTTCCACCTGCTCGGCGGCATCGCGATCATGCCCAGCGAGACGATCGCCCGTCAGGTCAACGCCGGACTGCGCGGATTCTCCATCCCCGAAACGCTGCTGACCCGGCTGCGTCAGGCCAAGGACCCGCAGGACGAGGGCATCGAGATCGCCGCCGAACTGCTCACCGAGCTGATCGAGAGCGAGGGTGTCTCCGGTTGCCTGCTGGCACCGGTGACCGGTCGGCAGAACGCGCTGGCGGCCTCGGTGGAGCAGTCCGAGCTGATCGCCGAGGTCCGGCGCCGCGCAGGCATCCCGGTCGGACGGGAGGCACTGGTATGACACGCGAGGTGATGAGCGTGACCGGCCCCGTCGACGTCGAGTCGCTGGGCGTGGTCATGCCGCACGAACACCTGATCGCCAACGCCCACACCCAGTGGATCTACCCCGAGGACCGCGGCGAACTCGACTACTACACCCAGGCCTACACCGCGCAGCTGCACGGCGAGGTTCAGCTCGAACCGTTCTCGTTCCGCTCGGCGATGCAGCAGCTGGACCTGGACGTGGCCCGGGAGGAGCTCGACAGCTACCTCGGCGCGGGCGGGCACACCGTGGTCGATCTCGGAATCCCCGGGTTCGGCCGAGATCCGGTGGCCCTCAAGGCGCTGTCCGAGCTGACCGGCGCCACGGTGATCATGGGCTGCGGTGAGTACGTGGAGCATTCGCACTCCCCGTACGTGAAGTTCTCCTCCGCCGAGGTGGTGCGGGACGTCCTGCTCGACGAGATCGAGAACGGCGTCGGCAACACCGGCGTCCGGCCCGGGATCATCGGCGAGATCGGCACCGGCAATCCGCCTACCGCGGAGGAACGCAAGGTCGTCCGCGGTGCGGCGCTGGCGCAGATGGAGTCCGGCCTGGCACTGAACCTGCACCGCACCATCTTTCCCGACCCGCTGGCCACACTGCCGGTGGTGGACGAGGTACTGGAGATGGGCGTCGATCCCCGCAAGCTGATCGTCAGCCACTGCGACGAGCGACCGGGATCCGAGTTCGCGTTCGAGCTGGCTCGCCGCGGGTGCTGGGTGGAGCTCGACACCTTCGGCATGGAGCAGTGGGCGGTCTCGGCGCGCCGCGGGGACGACTATCCCCCGCGCTCGTTCGACCACCACCGGATCGAACTGCTGGTGGCGCTGCTCGACGCCGGCTACGGCGACCGGGTACTGCTGAGCCACGACATCGCGATGAAACCCCAGTTCACCCACTACGGAGGGTGGGGGCTGCGGCACCTGCTGCGCGGCATCCGCCCGCAGCTGGCGGCCCGGGGGATCACCGACGAGGTGTTCACCCGGCTCACGGTCGAGAATCCGGTTGCCGCCCTGGCCTGAGCCCCAAAGCCGAAGACACCGGCCGACGGCCGCGATTTCCCCCGAGGGAGGTCGCGGCCGTCCTGCTGTGCGTGCACCGCGACCACAGCCTCACGCACGAGCGGGTGCGGGCGGGACCGCGGCAGCCGGCGCGGACGGGTGCGGGCCCCGCGTGAACGGACGCGGTCGCGCAGACACCTCCACCCGTTCGGCCGGACCACCGCCACCGACGACGGCTCGGCCACCGACCAGTCCCATCCCCGGTGGCCGATGTCAGCGGGTGCCGGTTGCCGGCACCCACGACCGCACCCCGCAGACGACCTCGCGTCGCCCCGGGAGACGAGGGAACGGGACGCCGAGGGAGGGCATCCGCACACGACGAGACCCGGCTGGGGGGTATCCAGCCGGGTCTCCGTCGGGTGTGAGTGTTCAGTTCTCGTGTTCCCTCGTGGTTCTCACTCGTCCTCGGGGACCGCGGACTCGTGCCAGCGGTGCAGCACCAGCCATTCGACGAAGCTGACGATCCCGAACAGGATCAGGGCGACGACGCTGGCGAGCACGACGGCCGCGAACAGTTCCGGGGTGCGGAGCTGATTGGCGTAGTGGGTGATCGCGTAACCGAGACCGCCTGCGCCGCCGCCGATGCCGGCGGCGAATTCGCCGACGATCGCACCGATCGCGGCCGAGCTGGCGGCGACCTTGAGCCCGGTCATGATCTCCGGCAGGGCATGCGGCACGCGCAGCGAGAACAGCTGCACGCGAGCCGGTGCGCCGGCCATCCGGTAGAGCTGGACGAGATTGCGATCGGTCGACTTGAGTCCCTGCAGGGTGTTCGCCGCGACCGGGAAGACCGCGAGCATCGCGGCGACCAGGGTGTTGGTGGCGATACCTGCCCCGAACCAGACCACCAGGATCGGCGCGACCGCGATGATCGGAATCGTCTGCAGGATCACGAGATAGGGGTAGATGCCGAGTTCGGCGGTCTTCCAGCGGCCCATGATCAGGGCGGTGGCGAAGCCGCTCACCGCGGCGAGCAGGAACCCGAGGTAGGCCTCCTGCATCGTCACCAAGGTCGGCTCGACCAGGTCCGGGGCCCGCTCGATCAGTGCGGAGACCACGTCCAGCGGGGAGGGCACCAGATAGGAAGGGACACCGGAGAGGGCGACCCCGCCCTGCCAGAGCGCGAGTGCGACGACGGCGAAGGCGATCGGGACGGCGACCTTGCGGCCCAGTCCCCTACGCGGTTTCGGCGCCGCGGGTTCGGTGCCCGCGCCGTCCAGGGTGGTCGGCGGCGGTGTTTCGACGGGTGACTGCAGTGTCTGGGACATCGGCGGCCTCTCAGTGTTCGAAGGCCAGCAGGCCGGAGATCTCGGTGGTGAGGGCGTCGAGCGCCGCGAGGTCACGCGGGCCGCCGTCCTGGCGTGGCGGGCTGGGCGAGTCGATGATCCGGTCGATCCGCCCCGGACGGGCGGCCATGACCACCACCCGATGGGCGATGTTCACCGCCTCCTGGATGGAGTGCGTGATGAACAGGGCGCTGAACTGCTGCATCCGCCACAGGTCCAGCACGACTTCCGACATCTTCGCGCGGGTGAACTCGTCGAGTGCGGCGAACGGTTCGTCGAAGAACATGATCTCCGGCGAGCTGGTGATCGCCCGGGCCAGCGAAACCCGCATCTTCATACCGCCGGAGAGCTGGCGCGGCAGGGAGGAGGCGAACGGCGCCAGGCCGACCGTCTCGAGGGCCGCCGTGGCGGCAGCACGGCGTTCTGCCTTGGGCACGCCCTTGAGCTTGGCAACCAGTTCCGCGTTGCTCTGCACCGTGCGCCACGCCAGTAGCGTCGGGTCCTGGAAGACGTAGGCCTGCTCCTGCGCACGCCGGATCAGCTGGCCACGACTCACCTCGGAGAGGCCCGCGGCCATGCGCAGGACCGTGGTCTTGCCGCAGCCGGAAGGCCCTACGATCGAGACGATTTCGCCCTTCTCGATGCTCAGGTCCAGCGGCGTGATCGCGTGGTACCCGTTGCGGAAGACCTTCTCCACTCCGCGGAACTCGAGCATGGGCTGCGGCGTCGGCACGGTCACGGGGTCCAGGGTTGCGGTGGTCATAGCCTCTCCTCGGGAGTCGTCTGTCCGGGCGGGGGATCCGTCCGTCGGGGCGGAAGTCGTCAGGGGGATCCGCCCGCCGAGCGGTCAGAACTCGATGTGCTCGTAGGAGCCTTCGGGGGCCACCGGACGGGTGTCGAGCGGTGCGATGTCCGGGGTGACGGTCAGATCGGCGACGTCCTCGACTGCGATGTCCTGCTTGATGACACCCAGCTTCTTCATCTGCTCGATCAGGGTGGACCAGCGCTCTTCGGTCATCGCACCGATCTTCGCCTCGCCCTCGGCGGTGAGGACATAGTCTCGCTGCGCGTTCCACTCGAACCACAGCAGGTCCGGGGACAGTTCCTTGTCGACCTCGGTCATCAGGTGGTCGTTGACCTTCTGGGCGACGTCGAGGTCACCCATGTAGTCCCGCCAGCCCTTGTTGCTGGCCTCGACGAACGCCTCGACGACGTCCCGGTTCCCGTCGAGGTAGTCCTCGGTGACGTACGTGACGGTGTTGTAGGGGTTGAACCCCGTGTCGGCGAAGGGCAGGAACTTGACCGCGAGGTCGCCCTCCTTGTGCGCGACGTACGGTTCGTTCACGGCGATGCCCTGCTGGACGAGCTTGTCGTCGCGGATGAAGTTCGCGAGGCTGCCGGTGTACTGCATCTGCTTGAAGTCGATGCCGTACTCCTGCTTGACCCAGTCGGCGCCCAGGACGCCCGGGGAGTTGACCCAGGTCAGGCCGTCGGTCTTCTCGAAGCTGTCGATGCCGGAGTCGGCGTGCACCATCATGCCGGTGATGCTCTTCTGGATGATCGCGTTCACGGCCTTGAGCGGGATGCCTTCCTCCTGGGCCTGCACGATCTCGTTGGCGCCGCTGCCGGTGATGCCGAAGTCCGCGCGACCGGAGGCCACGAGCTGGGTCCCGGAGACCTGCGGTCCGCCCGGCTCGATCTTCACGTTCAGGCCGGCCTCCTCGTAGTAGCCGAGCTGCTGGGCCGCGTAGAAGCCGCCGCTCTCCGCGTTGGGGTACCAGCCGAGCACCACGGTGACATCGGTCAGTCCGCCGTCTGCCGCAGGTTCCGACGATCCACTCGAACAGGCGGACAGCGTCAGGGCGGACGCGAGAACGGTTGCGGCCAGGACACGTTGGCGCGCCATTTTGAACACTTGGTTCTCCTCTGTGGAAGGGCACCGAATTGCGCCACTTGACCTTTCGGTGGGACCGATCGTAAAACCACGCTGTAACGCAACTTTCTCCACAGCATTACGTCGACATTTCCTGCGTTAATTCCCTTCACCACAATCGGTTTCGCATCCACCACTTGCGCCGCGTAGTGAACCGGACCACATTCCGGGGCGGCGCGCGTCGCCGCGGTAAAGGTCGTGTTACGGGTCGTTTACATCGCGGTCTGACAGCCCGGAGGGCGTATACGGTCGAGAAGCGGCGCGCCGGCACCCATGCGTCCCGCACTCGGCGAGAAGGAGAATCCCGTGGCTGATGCCCCCATCCTGAAGAACCTGGACGACCTTACGGCACACCTGATTTCGCCCGAGGACACCGTCAAACTGGTACCGCTCGCAGGCCCCGGGGACGGCTCCCCCTCCAGCGTCTTCTTCGAGATCTGGGAGCCCGGCGGTGCCCAGCCGGACAACTCGCACCCGGACTCGGTCGAGATCTTCGTCGTCCTGTCCGGCGAGGCGCAGGCGCACAGCGACGAGCACACCGTGCCCCTCCGCCAGGGTGACGTCCTGATCCTGCCGAAGGGTTCGGTTCACAAGATCCGCAACGCATCCGAGACCGAGCGCCTCTACACGGTGACGATCATGACCGTCGATGCCGAGGGCTCGATGGCGAACGGATTCGAGCACCTGGTCGTCAACGGCACCCCCACCATCCTCGACGAGCGGGACAAGGCAGCGATCTTCGCGAACTTCGTTCCGCGGGTGCTCGTGTGACGCGCGTTCCCCTTCTCGCCCACCTGCCCACCACCCGAATCGACGACCTCGACCGCGAGAACGCGGTCGTCGTACAGCCGATCGGCGCGGTGGAACAGCACGGCCCCCACCTTCCGGTCGGGACCGATGCCCTTCTCGCCGAATACATTGCACGAGAGGGTGCGAGCCGATCGACGGCGCCGGCCTGGGTGCTGCCGACACTCTCCTACGGCACCTCGAACGAACACCTCGGCTGGACCGGCACGGTGTCACTGGACACCGCCACCCTGCTCGCCGTCGGGCGGGACATCGCCCGCTCGGTGCACGCCTCCGGCTTCACCCGGCTGGTGTTCGTCAACGGCCACGGCGGCCAGACCCACCTGCTGTCGATGCTCGCCCGCGACATCCGGGTCGAGTTCGGTCTGCAGGTGGTCAACGTGATGCCCGGACAGCTGGGCGTGCCGGAGGACGTGACCGTCGCCGATGCCGAGTGGGGCATCCATGCCGGCGAGCTCGAGACCAGCATGATGATGCACGTCGCTCCCGACCTGGTCGACCTGGAGGCCGCCGTCGTCGGCGGCATGTCTGCCCACGAACTCTTCACCGCCTCAACGCTTCTCACCATCGAGAACGGAATCTCCCCGGCCTGGACGACCGACGACATCTCGCCGGAGAACGGCGTCATCGGCGACCCGCGGAGGTCGTCGGCCGAGCTCGGCCGCGCGGTCGTGGAGCATCAGATCGACCGGCTCGCCGACGCGCTGACCGAGATCAGCACCTTCGCCTTCCCGACCCCCCGTTCCCGAGGACTCTGATGGCCCCCATGCAAACCTGGATCCGCACACCGGATCACGTGGACCTCCACCCCACCCCGCCCGCGCCGGTGCGGGTGGACCTGCCCGCGCTGCCGCAGTCCCTCACCCTCGACCTGACGCGCACCGCACTCGTGGTGATCGACATGCAGAACGACTTCTGCCATCCGGACGGCTGGCTCGCCGGGATCGGCGTCGACGTCAGCGGACCGCGCGCCGCCATCGCCCCGTGCGCGGCACTGACCGTCGCCGCCCGCTCCTCGGATGTTCCTGTGGCGTGGGTGAACTGGGGCAACAGGCCGGATCTGGCGAACCTGCCCGCCGGCGTCGTGCACGTCTACGACGGCGACGGCACCGGCGGCGGCATCGGTGACCGGGCCGGCCGCAGCGACGCGGTGCTGACCCGCGGCAGCTGGGGCGCCGCGGTGGTCGACGAGCTGACCGTCGAGCCCGGCGACGTCGCCGTCGACAAGTACCGGATGAGCGGGTTCTTCGACACCGAGCTCGACAGCGTGCTGCGACTGCGCGGGGTCGACACCCTGCTGCTGGCGGGCGTGAACGTCGACCAGTGCGTCCTGGCGACCCTGATGGACGCCGCGGGCCTGGGCTACAACGTCGTTCTCGTCGAGGGGGCCGCGACGACCTCCTCCCCCGAATTCTGTGTTCAGGCAACCCTGTACAACACCCGGCAGTGCTTCGGGTTCACCGCAGGCTGGGCCGACACACTGGCCGCCCTCGAGCAGGCCGCACGGTGACCGCCCGTTCCGCCTCCGTCCTGGTCGCCGACGCGCTGCTGATCCCGGTGGACCCTGACCTGCCGGAGTACCTCGAGGAGGGCTGGCTGCTGGTCGAGGACGGAGTCGTGGCCGACCTGGGGTCGGGCACACCGCCCGCGGTCGGCCCCGAGGTCGCCCGCGTGGACGCGGCGGGCGCGATCGTCGCGCCGGGCTTCGTCTCCTCACACAGCCACCTTTTCACCAGCGGGCTGCGCGGGGTGGCCAGCGACGAGACCCTGTACGGCTGGGCTGGTGCCACGATGGGCGCCACCCGGGACGCCACTCCCGAGGACATCTACTGGGCGACCCTGCACGGGTCGCTCGACTTCCTCGGCGCCGGGGTGACCACCGCGTTCGACTTCACCGATTCCCGCGAACCGTGGTCGGAGATGGTCGACGGCAAGCGATCCGAGCCTGCTCCGGAGTCGCTGCGGCCGGTCGAGTACATCCTGCGCCAGATCGACGCCAAGCACGACGCCGGCATCCGGTTCGTCAACGCCACCCGGCCGGACTCCGACATCGGCACCGCCGAGGAGATCGTGGAGCGGTTCCGGCCGACGGTCGAGTACCTCGACCGGCTGGACCCGCGATTCGCGCTGGGCGCCGCCGTCTTCGGTGGTGTGCAGTGGGCCCGGAACCGGGACGCCGCCGAGCACGAGGTGACCCTGATGCGCGAGTTCGGCATCGTCAACCAGGCACATTTCCTGGAGACCGCCGAAGCACTCGACCACCAGCTCGACCGATTCTCCTGGTACGACGAGGCCGGGGCACTTGGTCCGGACTTCATCTTCGGGCACTTCGTCCAGGCCACCGACGAGGTGATCGCACGCACCGCCCGGGCCGGTGCCCGGATGAGCTGGCAGGCCACCGCCAACGGCCGCCTCGGTTCCGGCGTCGCGCCGATCCCGGAGATCCTCGCGGCCGGCATCGAGATCGGACTGGGCCTGGACGACCAGGCCTGCTCGGACCTGGCCGATCCCTGGCAGAACATGCGGATCGCCGCCTACAGCGTGCGCGCCGCCCGCCGGGACGCCCGAGCGGTCAGGATCCGGCAGGTCCTGCACATGCAGACCCTCGGCGCGGCCCGCATCCTCGGGGTCGACGACCGGGTCGGCAGCCTCACCCCCGGCAAGTACGCGGACTTCGTCGTGGTCGACCCCACCGCCCCGGACGTCGGTCCGCTGTGGAATCCGGTCGACGCCTATGTCCTGGCGTGCGGGCTGCGGAACCTGCGCGGGGTCTACGTCGGCGGGGTGCGGGTCGGCGACGGAATGCGCAGCCTGCACCCGCTGGCCCGGCAGGCGGGCCAGGAGATCCGCGCGCGCAGGCACGCCATCACCCCCTTCCACTGACCCACTTCCCCGGCCGCAGGCGCGGCGCCCTCGAGAAAGCGACACCGCCATGCTCAATCCCGGTGCGGGACCGATTCGTTCGGACCTCTACCTGCCCTCCACCCTGGACAACGTGCTGTGGGGTCGGCTGCCCTGCCGCACCGATCGGGCCGTACTCTCGATCGACTCGGGCAGCGAGGTCACGATCGACACGATCAGCCACGAGGGCATCCTCGAGGACCAGGGCCGCGACCCCAAGGCCTTCTTCGGGGCCCATGGCGTCGAGGGGGTGCTCGACGATGCCGTCGCGCTCGCGGCCAGCGAATACCCCCGCACCTTCGGCGTGGACGGCCCGCACGTGGTGACCGGTCCGATCGAGATCCGCGGGGCGCAACCGGGGGACGTGCTGGCGATGCGGGTCGTCGAGACCCTGCCCCGGGTGCCCTATGGCGTGATCTCCAACCGGCACGGCAGGGGTGCGCTGCCCGGCGAGTTCCCGCTGTCCGGTGACGTGTTCAGCGTGTTCGCCGCACTCGACGAGAACGATCCCTCGCGGGCCCGGGTCCCGCTCGGGCCCGAGGACGCGCGCGCCGCCTCGTTCCCGGTGGCCCCCTTCCTCGGAACGATGGGGGTGGCCACGGACACCGAGACCCGGGCGCACTCGGTGCCGCCGGGACCGCACGGCGGCAACATCGACATCAATCTGTTGACGGCCGGCTCGACCCTCTACCTGCCGGTGCAGGTGCCCGGGGGGCTCGCCTACATCGGCGACCCCCACTTCGCGCAGGGCGACGGCGAGGTGGCGCTCACCGCGCTCGAAGCATCGCTGCGCGCCACGATCCGATTCGACGTCATCCCGCACGAGGAGGCCGTCGACGCGTTCGGTGCCCTGGTCGGCCCCGTCGCCGAATCGACCGAGTACCTGATCCCCACCGGTCTCGACGAGGATCTCGATGTCGCCATGCAGAACTGTGTGCGGGCGGCGATCGCCCTGCTCGATGCCCGCTACGGCATGGACCCTCGCTACGCCTACGCCTATCTTTCCGCGGCAACGGATTTCAACATCTCCCAGGTGGTCGATGTCGTGAAGGGCGTGCACGCACGAATTCGCAAGAGCAGCTTCGCGTGACGGTCGACTCCACCCGGCACCGACACCGGGTGGGGTGAACTGAAGGTCAGCTCATCGCTCCCGCGAACTGGCTGTGGTAGAGCTCCGCATACGCACCGCCCTGCTCGAGCAGGTGGGTGTGCGAGCCCTGCTCGACGATGCGCCCGTCCTTCATCACGAGGATCACGTCGGCGTCGCGGATGGTCGAGAGCCGGTGCGCGATGACGAAGCTGGTGCGGTCGCTGCGCAGCGCGGCGGTCGCGTGCTGGACGAGCAGCTCGGTGCGGGTGTCGACGGAGCTGGTGGCCTCGTCGAGGATCAGGATCGACGGCTGGGCCACGAACGCGCGGGCGATGGTGATCAGCTGCTTCTCGCCGGCGCTGACGTTGTTGCCCTCCTCGTCGATGATCGTGTCGTAGCCGTTCGGCAGGGTCCGCACGAACCGGTCCACGTAGCTCATCCGCGCGGCCTCCAGGATCTGTTCCTCGGTGGCTCCGGGCAGGCCGTAGGCGATGTTGTCGCGGATCGTGCCGCCGAACAGCCACGTGTCCTGCAGCACCATCCCGATCCGGGACCGCAGGTCGTCGCGCGTCATGTGCGCGATGTCGGCGCCGTCGAGCAGGATCCGGCCCGCGTTCACCTCGTAGAACCGCATCACCAGGTTCACCAGCGTCGTCTTGCCTGCGCCGGTCGGACCCACGATCGCGACCATCTGGCCGGGCCGCGTGATGAGGTTCAGGTCCTCGATCAGCGGCTGGTCCTCCTTGTACCGGAAGCACACGTCCTGGAATTCGACCAGGCCCCGGTTCACCCGGGGGGTGACGGCGGACTCCGGGTCCGGGATCTCCTCCGGTTCGTCGAGCAGCTCGAACACCCGCTCCGCGGAGGCGACGCCGGACTGCATGAGGTTCATCATCGAGCTGATCTGGGTGATCGGCTGGGAGAACTGTCGCGAGTACTGGATGAACGCCTGCACGTCACCGAGGGTCATCGAGCCCGACGCCACTCGCATGCCACCGATCACCGCGATCGCGACGTAGTTCAGGTTGCCGAGGAACATCACTGCCGGCTGCACCAGACCGGAGATGAACTGCGCCTTGAACCCCGACTCGTAGAGGTTGCCGTTCTTCTCGTCGAACGCGGCACGGACCTCACGCTGCCTGCCGAACGCCTGCACCAGGTCGTGGCCGGTGTAGGCCTCCTCGATCTGTGCGTTGAGGGCGCCGGTGTTCTGCCACTGGGCGACGAAGTGCTTCTGCGAACGCTTCGCGATGACCGCGGTCACCGCCACCGACGCCGGCACCGTCAGCACCGCGATCAGCGTCAGCAGCGGCGAGATCCACAGCATCATCGCGAGGATGCCGACCACGGTGAGCACGGCGGTGAGCAGTTGGTTGACCGTCTGGCTCACCGTCTGGGCGACATTGTCGATGTCGTTGGTGACCCGGGAGAGCAGGTCGCCGCGCTGGGTGGTGTCGAAGTAGCGCAGCGGCAGCCGGTGGATCTTGGCCTCGACGTCGGCGCGCAACTGCTTGACCGTGCCCTGGACGACGTCGTTGAGCAGGTACGCCTGCAGCCACGCGAACAGCGACGCCATCAGGAACAGCACGAGCACCAGGACGAGGACCTGCGTCAGCGCGGACCAGTCGATGCCGACACCCGGGACGACGTCCATCCCCGAGATCATGTCGGCGAAGGTGTCCTGCCCCTCCGCGCGCAGCGCCTCGACGGCCTGGTCCTTGGTCAGACCGGCAGGAAGCTGCCTGCCGATCATGCCGTCGAAGATGATGTTGGTGGCGCGCCCCATGATCTTCGGGCTCACCACGCTGAACACCACGCTGATCGTGGCGAGGACGATGACTGCCGCCACCTGGAAGCGGTGCGGGGCCAACCGGCGCAGCAGCCGCCGCAGCGACGGCCAGAAGTTCAGCGCCTTCTTGCCAGGGATCGTGGCGGCGGCCTTCTTCGCGCCGCCCTTCTTTGCGGCACTCACGACGCCTCCTGTGCGGTGAACTGGGAGGCGACGATCTCCGCATAGGTGGGACAGGTGTCGAGAAGTTGCTCGTGCCTGCCGACGCCGACGATCCGCCCGTTGTCGAGCACCAGGATCTGATCGGCGGCGACGATCGTCGACACCCGCTGCGCGACCATGATCACGCAGGCCTCGCGGGTGACCGGCTCCAGTGCCGCCCGCAGCCGGGCGTCGGTGCCGAGGTCGAGCGCGGAGAACGAGTCGTCGAACAGGTATATCTCGGCGCGGCGGACGAGGGCGCGGGCGATCGCGATGCGCTGCCGCTGCCCCCCGGACAGGTTGGTCCCGCCCTGCGCGATGGGGGTGTCGAGCCCGGTGGGGACGGCGCGCACGAAGTCCGCTGCCTGCGCCACCTCGAGCGCCCGCCACAATTGGGCATCGGTCGCGTCGGGGTTGCCGTAGCGCAGGTTGGTGGCGACGGTGCCGGAGAACAGGAACGGCTTTTGCGGTACCAGCCCGATCGAGGCGCGCAACCGCTCCGGGGCGATCGACCGGACGTCCGCCGCTCCGACACGGACCTGGCCGTCGGTGACATCTATCAGTCGGGGGATCAGGTTCAGCAGGGTTGACTTGCCCGCGCCGGTGCCGCCGATGATCGCGGTGGTCATACCCGGTTCGGCGAGGAAGCTGATGTTGCGGAGCACCGGCTCGTCCGCGCCGGGAAAGGCGAAGGACACGTCGCGCATCTCGACGATGCCGCGCTCGCGCCAGGACTCGAGCAGCCACTCCGGTTCGGTGACGGACGGTTCGGTGTCGAGGACCTCGGTGATCCGTTCGGCGCACACCGAGGCGCGCGGCAACAGCACCGTCATCACCGTGACCATCATCACCGACATCAGGATCTGCATGATGTAGGACAGCACCGCGGTCAGCGCGCCGATCTCCATCTTGCCGTCGTTGATCAGGTGGGCACCGAACCACAACACCGAGATGCTGGTGAGGTTCGCGATCAGCATCACGGCGGGGCCCATGAACGCCGTCAGCCGGCCCACCCGCAGCGCGACGGAGACGAGGGAATCGTTCGCGAGGCCGAACCGCTCTTCCTCGTGCCGCTCCCGGACGAAGGCGCGGACCACGCGGATGCCGGTGATCTGTTCACGCAGCACCCGGTTGATCGCGTCGATCCGCACCTGCATGGACCGAAACTCCGGGACCATCTTCCGGATCACCAGGAACATCGTCACCGCCAGGACCGGCACGGCGACGGCCAGCACCCAGGCCAGGCCCTGCGACTGCCGGATCGACATGACAACACCGCCGATGCACATGATCGGGGCCGCCACCAGGATGGTGCAGGAGATCACGACGACCATCTGGATCTGCTGGACGTCGTTGGTGTTGCGTGTGATCAGCGACGGCGCGCCGAAGAAGCCGACCTCCCGGGAGGAGAAGTCGCCGACCTTGTACATCACCGCGGCGCGCAGGTCACGGCCGAGACCCATCGCCGCGCGGGCACCGAAGTACACCGCGCCGATGCTGCACGCGATCTGCAGGCCGGTGATGAGCAGCATGACGCCGCCGGTGGACAGCACCACACCGGTGTCACCCTTGGTGACGCCCTTGTCGATGATGTCCGCGTTGAGGCTCGGCAGGTACAGCGACGCCATCGTGGAGATCAACTGCAGCACGATCACACCCGTCAGATCGGCCCGGTACGGCCGCAGGTATGTCCGGAGCAGTGAGTACAACATATTGACCGAGGCTACCAACCTGCTTGTTTGCTGCCCGGGGGACGCGCTCGGATCACAGCAGGTCGGTCAGCGGCGGCGCCATGCCTGAGGCTCGGCCGTCAGCTCGTCGACGAACTCCGGAAGGGCGCCGACCGCGATGTCCGCGATGGTGACCGCTTCGAGCACCGCACGCAGGTTGACCCGGACCGCGATCCACACGTCCCGCAGCGGCGCGGCCGCGCCGGTGTACTCGACCTCTTCGGGCCGTTCCCCCCGCACCGAGGCCAGCGGGCCCTCGACCGTGCGGATCACGTCCGCGACCGCGATCTCGTCCGCGGGCCGGGCCAGCCAGTAGCCACCGTCGGGTCCGCGGCGGCTGTGCACCATGCCTGCGCGTCGCAGGTCGCCGAGGACCGCTTCGAGGAATTTGTGCGGGATGGTCTGGGCGGTGGCCAGGTACTCCGCCTTGACGGGGGTGGTCGTGTCGGCGGCGGCGATCTCGACGAGCGTGCGCACCGCGTAGTCGACCTTCGCGCTGATGTGCACGCGTGTCCCTCCCTGTACCTGAAGTCGAGCTCAATTCCTACCATTTCGGTATGGAATAGCCAAGAACCGATTGACAGACAGGTCGTGCGCTGAAATCCTGTGCGCATGTCCGGCCACCTCGCACTCACGGTTCGACGCCACGTCGACCTCCTGCGCGTCGCCGGCGCTCTCTGTCGCTGATCGATCTGCCTCCTCTTCTCTCGTCGACCGGATCCTCCCGGGTACGGCGCTCTCCTGCGCGGCCCCGACCGCCACACCGCATCGGAAGACCCCATGAGCATCGATTTGCACTGGTTCCTGCCCACCGCCGGCGACGGCCGCGGCATCGTGGACAACTCGAACTCCTCGAACGCCGACCCGCGCACGGCCGGCAACCGGGCCCCCACCCTGGAGTACCTGACGCAGGTCGCCCGCGCCGCGGAGGCGGCCGGATTCACCGGTGTGCTCACCCCGACCGGAACCCATTGCGAGGACGCCTGGCTGACGACCGCGGCACTGATCCCGGCGACGACCCGCCTGAAGTTCCTCGTCGCCTTCCGCCCCGGCGTCATCTCCCCCACCCTGGCCGCGCAGATGGCGTCGAGCTTCCAACGCCTGTCCGGCGGACGACTGCTGCTCAACGTGGTGACGGGCGGCGACTCCGCCGAGCAACGCCAGTTCGGCGACTGGCTGACCAAGGACGAGCGGTATGCGCGCACCGCCGAGTTCATGCAGGCGCTCCGCGGCTCGTGGGGCGAGGCCCCGTTCGACTACACGGGTGAGCACTACCGCCTGGTTGGTGCCACGACCTCCGCACCGCCGAATCCGGTGCCGCCGTTGTACTTCGGCGGCTCATCCGCAGCTGCACTCCCGGTCGCGGGCGCGAACGCCGACGTCTACCTCACCTGGGGTGAACGCCCCGACGCGGTGGCCGCCAAGATCGCCGCCGTCCGCGAGCACGCCGAACGGGCCGGCCGGACAATCCGATTCGGCATCCGACTGCACGTGATCACCCGCGACACCTCGGCCGAGGCATGGGCGGTGACCGAGAAGATGCTCGCCGGCCTCGACCCCGACGCGATCGCCGACACCGCCGCCCGGTTCGCGAACGCCGAGTCGGAGGGACAGCGCCGGATGACCGCCCTGCACGGCGGCAGCACCGCCGACCTGGAGATCGCCCCGAACCTGTGGGCAGGGGTCGGACTGGTTCGCGGCGGCGCCGGAACCGCCCTGGTCGGCAGCCACACCGAGGTCGCGGACCGGATCGAGGAGTACCACGCCCTCGGCATCGACGAGTTCATCCTGTCCGGCTACCCGCACGTCGAGGAGGCGTACTGGTTCGGCGAGGGTGTGCGTCCGATCCTCGCGCGCCGCGGCCTGCTGGCCGGCGACCGCGCCCTGGTCCACGCCTGAGCCGTCCGCCCGGGTCACCGCCCGCCGCCGAAGACCCGTTCCCGCAGGTCGCCGAGCGGGGATCCGGGCACGCGGTCGGCGACCCCGCGGTCGGTTCCCTCCACCGTGTGCTCCGGCAGCCCCGCGACCACGGCGGCGACGTTGTGTCGGCTCGTGCTCCCGGCACTCAGGTAGTCACTGTGTCCGGTTGCACCGGAATATGATTCGCCGTCCACCTCGGCAGCCACCGTGGAAAGATTGGTGACCCCCGAGAGACGGTTCGGGTCGGTCCCGTAGGCCGCGAGGTCGGCCACCCGGTCACCGTGCGCCTCGGCCACGTAGACGTGCCCCGGGGCCAGGCCGAGATCCGCGACGGTGTCGGTGCCGAGCCCGGGCGAGCCGAGGAACACCGCGTCGTCGACCCCGGTGTCCCCGCGCCGCAGCGCCATCCCGGTGGTCGTCGACCCGTAGGAGTGTCCGACCGCGGTCAGATGCATCGGATCCGTCCGGGACGCGGCGAGACCGCGGTAGAACGACGCCAGTGCCTGGGCTCCGGCGCGCGCCGCCTTCGCGCCGCCGAGGTCGACGATCGCGTCCCGCACCGATCCCACCGGATCGCCCGGATCGATTTGCGGTGCACGGTAGTCCATCCAGACGACGGCCGCGACGGTCTCGTCGGCGCGATCGGCGGCGACGAGCTGGCGCGTGGCGTCACCGCGCAGCCCCTCCATCGACTCGGCATACCTCGCGAGGTCGTCACGCACGGTCGAGTTGACGCCCGGAGTGAACGCGGCGACGTGGTCGGCATTGTCGACGTCCCCGATGGCGACCGCGGCCCGCACCTCCACTCCGCCTCGGTAGACGAGCAGCCGCCGGTCCGGATCGGCGATAGCCCGTGAGACCGCGTCGATCTCGTCGAGCCGGGCGCGGACGGCCCCGATCTCGGCCCGGGCCCAGGAACCGGCCGCGCCGAAGGACTCCTGGTAGCGACCGGCGGCACGAAGTTCTTCGAGACGCTGCCCGAGTCCGTGCCGGTCGGCGGCGAGCTGGGCCCGGTTCGCGGCGTCACGAGCGGCGGCCGGGATGCCGTCCCGGTTGCCGATCCACCCGGGGTGCGCCGCGATCACCTCGCGGCGCTCCTCCTCGGTCAGGCGCGTCCAGTAGCTCGTGTTCGCTTCGGGCACCGCTTCGTTCGCCGGTAAGGCGGGTTCGGACACCGGTCCCACCCCGCCCCGTCGCAGCGCGTCCGCGGCCGCTCGGTCGGCCTCGTCCACGGCGTCCAGCGCGGCCGACAGCCGGGCGTCCTGCATGCGCGCGAGGACGGCGAGGGCGGCACCGACGACCGCGGTGGCCGGCACGGCCGCGAGCCACGGCGCCGCGAGCGCGGTCACCCGTCCGCTGTCGCTCACGCGCAACCCGAACACGTCGGCAGCGTCGCCCGCGACGGCGAGCGCTGTCGAGCGGGCCGCGACGATGGTGGCCGCGGCCGTTCGCAGCGCGGTCGCGACGTCGTCCAGCGCCGCGGAAAACTCGGTCGCCGAACGGAATTCGCGCTCGACACGGTCGAGGGCGGCAACTGCGGCCACACCCGTCCAGTCGGTGTCGTGGGTCCGCACGTGGGCGGCGCGGACGGCGGCGAGATGGTCCCGGCTCACCGCGTCGAGCGCGCCCGCACAGTCGGTGAGCGCATCCGGGGTCCAGCCGCGCAGCCGGGTCAGGGTCGGGCGCATCAGCGGTCACCGGCGGCGGGCCGCCAGTCATCGCCGGCGGCGGGCCGCCGGTGGTTCTCCGCGGCGAGCCGCGCGGCGGTGGCGGCGTCGGTGCCGGCGTATCCGGCGGCCGTGCCGGTCGCGGCGGCGGACAGCGCCCGGAGCCGCAGCGCGGTGTCCGCGACCGCGTCCGTGAGGGCGGCGGACAGCGGCGCGAGCGCGGCGGCGGTGTCCGATCCCGGCAGCGCCTCCGCGGCCGATCCGACCGGTCTCCCCGGATCACCACCGGCCACCGCGTCCGCGGCTGCCGCCAGCTCCCGCGCCAGCGCGACCACCGCGTCGGCGTCGACGCGCATCTCCCCGTCCATCCGGTCCCCCTCCGCTCACGTCACCGGCACGCTATCGGCGGGATCGGCGCGGCGGCGGCGCTGCACAGGGGCTTGTCCCCAGGGGAACCGGGCACCGCCGCATTGCGTCCGCCATTCCCTGGATCGCGGGCGGCCGACGGGTCCACACTGCTTGCATGTTCTCGGTGCCCGACCTGTGGAATTCTCTGCCGCAGCCGCTGCGTGACCCGGTCGCGCTCGCGATCCCGTTCTTCGTGCTGTTCCTGGTGCTGGAGTGGGTCGCGGCCCGCTACCTCGCCGAACCGGAGATCGACGAGGCCGGGCGCACGCACCCACCGAAGGGTGGCTACCAGGGCCGGGACGCGCGGACGAGCATCTCGATGGGGCTGGTGTCGGTCGCCACGAGCGCGGCGTGGAAGGCACTCGCGTTGGTCGGCTACGCGGCGATCTGGGCATACCTCGCGCCGTGGCACCTGCCGCCCGACGCCTGGTACACGTGGGTGATCCTGATCGTGGGCGTCGACCTGCTGTTCTACTGGTATCACCGGATCGCGCACCGGGTGCGGATCGTGTGGGCCACCCACCAGGCGCACCACTCGAGCGAGTACTACAACTTCGCGACCGCGCTGCGGCAGAAGTGGAACGACAGCGGCGAGATCCTGATGTGGCTCCCGTTGCCGCTCCTCGGGATGCCGCCGTGGATGGTGTTCGTCGGGTTCTCGGCGAACCGCGTCTACCAGTTCCTGGTGCACACCGAGCACGTCGACCGGTTACCGCGGCCGATCGAGTTCGTCTTCAACACACCCTCGCACCACCGGGTCCACCACGGCTGTGACCCGGAGTACCTGGACCGGAATTACGCGGGAATCCTGATCCTCTGGGACCGGATGTTCGGCACCTTCCGGGAGGAGACGCACCGGCCGACGTACGGGCTGACCAAACCCGTCGGCACATACAACATCCTCACCCTGCAGGGCCACGAGTACGCGGCCATCGCCCGGGACGTGCGCGCCGCCGACTCGTGGCGGCACAAGTTCGGCTACGTCTTCGGCCCACCCGGGTGGACGCCTACTTCTGCAGGCTGACCAGGAAGTCGACGGTGCCGGTGCCGTCGACGGTGACGAACCCGAGCGACGGCGGGGTGACACCGAAGTCGGTCCAGGTGACGGGAATGGCACCGGAGGCGATCAGCTCGTTCCCCGAGCGCAGCACCTCGACGTCGACGCTGACCGGGCGCGAAGTGCCCTTGAGGGTGAGGGTGCCGGTCGCGGTGACGGTGCCTGCGGTGCCGTCGGTGGGCACCGCGGACAGGTCGACCGGACCGTCGAGCGTGAAGGTCGCGGTCGGGTACTGCGCGGCATTCATCACGTTGCCGGTGAACTGGCCGTCGCGGCGGGCGCTGTCGGTCTTGACGGACGCGACCTGCACGACGACCTCGGCGGCGGTGAGCTTGTCGGACTCGACGGTCGCCGAGCCGGAGACGTCGCCGGTGGTGCCGACGACGGTGACGCTGGCGCCGTTGAGGATCTCGTGGACGGTGTAGCCGGCGGCGGTCTTGTTGGGCTCCGCGCCCGCGACCACGGTCCACTGACCGTTGACGTCGCCCTGCGCCGTCTGTGCGCCTTCCGTGGACACCGACGCGGCCGGGGCGTCGTCCTCCGCGATCCAGTTCCCGTACACCCACGGTCCTGCGACGAGCGCGAGGAGCGCGACGACGACGATTCCACCGAGAATCCACCAGCGCTTGGTCATGACGGCCAGAATAGTTGAGCTTTCAAGGTCGTGGGGGCGTCACGATGCGCGCGGAGCCCGAGGGGCAACCGGTGAGCGAGGTGTCAGCAGTTGTCGAACTTCCACTGCCCGTCCACGTATGTCCACGTCATCGGCGCCTTGCTGCCCTTGCCGTCGAACGAGGTCGCGACCACGGTGGCCGACTCCCCGTCCATGGTGATGGCGACCTCCTGCGCCCCGGAGAAGTCGCGGCCGGCGTATGCCGTCGCCGCGGCCGTGGCGTACTCCTCCCGGCCGAACTTCTCCTGGCACCGCGCGGACAGGTTGTCGTAGTCCGCGGACCAGTCGGCCTTCTGCAGGTTCGCGTACTGGGCGTCGACCGCGGCCCGCAGGCCGTCCTCGGTGGCGCCGGAGGAGGAAGACGAGTCGTCCGACGAGCAGCCGGCGAGCGCCAGCACCGCTGCACCGGCGAGGGGAATCACGATCGAAGCCTTGTTCACGGCCACATGGTTACCAGATCGACGCGCGCGTCACCGCCGGTCCGGGGAAAATCGGTCCCTTCGACGGACACTCACCGGCGGCGACCACGGTCTCGGCGCCTCGCGGGCGCTGTACAGTTGAGGCATCGGACGCACCGTGAACCGGAATTGACATCACTTCGGTCTGCACCGATTGGAAATCAACAGCCGATTCGCGGCTTCGAAGGAGCGTCGTCATGACGCCTTCCCGCATCCCATCGCATTTCGACATGGGACGACACACACCGACTCCGGCCAACCGGCAGCCGTTCGCCCCGACCACTCGAACCTCTCGGCTACTGCTGACCCCACGGGCGGAGCACCGAACCGCAGTGGATGGGGCCTGGTGGCCGTGGACCACCAATCTCACGACCGAACTCCACGATCTGGCCACCGCCCTCACGATCCGCCTCGGGCATGTCACGCGAATTGCGTTCGACTGGAACGCAATCAGCGTCAGGCAGCGTGGTATCGACGAGTGGGACGGGATAACGGTCACCGGCCCACTCCCCGGCCAACCCACGAACCAGATGTACGTCTTCGGGGACAGCGGCCGCCGCGTGGCACTCGTGGTGATCGCCGCAGGCACGGCCGCCGATTGCGGCTACGACGTCATGCGAGACGTCATCAGGGATGCCGAGGCGCCGTACAGTCGCCGCGCCGGCTAGGCATTCGGTCGCGCCGACCGGCCTGTCGGCGCGCATTCGGTGAGTCTCGCCGCGGCCTCGAGGGGTGGTCGTTCTCGCGTTCTCCCGACCAGCCCGACGGTTCTGTCCATGAAAAAAGCTCCCCACCTGCGTACACAGGTGGGGAGCTTTGGCGGTGGCGGAGGGATTTGAACCCTCGGACGGGGGTTACCCGTCACACGCTTTCGAGGCGTGCTCCTTAGGCCGCTCGGACACGCCACCGCTGGTGACTTTACCCGACTCGACCGCACGGCACTAAATCCGCAGGTCAACCGGCACCGGCCGACCCGGCCCGTCAGCGCCGCGGCGCGTACTCGACGACCTCGACCCCGGAGGCGAACGCACGGGTGTCGACCACGTCGAACACGACAGGGAGGTACGCGACCCCGTCGAACAGCGGAATGCCGGCCCCGAAGAGCACCGGATGGCGCTTGACGATCAGCCGGTCGATCTCGCCGGCGAGCCGGCCGGCCAGTTTGCCGCCGCCGCACAGCCAGATGTCCGCGCCGTCCGAGCGCTTCAGTTCACGCACCAACTCCACCGGATCGGCATCGGTCACCTCCAGGTTCTCGGCGTCGGCGGTGTTGCTGCGCGAGAACACGATCTGCCGCAGATGGCGGTACGGGCTGGTCACGCCGTCGGGCAGCCCGGCGGCGTAGGTGTTCCACCCCATGAGCACGGTGTCGAACCCGGTACGCGGCTGAGCGATGCCGAGATGCTCGGCGCCGTCGGTGGGGAGTGCGTCGGCGAAGCGCGCGAGGTCGGCCATGTGGTCGCCCTCGAGGATGAACGCATCGAACTGACCTTCGGGACCGGCGATGTAACCATCGAGGCTGGTGGCGACGTAGTACACGAGTTCACGCATTCCAACTCCAATCACTACAACTGTCGTGAATGACAATGTACAACAGGTGTCGTGGTTCGGCTAGCATGTTTTCCATGGCGCGCAACGACGAGCGTCGGCAGTTGCTCGCCGACGCAGGCCTGACGGTTCTGGCGAATCAGGGCGCTCGGGGGCTGACCCACCGGGCGGTCGATCGCGAGGCGGGCGTGCCCCTGGGCACGGCCTCGAACTACTTCCGCAGCCGGGACGAGCTCATCGCCGGACTGGTGGAACGCATCGGTGAGCGCCTGACGCCCGACGCGGACGTCCTCGCCACCCTCGCGGACAGGGAGCCGAGCCGCGAACTGTTCGCCGACTACCTGCGCGACATCGTGCGCCGGCTGACCGAGAACCGGGAGGTGACCATGGCACTCTTCGAACTGCGACTCGAGAGCACGAGGCGCCCGGAAGTCGCGGCGATGATGTCGGAGTGGGGACGATCGGGCTTCGAAGCGGACGTCGCATTCAACACCGCGGCCGGCCTGCCCGGCGGCGCCCGCGAGATCGCGCTGTTCCACTACGCCGTCGACGGGCTCCTCCTGGACCGGCTCACCACACCGCTGATGCCCGACACCTCGACCGACGAGATCGTCGACGCGCTCGTCGCGGGCCTCCTCCCGCGCTGAGCCCCACACCCGCCGACGAGCAGGTCGCCGTCAGCGGTGGGTGCGGAAGAAGTCGTCGAGCAGCGTCACGCATTCGGCCTCGAGGACCCCGCCGCGCACCTGTGGGCGGTGGGTGAGCCTGCGGTCGCGGACCACGTCCCACAACGACCCGACTGCCCCGGTCTTCGGTTCCCACGCCCCGAACACGACCCTCGACACCCGCGCCAGCACCAGCGCGCCGGCGCACATCGTGCACGGCTCCAGCGTCACCGCGAGGGTGGCACCCTCGAGCCGCCAGCCGTCCCCGTGCACCTTCGCGGCCTGCCGCAACGCCAGGATCTCCGCGTGCGCGGTCGGGTCGCCGGACGCCTCCCTGGCGTTCGCCGCCCGCGCGAGCTCGATCCCGTCGGCGTCGAACACGACCGCCCCGACCGGGACGTCCGCGTCCCCGGCAGCGGCGGCGGCCTCGATCGCGGCACGCACCATCGCCTCGTCGCGCGCGAGCGGCGACTGCGACAGCGTCACTACCGCGGCGCGGCGTCGAGTACCGCGGTCAGCTCCGTGCCGAAGCCGAGCCGCTGCGCGATCATCGTCAGCTGCTCGTCCGGGTACAGGTCCGTCTCCGCGAGGATCACACCGAGTACCGGTTCCGGCAGACCGAGGTCGGAGAGGACGCCCAGGTCGCCCTCCTCCCACGGCTCGATGTCGTCGAGGTCGTCGGGGTCGATGTCGGGGGCCTCGATGTTCAGCGCCTCGAGCACGTCGGCGGCGATGTCGTAGTCGAGGGCCATGGTCGCGTCGGACAGCAGCAGCCGCGTCCCGGTCGGTGCGGGCCGCAGGATGACGAAGAACTCCTCGTCGACGTCCAGCAGGCCGAACACCGCGCCCGACGCGCGCATCTCGAGCAGCTCCTTCTCGGCCTGATCGAGGCTGGTCAGTGCGGCCGCGGTCAGGGCCGTGCACTTCCATTTCCCGTCGTCGAGCACCACTGCCACACCGAAGCCTTCGAGGTCTTCGAACCGGTCCGAGGGGGCGTTGTTCCCCGCGCGCTGTGCAGCCATGCGGCAACCGTAGTCCGCGCGCGGCCCCTACATGAAGTCCGACGGGGAAATGTGCCAACCTATCCGGGTGTCTGCTGAATCTGCTGATCGTCCGGTGTGTGTGCTCGGCCTCGGATTGATCGGCGGATCACTCGTGCGGGCGGCGGCCGCGGCGGGCCGCACCGTGTGGGGCTGGAACCGGTCGGCCGACCCGGTCGAGGGCGCCCGCGCGGACGGCTACGACGCCGACACCGACCTGCAGACCGCGTTGACCCGGGCCCGCGACACCGGCGCCATCCTGGTGGTCGCGGTGCCCGAACCGGCGCTCGACGCCGTCCTGACGCAGGTCGCGGCGCACGCCCCCGACTGCATACTCACCGACGTGGTCAGCGTGAAGGGCGTGGTCCTCGACGCCGTCCGACGGCACGGCCTGGCCGCGAACTTCGTGGGTGGGCACCCGATGGCAGGCACCGCACAGTCCGGATGGTCGGCCGGGGACGTCGACCTGTTCCGCGGCGCGGTGTGGGTGGTCTCCGCCGAGGACGACACCGACCCGGCCGCCTGGACTTCGGTCGCGCGGTTGGCCCTCGACTGCGGGTCCGTGGTGGTGCCCGCCGGGGCCGCCGAACACGACTCGGCGGTCGCGCGGATCTCCCACCTGCCGCACCTGCTGGCCGAGGCGCTCGCCGTCACCGCGGCGTCCGGCGGCGACCTGGCGCTGGCGCTGGCGGCCGGCTCCTACCGGGACGGCACCCGCGTCGCCGGCACCGCCCCGAGGCTGGTGCGGGCGATGTGCGAGGCGAACGCGCAGGCGTTGACGGTCGCGTTGGACGAGGCCCTGGCGCTGCTGACCGACGCCCGCCGCGCCCTGGCCGACTCGGGCAGCACCGAGGCGCTGGTCGAGGCGGGGTACCGGGCACGGAGGCGGCACGACGACCTCGACCGCTGGGACATCACCGACATCGAGATCGGCAGCCCGGGCTGGGCCGAGGCCCTGAGGGACGCGGGCAGGCGAGGCGGAGCGCTGCGCACCCTGTGAGTGAATTTCACCCTCACCGGGGTGAGATCACGCACGGACGCGAAGCGCTCAAATCCGCTCGGCGAGCCCCGGGTAGTCGAGGATGAAGCCGTCCGCGTCGACGGTCACCGACGAGCTCGACACCGGCGACAGCACGTGGATGCCGTCGGGACCCGAGCTGTAGGTCAGGTCCGCAGGCCGCACGCTCAGGTCGGGCAGGTACACGTAGACCACCGGAACCTGGATGTCCTCGGAGTCGTGCTGCATCCCGAACCGGCGGATCGGCAGCGTGTTGAAGAACGGGCTGAGCACCACGTCCACGTCGAGGGCGCCGCCGAACGCGGACCGGTGATGGTTGGTGCCGTCCTCGACCATCCAGTACCCCTCGGCGTCCCGGCTGATCGACACGTGCCGTTCCCCGGCTGCCAGGCTGGCCCGCAGCGACAGGCGTCGGGTCACCCCGGCCTCGTCGGTGACGAGGTCGTAGGAGGCGCTGAACGCGGGGTGATCGGCGCACTGCCCGCCGATGATCCGGCCGGACGCCTTGATCCGGTTGCCCACCAACTGCACTCGCACCGACTCCATCCGAGGCGCGTTGTGTGCCCGCCACGTGAGAACCGCGGGCCAGACGGTGTCGGCGCCCTGAGCTGCATTGGTCACCTGTCTACGGTAAGCGACGTCGACCCGATCAGCAGCGGAGGCACCGATCCGCGTCCAGCGCGTCGTCCTCGGAGCGGTCGAGCACGCGTCGGCGGCGGGCGGGAGCGACATTGTGAACCACCCACGCCGTCTGCGGTCGGGAACCGCGAAACCGACGTGGCCGATAACACATTGGTCACAGAATGGGATTGATCGGATGACAGCCCCAGGAGGTTTTCGATGGCCGACAATCAGGAGATCTGGTCCGCCGAGGCTCGCCTCGTCCTGATCGAAGTGGCCGGCACCTACCAGCGCACCCTCACCTACCAGGAACTCGCCGACACCATCCAGGAGCGGTCCGGCGTCCGGACCCGGAACCTGCTGCAGAACTGGATCGGGAAGACCCTCAGCCGGGTCGGCGGGGACTGCGCCGACCGCGGTGAACCGTTGCTGTCCTCGCTGTGTGTGAGTGTCAACGGCACCGTCGGCGAGGGTTACGCGAAGGCGGTGCGTGCCACCTACGGGATCGACCCCCACGATCTCGAACTGCACGCCGCCGAGGAACGCCTGCGGTGCTACCGCCACTTCGCCGCGATCGACCTGCCCGCCGACGGCGGCGTCGCGACACTGGCACCGAGCGTGGTGCTGGCACGGGCGAAGGCCCAGAAGCGGGACCGCAGCCGCCGCCGCGAGCTGGTCAGCACCTGCGGCGAGTGCTTCCAGGTGCAGTCGCTGACCGGAACCTGCGGCTGCAGCTGGTGACCGAACGGGCGGTCGCCACGGTCGTCGAGCACCATCCGACGCAACCCCGGCGAACCGGACATTCGCGCTGGTAGCCGCGCACTTGTAGTCTTCGCGGCGTGACGACACGTCGGACGGCCTTCGCGCGGATGCGCGGCGGCTTCGCCGGCTCCGTGTCCGGCACCGTCGCCGTCGCCGCCCACGCGATGGGCGGTGGGGCTGCCCCCTCCGAAAGCGCCGTGGTGTTGCTGGTGCTGGCGTGCGCCGCCGTCGGCGCGCTGGTGTCCGCGGCCCGCGTGCGCACCCACGAACTGCCCTTCCTCGCCGCCGCACTGACGGTCGGTCAGGTCGTCGGCCACGCCGCGTTGATGGTCGGCGCCGGCGCCCATCACGGCACCCAGTTCACCCCCGCGATGCTGACCGCGCACGCGGTCGCCGTGTCGGTGTCGGCGGTCCTGATCCGCGGCGGGGGACGCGGCTGCGCCCGCGCCGTCGCCTCCCTGCGCGCGATCCTCCCGGCACCGTTCGCCACCGTCCCTGTCGATGTGCCGCGGACGCCGTCCGCCCCGCCCTACCGGCCGCGCCTCGAACGCTGGCTGCTCGTCGGTGCCCGCCTCGGCATCCGAGGGCCACCCCTCCCCGCCTGACCACACGAAACCCGCCGCCGCGGAACCGATCCGGGACGGCGCCCTTTCGCGTGCCCTTCTCCTCCACCGGGACTGCGACATCGACGCGCGCGGTCACGCAGCGCATCGCGCCCGCGTCCCGGTGGCATCCGACAACGCCCGGCGCAGCCGACCGTCCCGTGTCGTCCGCCGCCGCGGTGTTCCCGCTCGCCGCGTCCCGGCGACCGCTCCGGCCTGCGCCCGCGCGGATCAGCCGACACGACGAGCCGACCCGAATCGAGACACCTCATGTCCGCACCCGACATCGAGCGGGCCATCCCCGCCCCCTCCCCCGACGCCGCGCCGCCCGGCCGGCGGCGCACGCTGCGGCCGCTGATGATGCGCCTGCACTTCTACGCGGGGATCCTCGTCGCACCGTTCATCCTGGTCGCCGCCGTCAGCGGCGCCCTCTACGCCATCGCACCCACCCTCGAGCAGGTCGTCTACCGCGACTACCTGCACGTCGAGTCCACCGGCCCGGCCCGCCCGGTGGCCGAACAGATCCGCGCGGCCGAACGGGTGCGTCCCGACCTGACCGTCGCGGCCGTCCGCCCGGCCCCGGAACCGGGCGACACCACCCGCGTCCTGTTCACCGACCCCTCGCTCGGCGAATCCGAGCGGCTGTCGGTGTTCGTCGACCCGGCGACGGCGCAGCCGATCGGCGAGCTCGTGGTGTACGGCAGCAGCAGCGCGCTGCCGATGCGCACCTGGATCTCGCAGCTGCACCGGCATCTGCACCTGGGTGAGCCGGGCCGGATCTACAGCGAACTCGCCTCGTCGTGGATGTGGGTGATCGCCCTCGGCGGCGTGTACCTGTGGTGGGACCGCTACCGCAAGGCCCGTGCCCGTGACGGCGCGACCGCACGGCTGCTCACCGTGGACCGCTCGGCGACGGGACGCGGTCGCACGCTGGGCTGGCATGGGGCCGTGGGTGTCTGGATCGCCGTGGGTCTGGTGTTCCTGTCGGCGACGGGGCTGACGTGGTCGAAGTACGCCGGTGAGAACGTCTCGGAGCTGCGCTCGGCGCTGAGCTGGACCACCCCGGCCCTCGACAAGACCCTCGGCGCCGCACCAACCGGTACCGGCGGTGGCCACGACGGCCACGACGGGGCACCCCACGCGCCTGCGGACACCCCGATTGCGGGCACGAACATCGACCGGGTCGACTCCGTCCTGACCGTCGCCCGCGAGAACGGCGTCGAGGGCGCCGTCGAGGCCTCGATCCCCGCGGACGCGACGACCGCGTTCACCGTCGCCGAGACGCGGCAGCCGTGGGTGTTCGCCACAGATTCGATCGCCGTCGACGGCGCCACCGGTCAGGTCACCGACCTGCTCCGGTTCGCGTCGTGGCCGCTGGCCGCGAAGCTGACGTCGTGGGGCATCCAGCTGCACATGGGTCTGCAGTTCGGGCTGCTCAACCAGCTCGCACTGGCCGCGCTCGCGGTCGCGCTGGTGACGGTGATCGTGCGCGGCTACATCCTGTGGTGGCGTCGCCGCCCGACCCGCGGCTCGGATTGGGCGGTCGGAAGGCCCCCGCTGCGCGGCGCTCTCCAGCAGGTGCATCCGGCCGTCGCGGGCGGCGTGGCGGTCGCGGCGGTCGCGGTCGGCTGGTTCGTCCCGCTGCTCGGGCTGAGCCTGCTCGGGTTCCTTCTGGTCGACACCGCGGTCGGGCTGGCCACTCGCGCCCGCGCCTGACGTAAGCCCCGAACGGGCGGTTGCCGGCTCGGCACTCGGTCGAGTGCCACCCCCGGCAACTGCCCGTTCGGCAGCGACGTCCGATGCCCGGATACGCGACATCCCCGCCACCTGGTGGTGACGGGGATGTCGGTTGTGCGCCCGAAGGGATTCGAACCCCTAACCTTCTGATCCGTAGTCAGATGCTCTATCCGTTGAGCTACGGGCGCAGGTCTTCAGTTGTGTCGGTCCGTGAACCGACGGTGCCAGCAAGCTGACATGGCGGAAGCGAGAGGATTTGAACCTCCGGTCCCCTGTAAGGAGGACAACTCATTAGCAGTGAGTCCCATTCGGCCGCTCTGGCACGCTTCCTAGGCTCAGGTCCTTTCGAACCGCCGGGACGAAAGATTACACAGGGTCCGCTCGATTCTGCAAAACGGCTGGTCACCCCCGCGTTATCGCAGGTTGCTGTCGAACCAGCCGAGGATCCGCTGGTGCGCGTCGAGGATCGGATCGCCCTCCTCAACGTCGGGCGTCAGGCGCGGCGGCTCGTCCGCTCGATGCGCGAGGCCCGGGTAGCTGACCACGTTCGTCGCGACCGGGGCCTTCGCGACGGCGTCCCGCAGCGCCTCCACCTGTTCGGGCGGGGTCTGCGGATCGTCCTCCCCGTACAGCCCGAGCCAGGGCGCCTGCAGTTCGCGGGCAGCGTCGACGAGTGCGGGCACGTCCGCACCGAGCCGCGCGACGATGCCGCGGGCGGCGACGCTGACCGCGGCGCCGATCGGGCGGTTGGTGGCGACCAGCAGCGCCGCGGTGCCCGCGTCGTCGAACCCGAGCACCCCGACGCAGTCCGGGTACACCCCGCGCGCGACGAGCCAGTCGAACGTGGCGTCGAAGTCGGCGAACAGCGCGTCGCCGAAGACCTCTACGTCGCTGTGCGCCGGCTCGCGGTGGAACAGGTCCGGTGCGACGACCAGCCAGCCCTCGCCTGCGAGCAGCCGCATCAGGTCGAGCAGGGCATCGGACAGTGCGCGGGACTCGTACAGGACGACGACTCCGCCGCGCGCGGGTCCGTCCGGGGCGACGGCCGTCAAGGGCACTCGCTCGGGAGCATCGTCGCGCTGCTCCCCGCCGGCACGGAGGACCGCGCCGTCCGTGAAGATTCCCGACATACGTCCACCTTGGCACGCGGCGGGCGACCGCGCCCCCACCAGTTTTCCGGGCCGCGCATAATTGGACCCCGTGACCGCACGCATCCGCCCCGACCTGGCCGATTTCCCCGCTTACGTGCCCGGGCGCAGCTTCCCCGGCGCCATCAAGCTGGCGAGCAACGAGATCACCTCCGGCCCGCTGCCGTCGGTGGCGGCGGCGATCGCCGAGGCGGCCGCGGGCGCGAACCGCTACCCGGACAACACCAATGCCGTGTTGCGGGAGGCGCTGGGCGCGGCGCTCGGCGTCGGCGCGGATCGGGTCGCCATCGGCTGCGGGTCGGTGAGCCTGTGCCAGGAGCTGGTGCAGATCGCGGCAGGCACCGGCGACGAGGTGATCTTCCCGTGGCGCTCGTTCGAGGCCTACCCGGTGGTGACGAAGGTCGCCGGCGCCACCCCGGTGCCGGTGCCGTTGACCGCCGATCACGCGCACGACCTGGACGCGATGGCGGCCGCGGTCACCGACCGCACCCGGCTGATCTTCGTCTGCAACCCGAACAACCCGACCGGCCGGACGCTGAGCGCGGCCGAGATCACCGCGTTCCTCGACAAGGTCCCCGCGCACGTGCTGGTCGCGCTCGACGAGGCGTACTTCGAGTACGTGCGTCCCGGCGACGACGCGGGCACGCCGATCGCGGACGGTGTCGCCCTCGCCGAGGGGCGATCGAATGTCGTTGTGCTGCGGACGTTCTCCAAGGCGTACGGCCTGGCGGGCCTGCGGGTCGGCTACGCGGTCGCGGATCCGGCGATCGTCGCCGCACTGGGCAAGGTGCACACCCCGTTCGCGGTCAGCGTCGTCGCTCAGGCCGCGGCGGTCGCGTCCCTGTCCGCGTCCGCCGAGCTGCTCGCCCACACCGACGCCGTCGCCGCCGAACGGACCCGGGTGCGCGAGGCGCTGCTCGCCGCCGGCTACGAGGTGCCCGAGTCGAACGGCAACTTCGTGTGGCTGCCGCTCGGCGAGCTGGCCGCCGCGTACGGCGAGGCCAGCGCCGAAGCGGGTGTCCTGGTGCGCCCCTACGGCGTGGACGGGGTGCGGGTCACGATCGGCGACCCGGACGAGAACGACGCGTTCCTCAAGTTCGCGACCGGCACCGGCCGCGACCTCGTGCAGTCCTGACGGTGGCTCAGACCCGCAGCGCGCGGGCCAGCGTGGGCCACGCGTCGTGCAGGTCCTGCTGCCAGTACGGCCACGAATGCGTGCCGGTGTCCCGGTAGCGGAAGGTCGCGGGGATACCGAGGTCGCGTAGTCGGGTGTCGAACAGACGGGTGCACTGCAGCGCGGCCGCCTCGAGTGCGGCGCCCAGGGTCATCGCGCTGAGGCCGTCGACGGTCGTCGGATCGTCCAGCAGGCCCACGGCACCGTTGCCGGTGGAGACGTAGATCTGCTTACCGCGCAACGCTTCCGCATTCCGCATCGGATCGTTCGCCGCCCACGCCGGGTCGCCGTCCGGGCCCCACATGTTGTCGGCGTCGCCGCCCTTCCACGCGACGGTGGCCCGCACCGACAGCCGGGAGTTCGACTGCCCGTTGTCCGCGCAGCCGCTGAACGCGGCCACGCCCGCGAACCTGTCGGGGTGCCGGGTGGCCAGGTTCAGGGCGGCGTGCGCGCCCATCGACAGCCCGGCGATCGCGTTGACGCCGTTGCCGGCGAACCGGGCGTCGACGATCGGCGGCAACTCCTGCGTCAGGAACGTCTCCCACTCGTCGACGCCGAGTGTCGGATCGGGCCGCAACCAGTCGGTGTAGTAGCTGCCGGTCCCGCCGACCGGCAGCACCACGTTGACGGGCTTGTCGGCGAAGAAGTCGACGGCGTCGGTCCGCTGCGTCCAGGTACTTTCCCGGTAGTTCGACTCCTCGCCACCACCGGCACCGTCGAGGAGGTAGAGGGTCGGCCGTGGACCGGTACCCGGCGGCGGCAGCAGCACCTGGACCTGCACGGTCTCGCGCATCGACGGCGAGTGCACGAAGACGGCGGCGCGGCGGTCGGTGAGCATCGTGACGTGGTCGACGGCCGCGGCCTCCCGCAGGGACGGCCCACGGGGTCCGGCCCCGGCCGAGGGAGTGATCAGGCCGCACAGGACCACGGACAGAGCCAAGGTCGCGAGTAGCTTCATGAGCCCACCTCGTGCGGCACCCCGCCGGGTTGCGGACGGACCGCTGCGGGCCACGGTAGCGGATGTGCCGGGGGCCCGCAGTGCGAGACGAATCCCGTTGCCCCATCTCGTTGTCGGACGGTCGACCAGAACATGGCACCCGCGTAAGAAGATCGTTACCACGCGAAACTTCCCAGTTCAGAACGCCGTTCGGCAGGAACGTCCACCGATGCGGAGTTAGGATTGTCGCGCCGATCCCTCCATCAACCGAGGTGCATCATGCGAATTCGTCCTCGTTTCCGGTCCGCGGGCGTCGCACTCGCCGCCTGCGCGACCCTCGCAGTCGGCAGCGCCTGCGCCTCCGATCCCGCCGAGGCCGCGACCGGCGACACCCTCAACGGCCCTGTCGTGAACGTCGGCAACGGAAGCGCGCACTCGTACGTCACCGTCGGCGCTGACGGCACCCCGGCCGCGACCGGGATTCGGATGACGCCGGCCGCACTGGACGGGCTGACCACGGCCGCCGACGTGCCGATGCAGACCTTCCAGCTAGCACTGCCGCAGGGCGCCCCGGCCACGGTGTTCGACCACCTCACCCTCGACTGGAACCCGCACGGGCACGAACCTGCCGGGGTGTTCACCAAGCCGCACTTCGACATGCACTTCTACATGATCGACGCGGCGGCGGTCGGCGAGATCACGCCCATGCGAGTCGATTTCGTTCCTCGTGCATCGAATGTTCCACCGGCGCAGTACATGCCGACCGGATACATGGCCCCACCCGGGATACCGGCCATGAACACGGTGCCCGACATGGGGCTGCACTGGTTCGACGGCGCAGCGGGAATCGCGCCCGGATTCGATTTCCGGCAGGTGCTGATCGCCGGATCCTGGGACGGCGCCTACACGTTTCTCGAGCCGATGATGACCCGCGAGTGGATGCTCACGAAGCAGAGCGTCGACGAGCAGGTCAAGCAACCCGCGGCATACGCGAAGTCCGGCTGGTACCCGACCACCTACACCGTGCGCTTCGACGAACCCGCGAACGAGTACGTCATCGAACTCGGCGGGATGACGATGCGGCAGGCGTCCTGAAGGATTACGAACGCTTTTGAAACCAAATAGTTCTGGCGCGCTCCCCAACCCGGCACGGGCCACACGAGCGAGTCCGCACCCGCACCTCCTGACGCAGCAGGACGATAACGGTGCCGTCATTCGCTTTCCGGACGGCGATGACGGGACTACAGTCGACCCAACTCGTCTCGTTCAACTCGTCTCTTCGTCCGCAAGGTGGGGATCGCGATGAAGTCGATTACGAAGATGTCGGCAACGGCCCTGGTCGCCGGAGCACTGTTCGTCGGAGCGGGTACCGCGTACGCGGATCCGGCACCGCCTCCGCCGCCGCTCACGAAGCAGCAGGCCCTCGACAACATGCTCGCCGAACTGGGGCTGGGCTGGGCGCAGGGCGGTGCCGCGGGTACCGCGATCGGCGCGGCGATCGGCCTCGGCATCGGCTGCATATCGATGTTCCCGGGCAGCCTCGCCGGCTGCATGATCGGTGCCCCGACCGGTGCAGCCATCGGCGCCATCGTCGGCATCGGAAACGGGAACCCGAAGGCCCAGCAGGCCATCGAGACGTACATCAACACACCGGGCTAGCGTCGGGCCGCCTATCCGGCGAGCTCGTCCGGTCCGATCGGATCCTCGGCCCAGGCTTCCGTGCTCATCGCGGTACCCGAGCGCAGCCACCGGACGGCAAGTCCGGCGGCGACGACCACGGCGGTTGCTGCCACCAATCGCGTCATGGGCGCGAGCCTTTCACACGAGCGACGCGGGACGGTACTCGCCGTACACGCCGCGGTCGTCGCCGGCGAGGTACTGCTCGTGCTGGATCTGCGCGCGAGCAGCGAGCGCCGACGCCTGGGCGCGTTCGCCGTTCAGGCGGTCGCGGCGGCGCGCGAGGGCGGCGCTGCCGAGCTTGTAGGAGCCCCAGCCGACCACGCCCAGCACGATGGCACCGAGGATCAGCATCCACAGGCTCAGCACCAACACCAGAACGATCGCGGCGCCGATCCAGCCGCCCGGTACCTTGCGCATGTCCGCCTCCTGACAGTTCGGGCACCAGTGTCGCAGCGGCCACCGACAGCCCTCCGCGGTCGCGCGGGACACCCCGGCCGCGGCCTTCCCGGGTCGGCAACCACCCGAGGCCAACGAAAAGGCCCCGACCTGGAGATGCCAGGTCGGGGCCCTTGGCGGAAGCGGAGGGATTTGAACCCCCGTTGGTTTTACCCAAGCTCGCTTTCAAGGCGAGTGCATTCGGCCGCTCTGCCACGCTTCCGTGGCGAATCCTAGCCGCCGGGGGCGGTGTGGGACGAACCGGCGCGCGTCTCAGGCGTCGGGACGGGCGTCGAGCGCGGCGTCGACCTTGTCGAACACCGTCGCCACTCCGACGAGTTCGTCGGCGTCGAGCAGGTCGATCAGGTAGCTGCGCACGCCGCGCACGTGCGTCGGCGCCGCCTCGGCCAGTTTCGCCCGGCCGGCGTCGGTGATCAGGGCGAGGACGCCGCGGCCGTCCTCGACGCAGGTGCTGCGGGTGACCAGGTTCTCCGACTCCATCCGCCGCACCTGGTGGGTCAACCGGCTGCGGGAGGACAGCACCCCGTCCGCCAGCTCGCTCATCCGCACGGACCCGTCCGGCGACTCGGAGAGCATGACCAGAATCCGGTAGTCGGCGAGGGAGATGTCGTGCCGGGACTGCAGTTCCCGGTTGAGCACCTCCATCAGGCGCTGACTGCCGTCGATGAATCCGCGCCACGCCCGCATCTCCACGGCGTCGAGCCACCGGGGGGACGCGTCCTCCGCGTCTGCGATCTCTACTGCCACCCGGCCAGTCTAGTGACCGATCCGCCGATCAGTCGCCGCTCAGGATTGACGTGTCCAGTTCCGCGACCGACGCGAAGCCGGCCAGGCCGAGGGTGACGTCGAGGTCGGCGAGGAGCATCCGCAGCGCGTGCCGGACGCCGTCCGCACCGGCGATTCCCAGCCCGTACACCCACGGCCGCCCGTACAGCACCGCGTCCGCGCCGAGGGCGAGTGCCTTGATGACGTCGGCGCCGCTGCGGATCCCGGAGTCGAGCAGCACCGTCGCCCGCTCCCCCACCGCCGCCGCGACCGGGCCGAGCGCGTCGAGCGCACCGATCGCGCCGTCCACCTGGCGGCCGCCGTGGTTGCTCACCACCACACCGGACGCACCGGCGTCGACGACCGCGCGGGCGTCGTCGGGGTGCACGACGCCCTTCACCACGACCGGTAGGTCCGTCCACTCCCGCAGGCGCGCAATGTCGTTCGCGCGGATCGCGTGGTTGCCGAACATCGACACCCAGGTCAGCACCGCCATCTGCATGGCCTCGGTGCTCTCCTCCGGCGGACTGGCCAGCCGGGACCGGAACACCGGATCGGAGAGATAGTTTGCGATCCCCTTCGCTTTCAGGAACGGCAGGTGACCGAGTTCGAGATCGCGTGGCCGCCAGCCCATTCCGGGAGTGTCCGCGGTGACCACGATGGCCTTCGCGCCGGCGGTGGTGGCGCGCCGAACCAACGATTCGGCGACCCCGTCGTCCGACGGCCAGTACAGCTGATACCACCAGGTGTCCCCGGACACCTGCGCGACGGTCTCGATCGGGGTGGACGCCGCGGTCGAGAGCACCGACCCGACACCGAGTTCCGCCGCCACCGCCCCGACCGCGGCCTCCGCGGCCGGGTGCACGAGTTCGAGCACCCCGACCGGCGCGGTCAGCACCGGCGCGGCGAGCTTGGTCCCCAGCACCTCGACGCTCAGGTCCCGGGCGTCCGCCGCGGCGGTGCCGCGCAGCATCCGCGGCACGATCCGGTGCTTGTCGAACGCCGCCAGATTCGCCGCGGCGGTGCGTTCGGTGGACGCGCTGCCCGCGATGTAGCCGAACGCCTCCGGCGAGAGCCGCTGCCGGGCCAGCTCCTCGAGACCGGCCGCCGTCATCGGCAGTTCGGGCACCGCACCGCCGAGCCCGGCGAAGTAGATCTCGTTCTGCATGTTGCCGAAGTAGGTCACCGCGTGACCGTAGCGCCCGAAACGCCCCGCCGGGCCGGGACTGCAGTTGCTTGCGCGGGAACAACCGATAGCGTCGAGCCATGCATGCGATCACCGTCACCAGTCCCGGCGGCCCCGAGGCCCTGCAGTGGGCGGAGGTTCCGGACCCGGCACCCGGTCCGGGCCAGGTTCTCCTGGACGTCGCCGCCACCGCCGTCAACCGCGCCGACGTGCTGCAGCGACGCGGCCTGTATCCGCCGCCGCCCGGCGCCAGCGACATCCTCGGCCTCGAATGTTCCGGCACCGTCGCCGCGGTCGGCGACGGGGTGCGCGACTGGCAGGTCGGCGACCGGGTGTGCGCGCTGCTCGCCGGCGGCGGCTACGCGGAGAAGGTCGTGGTCCCGGCGGGCCAGCTGCTGCCGGTGCCGGACGGCCTGGACCTCGTGGCCGCGGCGTCGCTGCCCGAGGTCGCGTGCACGGTGTGGTCGAACCTGGTGATGATCGGCGGGATGCACGCGGGACAGCTGGTGCTCATCCACGGCGGCGGCGGCGGCATCGGCACCCACGCGATCCAGGTCGCGGTGGCACTCGGCGCCACGGTCGCCGTCACCGCCGGTTCCGAGCACAAGCTCGCCGCCTGCCGCGACCTCGGCGCGACGCTCACCGTCAACTACCGCGAGGACGACTTCGTCGCCGCGGTCCGTGACACCCCGCAGCGCGGCGCCGACCTGATCCTCGACAACATGGGCGCCAAGTACCTGGACCGCAACGTCGACGCGCTCGCCAAGGACGGACAGCTCTGCGTGATCGGCATGCAGGGCGGCGCGGTCGGGGAGCTGAACCTGGGCAAGCTGATCGCCAAGCGGGGCCGGGTCTTCGCGACCGGCCTGCGGGGCCGTCCCGAGACCGGCCGCTCCAGCAAGGCGGAGATCGTCACCGAGGTGACGCGGAAACTGTGGCCGCTGGTCGCGGACGGCACCGTCCGTCCGGTCGTGCACGCGGAGCTGCCGATCACCGAGGCCGCCACCGCCCACGAGATGCTCGACTCCGCCGACACCGTCGGCAAGGTCGTCCTCACCCTCGCCTGACCCTGCCCACCGATCCCCGATTCACCAGGCCTCCGGTTCCGTAATGTCACATCGGCTGGCGTCAAGTGAGCCGATGTGACATTACGGAACTTTGGGGTGGGGGCGCGGTCAGCCGAGCGAGGCGACGGCGCGGACGAGCTGGTCGATCTCGTAGCGGGTGGTGTAGGGGGCCAGGCCGATCGTCACGGCGCCGCCCTCCTCGTTGACGCCGAGGGAGTCGAGCAGGCGGCTGCCCTTGCCGCCGACGACCGTGCCGATGCGGCGCTCGGCGAAGTGCACGGCGACCTTCTCGGCGGGCACCCCGGCGACGGTGAAGCTGATCGTCGGGACCCGGCTGTACGAGGTGCCGATCAACGTCACCTGCGGCAGCCGGCGCAGCGACGCGAGGAGCCGCTCGAACAGCCGGTCGTGGTAGTCCTGCAGCGAACTGATCGACGTCTCCAGCCGCTCCCGGCGGGATCCGGTCGCGGACTCGTCGAGGTTCGCGAGGTAGTCGATGGACGCCGTGAGCCCCGCCAGCAGCGCGTACTGGTGGCCGCCGAGTTCGAGGCGGCTCGGGCCGGTGGCGTGCGGGTTCAGCGAGATCGACGGGATCCGGTCGATCAGCCCCGGGTCGCGGAACACCAGCGCACCGATCTGCGGGCCACCCCAGCTGGGCCCGCTGACCGCGAGCACGTCCGCGCCGAGTTCGTGGATGTCGACGTGCGCGTACGGGGCGGCGGCGACGGCGTCGCACACCATCAACCCGCCCATCTCGTGGATCCGGTCCGACGCGACCCGGACGTCGGGCGCGGAGCCGACGATCGGCGACGCGGCGGTCAACGCGACCAGCCGGGTGGTCGGCCCGATGAGTTCGGCGAACTGCCAGCTCGGCAGGTCGCAGGTGTCGATCTCGACCTCCGCCCAGCGGACCTGCGCGCCGTACCGGTTCGCCACTCGCAGCCAGGGCGCGACGTTGGCCTCCTCGTCGAGCCGCGACAGCACGACACCGGTGCCGAGCCCGAGCCGCGAACTGAGCGCCTCCGCCAGCCACGCGAGCAGCGTCGCCCGGTCCGGTCCGAGGACGACACCGGCGGGGTCACCACCGACGAGGTCCGCGACCGCTTCGCGGGCGGCCTCGAGGATCTCGGCGGCACGGCGGGCACCGACATGCCTGCCGACCTGCGAGGAGGCCGATCCACGGAACGCGGTCGACACGGCGGTCGACACGGAATCGGGGTGCAACATTCCGGACTGCGGATCGAGATGGATCCATCCGTCCCCGAGTGACGGGATCAGTCCCCGCACCCGGGCGACGTCGTAAGCCATGCCCGACAGCCTAAGACCTGTTTTCATCGCGATGCGATCGGGATGACGGATTGCACACCCCGGCAGCCGATCTGAAATGCCGCGGCACGGCGGGTCACGTGGGGTCTTAGCGGATCGCCGCTGGAACCGACAAGATGGAGTCATGACGCAACCGGAGAATGAACACGTCGTCGTGATCGGACCCGACGGTCAACCCGTGGCCCTGACGTCGACCGGCCCGGCGCCGGACCCGACCGCCGCGGCCTCGGACAACGGCAGCGGCGAACCGGGCGGTGGCGACGAGCAGGGCGGCGAGTCCCTCGCCGACATGGTCGAGCAGCCGGCGAAGGTCATGCGGATCGGCACGATGATCAAGCAACTCCTCGAGGAGGTGCGCGCGGCTCCGCTCGACGACGCCAGCCGCAACCGGCTCAAGGAGATCCACAAGTCGTCCATCCGCGAGCTCGAGCAGGGTCTCGCGCCGGAACTGCGCGAGGAGCTGGAACGGCTCGCGCTGCCGTTCACCGACGACAACGTGCCGTCCGACGCCGAGCTGCGGATCGCGCAGGCCCAGCTGGTTGGCTGGCTGGAGGGCTTGTTCCACGGCATCCAGACGGCGCTGTTCGCGCAGCAGATGGCGGCGCGGGCGCAGCTCGAGCAGATGCGGCAGGGCGCGCTGCCGCCTGGTCTCGGTGGCGCCGCTCACGTCCAGCCGGGTCAGCAGGCGCAGCCGGGCACGGGCCAGTACCTGTAGGCGGTGTGCTGCTCGTGCGCGGTTCGCGGGTCCGTCCACCCGTGAAGTGCGCACGAGCGGCGGGGGCGTTCTCGGCAGGCCGGTAGGCTCGGACCTCGTGTCAGCATCCGCCCTCGAATCCGAGACCGCCGCGACCGCCTCGCCGCCGGCCTCCGACTCGCAGACCTTCCGCCGCGCGGTCAAGGACCTCCGCGACGGGTTCGCACAGCGTGAACTGTGGCTCAGCCTGGGCTGGCAGGACATCAAGCAGCGTTACCGGCGGTCGGTGATCGGTCCGTTCTGGATCACCATCGCCACCGGCGTGCAGGCCACCGCGATCGGCATCCTGTACGCGGCGCTGCTCGACATGCCGCTCGACGAGTTCCTGCCGTACGTCACCGTCGGCCTGATCGTGTGGAACCTCATCAACGCCTCGATCATCGAGGGGTCCGAGGTGTTCATCGCGAACGAGGGTCTGATCAAACAGCTGCCGTCGGCGCTGAGCGTGCACATATATCGCCTGGTGTGGCGGCAGCTGCTGTTCTTCGCGCACAACCTGGTGATCTACGTGATCATGGTGGTCGCGTTCGCGGTGTGGCGGGACCTGAGCTGGGCGTCGCTGGCGGCGATCCCCGCCATCGCACTGATCGTGCTCAACGCGCTGTGGGTGTCGATCGTGTTCGGCATCTTCGCGACCCGCTACCGGGACATCGCGCCGATCCTGTCGTCGCTGACCCTGCTGCTGTTCGTGCTGACGCCGATCATGTGGACGACGCAGAGCCTCGAGGCGCAGGGCGGCGCGGTCGCCGATCGGGCGAAGATCGCCGAACTCAACCCGCTGTTCCACTACCTCGACATCGTGCGCGCGCCGATGATCGGGCAGCCGCAGGAGCTGTACCACTGGTACATCGTGCTGGGGATCACCGTCGTCGGCTGGGCGGTCGCCCTGCTGGCACTGCGCAAGTACCGGGCCCGCGTGCCCTACTGGGTCTAGGGGGTCCACCGTGAGCAAGGTCAGCATCGACACCCACAACGCGTGCGTCGACTTCCCGATCTTCGACGCCAAGTCCCGGTCGCTGAAGAAGGCGTTCCTCGGCAAGGCCGGCGGCGCGATCGGCCGCACCGACTCCGACGTCGTCGTCGTCGAGGCGCTCAACGACATCACGATGTCGCTGAAGGAGGGCGACCGGGTCGGACTGGTCGGCCACAACGGCGCCGGCAAGTCGACGCTGCTGCGGCTGCTGTCCGGCATCTACGAGCCGACCCGCGGCAGCGCCCACATCCGCGGCCGCGTCGCGCCCGTCTTCGACCTCGGTGTCGGCATGGACCCGGAGATCTCCGGCTACGAGAACATCATCATCCGCGGCCTGTTCCTCGGGCAGACCCGCAAGCAGATGCTCGCGAAGATGGACGAGATCGCCGACTTCACCGAACTCGGCGAGTACCTGAACATGCCGCTGCGCACGTACTCGACGGGCATGCGGGTGCGGGTCGCGATGGGCGTCGTCACCTCGATCGACCCGGAGATCCTTCTGCTCGACGAGGGCATCGGCGCCGTCGACGCCGAGTTCATGAAGAAGGCGCGCGTCCGGCTGCAGGCACTGGTCGAACGCTCCGGCATCCTGGTGTTCGCGAGCCACTCCAACGAGTTCCTCGCGCAGCTGTGCAACAGCGCGATGTGGATCGACCACGGCCGGATCCGCATGCAGGGCGGCATCGAGGAGGTCGTGCGCTCCTACGAGGGCGACGACGCCGCCGACCACGTCCGGCACGTGATCGCCGAGATGGAACGCGAACAGGCCGGGCAGACGAAATGAGCGAACGGATCGTCGGTGTCGTCGTCACGCACCGCCGACGCGAACTCCTCGCCGAGTCCCTGGCGGTTCTCGCCGCCCAGTCCCGGCCGCTGGACCACCTGGTCGTCGTCGACAACGCCGACGAGGACGCGGTGCGGGAACTGGTCGAGTCGACGCCGATCCCCACCACGTATCTCGGGTCGAAGCACAACCTCGGCGGCGCCGGCGGCTTCGCGCTCGGCATGCTGTACGCGCTCTCGCTCGGCGCGGACCGTGTCTGGCTCGCCGACGACGACGGCCGCCCCGACGGACCGGACGTCCTCGCCACCCTGCTCGACTGCGCGACCCGGCACGGACTGGCCGAGGTGTCGCCGGTGGTCTGCGACATCGACGACCCCGACCGGCTGGCGTTCCCGCTGCGCCGCGGCGTCGAGTGGCGCCGCCGCCGCAGCGAACTCGGCGACGAGGAGTTCCTGCCGGGGATCGCCTCCCTGTTCAACGGCGCCCTGTTCACCGCCGCCGCGATCGACGCGGTCGGGGTGCCGGACCTGCGGCTGTTCGTCCGCGGTGACGAGGTCGAGGTGCACCGCCGTCTGGTCCGGTCGGGGCTGCCGTTCGGGACGTGCCTGCGGACCGCGTACGTGCACCCGAACGGCGCGGACGAGTTCAAGCCGATCCTCGGCGGGCGGATGCACACCCAGTACCCGGACAACGAGACGAAGCGGTTCTTCACCTACCGCAACCGCGGCTACGTGATGTCGCAGCCCGGCATGCGCAAGCTGCTGCCGCAGGAGTACGCCCGCTTCGGCTGGTACTTCCTCGTCCAGCAACGCGACGTCCGCGGGTTCCGGGAGTGGATGCGCCTGCGCGGGCTGGGCCGCCGGGAGAGGTTCGAGCGTCCCTGACGCCTTCGCGCGGGAAACGATGACCGGTCGCGAGGCCGCGGCCCGCGCTAGTGTTCGTCCCCATGAGCGCCCCCGCCGCCGCACCGGATCCCCCGGTGTCGGTGCACGTCCTGGGGTCGGTGCGGGCCCGGGTCGGCGGGACACCGGTCGATCTCGGTGGCCCGAGCCGGCGGGCGGTGCTGGCGCGGCTGGCGGCGGCGCGCGGGGCGGTGGTGTCGACGGATCTGCTGATCGAGGACCTGTGGTCCGGAGGCGCCCCGCCGAAGGCGCTGGCCGCGCTGCAGGTGCACATCTCCTACCTGCGCCGCATCCTCGAGCCGGGCCGCCGGGCCCGGACCCCGGCGCGGGTGCTGGTCAGCGACCCGCCCGGATACGCGCTGACCCTGCCCGGAACCGCCGTGGACGTCTGGCACTTCGAGGCGCTGGTGCGGCGTGGGCTCGACGCCGCCGATCCGGCGCGCCGAGCGGACCTGTTCGAGCGGGCGCTGGACGTGTGGACCGGTCCCCCGTTCCAGGAACTGGCCGACGTCGACTGGGCACTGCCCGAGATCGCCCGGCTGCAGGAGTTGCGCCGCACCGCCGTGGAGGAACACGCGAGAAGCGCACTGGAACTGGGCAACCCGGAGTCGGTGGCGGCGCGGTTGGACCGGCACGTCGCCGACAATCCCGGACGGGAGGCGGCGGTCGCGCTGCTGGCGACGGCGCACTACCGGGCCGGGCGCCCCGCCGACGCCCTGACCACCCTGCGCACCGCACGCGAGTACCTCGCCGACGAACTCGGCGTCGACCCCGGACCGCGGCTGCGCGACCTCGAGCGCGACATCCTCACCCACGCCCCCGCCCTCGCACCGGCTCCGACGCCGGTGGCCGCCCCGCCGACGCCGGCGAACGGGCGCCCGGACGAGCTGGCCGCGCTGCTCGCCGAGGCCGAGCGCGCCGCCGCCACCGGTCTGCGGCTGGTCTGGGTCGGCGGCGAAGCGGGTGCCGGGAAGACCACCCTGCTCACGCACCTCGTCACCGCCCTGACCGCACGCGGCTGGTGTGCCGCGTGGGGGCACTGCCCGGAGGTCGACGGCGCACCGCCCGGATGGCCGTGGGGTGAGGCGCTGCGCGATCTGCGCGAGCGGTACCCGATGGACCCCACGACCGCGCAGCAGCTGTCGAACCTGCTCGGGGAGAACGGTTTCCACGCCTCGGGTGCGAGCCCGTTCTGGCTGTCGCAGGCGCTGCCCCCGTACCTGTCGTCGGTGGCGCAGCGGGCCCCGCTCGTGCTCGCCCTCGACGACGTCCACCGCGCCGACGAGCTGACCCTGCAGCTGCTGCGGCACGTCGCGGCCCGGGCATCGGGTTCACCGCTCCTGGTGCTCGCGACCTTCCGCGAGGAATCGCCCGAGCTGTCCGCGGCCCGGGCGGCGACGGCCGGAGCACCGGGTGTCCGGATCGAGTTGGGTGCGCTGTCCGAAGCGGGCGTCGCGGCGGTCGCCCGGGACGCCGGGCTCGACGCGCTGTCCGGGCCCGACATCACCCGGCTCACCGACCGCACCGGCGGAAACCCGTTGTTCGTCAAGGAGTTCGCCCGGCTGATCGCAACCGGCGGCACCGGCTCCGCGGAACTGACGGTGCCCGAGGGTGTTCGCGACGTGCTCCGCCGGCGCATCGCGCGACTGCCCGAGCCGAGCGTGGCGGCACTGCGTCGCGCATCGGTGCTCGGGCGCGAACTCGACCTGGACATCCTGCTGGCCGTCGGCGACCAGAGCGAGGACGCGCTGCTCGACGCGCTCGAGCCGGCGCTCGCGGCGAACCTGCTCGCCGAATCCGGGCCCGATCGGCTCCGGTTCCCGCACATGCTCATTCGCGACACCCTCTACGCGGACCTGCCCGGGATCCGGCGGTCACGCCTGCACGCCGCCGCGCTCACCGCACTCTCCGCGCGGGCACCCGACGACCTCGCGACACTGGCCCGGCACGCGATCGCGTCGGCGACACCGGCGACCGCGGCGGCGGCCGCCCGGCACGTGGCTCGCGCGGCCGGGCAGGCGGACGCGCTGTCGTCGTACCGGGAGTCGGCCCAGCTGTGGGGCGCGGCCCTGCACCTGTGCGAAATGTCGTCCACGCCGGACGAAGCCCTGTTGCTCGACGTGCTCGTCCCCTACGTCGGCGCACTCGCCCGCACCGGCGACGTCGTCTCCGCGCGCCGGTACCGCCAGGCCGCGATCGACGCGGCGACCCGCCAGGGTGACGAAGCGGCTCTGATCCGGGCGCTGACCGCCTGGACCGCGCCGGTGACCTGGTACATCCGCACCGGCCCGGACGTCGACGAGGCGGTCGTCGGCCCACTCGAGGCGCTGCTGCGCTCCGCCGACCTCTCCGACTCGGATCGGGCTCTGCTGTTGGTAGCCAAGGTCTTCGAGATCGAGGAGAACGATTTCGCCGCCGTGCTGGACGCGGCACACGAGGCGCTGCGGCTCGCGCGCACCGTCGGCGACCCGATGGTGCTGCGCCGGGCGCTCAACGCGTACGGCTACATCGCGTACGGCCCGGACTTCGCGGCCGAGCGGCGGGCCGTCGCGGAAGAACTGCTCGCCGTCGCGGGCGCGTCCGGCGATCCGGGGTTCCAGGCGCAGGCCCACTTTCAGTTGTTCATGGCGGCCGCGGCCGACGGCGACCTCGACGAGGCGCGCGAGCAGGCCACCGAGGCGGTCGAGTACGCCGCGGGCAACCAGCTGTCGCAGATGCTCGGGGCGCTCGACACCTTCCGCGGTCTCACGGACATCGTTGCCGGAGAACTCGATTCCGCTCTCGAACGCTACGACGCGGCGGCTCAGCAGCTGGCCGCGGCGGGCACCGGCAATGCCGACTGGTTGCGGGTGATCGGACGGGTCGGCGTCGGAGTCGCGGCCGGAAGCCTCGCCGACGTCGCCGCCGACCTTGTCGTCGTCGAGGAACACTGGCCGCAGGCGCTGCGGCCCGCGGTGGTGCTCGCGCTGCTCGACGCCGGCGACGAGACCCGGGCCCGGGAGTTGTGGGCGGGCCTCGTCGACCCGCCGCGCGACTACTACTGGCTGGCCATGACGACCTTCCGGGCCCGGGCCGCGGTCCGGCTCGGCGACCGGGCCACCGCCGAGCGGTGCCGAGACGAACTGACGCCGTTCGCCGGCCGGTTCGCCGGGCTCGACTCCGGGTCGATGTATGCGGGACCGGTGGACGCCGCCCTGGCGGAGCTCGCCGAGTATCTCGGGGACCCTGCCTGGGCGGCGCGTCATCAGGAGGCCGCGACCGCGCTCAGTGCGCAGACGCGACAGCGGTTGCGGGCCCGGCAGCGGTAGCCGATCGGGAGGGAGCCGAGGCGCGGAAGGCCCGCACCATCAGCACCCCGATCGCCGCGAACGCCAATCCGCGGGGCAGTTCGATCATCAGGCCGCTGAGCCCCTGCACGTACGGCACCGGGATCAGCAACACGATGCCGCCGGCGATCATCAACGCCGCGATCCACCGCGGGACCGCCCGCGAACGCCACAACGCGGCGCCGAGCAGCACCTCGCCGATCATCAGGCCCAGCCCGGAGACCGTCATCAACGCGGCGAACGGGGTGGTGTCGATGATCGAATCGGTGCCGGACAGCACGCCGGCACCGTCCGCGTCGAGCGCCAACGGCACCGCGATGAACGCCTCGACCGCGAGGTGCGCGATCCCGATCACCGTCGACGACACGAAGTAGACGACGAACGCGACCAGGCCGGGCAGTCCGGCGCGGGCCGACACCCAGGAATACATGCCCGGCAGGCCCAGCAGCAGGAGCAGCGTGCCGACGAACAGCAGGTACTGCGGGTAGGGGACGGCATTGGCGGACAGCGCGGCGACCGAGTGGCCGCTGTCGTCGGCCACCGGGTGCAGGATGCCCCCGGTCAGGTTGAACGCGAGCGCGACCACGAGGGCGAACCCGCTGAGGCGGTAGAGCAGTGCAGGTGTGATGGTCATGGCCCCACCATCGCGCCGCGCACTTGTCGGCGACTTGTCGTCGGCCGCCTTCGAGACCACCGATGTGGTCGGTGAGGGCCACTGGCGTCGTACAGACCGCGCCGGCGCGGCACGTGAACGCGGGTGCTCGAGTTGCCGCTCGGAGAGTGTCACCCCGAGGCCTGCGTTCAAGGCAGCCGCCTCCACGCATGGTTACCGGTGAGGCTATGCAGTGCCGCGCCTTCATCTTTCGCGGAATCCTCGGATTCGAGTAGGCCACTACTCGTTCGAACATGTTCGATAACCGACACACTCTTGAGAAGAGCGTCCTGATTCCGCAGTGCTCACGATCTAGGCAAGGAATTACCATGGCCGAGCTATTGGTCAACACGACCACCCATCAGCTTCAGCATCAGCCCTATGTCGCGGGATTCTCCACGTCAGGCATTCCGCGGTTCTTCGCCGTGTGGTCGGACAGCAGCGACGCAACCATCAAGGGCCGCATCTTCTCGCCAGACGGAGCTCCATCCGACGGTGAACTCGTGATCAACACATCGACGCCAGCCGGAGCGAATACGAACCGACAACTGCCTATCGTCTCTGGAACCTTCTCCGGGCCGGTCGTGGCTTGGATCGAGCAGGCATTCAACCCGCCGGGCCCGCCTCCCCATGTCAAGGCTCAGCGATTCAACAGCGAGGCCCAGAAGTTGGGCCCGGAAATTCAGATCAGCACGTCAGATATCGACCCCGAACACCGCCCTGCGATCACCTCGATGATCGACGGTGGCTTCATTGTCGTGTGGGTCGACGCACGGCCCGATCAGCGGATACGAGCGCAACGATTCAACATCGACGGCACGAGGAGCGGTCCTGAGTTCACCGTCAACATCACCGAAGGATTTCACCAGAACCCGATCGTGACGCGCCTAGAAGGCGAAGACGCTAACGGAAACCAGGGAAACTATGTCATCGCCTGGCGCAGTGATCCTTCGCCGCCTGGGGGTGGAGCGCTGACGTTTCGCATATTCAACTTCGACGGAACACCTGTGACCGGTGAAACCCGACCCAACCTCTCCGGCTTCAATGGCGGCAAAAGCATGACGCTCCTCGATGATGGGCGCTTCGTCATCGCCCACGTGAGAACTCTGGGCACCAGCGACATAGGGGTTACGAAGAGTGCGGTGCACGCCAACGTGTTTGAACCCAACGGCGTCTCTGCGAACATACCGATCTTCGCCACCGTCGGCGGACAAGAGATCAATTGCTTGTCGCCTGCCCTTGCGCCACTGCAGGAGAGCCGCTTCCTATTGACATGGGTGCAGAAGCGAGCAGACACGTTCGACACCACGACAAGTGTCAGAGCGCGCGTGTTTTCCGCCCAGCAGGGGAATTCCGTTGGCGACGAAGTACAGGTCAACACCACAACGGCTGGCGACCGGTTCGGAGCAGTTGTCGCGAGAGCCGGAGGCTTCGGGGAACCCGAATCTGCGTTCATCACCTGGAGCGACAGCAGTAAGACGCCACCAGACACCTCCGACTTCTCAGTGCGCGCCCGAGCGGGTCGAATCGTCGGCGGACTGGAGGTTCTCTAGGCGTCGAGGAGGTCCTGTGCAATCGATAGGGGTATCCGTGAGTATGTTGGCGATTGGCAGTTGGCCCGCTTTGAAAGAGGCGTGGATATCACAGTGCGTGAGTACAACGCCGCGAGAGGCAACCACCGAGGCACGACCCCGGTGAGGTTCAGCCGGCCAGGTTCGCGAACGGCCGTTGACGGTGCGCGGCCTTGAGTGGGCAATCATCTCGCGTTCGATCGCGCGGGCGTCATCGTCGGGGGTGGGCTTCCATCCGACGAGCAGGTCGGCGTGATCGGCGAGCTGCCAGATGTAGCGGCCGCCCCAGTGTCCAACGGGGTCGCCTGCGCCGTGGCAGCGATACCGGGACGCCCGCCCCGGTCGCCCGGCCCCGGTGACCCGGGTAGCGTGGCTGACGGGGCGCCCGGCTCGGCCGGGCTCGCCCATCCGACCGGCATCCGATCGACCGTACCCACGATCGAGGAGGTGGAATCGGATGATTCGCGGCCTTCGCCGGACCGCGCGGCTCAAGCTCCAGCGCGCGTTGGCCGAGGTGATCCACGACGCCAGTGTCCAGGCGCGGCAGGAGCAGGAGAACCGGCACGATCAGCTGCTGGCCGACCTGGCCGCCACCAGCGGCGAATTGAATCGGGTGCTCGCCGAACTGGAAGCGGCGCGCGGTCAGATCGCGACGGTCCGGGAGTACCTGGCGGAACTCGAGCACCGGGCCCGCCGGGACCTGCCCTACGCGCTCGACGTCCGCGCCTGCGCCGAGTCCGCCGCGTTCGTGGTCGAGCACATGCCGACCACCGCGGTGCGCCGGCACCCGCACGAGACCCTGCGCCTGGCGCTGTCCCGGGCGCGCGTCGACGGCCTGGCGCTCGAGTTCGGTGTCGCCGGGGGCACGAGTCTGCGGATCATCGCCGACGCGCTGCCCCGCGTCTACGGTTTCGACGTGTTCACCGGACTGCCGGAGACCTGGCGTACCGGCTTCCCTGCCGGCGAGTTCGCCCAGCCGGCGATCCCGAACGTGCCCGGCGCCCAGATCGTCCCCGGACTGTTCGCCGACACCCTGCCGCAGTTCCTGGCCGAGCACCCCGGTCCCGTCGCGTTCGCCCACCTCGACGCCGACCTGTACTCGTCGACCAGCACGGTCCTTCACCTGATCGCCGACCGGCTGGTGCCGGGCACGGTGTTGGTGTTCGACGAGTTCTTCAACTACCCGGGCTGGCAGGCCCACGAGTACCGCGCGTGGACCGAACTCGTCGAGCGCACCGGACTGAGGTTCGAGTACCTGGCCTACACCGCCGACGACGAGCAGGTGGCGGTCCGGGTGTGCGACTGACGTCGCCTGACACCCGGTACCCCGCTACCTGCGCAGCAGCACGACCTGCGAGACCGGGAACGACCACCGCTGCTCGATGTGCAGGCCCGCGCGGGTCAACTCGCCGAACTCCGGGGCGTCCTCGAAGCGGTGGGGTGGCACCGTCCAGAGTTCGTTGGAGATGTGCCGGATGGTGTACGGCTGGTCGCGATCGCGGTCGGTGAAGTACCAGAGCGTGGTGCAGGAGGTCAGCGGCTCGGCGAGGTCGGTGATCGGCCGTTCCTCGTCCCACAGCCAGCCCTGGCTCGCCGCGGTCCGGCCGAGTCCGATGTCGCGGACGCCGTCGAACGCGGCCGGGTTCGCGTTCATGACCAGCCGTTGTGAGGCGGGGTTCCAGCCGGGCTTCCCGAACAGCACGCAGTCCCCCGGCCGCATGTGCTCGGCGGCGAAGCGGTTGACCGCCGAGAAGTCCATGCCGCTGGGCTTGGCGTCGGGTGCCCGCTGCGCCAGGTAGTTCGGCAGCGCCAGCGCCGCGAGCACCGCGACACCGAGACCGGCGACCCACGCCCGCGCGGTCACCCGTGTCAGCGCCCAGCCGATCAGCAACGCCGCCGCCGGCACCGTGAACAGGAGGTAGCGCGGCGTGTACATCGGTTGCCCGACAAGCGAATACCCCACCAGGGCGATGGTGGGCAGGAGCAACCACGGCAACGCCACGACCGGCACGGTCACCGCGGACACCGGGGATCGCCGCGCGAGCAGCGCCGCCGCCACGAGGGCGGCGGCCGCCGCCGCGAAGGCGGGCGCCCCGACGAACCACTGGTACTCGGTGATCGCGCGCCACACCCGATGATCCACCGGCGGGATCCACGCCACCTGGCCGGACTGGCCGATGACCTCCAGCGCCACCGGCGAGGCAAGGAGCGCCCCGGCCGCCGACGCCGATGCCCAGCCGATCCAGGTGCGCCGCGGGGCGCGCCGGAACGCGAGAACGACGGCATGCACGGGCACCATCGCCGCGAGGTACACCAGCGTGACGACCGCGAGGGCGACACCGAAACCGTATGTGGCCCAGAGGATCAACCGTCGACCCGGCGCCGCGTCCGCGGCGACGAGCAGGAGCACCGTCAGCCACACCGCGACCGCCGCGGACCCGGCGAAGGACCTCGCCTCGACGGCGGACCAGGTGACCGCGGGGAGCACGACGAACACCAGTCCGGCGAGCAGCCCGGTGCGGCGGTCGGCCAGCCGGCGACCGAGCACGACCACCCCGGCCGCCGCGACGCCCGCTGCCAGTGCGCTCGGCACCCGCGCGGACAGCGGCGAGACGCCGAACACCGCGAACCAGTGGTGCATCACCCAGTAGTAGAGCCCGTGCACCGCATCCTGATTGGCGAGCAGCGCCCACAACTCGGACGGGCTGCGGGTCGCCGAGTGGACGGTCGCGACCTCGTCGTACCAGAACGACGGGCGCCCCGCCCCGGCCACGCCGACGAGGAAGCCGAGCGCCCCCACCAGTGGGGCGTCGATCCGGGCGGGTGCGGCCTTCACGGGACTACTTGCCGTACAACCGTTCCCAGTTCTCGCGGCTGGTCAGCTCCGGAACCGCCTCCCGGTACCGGCGGGACACGTCGGCGCCCTCGTCCCGGAGCCGCTTGAGGGTCCGCACCGCCCGGCGCAGCAGCGCCACCGCGGTCTCCTTGTTCCGCTGCCGGATTCGCACACCCGACTGGGAGGCGTCGGTGACGACCACGTGATCGAACAGCGCGATGTGCCACCAGTGAGCGTCCTCGCGCGGAATGTTCACCAGCCCGTGCTGCGTACGGCCGAGCCACTGGTTCAGTGCCCGCTTGGCCAGCACCACCCGCATCATGCTCGGTTCGCCGCCGGCCCGGCGGGTCACCAGCTCCGCGTCCCGGACCGGTGCCGTCGCGGCGTCGTGCTTGACCGTCTCCGGGTACGCGGCGCGCTCCGCGCGGATCGCGGCCATCGCCTCGATGCCGCCGTCCCGCAGGGCGTCCGGACCCTCGAGGAAGTCCTCGATCCCCCGCAGCGTGGTGGCGGCGAGGCCGTACTGCATCGCGACGAGGAACTCGGCGATGTGCCGGAAGAACATGCGCGAGAGCATCTTCGTGTCGAGTTCGCTGTGCAGGGCGCCGACGACCAGCGAGTTACGGGTGCTGAAGTAGCGGGCCCAGTCGTCGAAGTCCTTCCAGTAGAAGTCCGCGTGCCACACCGCCGCGTTCGGCAGGGTGACGGTGACGAACCCGGCCTCGCGGGCCCGGACCCCGTACTCGACGTCGTCCCACTGGAAGAAGATCGGGATCGGCAGGCCGATCTTCGCGACCACCTCGGCCGGGATCAGGCACGTCCACCAGGCGTTGTATCCGGCGTCGACGCGCCGTTCCTGGTTCTTCTTGAGCATGCTGGTGTTGCGGAGCGCCTTCGGCACCCGCTGCCCGTGCGCCAGGTGGGCCAGGTCCACGTCCTCGGCACCGACGTTGAGGAAGTCGGGGTTGAGCAGGAACAGCATCTGCGCGCCCACGAGGGTGGGTTCGACGGTGACGTTCGCGAACGCGTTCAGGCGCAGCACCGTCTCCGGTTCGCACAGGATGTCGTCGTCCATCAGGATCACGTCGGCGTGCTCGTTCGTCGCGGACACCTCGTACAGGCCGCGGGTGAACCCGCCCGCACCACCGAGGTTCGGCTGCTGGATGTAGTGCAGCTTGTCCCCGAACCGGGGCGCCACCTCGTTGAACAGGTCACGGTCACGAACCAGGTCGGTGCCCTGGTCGACGACGTAGACGGCGTCGATCGCGCCGAGCACCCGGTCGTCCGAGGCGAGCGCGGCGACCGTCTTCGAGCAGTCGTCGGCCCGGTTGAAGGTGCAGATCGCGATCGCGACCGGCCGGACAGTCTCCGGGGACTCGACCGTCCACTCGAGACGGTCGACGGTCAGCGGCCCGCCGAGCGCGTCGACCTCCACCCACAGCGCGCCGCCGTCGACGAACTTGTCGAGCGGCGCGGACAGCGTCACCGTCTGCTCCCCGCTGCGGGTCACGGTCTCGGTCACCCGGCGGTGCCCGGCGATGTCGGAGGCGACCAGGCGCACCCGGAACCGGCCCTCGGCGGCGACGTGCAGCGACACCTGCACCTCGGTGACGACGGTCCACCGCTGCCAGTAGCTGGCGGCGAAGCGGCCGAAGTAGGTGTTGGTGGACAGGGCCGCGCCCTTGCCGATGCGGATCGCGAGGCGCTCGCGCTCGGCGGAGCCCTTCACCGTCGCGTAGAGGTCGTCGGAGATGTTCTCCGACGGCCCGAGGAACACCCCTCGCTGGGCGAGCAGTCGCCCCGTCGCCGGGCGCGCGGTCAGCGCGGCGGTGTCGGCGGTGTCGGCGGTGGCCTCGGCCCCCGGAGTGAGTGCCTCGCGTGCGGGCTGCGCCATGTGATCCCCAACTGTTCTCGACCGGGCCGCGGCGCGCCTGGGCGCCGGGTGAAATCCGGGGGCCAGGATACCAACGCCCGCGCCGGGCCGAGCGGGGTCAGACGGCGGCCGGCTCCGGGGCGCGCTTGAAAACGAACTTGTCGTACGCCCAGAAGCGGAACACGACGGCGACGATCTGCCCGATCAGCGTTCCGGAGACGTTGTCGGCGAGCGGGCTGTCGAGGTTCAGCACGTACCGGGAGAAGCCCAGGCAGGCCAGCTGCAGGCCGATCGCGACGACGTTGAACAGGGCGTACAGCACCCACTGCTGCGCCGCGTTCCCGGACGGCCGGTGTTTGAAGGTCCAGTACTTGTTGCCGAAGTAGGTGACGACCGTCGCCACGCCGATCGCGATCAGTTTCGCGGGCAGCGGCGCGTGGAACATCGGGCCCTCGCCACCGAAGAACACCAACGCGTTGTAGACCCCGGCGTCGACGAGAAAGCCCAGGACACCGACCACGAGGAACGCGCCACCCTTCCGGAGCATTCCGGTCAGTTCGGCGACGGTGGGGACGGTCAAGGGCACCTCGCGACCCTACATTGTGGAAATCCGGCGGGTCTGGGCCGATTCTGTGTTAGTGGCCGTGTCGGCTAGCCTGCCTTCGCAGCGTATTCCCAGGAACTGGAGGAAACGAAGCGGTGGACACCTCCGAGCTTCGGATCGTCGCGATCGTCCCGTGCCACAACGAGCAGGCCGCGGTCGCGAAGGTCGTCAGCGATCTACGCACCGCCGTTCCAGGGATGACGGTCTATGTCTACGACAACCTGAGCACCGACGACACCGCCGCCGAGGCGCAGCGGGCGGGCGCGATCGTCCGCCGCGAGAACGTCAAGGGCAAGGGCAACGTGGTGCGGCGCGCGTTCGCCGACATCGAGGCCGACGTGTACGTCCTCATCGACGGCGACGACACCTACGACGCCTTCGCGACGCCGCGGATGATCGAGACGCTGATGTCCGGCCCCTACGACCACGTGCTCGGGGTCCGCCGCGAGATCGCGGACACCGAGGGCGCCTACCGCCCGGGCCACGAAACCGGGAACAAGGTGCTCAACGGCATCGTCGGCCAGGTGTTCGGCAACAACGTCAAGGACATGCTCAGCGGTTTCCGGGTGTTCTCCCGCCGGTTCGTCAAGAGCTTCCCCGCTGTCTCCCGCGAGTTCGAGATCGAAACCGAACTGACCGTGCACTCGCTGCACCTGCGGGTGCCGCAGACCGAGGTGGAGGTCGACTTCCGGGACCGTCCCGCGGGCAGCGAGTCGAAACTGCGGACCTACCGCGACGGCACCAAGATCCTGGCCCTGATCATCGGCCTGGCCCGGCACGAACGGCCGGTCGCGTTCTACGGCCTGTTCGGCACGCTGAGCCTGCTGGTGTCGCTGATCCTGGCGATCCCGATCGTGATCGAGTTCTACGACACCGGCCTCGTGCCCCGCTTCCCGACGCTGTTCCTCGCGTTCACCCTCGTGATCGTCGGCTGCCTGGCCTGGACCGCGGGCCTGATCCTCGACGGCATCCGCCGCTCCCGCCACGAGGCCGCCCGGTTGACGTACCTGCGCTACCCGGCGCTCGGCGAGCACTCGCGGGACTGCGCGGAATGAGCGACCGCCCGGCCACCGCCGACGAGACGACCGAACCGACGGTGACCGATGCGCTCCCCGTCGGCCTCCCTGCCACCGCAGCCGACACCGACACCGTCACCGAACCCGACGCGGCCGCCGCGCCCGAACCCGCCGGCGGGGCAGCCGTCACCGCGACCGATCCCGGCACCGCGGCGCCGGCCCGCCGGGTCCGCCGCTTCGGCGTCGCGTCGATCCTGTTCGTGGTGCTCGGGGCGATCTTCGGAACCGCGTTCGCCGTCCTCACACCGCCCTTCTGGGGACACGACGAGCTCACCCAGTTCGGTCGCGCCTACCAGGTCGCGGAGGGCGGGTTCCTGCCGCAGGAGATCCACGACGACCGCGCGGTCGCGTACGGCGGGCAGGTGCCGGCGAGCATCGACGCGCTGATGGACTTCGCGTTGACCGATTACCGCGAGAACGACAAGGAACCGGCGCCGATGGTCGCCGACCCGAGCGGCTACGACCGGCTCGAGGGCGCCGCCGTCGACGGGCCCCCGGTGGACGTGTGGTTCACCAACACCGCGGCCTACTCGCCCGTCCCCTACGCGCCCGTCGCGGCCGGACTCCGGGTCGCGGAGGCACTCGACCTCGACGTCGGCGGCACCCTCCTCGCCGCCCGCCTCGCCGGACTCGCCGCCTACCTGGCGCTCGCCGGGTTCGCGCTGCACGTGCTGCGCGGATCGCGGATCGCGTGGCTGGCGTTCACCCTGGCGCTGCTGCCGATCGCGATGTTCCAGGCCGGCACCGTCACCGCCGACACCGTGACCAACGGGATGGCACTGCTGTTCTCGGCACTGTTCGTCAAGGCGGTGTTCCTGCGCGACCGGCTGTCGAAGCCGGAGTCGCTGGTCCTGCTCGCCTCGGTGCTGGCGCTGCCGCTGTGCAAGCCGACGTACTTCCTGCTGGCGATGCTCGTCGTCTTCGTCCCGCGGGACCGGCTGGCGGGGTTGCCCGCGGTCCGCTGGGTGCCGCAGCTGACCGCCCTGGTGGGGCTGGGGCTGTTCGGGCTGTGGACGAAGATCTCCTCGGGCACCACCGAGGGCATGGGCCTGATGCGGCCGCAGAACCAGTGGTACTCGGTGATTCCGGCGGATCAGATGCAGGGCATCCTGTCCGATCCGCTCGGCTTCCTCGACACCTTCTACCGCACGCTGGTGTACCGCGACCAGCTGTACTTCGTGCAGTTCTTCGGCGAACTCGGTTTCGGGTACGTGGATGTGCCCGCGACCGCCATCGTGCTGGCGTTGACGGCGATCATCCTGGCTTTCGGGATCGCCGAGCGGCTCGACCCGCGCCGCTGGAGCACCACGGCCACCACCCTCGTGGTGCTGCTCAGCGTCGGGATGATCTTCGGCACCCTGTACCTGTCGTTCTCACCGGTCGGCTTCTACATCATCGACGGCGTGCAGGGCAGGTACTTCCTGCCGCTCGCGTTCGTCGGTTTCACCGTGCTGCTGCGCTGGATCCCGTTGCGCATCACCGTTTCCGACGGTCGCGCCCCGGGGCGCGGGGTGCCGATCGCGATCGCCCTGCTCACCGTCGGCTCACTGGTCGCGACGCTGCTCAAGTACAACACCGTCGTCTGGGGGTAGACACTCCGCGCCCGTGCGTCGTTTGGTTGCCAGGGCCACCAAAGTGCGCACGGGTGGCGCAGCGACTAGTTCCAGTTGATGCCCGTGGAGCCGATGGCAACCGATCCGAGCCCGGTGAGCCCGAAGCCCTCGACCAGGGAGCCGGTGTTGCCGACGCCGGTATTCGACGAGCCGGTGTTGACCGAGCCGACGTTGGTCGAGCCCGTGTTGGCCGAGCCGAGGTTCAGGTTTCCGGTGTTGGCGGACCCGCTGTTGCCGGTACCGGTGTTCGCCGACCCCACGTTTCCGGACCCGGTGTTCGCCGACCCGACGTTGCCCGACCCGGTGTTCGAGGAACCGACATTGCCGGAGCCCGTGTTCTGCGAACCCACGTTGTTGGATCCGGTGTTCTCCGGGCCGACGTTGAAGGAACCGGTGTTGTTCTCGCCGAGGTTGTTCGAGCCGATCGCGCTGGCGCTCGTGGCCGAGCCCCCGCCCATCGAGCCCCCGCCGACGGAGCCACCGCCGAGACCGAGGCTGCCCGCGACGTCCCGGCACGGCAGCACGGTGCCCGGAAGCGCGACCTGCACCAGCACCGCGACGTCGGAGAGCCCGAGCGGCGCGCACGCGTGGACGGCGGCCGCGGGGCTCAGCGAACCGGGGTCGACGGAGCCGTCGGCGTGAGCGAGCCCGGTACCGGTGAGTGCCAGTGCGGAAAGCGATGCGCCGACGACGAATGCGCGCCGGGTGCCGGTGGTCGTGCGAGTGACAGCCTTCATGGAGCGCTCCTTGCTCGAGCCAACTCTCAGTGAATCCGGTCATGTGGACGAAATCTCGTCTCGCGGTCGACCACGGTACCGCCGCGGGTGCGCTTGCGCGCGGCGAATCGCCGCGCGGCGCCGACCCGCGGCCTGGGGTCAACGCCAGACAGCGCGCGGCAAATCGATCGTCACTGTTCGGTGTCCGCGTAGAACGCCTCGGTCGCCGCCTTCTGCGGCCGCCACCACGACTCGTTCTCCCGATACCACTCGACCGTCGCCTCCAACCCCGCCCTGAAGTCCCGGTACCGCGGCGCCCAGCCGAGTTCTGTGCGAAGCAGCGTCGAGTCGATCGCGTACCGCAGGTCGTGACCGGGCCGGTCGGGGACGACGTCGAAATCGCCTGGGTCGCGCCCGAACAATTCCAGGAGCAGCGCGACGACGGTCCGGTTGTCCACCTCGCCGTCCGCCCCGATCAGGTACGTCTGCCCGGTCCGGCCGCGGTCGAGCACGTCCCACACCGCCCGGTTGTGGTCGTCGACGTGGATCCAGTCCCGCACGTTCCGGCCGCGGCCGTACAGCTTGGGGCGGCCGCCGTCGATCAGGTTGGTGATCTGCCGCGGAATGAACTTCTCCACGTGCTGGTACGGGCCGTAGTTGTTGGAGCAGTTCGAGATCGTCGCGCGGATCCCGAACGAGCGCACCCACGCGCGCACCAGCAGGTCGCTCGACGCCTTCGTCGACGAGTACGGGCTCGACGGGTTGTACGGGGTGGTCTCGGTGAACCGGGCCGGGTCGTCGAGTTCGAGGTCGCCGTACACCTCGTCGGTCGAGATGTGGTGATAGCGCACGTCGTGCCTGCGCACCGCCTCGAGCAGCGTGTAGGTGCCCATGATGTTGGTCTGCACGAACGGCAGCGGGTTCGCCAGCGAGTGGTCGTTGTGCGACTCGGCGGCGAAGTGCACCACCGCGTCGGATGCACCGACGAGCCCGTTCACGAGATCGGCGTCGGTGATGTTGCCGTGCACGAACGTGATTCGGTCGGCGACCGGTTCGAGGGAGGCGCGGTTGCCCGCGTAGGTGAGGGCGTCGAGGACGGTGACGTGGACGTCGGGCCATTCGGTGACGGTCTGGTGGACGAAGTTCGCACCGATGAATCCGGCACCGCCGGTGACGAGCAGCCTCATGGGGGTCAAGACTACCGACCGGGCGTGGGACACTGGCAGCCATGCGCGGAATCATTCTGGCCGGTGGGACGGGGTCCAGGCTGCACCCGATCACCCTCGGGGTGAGCAAACAACTGGTGCCCGTCTACGACAAGCCGATGATCTACTACCCGCTGTCCACACTGATGCTGGCCGGGATCCGCGACATCCTGGTGATCACCACCCCGGACGACGCACCGCAGTTCCACCGCCTGCTCGGCGACGGCTCGCAGTTCGGCGTCGCCATCAGCTACGCCGTGCAGCCCGAACCCAACGGCCTGGCGCAGGCGTTCGTGATCGGATCCGACCACGTCGGATCCGACACCGTCGCACTCGTCCTCGGCGACAACATCTTCTACGGCCCCCGTATCGGCACCCAACTGAGCCGATTCGAATCCCTCAGCGGCGGAGCCGTTTTCGCGTATCACGTGTCGGACCCGTCGGCATACGGCGTGATCGAGTTCGACGGCGACGGCCGCGCGGTGTCGCTGGAGGAGAAGCCGAAGGTGCCGCGGTCCCAGTACGCGGTGCCGGGGCTGTACTTCTACGACAACGACGTCGTGTCCATCGCCCGGGACCTGCGCCCGTCCGACCGCGGTGAGTACGAGATCACCGACGTCAACCTCGCCTACCTCGAGGCCGGCCGACTGCAGGTCGAGGTGCTGCCCCGCGGCACGGCATGGCTCGACACCGGCACCTTCGACTCGCTGCTCGACGCGTCGAACTACGTCCGCACCATCGAGCAGCGGCAGGGCCTGAAGATCGGGGTGCCCGAAGAGGTCGCGTGGCGATGCGGGTTCATCGACGACGACGCGCTGCGCATCCGGGCCGAGCGCCTGGTCAAGTCCGGATACGGCAACTACCTGCTCGACCTGCTCGAGCGAGGCAAGGACGGGTGACGTGGAATTTCGTGAACTGAGCATCCCCGGCGCGTGGGAGATCACCCCCCGGCAGTTCGGCGACGACCGCGGCGTCTTCCTCGAATGGTTCAAGGACTCCGCCTTCCGGGACGCGGTCGGGCAGCCGCTGGAGCTGCGCCAGGCGAACTGCTCGGTGTCCGCGGCCGGGGTGCTGCGCGGGGTGCACTTCACCGACCACCCGCCCGGCCAGGCCAAGTACGTCACCTGCGTGCGCGGCGCGTTCCTCGACGTGATCGTCGACCTGCGCGTCGGCTCCCCCACCTTCGGAACCTGGGACTCGGTGCTGATCGACGACGTCGACCGCCGCGCGGTCTACCTGTCCGAAGGCCTCGGGCACGCGATCCTCTCGCTCGAGGACGCCTCGACGGTGATGTACCTGTGCTCGATCGAGTACAACCCTGCCCTGGACCGCGACCTGAATCCCCTCGACCCGGACCTGGCCATCGACTGGCCCACCGTCGGCCGCGACGGCCGCCCGCTCGACTACCAGCTGTCCGACAAGGACGCCGCCGCGCCGCCGCTGGCGCAGCTGCTCGCGGACGGGGTGCTGCCGACCTTCGCCCGGTGAGCGGCTCCGCTGTCGGCGAAACCGGGCATGCCGGCGGCCTCCACGGTGTTCCACCGGTCATGGCCGGTGACGACGAGGCGCTGGACGCCTACTCGGCGGTGGTGACCGGGGTGGCTCGACGGGTGCTGCCCAGCGTGGCCAGCCTGCGGGTGCGCCTGCCTCGGGGCACGGGCGCAGGCAGCGCGAGCGTGCTCACCGCCGACGGATTCCTGCTGACCAGCGCACACGTCGTCGGCGGTGCGTCGGCCGTCGAGGCGGCGTTCGCCGACGGCACCGAGATCCGGGCGGATGTCGTCGGCCGTGACGTGCTCTCCGACCTCGCGGTGCTACGTGCCCGCGGACCGGTGCCGCCCCCGCTCGACCAGGGAGACGCGGCACGGCTGCGCGTGGGCCAACTGGTCGTTGCGGTGGGCAATCCCCTCGGCCTGGCCGGCAGCGTGACCGCAGGCATCGTCTCCGGCCTGGGCCGCTCCCTGCCGACCAGCGAGGGACGCGTCGTCGACGAGGTGATCCAGACGGATGCGGCTCTGAATCCGGGCAACAGCGGGGGCGTGCTCGCCGACAGCGCGGGCCGGATGGTGGGGGTGAACACCGCGGTCGCCGGGATCGGCGTCGGCCTGGCGGTCCCGATCAACTCCACCACCCGCAGGATCATCGCGACGCTGATGTCCGCCGGGCGGGTGCGCCGGGCGTGGCTCGGCCTCGCCGGAGCCCAGGCCCAGCTGCCTGCGGCGCTGGCCGCCCGGACCGGTCGTCGGACCGGCCTGCGGATCGCGCAGGTCGTCGCGGGCAGTCCCGCCGATCGCGCCGGGCTGCGCACCGGGGACATCGTCGTCGCGGCCGGCGGCGCCGACGTCGCCACCGCGACCGCCCTGCAGTCGCTGATGATGGAGAACGCGATCGACCGCCCGGTGGAGATCACCGTCTGGCGGTCCGGGGCGCTCGTCGATGTGATCGCCGTGCCCCGCGAACTGAAGCCCGGCTCGTAGCGGTACGACGGACGTGACGATTCCGACCTTCCGGGAACTCGTGGAATATCCCGTCAACGGAGTAGGTTGGACCGTGCGACAGCGTCCGGGCATACCCCGGGTACCAAATTATTTCGTCGCTGCGAGCGACCACTTGCCGAGAGGCGATATGGCGGGCGTTGTCGCCCCGAAGCCGTCGACACCTTGCGTGTCGGCGGCTTCACTCTTTCTGTCCTGGCGGCCCATCTCCTTCGCACGGCGGACCATCCCGCAGCCGGTCCCCAGACGCAGTACGGTCGTTGCACACCAGTGCGCAGATTGAGATGCGGGGTCATGAACAGCACACCGGACCGAACGCGACCACAGCGCCGCCGCGTGTTGTCTGCCGCCCTGGTGCTCGTCGCGCTCGCCGGCCTGCTGCTCGTCGGACACGAACTACCGACACAGCCCACCCCGTCCGAGGTGCCGATCACGGCGGCGCCACCGCCACCGTCCCCTCCGGTACCGCTCGACGCGGCCGCGCTCGAGGCGCGAATGGTCCCGACCCTCGTAACCCTGAACGCGTCCGCGGGCGCACTCACCACCGCAGGCACCGGCATCCTGCTCAGCCCGGACGGCCTGGTGCTGACCAACCACCACGTCATCGACGGCGCCAACGACGTGAATGCGGTAGCCATGGCGACCGGCACCGGATACGACACCGAGATCCTCGGCTACGACCGGTTCCGCGACGTCGCGGTGCTGCGACTGCTCGGCGCGGACGGGCTGCCCGTCGCGCCGCTCGGCAGGTCCGCCGAACTGCGCCTGCAGGACGCGGTGACCGCGATCGGCAATGCCGACGGCGGCGGGGTGTTGCTGTCCGCGCCGGGCGTGGTCACCGGCCTCGGTGAGTCGGTGGTCGCCCGCAACTCCACCGACGGCAGCCGCAACCGGCTCACCGGGATGATCGAGGTGAACGCCGACATCCGGCCCGGTGACTCCGGCGGACCGCTCGTCGACGCCTATGGGCGGGTGGTCGGCGTCAGCACCGCGGGCAACACCGGCATGCGTCCCGATCCCGCCGAACCGACCACGGGCACCCCGATCCCGGTCGAGTCCTATGCGCTGCCCATCGACGACGCCGTCGCGATCGCCGTGCAGATCCGCACCGGGCGCTCCTCCGAGACCGTGCACGTCGGACCGACGCCGCTGCTCGGCGTCGCGGTCACCGACGTCGGGCAGACACAGGACGGCGCGAAGGTCGTCGCGGTCGGCGTGGACAGCCCGGCGGCGCAGGCCGGCCTGGTGCGCGGTGACGTCGTCGTCAGCTGGGACGGCCGCCCGATCCGCTCGCAGACGGACCTCACCGTCGAGATGACCGCCCGCAAACCCGGTGACCGGGTGGAACTCGGCTGGGTGGACGGCTCGGGACAGCGCCGCACCGCGACGCTGGTCCTCGCGACCGGAACCCCCTAGAGCTTGAAGATCACCGCGCGCTGGACGATGAAGTTGATCACCGTCGCGGTGCCCTGCGCGATGACGAAGGCCAGCGGCACACGCCACCAGGCGTCGTCGGGGAATTGACTGTTCAGCGCGGTGCTGATCCCGACCTGGACCGCGAACGTCACCGCGTACAGCGCGACGACGGCGATGAAGCGGGCCCGGCTCGGCTCGGCCTGGAAGGTCCAACGACGATTGAGCAGATACGCCGTGGTGGTACCGGCGACGAAGCTGATCGACTTCGCCACCACGAACGGCAACCCGGCCTTGAGCAGCACCACGAGCAGCCCGAAGTCCACGATGGCAGACAACCCGCCCGTCACTCCGAAGCGGATGATCTGCGTGATCAGCCCCACTCCCGGGGCGCCGGCCTCGTCGCGCAGTGGCAGATCGACGGCCGTCGGCAGATGCGGTTCGGGGGCATGCGGGGTTCCTGGCACGGGTCGAGGGTAGGCGACGGTCGCCGCCCGCTGTCGTCGAGCGTGCAGTTGTCGGGGCGTCGGCCGGGTGGCGGTGAAGCTCCCCCGAGCACGTCGTGCAGGGAGGTACCCCCCGGTGCACACTCGACGACAGCGGTCCGGCGAACCGCACGGATCTTGCCGCCCGAGTAACCTCTGTGGCGATGTCCACGACAGCAGACGAGGCGCCCACTGCCCCCGCGGCACCGCGGCCTCTGACCACCCAGACCCGAACCCTCACCGGATGGGGGCGCACCGCGCCCACCACCGCGGAGGTGCTCTCCACTCCCGACGTCGAGGTGATCGCAGCCGCGGTCGCCCAGGTCGCCGAGAAGAACGAGGGCAAGCCATCGCACCTGCGCCGCGGCGTCATCGCCCGCGGCCTCGGCCGTTCCTACGGCGACCCGGCCCAGAACGCGGGCGGCCTGGTCATCGACATGAATGCTCTGAACAAGATCCACCGGATCGACCGGGAGAGCGGCCTCGTCGAGGTCGACGCCGGCGTGAACCTGGACCAGCTGATGCGCGCGGCGCTGCCGTTCGGGCTGTGGGTTCCCGTCCTACCCGGCACCCGGCAGGTCACCATCGGCGGCGCCATCGGCTCCGACATCCACGGCAAGAACCACCACAGCGCCGGCAGCTTCGGCAACCACGTGGTCTCGCTGGACCTGCTCACCGCCGACGGGAAGGTCCGGACGCTGACCCCGAAGGGTGGCAGGCAGGACCCGAAGGGTGCGCTGTTCTGGGCGACGGTCGGCGGGATGGGCCTGACCGGGATCATCCTCAAGGCCACGATCCAGATGACGCACACCGAGACGGCGTACTTCATCGCCGACAGCGTGCGCACCAGCGGCCTCGACGAGACCATCGCCCTGCACAGCGACGGCTCCGAGAACAACTACGACTACTCGTCGGCGTGGTTCGACGCGATCTCCGCGCCGCCGAAGCTCGGTCGCGCCGCCGTCTCCCGCGGCTCGCTCGCCAAGCTCGACCAGCTGCCCGCGAAGCTGCAGAAGGATCCGCTGCGGTTCAACGCCAAGCCGCTGGTGACGTTCCCGGACATCTTCCCGAACGGCCTCGCCAACAAGTTCGACTTCACGATCGTCGGCGAGCTGTACTACCGGAAGACGAAGAACGCCACCGGGCAGGTTCAGAACCTGACCGCGTTCTATCACCCGCTCGACCTCTTCGGTGAGTGGAACCGCGCCTACGGTTCGAAGGGCTTCCTGCAGTACCAGTTCGTGGTGCCGACCGACGCGGTCGACGAGTTCAAGAAGATCATCGTCGACATCCAGCGGTCCGGGCACTACTCGTTCCTCAACGTGTTCAAGCTGTTCGGCGAGGGCAACCAGGCGCCGCTGAGCTTCCCGATGCGCGGCTGGAACGTCTGCGTCGACTTCCCGATCAAGGCCGGCCTGAACGAGTTCGTCACCGACCTCGACAGGCGCGTCCTCGAATTCGGCGGCCGGCTCTATACCGCGAAGGACTCGCGGACCAACGCCGAGACCTTCCACGCGATGTACCCGCGGATCGGCGAGTGGATCGCCACCCGCCGCAAGTACGACCCCACAGGCGTTTTCGCCTCCGACATGTCCAGAAGGCTGGAGCTGAACTGATGATCAACGCGGTGGGCAACCCCCAGACGCTGCTGCTGCTCGGCGGGACTTCCGAGATCGGCCTGGCCATCTGCGAGGAGTACCTGCGCAAGTCCCCGATGCGGGTGATCCTCGCCGCGCTGCCGGGTGATCCGCTGCGCGAGAAGGCCACCCAGCAGATGAAGAACGCCGGTGCCACCGAGGTCGACATCGTCGACTTCGACGCGCTCGACACCGAGTCGCACCCGAAGGTGATCGACGAGGCGTGGGCCAAGTCCGACGTCGACGTCGCCATCGTCGCGTTCGCCCTCGACGCCGACGCCGAGGAGCTGTGGCAGAACCAGCGCAAGGCGGTGCTGGTGGCGAATGTGAACTACACCGCGTCCGTCTCGGTCGGCGTGCTGCTCGCGGAGAAGATGAAGGCGCAGGGCTTCGGCCGGATCATCGCGATGTCCTCGGTGGCCGGCGAGCGCGTCAAGCGCGCCAACTTCGTCTACGGCTCCACCAAGGCCGGCCTGGACGGCTTCTACCTCGGTCTGAGCGAAGCGCTGGCCCCGTTCGGCCCGAAGGTGACGGTCGTCCGCCCCGGCATGGTGCGCACCCAGTTCAGCGCGCACGTCGACGAGGCACCGCTGACGGTGAACAAGGAGGATGTCGCCAAGCTGGCGGTCGCCGCGTCCGACAAGGGCAAGGAGATCGTCTGGGCGCCGGGCCCGTTCCGCTTCGTGATGATGGTGCTGCGGCACGTCCCGCGCGCGATCTTCCGCAAGCTGCCGGTCTAGTACCGCCGCGAACACCCGAACGGGAGTCCGCCGCACACCTTCTCGACAGGTGCGGCGAACTCCCGTTCGGCGTTTCGGGGCGTCAGGCGGCGATGACCTCGTCCGCGAACCGGCGGACCGCGTCGAGCCGGGCGGTGCGGCTGGTGAAATCGGCGCGGTAGAGGTACCAGGGCGAGACGCGGCACTCGGTGACGCCGATGTCCGCGAGCGCGCGATACTCGTCGAAATTCCGCACCCCGGTCGGGGACACGTTGATCTCGAACGGCTCACCGGCGCGACCGTTCTCGGCGCGGAGCTTCTCCAACCGCGTGATCGCGGTGGTCAACTCCTCCACCGGGACGTTGACGGAGATCCAGCCGTCGGCGAGACGCGCAGCGCGGCGCAGGCCGGGCTCGCTGTGGCCACCGACGTAGATCGGTACCGGCAGGTCTGGCGCCGGGCTGATCATCAGTCGGTCGAAATCGTAGTGTTTCCCGTGGAACTCGACCCACTGCGGACCGCCACCCGCACACACCGCCTTGACGATCTGGATCGCCTCGTCGGTGCGCGCACCTCGCGTGCGCATCTCGGTACCGGTGAACCGGAACTCCTCCGGAATCCACGACAGCCCGACGCCGACGGCGATGCGGTTGCCCGACATCACCGCCATGGTCGCGATCTGTTTGGCGGTCAGCAGCGGATCACGCAGCGGCAACTTCAGCACGTTGGTGTAGAAGCGCAGCCGCTCGGTGACCGCGGCCATCGCGGTCATCGCGATGAACGGGTCCGGCATCGGAGTCTCGCCCGACCACATGCGTTTGCCATCGGCCGTGTACGGATAGTCGGCCGACACCGTCTCCGGGTAGAACACCGAGTCCGGCATCGCGATCGAGTCGAACCCGACTTCCTCCGCGACCTGTGCGAGCTCGCACAGGTCGCGGGCGTCGATCATCGCCGCGGCGAGTGACCACTTCATTGCGCCGCCCCTCAGACCTTCACGACCTTCGACGTGGGAATCGGGTGCGAATCCGCCTTGATCCAGCGCATCGCCCACGTGCCCTCGGTGTGGAAGTCGGTGTCGATCCAGTTGCCGTAGCCCGGATCCTTGGCCGCCACCACGATGGTCAGCGTCCCGTCGTCGTTGAGCTTGGCGGTGTGGTTGTTGAGGTAGATGTTCGTCCGGTTGTAGTCGAGCGACTCGACCCAGAAGTTCTGCAGCACGAAGTTGAAGTACTCGCAGTTCGGCACCTCGGTCTCGATGACCCATGCCTCGTCCTCGGCGAGCTTCCAGTAGCCGTGGAAGTAGAAGATCGTCGGATCGCCGCCGGCCTTCTGGAACTGCTCCTGCCCGCGGTCGAAGATCTCGTTGGGCTGCGGCATGAAGTCGCGCGACCACTCGAGGAACGTGGCGGCCGAGCCCTTCAGCATGCCGATCGCCCGGTCCAGTCGCTGGCCCAGCTCGTCCTCGGTCAGCGGAACGAATTCGCCGTCCGGGTTGAGGCATTCGATGGACAGCTCGCCGGGCACCTCGGCGCGCCGGTTCGCGTAGGTCTGCCGCACGGAGATGAGGTTGCTCTCCGGATCCATCGGCAGCCACGCAGTGCCGTCCGCAGGCTTCTCCGCGCTTGCGATGAATTCGAAACGCCCGTTCTCGTCGACCTCGAGGTCGTGGATGTGCAGGTCACCGGTCTGCAACATGGTGCCGTCGATGTGGTAGCGGTTGACGCGGGAACCGAAGGTGATCAGCGGGATCGTGCCCCGGGTTCCGGTGATCCGGTAGGTGTACTTCCCGGAGATGTTGGCGCGCATGTAGATGTTGTCCGGGTTGTCGGCGCCGATCTTGGTCATCATGTTCGGGTTCGGCGCGGACGTGAACTGCGGCCACCGCGGGTCGGTGTACTCGACGCAGTTGATCGTCGCGTAGCGCAGCAGTCGTGACAGATAGCGCACGCCCTCGGCCTGTGTGAGCTCGTCCTGCGGGACAATCGGATCCGACAGGATGTTCCCGACCTCGAGCAGGTCGGTGCAGAACTTTTCCCAGGTGGCGTTCATTGTGAATTCCTATCCAGGTGAAGGGTCAGACGGCGGCGAACTTGGCGTCGACCTCGGCCGCGGTGATGCCGAAGTCTTCTAGCGAGTACTTGTGCGACGGGCGACGGTGGTCGGCGAGGCTGGCTTCGTGGGCAGCGCCGACCGCGCGGCGCGCCTCGTCGGAGAACGGCAGGGAGAACCGGTCGTAGACCGTCTCGGCCGTCCCGATCGGGTCGGCCACGAAGTCCCGGTAGTCGATGTCGATGAACTGCTCCGGATTGTGGCGGGCCCGGGCCTCCTGGAAGTTCGCGTTCCCGCGCGCCCACAGGTCCAACTGGGTCCGTCCGATGGTCTTGCGGTCGAAGGCCTTCGACATGTCGTGCCCGCCCTGCTCGGCCAGGCTGAAGGTCGACGCCATCGAGGTGTGCGGGTCGCGGAAGGTCCGGACGAACAGCGCGTCCGGAAAGACCTTCATGATGTCGTCGATCGCGAAGACGTGGCTCGGGCTCTTCAGAACCCAGCGGCGATCACGATCGTTCATACCGATCAGCTGCAGGTTCTTCTTGTACCGGGCGTAGGTGTCGGTCCAGTCCTGCTTCGCCAGCCACTCCGTGTACGACGGTACGTACGCCACGGTGTCGAACGAGGTCGACAGCAGCGTCTGCTGGAGCAGTCGCCAACACTCCTCGACCTCCTCGGCGCCCATGAAGTGCACCTTCATCAGGTCCGCCTCGTTCTGCTGGCGAGCACGGTAGAAGGCGTCGGCGCGGAGGAAATCGGGGTTCGCGGACCACGTCTCACGGGCGGGACGGGGCTGCGGCGCCTCGGCCAGCCACATCTCGACACCCTGGTTGGCAGGGTCGGCGCTGAGCAGGCGATGCAGCGCGGTGGTGCCCGTGCGGGTCAGTCCGCACATGAAGATCGGCCGCTCGATCGGAACGTCGACATGCTCGGGGTGCCGCGCGAACGCAGCCTCGCTGATCAGCCGGCCCCGGAGCGCGGACAGGATCATCTTGCGGGCGATCACCTTTCCGTGCGGGGTGAGGTCGGCTTCCCGCTCGAACGAGTCGAGCAGCACCGTCAGGCCCTTTAGGTACTCGTCGCTGCCGAAGTCGCCGAGGCCGGTCTCCTTGCGCGCCTGCGCGTGCAGGTCCTCGATGGAACCGATTCCGTCGTAATCCTGAGTCATTTCCTACATCCTTGCGAAAGGTGGATCAGTGATGTGCGTGGCCGCAGTTGACGTCCAGGCACTGCCCGGTGATCGCGCGGGCGAGGTCGGAGGCCAGGAAGATCACCGCGTTCGCGATGTCGTCGGGTTCCGGCAGCCGGCGCAGGTCGGTGTCTGCCGCGATCTCGGCGTAGACCTCGGCCGGGTCGACGCCGCGCTGCTCTGCCTGCTTCTGGACCATCGCCTTGACCCGGTGCGCCCAGATATAGCCGGGTGCAACGGAGTTCACTCGGACACCCATCGGGCCCAGCTCCACCGAGAGACTGCGGGCGAGCGCGAGCAGCCCGGCCTTCTGCACCCGGTAGGCACCGAAGTTCGGCAGCTGGTTGCGCAGCACCATCGAGTTGATCACCACGATCGACCCCTCGGACTTCTCCAGTGCGGGAGCGAGTTTGCGGGTCAGGTTGAGTGCGGCCAGCAGGTTGATGTCAAGGCCCTGCCGGACTGACTCGAACTCGGCGTCGAGCAGCCGCTCGTGCGGCGGCTGCACGAAAGCGTTGTGCACCACCGTGTCGACCGCTCCGAACTCGGCCAGCGCCGCATCGGCGAGATTCGTGACCGACGCGTCGTCGGTGAGGTCCGTCGGCACGGACAGCGCGGTACCGCCGAGTTCCCGGATCTCGTCGGCGACCTCCGTCAGCCGGGACTCGGTCCGCGCGGCCAGGACGACCCGGGCACCGGCGAGCGCGCTGCGCACGGCGACCGAGCGTCCCAACCCCTCACCGACACCCGAGACGACCACGACCTTGCCGTCGAGCATCGCCGGCATCACCGGCTGCAACCCCAAGGTCATACCTGCGCCTTGGGGTCCAGAACGACGCTCAGCGAGACGATCTTCCCGTCCTCACCGAATTCGAACAGGTCGGTGGACAGGAAGTCGGGCATGCCCTCGCGCTGCACGCGGAGCTGCATCGCCGCGAACCGGCCGGTGACGGTGATCGGCGAGTACCGGCTCACCGTGAACGCCACCTTCGCGTTCTCGGTGCCGAAGGCCCGGATCTCGTCGACACCGGTGTAGGTCCGCATGCCCAGCGGCTCGTGCTGGACCGCGTCCGCCGCGAACAGCGACACCAGCTGATCAACGTCGTGATCGCCGAGATGCTTGACGTACGAATCGATCACCGAACAGATTTCGTCTCGGGTGGGCACAGGGAACGCTCCTCGGGTGTGGTTGGTGAATCGGGCTGGATCAGGCGATGACGCCGCGGCTGCGGAGCTTCTCGACAATCTGAACTGCGGCCTCCGCGGGAGTCGTCACGGTCGTGTCGACTCGCAGCTCGGGGTTCTCCGGCGACTCGTACGGGGAATCGATGCCGGTGAAGTTCGTCAGGTCGCCCCGCCGCGCCTTCTTGTACAGCCCCTTCGGATCCCGCGACTCGGCGACGTCGATCGGGGTGTCGACGAACACCTCGCAGAAGCGGTCCTCGCCGATCAGCTCGCGGGCCGCGTCCCGCTCGGCCCGGAACGGGGAGATGAACGACGCCAGCACGACCAGCCCGGCATCGGCCATCAGCCGGGCGACCTCGGTGACCCGCCGAATGTTCTCCACCCGGTCGGCCTCGGTGAACCCGAGGTCCCGGTTCAGACCGTGGCGTACGTTGTCGCCGTCGAGCAGGTAGGTGTGGCAGCCGCTTGCGTGCAGTTGCCGCTCGAGCTCGTTCGCGATGGTCGACTTGCCGGACCCGGACAGACCCGTGAACCACAGCACCTGCGGCCGGTGACCGTTCAGGACCGCCCGGGACTCGGCGTTCACATCCACGGCCTGCCAGTGGATGTTGTCCGACCGGCGCAGCGAGTGCGCGATCATGCCCGCACCGACCGTGGTGTTGGTCAGCCGGTCGATCAGGATGAACCCGCCCGTGTCCCGGTTGTCGGCGTAGGCGTCGAACGG
>NZ_JBSGGS010000017.1:0-96467 GCF_053604015.1 Rhodococcus sp. NPDC004095
ACCCACCCCATACAAATGATGGAGTGGAGTACCAAATAATTTGGCACTGACATTCATCGGCACACTGTTGAGTTCTCAAAGAACACGCACACACCATCACTTCCGAGATTATCTCTCGGTCGCTCCGGGGCAACTGTTCCAGCCTAACCCATCGCAGTGACCCGGTCAAAACCGGGAAACTCACAACCGGAAGGCGGTCGAAGCCAAGACAGTATCACTGTCTAAAACTTCTGGATTCGCCAGGCGCCTTCGTCCAACCTCGTTTGCTCTCACCCGGGGGGGCGGAGTCGGTGTCCGTGTCGCTCTGACTCGACAAAAGTTACGTGATCGACCGCGCTCCCGCAAATCGCCTGGTCACAGCGATGACGGCGCGGAAAGTGCGTGGTCGGCGGCGACGAGAGGGGCACCCTGGACGGGAATGGTGGTGCGCGTCACCATGAACGCGTGTCGCGGAGCCGGCCCGGCACGCCCCGCGGACAGGAGAACCATGACCGACTGGCATCGCGTCAGCCCCGTTGCGCACGGCATCTGGAGCATCACCGAGCCCGGCCACGTCACGATGTGGCTGATCGCCGGTTCGGAGCGGGCCCTACTGCTCGACACCGGAATGGGCTTCGTCCCCCTCCGACCGGTGATCGAACAGCTCACGCCGGCTCCGGTCGTCGTCGTCAACTCGCACCATCACTTCGACCATGTCGGCGGCAATCACGAGTTCGACGACGTCCGCATCCATTCCTCCGGCCTCCCCGCGCTGGCGACGCCTCCCGATCGAGCCGACCTCGATGCCTATCTGGACCACAACGACCGCGTCGTTCGTGCCGCCGCATCGGTGCGCGATGTCGACCACGACTACCTGCACCTGTTCGACGTGGACAGTGAGCCGGCCGCACTCCCCCGCGGATTGGACCGGTCGGCGTGGACGGTCCGGCCGCCCCGACCGTCGGGCACCGTCACCGACGACGAGACCATCGACCTGGGTGATCGCACGGTTCGGATCCTGCACACCCCCGGCCACACACCGGACAGCATCTGCCTGCACGACGACCGCACCGGAGTGCTGTTCGGAGGGGACACGGTCAACTCGGGACCGATCTACGCGCACGAGCCGGATTCGGACCTGGCCGACTTCGCCGCGAGCACCGCACGCCTCGCTGCGATGAAGGACGAGGTCTCACTGGTCGCGATGAATCACTTCGGGCGGGTGATCGCGCCGCCCTATGTCCTGCAATCCGTGGCCGACGCGTTCGCTCGACTCGCGCATGACCGCGCCGGGGCGCGGCAGACCCGGGACGTGCAGGACAACCCCGTGGACGAAATGGTCCACGACCACTTCTCGATCCTGCTGCCCGCTGCCGCTCCCGGACTCTAACCAGGTAAACCTTGTCGTCCCTCGAGACCGGGTAATAGGCTTCGAGAGCTGCGACAACCGTGCACGCCGACCGCATCACGACACGCGAACCGGCACGTGAAGCCACAGGCACGAGGAACCACGGTGGACCGCTCGCTCGGTTGACGAACCGGACCCGCTTCGGCAGGCCCTTCACCGAAGGGAGCGTCAGCCATGTCCGCACTCACCCGTTCCGCCGGCCGCCTTTGTGCGGTCGCGGCCGCGATCCTCCTCGGGCTCGGTGCGCCCTACTCCAGCGCCGCGGCGGCCGGCCTCCCCGCCCCGACGGCGGCTCCGAGCGGGGGCTACTGGTACTTCCACTACCTCGCCGAACGCTGCGAGGCCGGGTCGATGCAGGCGTGTGACAGCCTCACGACCCAGACCACGCTCAAGGCGTCCGAGACAATGTGGCAGACCTACAACCGGTACGGCCGGTCCTGCGGCGGGCGCACGGAGCCCAACCCGTACCAGGCTCCGCGGACCAGCTGTGTCCAGCAGTTCCCCGAGGGCGCCTGACCACGGCCGTTGACGAAGCGGGACTACTTCACGTCGTCGAGGGACTCGTCCTTGGTCTCGCGCATCACCAGCAGCGCCACGAAGGTCAGTGCGGCAACGACGAGCAGGTAGATGCCGACCCAGCCGACGCCGTAGGTGGTGGCCAGCCACGTGGCGATAAACGGCGCGACCGCCGCACCGAGGATGCTGGAGGTGTTGTAGGCGATGCCGGAGCCGGTGTACCGGACGTTGGTCGGGAACAGTTCCGGGAGCACCGCGCTCATCGGCCCGAAGGTGAAGCCCATCAACAACATTCCGATGATCAGGAACAGCAGCATCCGGCCTTCACCCATGCCCTCCGCGCCGAGCAGCACGGAGAACGACAGGCCGAAGACCATGATCACGGCGGTGACCACGAGCAGCACCACCCGACGGCCGAAGCGATCCGACAGCCAGCCGGTGATCGGCACGCCGGCGGCGAAGAAGAACACCGCGACCAGTTGCAGGACAAGGAAATCCGAGTACTTGAAACCGAGGCCGGTACCGCCCTCCGCGGCGGTCTTCCCGGTCCCGAAGCTGAGCACCCAGGTGGTCATGATGTAGAAGAGCGTGTACGTCGCGAGCATGACGAAGGTGCCGATGATCAGCTGACGCCAGCTGGTCTTGAACACGGTCGCAAGCGGGGTCTTGACCTTCTCCCCCCGTTCCACGGCCCGAGCGAAGACCGGTGTCTCCTCGAGCCGCAGCCGGACGTAGAGGCCCAGGATCACCATGACCGCGCTGAGCAGGAACGGGATCCGCCAGCCCCAGGACAGGAACGCGCCGGCCAGATCGGGGTCGCCGTTGTCGTGGTTCATGAACAGCGTGATGATCAGGAACAGCCCGTTGGCGAGGAAGAAGCCGATCGGCGCACCGAGCTGCGGCCACATCGCCGCCCACGCCCGTTTGCCGGGCTTCGCGGTCTCGGTCGCGAGCAGTGCGGCACCCGACCATTCGCCACCGAGGCCGAGGCCCTGGCAGAACCTCATCAACGCGAGCAGCGCAGGGGCCAGAATGCCTGCGGCGTGGTAGGTCGGCAGCAAGCCGATGACGAAGGTGGCGATGCCCATCGTCAGCAGCGAACCGACGAGAGTGGCCTTGCGACCGATCCGGTCGCCGTAGTGCCCGAAGAGGACCGAACCGAGCGGCCGCGCCACGAAGGCCAGACCGAACGTCGCGAGCGATGCGAGCAACGCGGTGGTGTCGTTGCCCTTCGGGAAGAACAGGTGCGGGAACACCGAGACGGCGGCGGTCGCGTACGCGTAGAAGTCGTAGAACTCGATCGACGTGCCGACCATGCTGGCCACCACGATGCGGCTGCGTGGAACGGCCTCCACCTTTTCCTCGGTGGTCGGGATCGCATCGTCTCGGGTCTGGGTCATCGGGCCGGCTCCTGCACGAACTCACTATCGATTCCAATATGTGGACACTTCGCGTCCATCTCCTAGGAATTTCACCACCGAAGTAGTTAGCAAAGCAAAATGATCTTGGTGGGGTCGTTGCACCGAGCACCGTCAAGGTCGCGATAAAATCCACTCGGAGCGCCGGGAAGTCTGGTCGGCACGTGCCCCTGCATGCCCGTACCAGGAGAGACCTTGATCCAGACACTGCGCTCCGAACTGTCCCGCTACCTGCGGACCGAAACCATCGGCGGTTCGATCCTGCTTGCGGCCGCCGCGATCGCGCTGATCTGGGCGAACTCCCCGTGGGCGGCCGCATACACGGGCCTGCGCGACTTCCAGATCGGCCCCGAGGCACTCCACCTGCACCTGACGGTCGGAGCCTGGGTTCAGGACGGTCTGCTCGCGATCTTCTTCTTCGTCGCCGGCCTCGAGCTCAAACGCGAACTGGTCGTGGGCGAACTCTCAGATCGCAAGAAGGCCCTGTTACCGATCGTCGCCGCGGTCGGCGGTGTCATCACCCCGGCACTGATAACCCTCGCCGTCGGGTGGGGCACGCCCGGGATCGAGCAGGCCTGGGCGATTCCCGTCGCGACCGACATCGCATTCGCCCTCGGCGTCCTCGCCCTGACTGGGTCACGAATCCCGGCGGGTGCACGAGTGTTCCTGCTCAGCCTCGCAGTCGTCGACGACCTGCTCGCCATCGCCATCATCGCCACCGTGTTCACCACGACGATCGCCTTCGCCTGGCTGCTCGGCGCCCTGGCATGCGCCGCCGGCTACTGGTTCGCCCAGCACCGCAGGCTGACCAGCCCGTGGCTGTACGTCCCACTCGCGCTGCTGACCTGGTACTGCGTGCACCAGGCGGGGATCCACGCCACGATCGCCGGCGTCCTGCTCGGCGTCCTGACCCGGGTGCGGCCCGACCCCGGTGAAGCCGACGCCCCGGCGGTGCGCCTCGAGCACCGCCTCCAGCCCTGGTCCGCCGGACTGTGCGTGCCACTGTTCGCGCTGTTCGCCTCGGGCGTGCCGATCAACAGCGACGTCCTCGGGACACTGCTGACCGACCGGCTGACGCTCGCGATCATCCTCGGAATGTTCCTCGGGAAGATCACCGGAATCTTCGGGGTGTCGTGGGTGGCGGTGCGTTTCGGCATCGCCGTCAAACCGACCGGACTCGGATTTCGAGACATGTTCGCGCTGTCGGTGCTCGGCGCGATCGGATTCACCGTTAGCCTTCTGGTGACCGAACTCGCACTCGAGGGCGCGGAACAGGACAAGGCCAAGGTCGCGGTCCTGCTCACCTCCTTGGCTGCGTCACTGATCGGGTCGGCGCTACTGTTGCGCCGGGGACGCGTCCACCAGGCGCGTGCCGCCATCGATCACCGGCCACGAGGCGACGACAACGGAGGGGCTACGACGTGAGCATCAGCGACCGCACCGGCAGGACCGGAAACGGGGTGCCGAACACCATCTCGTCGATCCCGCTGACCGATGTCGACGCACACGCCCCCGGCACCGCCAGCATCGGCAACCTGGTCAAAGACGCGACCGCGCAGGTCTCCACCCTGGTCCGGGCCGAGGTCGAGCTGGCCAAGGCGGAGGTGACCGGTGAGGTGAAGAAGGGCCTGCAGGGGTCGCTGTTCTTCATCCTTGCGCTCGCCGTGCTGGTGTTCAGCGCGTTCTTCTTTTTCTTCTTCCTCGCCGAACTGCTCGACCTCTGGGTCGCCCGCTGGCTGGCCTTCCTGATCGTGTTCCTTCTGATGCTGGTGGTCACCGGGGTGCTGGCACTGTTCGGGTACCTCCGGGTCCGCAAACTCCGGGCGCCGGAGAAGACCATCGACTCGCTGCGTCAGGCCGCGTCCGTGCTGCCGACCACGTCCGAGTCCACGACCGGCTCCGGCGGATACACCCCCGGCGAGTACGCCCGCCGCACCACACCCTGACGCGACGTCGCCGTGAATGCTCCCGACCCGTCGACCGTCCGCCTCGACGGACCATGGCGGCACCGTGACGTGCGCGCCAACGGCATCCGCTTCCACGCCGTCGAGGCCGGACCGACCGAACCCGACGCGCCGCTGGTGGTGCTGCTGCACGGGTTCGCGGACTTCTGGTGGACCTGGCGCCACCAGCTGACCGCGCTCGCCGACGCCGGATACCACACCGTGGCACTGGACCTGCGCGGCTACGGGGACACCGACAAGCCGCCCCGCGGCTACGACGGCTGGACCCTCGCCGGAGACGTGGCCGGGCTGATCCGGGCCCTGGGGCACACCGAGGCGACGCTGGTCGGCCACGCGGACGGCGGGCTCGTCTGCTGGGCGACCGCCGTCCTGCATCCGCGGGTGGTGCGGTCCATCGCGCTGATCGCCTCCCCGCATCCGATCGCTCTCAAGCGGGCGGTCATTCGGAAACGGGCGCAACGATCCGCGTTTCTGCCGTCGTTCCTCGCCTGTCAGCTGCCGTGGCGACCCGAGCGGCGCCTGACCCGCGACGACGGCGCGGAGGTCGAGCGCCTGCTCCGCCGTCGCAGCGGACCGGCAGGTCGGACGACCGGCGGTGAGTTCGACGAGATCCTGGCGCGATCCCGCTCGGCCATCCAGATCCCCGGCGCCGCGCACTGCGGCCTCGAGTATCAGCGCTGGGCGTTCCGCAGCCAGTGGCGACCCGACGGCCGACGGTTCATGACCGCGATGGACCAGCCGCTCCGCGTCCCGGTACTGCAGATTCACGGCGATGCCGACCCCTACGTGCTGCGGTCGACGTTGCGCTCGGACACCCGTTGGGCACCGCACCGACACCTGCACACCGTTCCCGGTGCGGGTCACTACCCGCACTGGGAACGCCCCGACAACGTGACCGCCGCACTGATCGAGGCGCTCCCCGCCCGTGAGTGATCCTCACCCCGCGAAGGGTGAGGATCACTCTGGGGCGGCGCGGCCGCGCTAGAGGATGCAGGCGCCGGTGTCGACGGAATCGGCGGCGTAGCCGGACTGCTCGAGCTGGCGGGACACCTCGGCTGCGGTCAGCGCGAACCCGGTGTCGCTGTTGTCGACGGCCGCGCCGAACACCAGGCCGAGGACGCGGCCCTGGTCGTCGACCAGCGGCCCGCCCGAGTTGCCCTGCCTGATCGACCCACGCACCGTGTAGACCTCGCGGGTGACGTCGGAGGCCCGGTAGATGTCGGGTCCGCTCAGGTCCAACGTCTCGCGGATCCGCGCGGCGCTGGCCGTGAACGGGCCGCCGCCCGGATACCCGAGCACCAGGGCGTCGGAGCCGGACTCGGCGGGCTCGGGCGCGAACTGCAGCGCCTCGGCGTCGAGACCCGGCACGTCGAGCACCGCGACATCCACCTTCGGGTCGAACAGGACGACGGTCGCGTCGAGCGGGCCGTCCGCGCCGTCGACGACCACCTGGCTCGTACCTGCCACGACGTGGGCGTTCGTCATCACTCGCTCGGGCGCAACGACGAACCCGGACCCCTCCAGCGCACGCTGGCAGCTCGGTGCCACCCCTCGCACCCGCAGCACGCTCGGCTGCAGCCGGGCCGCGAGCGGGCCCTGCGCGATCGCCGCGTTCGGGGGATCCACGACCGCGATCGGGGTGCGGCCGAACGGGCCGATCACGTCCGGCAACCCGGACGTGTCGAGCAGCGCCGAGAAATCGCTCGGCAGCCGGCGCATCCAGTCCGGCGCCACGTCGTCGACCTGGGTGAGCACCTTCGACCCACGAACCGCAGCGGCGACCTCGGGCTGCGACGACGCCGTCAGCGGGATCGCCAGCAGCCACGCCGCGACGAGCACCGCGGCGCCCTGCAGACCCGCCCCGACGACACTGTCGACGGACCGGGCGACCGGGCTGTGCATACTTCCGCGGGCGGCGCGGCCGAGCACCATGCCCGCCACCTCACCGACGATCACCAACCCGATGATCAGCAGGATCCCGACCAGCACGCGGGCCCGTCCCCCGTCGACGTGCACGAGCACGTGTGGGGCGATGAGGATGCCGGCGACCGCACCGAGGACCACACCGAGGAAGGCCAGGGCGGACGCCACCGCGCCGTGCCGCCACCCCGACGTCGCGGCGAGCACCGCGATGGCCAGGACGGCGATATCGATCCAGGTCGACCCCGTCACCGCTCGTGCACCTCCACCACACCGGCATCGAGCTCGGCGAGCGTCACGTCGAGATCCCGCACGTCACGGCGGTCCCACTCGATCTCCCACCCTGAGACCGCGATCAGCCCCGCGAGGACGCCTGCGGTGAAACCCCAGATGAGGAAACCGTCGATCTGGAACGCCGGCCCCCGGTAGCCGAGCCGGTGCTCGACGATGAACCGGTTCTCGGGGTCCAGCAGGGACCGGACCGGCACTCGCGCGACCCGGGCGGTTTCGGCATGGTCGACCGGACGCACCGGAGTGGGCCGGTCCCAGTAGGCCACCACGGGCGTGACGTCGAAACCGGACGGCGGCACGAAGATCCCGGGCAGAACCGCCAGCGATCGGACACCTGACGGGTCGAGACCGGTCTCCTCCTCCGCCTCACGCAAGGCCGTCGCGATGGGCCCGTCGTCCTCGGGGTCGGCGGCACCACCGGGGAAGGCGACCTGGCCGCTGTGCTGGCGCAGCGTCGCCGCGCGCTGGGTCAGGAGCACGTCCGCGTTCTCCGGCAGCCCGCCGAGGCTGACCGGATCGGCCTCCTCCGAACCGCCGAACAGAACCAGGACGGACGCGTCCCGCACCTTCGCCCCGCTGGGGGCGCGCCGGCGCAGGACGGGGTTGATCGCGTGGTCGTCGCCGGGCGGCAACGTGACGACACGCTGCAGCCATTCCGGGGCGGGATGCTCGGTTCGGGTCACGACACGACACCCAGGTGCTCGCGGACCGCGGCGGCGATCTGGTCGGCGTCGTCGAACGGTTGCGGCAGCACGGCCGCGACCGTGCCGTCAGCGCGGACGAGCGCGGTGACGGGCAGCACCTTCGGTGCCCCGACCGCGGCCGCGATCCGCCCCGCCCCGTCCTGGACGCCGGGCAGGTGGACGCCGTACTCGGTCAGCGCGGACAACGCATTTCCCTCCTTGGGGTCCTGATGGACCGTCAACACCGTCACCGCGTCGCCGGCCCGGCGCGCGTACTCGTCGAGCGCGGGCAGTTCCTTCGCACACGGACCGCACCAGTAGGCCCACAGGTTCACCAGTGCGGGCTTGCCGGCCAGGGCGGCGCCGACGTCGATCCGGCCGCCGTCGCCGATGCAACCGAGCTCGATGCCGGCAAGCGGCCCGGACGCGGTGGTACCGGGGACGGGCGTCGGGCAGGGAGCCAGCGCCGCCGCGGCCCGCGGACCGGCCAGCGCCTCGTCGGTGTCACCGGCGACCCGTTCGACCGCGGACGGCGTGGCACCGCCGCTCCGGTAGTCGGCGTAACTGCGGGTCGTGGGCTCGTCGCCTCCGCGTGGCCAGATCGCGACCGCCAGCGCGGCGACCACGACAAGGGCAGCCAGGCTCCACCGGCCCGTGTTCGAGATGTGCACGCCCCGGTTCACCGACCCGCCAGGTCGAGGAGGTGTTCGGTCTCGGGTCCCTTGACCAAAGCGGCGGCAACACTCGGATCGGTCGGTCCGGCGCCGTACGACGGGCAGTCCTTCGCCAGGACGCACACCCCGCAGGCCGGCTTCTTCGCGTGGCAGACCCGCCGCCCGTGGAAGATCACCCGGTGCGAGAGCAGGGTCCACTCCTTCCGAGGGATCAGTTCGCCGACCGCGCGCTCGACCTTGACGGGGTCCTCCTCGGCGGTCCAGCCCCACCGCCGCACCAGGCGCCCGAAATGGGTGTCGACGGTGATTCCCGGCACATCGAAGGCGTTCCCGAGGACGACGTTCGCGGTCTTGCGACCGAACCCGGGCAGGCTGACCAGATCGGTCATGTTCCCCGGAACCTCGCCGTCGAATCGTTCCACCAGAGCCCGCCCGAGCCCGATGATCGAGTTCGCCTTGTTGCGGTAGAAGCCGGTCGTTCGGATGTACTCCTCGAGCTCCGCCCGATCGGCTCCGGCGTAGTCGGCAGCCGTCCGATACCGGGCGAACAAGGCCGGCGTCACCTGGTTAACCCGCACGTCAGTGCACTGCGCGGACAGAATCGTCGCCACCGACAACTCGAGCGGGGTGCTGAAATCGAGCTCGCAGTAGACGTGCGGGAACGCCTCCGCGAGGCGCCGGTTCATCCGGCGTGCCCGGCGGACGAGACCGAGCCGGGTCTCGTCCCGCTTCGGGCCCCCGGCGGGCGACGCCGCGCGGCCCCTCGCCGGGGTCTGGGAAACAGTGGTCGACACCCGTCCAACTCTACGGACGGCCCCGACACCCGCCGTCGCATCGTTTCGCTTCTGAGACATTGGCGGTGTTTACTGCCCCGTATGCAAGGTCTCGCTGTGGTGCTCTTCCCAGTGCTGCTCATGCTGTTTGCGCTGGCGACGGAGCGGGTGGAATTCCGGCTGCGCCGGCTCACGGTGCGTGAGCAGGAGGTGGAGGAATTCCTCGACAAGGCGAGCCACGCGGAGGTGGCCACCCTCGCTCAAGAGGGACTGCCTCGGGCGCTGGCCCGCTTCCACCTCCGCCGCAGGCGGGGGGCCCTCGACGACCACGAAGACCTGACCGAACGACGCGCCAGCTGACCGCGAGCTCCGCTGCGACCGGGTACCCGGCATTCGCTCGACGCGCAGGGCGTGGCGCCGATCACTACTGTTCGAGTTCGGGACGATAGACTTCGATCGAAGTCAACGAACAGTCGGCACGTCCACACGTGCCGAGCCGGTGGACGTCCGCCCCACAGGGTGGCGCCCACCACACCGATTTTTCCGATGAAGGAGCGCACGTGGACGAGGTCCTGGCCAGAGCCGGTATCTTCCAGGGAGTCGAGCCCTCGGCGGTTGCCGCGCTGGTCAAGCAGCTACAGCCCGTCGATTTCCCCCGTGGGCACGTCATCTTCAACGAGGGTGAGCCGGGCGACCGCCTGTACATCATCGTGTCCGGCAAGATCAAGCTCGGACGCCGTTCCCCCGACGGCCGCGAGAACCTGCTGACGATCATGGGCCCCTCCGACATGTTCGGTGAGCTCTCGATCTTCGACCCGGGTCCGCGCACGTCGACGGCCACCACGGTCACCGACGTGCGGGCGGTGAGCATGGACCGCGACGCCCTCAAGTCGTGGATCGACCAGCGGCCCGAGATCGCCGAGCAGCTGCTTCGGGTTCTCGCCCGCCGCCTGCGCCGGACCAACAACAACCTGGCCGACCTGATCTTCACCGACGTTCCCGGCCGTGTGGCGAAGGCGCTGCTGCAGCTGGCCCAGCGGTTCGGCACCCAGGAGGGCGGCTCCCTGCGCGTCACCCACGACCTCACCCAGGAGGAGATCGCCCAGCTCGTCGGCGCCTCCCGCGAGACCGTGAACAAGGCGCTGGCGGACTTCGCCCACCGCGGCTGGATCCGGCTGGAGGGCAAGAGCGTCCTCATCTCCGACTCCGAGCGTCTCGCGCGGCGCGCCCGCTGACACAGCGCAGACGCAAGAGAGAGCCGCCCACCCCGCTGTCGGGGTGGGCGGCTCTTTTCGTCGGACCGCGGCCGACCGACCGCACATGCCGCCGGGTCCCGCTCGAGGCACCCTGGACAGGAGAAGGGCCCCGGTCCCGGGCTGGGACTGGGGCCCTTCTGCTGTTCGACGGCCGGATCGTGTGCTCGAACTACCGCCCCCCTCGGGGCACCCTCACGCACTCACCGCCGACGATGTGGGGACAGCACTCAGGCGGGGGTGCCGCCGTTGTCGGAGCTGCCGAGATCGAGCTGGAAGATGGTGCCGAACATGCCGATCAGCTGCACGATGCCGTTCTCGTCAGCGAGGTTTTCGAGGGATCCCACGTGTACTGCTCCTTGCGTTTGTGAGGGGGTTACGCACCGCAACGCAATGCGATGCCGGACAGATATGTACCGTCCCTCACGACCTCCCGCAGCCCGAGAAACCCGCACCACCCGGGCCCGCGGCGTCCTCCGTTCGAGCGACACCGCCCCCACCAGCGCACATTCGTCGACCAACAGCGTTTCTGTGATGTCCCACACATTTTCTGCGAATCTCGCTGTGCGGGATCGCGAAGTCAGCGTCGCAGGTAGTCGAGCTGCACGCGCACCGACTGCTCGGCCACCGGCCACAGCTTCGGGTCGACATCGGAGTACACGTGCTCGACCACCGTGCGGACGGCGGCGTCGTCGCCCAGAACCTCGAGCGCGGACCGAACCTGCTCGAGCCGCTCCTCTCGATGCGCCAGGTACTGCTCGGCGACCGCCTGCACGTCGGGCAGGTCCGGCCCGTGCCCGGGCAGCACCGTCCGACCGGAACCCAGGTCGATCAGCGACCGCAACGACGAGAGGTAGTCGCCGAGATCGCCGTCGGTCGAGTCCAGGACGGTGGTGCCGCGACCGAGGATGGTGTCGCCGGTGAGCACCGACCCCTCCCCCTCGATCACGAAGGACGTCGAGTCCTTGGTGTGCCCGGGGGTCCGCAGTACCCGGATCGCGAGCCCGACCTCCTCGATCAGCTCCCCGTCGGGCAGGCCGGCGTCGGTGTGTCTGCGCAGCGACGGGTCGACGGCGCGCACCGGACTGCCGGTCATCTCGACGAATCGGTCGATGCCGTCGGTGTGGTCGTGGTGCCGATGGGTGATCAAGGTCAGCGCGACCGGCCCGACCTCCGCGACCCGCCGCAGGTGCTCCTCGTCGGCCTCGCCGGGGTCGACGACCACGCACTCCTCCCGCCCCGGTGCTCGGAGGATCCAGGTGTTGGTGCCGTCGAGGGTCATCATCCCGGGGTTGTTCTCCAACATCACCGCCGCGATCGGGGTGACCTGTCGCAGTTGGGCGTAAGCCGGATGTCCGAGGGTCATGGGCACACTCTACGGACGCGGATTCCGGCCTCCTCGGCCCTCCGGTGCTGCGCGGTCCGGAGCGGAGACGACGTCGGCCCGCCCACCTGTGTGCAGTGGACGGGCCGACGAGAGTCGTTGCCGGTCAGCGGACCTCGACGATGAGCTCCACCTCGACCGGGGCGCCCAGCGGCAGCTCCGCGACCCCGACCGCGGAGCGCGCGTGCACGCCGGCATCCCCGAACACCTCGCCGAGGAACTCGGACGCGCCGTTGACGACGCCCGGCTGCCCGGTGAACCCCTCGGCGGACGCGACGAATCCGACCACCTTGACGACGCGGACCACCGAATCGAGCCCGACCAGGGCGTCGATCGCGGCCAGCGCGTTCAGCGCACAGGTGCGGGCGGCCTCCTTCGCGGTATCCGCGTCGACCGGCCCACCGACCTTGCCCGTGACCGGCAGCGAACCGTCGACGAACGGCAACTGACCGGACGTGTACACGAGATCACCGGTCCGCACCGCAGGCACATATGCCGCGACGGGTGCGGCCACCGCGGGCAGTGCGACACCGAGATCGGCCAGCCGCGCCTTCCAGTCCGCCATCGCGCTCAGCCCTTCGGACGCTTGAGGTAGGCCACGTGCTGCTCGCCCGTCGGGCCGGGCAGCACGGTGACGAGCTCCCAGCCGTCCCCGCCCCACTGATCGAGGATCTGCTTGGTCGCATGGGTCAGCAGCGGGACGGTCGCGTACTCCCACGTAGTCAATTCGCTCATGCCGGTGAGCCTAGTGCCCGCGCCCGCCGCCCTGCGCCGTCGTGTCAGGGGCCGGTCGCACAACGATTCACGGCCGCGACTTATAGGCTCGGGGAGTGGCAGCACCTGCGAACGCACCCGCCTACGAGTGGCCGGCCAAGGCCGACAAGGCCCGGCTGCATTTCGTCTCCGGCAAGGGCGGAACCGGAAAGTCGACCGTTGCGGCGGCGTTGGCGCTGGCCCTGGCCGCGGGCGGCCGGAGAGTGCTGCTCGTGGAGGTGGAGGGCAGGCAGGGCATCGCGCAGCTTTTCGACGTCCCACCGTTGCCGCCGACCGAGACCAAGATCGCCACCGCGGACGGCGGTGGCGAGGTGTTCGCGCTGGCCCTCGACATCGAGACCGCCTTCCTCGAATACCTGGACATGTTCTACAACCTGGGCTTCGCCGGCCGCGCGATGAAACGCATGGGCGCGATCGAGTTCGCGACCACCCTTGCGCCGGGCCTGCGCGACGTGCTGGTCACCGGCAAGATCAAGGAGTGCGTCGTCCGTTCCGACCGCAACGGGGTGCCCGTCTACGACGAGGTGGTGGTCGATTCCCCGCCGACGGGCCGGATCGGTAGCTTCCTGGACGTGACGAAGGCGATGTCCGATCTCGCGAAGGGCGGCCCGGTGCATTCGCAGTCGGAGGGCGTGGTGCGGCTGCTTCACTCGGACGAGACGATGGTGCACCTGGTGACGCTGCTCGAGGCGTTGCCCGTGCAGGAGACCGCGGACGCGGTCGAGGAACTCGAGGGCGCCGACCTGCGCCTGGGCACGGTGATCGTCAACCGCTCCAACACCGCGTATCTGCCGCCGGACACGATGGCGGCCGCCGCGGCGGGCACCGTCGACGCCGCCGCCGTCCGTGCCGGCCTCGACGCGGTCGGGATCACCCTCTCCGACGACGACTTCGCGGGACTGCTCACCGAGACGATCGAGCACGCGTCGACGCTGGCCGCCCAGGACGACAGCGCGGTCGAACTCGACAAGCTCGACGTGGCCCGGCTGCACCTGACCGCGTTGACCGACGGAGTCGACCTCGGCGGGCTCTACGAGCTGGCCGAGCAGCTCGCCGAGCAGGGCGTCCGATGACCGCGGCACTCGACGTCGACGCGATCCTCACCGATCCGGCCGCGCGGATCGTGGTCTGCTGCGGATCCGGTGGCGTCGGGAAGACGACGACGGCGGCGGCGATGGCGTTGCGCGCCGCCGAGGAGGGCAGGCGGGTGGTCGTGCTGACGATCGACCCGGCCCGTCGGCTGGCCCAGGCCCTGGGGGTGCAGGACCTGGACAACACGCCGCAGCCGGTGCAGCTCGGACCGGGCGCGACCGGCGAACTGCACGCGATGATGCTGAACATGCGCCGCACCTTCGACGACATGGTGCTCGAGCACTCCTCCCCGGAGAAGGCGCAGCAGATCCTGGCGAACCCCTTCTACCAGACCGTCGCCACCTCGTTCTCCGGGACGCAGGAGTACATGGCGATGGAGAAGCTCGGCCAACTCGCCGCCAGCGACGAGTGGGATCTGGTGGTCGTGGACACGCCGCCGTCGCGCAACGCGCTGGACTTCCTCGACGCGCCGCAACGACTCGGATCCTTCCTCGACGGACGGATGATCCGGCTGCTGTCGGCGCCGGGACGCGGGATCGGGCGCCTGGTCACCGGCGCGATGGGGCTGGCGCTGCGGGCGGTCTCGACGATCGTCGGCAGCCAGATGCTCTCGGATGCCTCGGCGTTCGTGCAGTCGTTCGAGTCGATGTTCGGCGGGTTCCGGGAACGGGCCGCGCACACATACGAACTGCTGCGCGCGCAGGGCACGCATTTCGTCGTCGTCGCCACCGCGGAGCCGGACGCCCTGCGGGAAGCCTCGTTCTTCGTCGAGCGGCTCTCCTCGGAGGGGATGCCCCTCGCGGGCCTGGTCCTCAACCGAACCCACCCGACGCTGAGCGCGCTACCGGCCGATCACGCGGTCGCGGCTGCCGATGTGCTCAAGAAGCGGGGCGAGCACCCGATGACCGTGGCCGTCCTGCGGATCCACGCGGAGCGCGCCCGGACCGCTCAGCGCGAGCTGCGCCTGCTGGGCCGGTTCACCGGGGCGCATCCGCGGGTTCCGGTGGTCGGGGTGCCGTCGCTTCCGTTCGAGGTGTCCGATCTGGAGGCGCTGCGGGCGGTTGCCGATCAGCTGACCGGTCGGGGCTGACGGGCTCGGGCACCGGGGCGGGTTCCGGCTCGGTCCGACGGTCGCGCCGGACCACGAGGGTGCCCAGTCCGGCGGCGACCAGACACGCGACCGCGCCCATCAGCAGGCCCACCCGTCCGCCGAAGTGCTCGGCGACCGCACCGGCGATCGGCCCGCCGACCGGGGTGGACCCGAGGAACGCCACCGACCACAACGCCATCACCCGCCCGCGCATGTGCGGCGCCGCCTCGAGTTGCAGGGTGCTGTTGCCGACCGACAGGAACCCGACGCTGGCGGCGCCCACGCAGACCAGGAGCACCAGCGCGAGCCACAACGTCGGGGCGAGTGCCGCCGCGCCGATGACGACGCCGAACAGGGCCGCCGACGCGATCAGTGCCGGGATTCCGGTCCGTCCGCGGGCCGCGACGAACAGGCCGCCGAGCACCGCACCGACCCCCATCGCGGCGGTCATGAACCCGTACACGCTGGCGTCGCCGCCGAACGTGTCCCGGGCGAGTACGGGAAGGACCACCTGGAACTCGTAGGCGAGGCAGCCGACCAGCGCCATCATCAGCAGCGGCACGAGCAGGCCCGGTGTGCGGGCGACGTAGCTCAGGCCCTCCCGCAGCTGCCCGGGTTCGCGGGGCGCCGGCGGGGACGGGCGCAGCGCGGCGACGTCGAGCCGAACCAGGGACGCCACCACGGCGACGAAGCTGAGTGCGTTGAGCAGGAAACAGATGCCGAGTCCGCCGGTGGCGATGACGAGGCCCGCGATCGCGGGACCGATCGCGCGCGCGGCGTTGACCAGCACCGAGTTGAGGCTGACGGCGTTGCGCAGATCCTCGGGCCCGACCATCTCGAGCACGAAGGACTGGCGGGCGGGGTTTTCGAAGCTGTTGTTCAGACCCAGCAGGAACGCGAGCACGTACACGTGCCACAGCTCGACGGTGTCGGTGACCGTGAGCACGCCCAGGATCAGGGCAAGCAGACCCATCATCGTCTGCAGGCCGATCATGAGCTTGCGCTTGTCGAGCCGGTCCGCGACGACGCCGCCGTAGGGACCGAACAGCAGCACCGGCAGGGTCTGCAGTGCCACCACCGATCCCAGCGCGGTGCCCGACCCGGTCAGCTGCAGCACCAGCCAGGACTGTGCGACGGACTGCATCCAGGTGCCGATCATCGACACCGCCTGACCGCCGAAGTAGATCCGGTAGTTGGGGACGGCCAGCGAGGAGAACGTGTCGCGGCGGAACTCGGCGAGGGTGGTCACGACGCGGTCGTCGCGATCTCCCGGGCCAGCGCCTCGATGGCGGGCAGCGCCGCGACCACCGCGTCGGCGTCCTCGTCGGGCAGGCGACCGAGGGCGTCGGCGAACAGTTGGGTGCGCTCACTGCGCAGCCGGCGGTGCAGTGCCTCCCCGTCCTCGGTGACCTGCACCCGGGCCGCGCGCCGGTCCGCGGGGTCGGCGCTGCGCCGGAGCAGGCCGTCCCCCTCGAGCTTGCCGACCACCCGCGAGAGCATGGTTGGGTTCAGTCCCTCGGTCTCGGCGAGCGCGCCGAGACCGAGCGGTCCGAGCCGGGCGGCGGTGCCGAGCACCGACAGCTGCGTGCGGGTGAGCCCACCTCCGGACACGCGACGATCGACGATCCGGGAGATGCGGGCCAGTGCGATCTTGAGCCGGGTGATCTCGTCCTCGGTGGGGAGATGGGTCACGGGTGTGCGCCTCCGAAGATAGTTGCCTATCGGCAAGCATACTCTTCGGAGGCGACGACTGCGCTGCACGAACCGGGTCGAGCTGCGAGGATCACCGGATGACCCAGCCACCCGCGTGGGCGGAGCACCTGAACCTGGTACCCCACCCCGAAGGCGGCTGGTACCGCGAGACCTGGCGCAGCGACACCACACTCCCCGCGTCGGCACTGCCCGACGGCTATCCCGGCGACCGGGCGGCAGGCACGGCGATCCTCTTCCTGCTCCTGCCCGGCCAGCGATCCGCCTGGCACACCGTGCGCGGTGCGGAACTGTGGTTCCACCACCGCGGGAGCCCACTACGACTCGACCTCGGCGGAGACGGCCCCGCACCCGGCCGGCCGGAGAGCCGGCTCCTCGGCCCCGACGTCGCCGCCGGACAGCACCCGCAACTGGTGGTGCCGCCCGGACACTGGCAGCGCGCCGAGCCGGTCGGCGACGAGGCGGCACTGGTCGGCTGCGTCGTGGTACCGGGGTTCGATTTCGCGGATTTCCGCATGCACGAGCCGTGATGTCGCCACCGCGACCGCCGCACACAGCACACCGGCCGGGACCTGAGTGTCAGATCCCGGCCGGCGGCCGAAGATTCATCCGTTCGGATGACAGGGATTCAGACGACAGACGCCTGGTTTCGCTGTGCCGAGAAGAAGTCGGCCCACGACTCCACCTCGGGGTGCTGCTTGAGGAGTGCGCGGCGCTGACGCTCGGTCATGCCGCCCCACACTCCGAATTCGACCCTGTTGTCCAGCGCGTCCGCTCCACACTGCATCAGCACCGGGCAGTGCCGACAGATGGTGGCCGCCTTGCGCTGCGCGGCTCCGCGAACGAACAACTGATCAGGATCGACCGTGCGGCATCGTGCCTGCGTAACCCACGCAATGCGCGCCTCAGCCTCTTCAACGTCCAACCGGCGACCCGGGGTGGTCACGGTCATCTTCTGCCCCTCCTGCAGTACAAGCGTCGCCCTCGCTGACGCTCCGGAAAGTGCCCGCATCCGCCCTAGCATGGGCGAGACGCACCACATTCCCGATCTAGTGTTATCTGAATCACACTGGGTCACAATTTAGGCAATGTATAACGGTCTGCGCAAGATGCCCGACCCACTTTTTTGGTACGGACGTGCATCCAGATCGAATCGGCTGGTTGCTCTGGGAGCGGGAGCACACAGGACACGTACCCTGTCGTAGTGCCCATCGCAAAAACAGTCGCGAAACTCGCTGGATGCACGGCCCTGGCCGGCGCCCTCCTTGCGGGTGTGATGTTCCCCCTGGCGGGCGGGTTCGGCATGGTCTCGAACCGCGCCGCCGACACAGTCGACAACGTCTCGGCCGAACTGGTCGAGGGTGACGTGCCCGCGGTGTCGACGATGGTCGACGTCGAGGGCAACCCCATCGCGTGGCTGTACGAGCAGCGCCGATTCGAGGTTCCGAGCGACAAGATCTCCAACGACATGAAGTTGGCGATCGTCTCTGTCGAGGACCGCCGCTTCGCGGACCACAAGGGGGTCGACTGGCAGGGCACGGTGCGGGCCTTCCTCACCAACACCACCAGCGGTCAGGTCCAGCAGGGCGCCTCGACCATCGACCAGCAGTACGTGAAGAACTACCAGCTGCTGGTTGTCGCGAAGACCGACGCCGAGCGCCGCGCCGCGATCGAGACGACGCCGGCACGCAAGATCCGTGAGATCCGGATGGCGCTGACGCTGGACAAGAAGCTCACCAAGGACGAGATCCTCACCCGGTACCTGAACCTGGTCCCGTTCGGCAACGCGTCCTTCGGCATCCAGGACGCCGCACAGACGTATTTCGGCATCGACGCCAAGGACCTGAACCTCACCCAGTCCGCGATGCTGGCAGGCATGGTCCAGTCCAGTTCGGCGCTGAACCCGTACACCAACCCGGAAGGCGTGCTCGAGCGCCGCAACACCGTGCTGGACACGATGATCGTCAACATCCCGGACCGGGCCGACGAGATCCGCGCGGCGAAGCAGGAGCCGCTCGGGGTGCTACCGGAACCGAAGTCGCTGCCACGCGGCTGCATCGCCGCCGGTGACCGCGGATTCTTCTGCGACTACGCCCTGCAGTACCTGGCGAACGCGGGCATCAGCCGCGAACAGGTCGAGAAGGGCGGCATGCTGATCAAGACCACCCTCGACCCCTCCGTGCAGGACTCCGCGCACGCCGCCCTGACCGCGACCGCCCGGCCGGACATCGACGGCGTCGCCCAGGTGATGAACGTCATCCACCCCGGCCAGGACCAGCACCGCGTGCTTGCGATGAGCAGCAGCCGCAACTACGGCCTCAACGGCGCGATCAACGAGACCGTGCAGCCGCAGCCCTACTCCCTGGTCGGCAACGGCGCGGGGTCGATCTTCAAGGTGTTCACCACCGCTGCGGCGATGGAGAAGGGTCTCGGCACCAGCGCGGTCCTGCAGGTGCCGTCACGGGTCGACGTGAAGGGAATGGGCAACGGCGGCGCGCGGGGCTGCCCCGCCGCCACCTACTGCGTCGAGAACGCAGGCAAGTACCCGGCGGCGCTGTCGGTCACCGATGCGCTCGCACAGTCGCCGAACACGGCGTTCGTCAAGCTGATCGAGTCGGTCGGGGTGACCCCGACGGTCGACATGGCCGTGCGGCTGGGCATGCGGTCGTACGCGCAGCCGGGCACGTCCGGCTACGGCGACGGCCAGTCGCTGGCCGACATGCAGAAACAGCAGAACCTCGGCTCGTTCACCCTCGGTCCCACGTGGATCAACCCGCTCGAGCTGTCGAACGTCGCCGCGACCCTGGCCTCGCACGGCAAGTGGTGCCCGCCGACACCGATCGACTCGATCTACGACCGGTACGGCAAGCCCGTCTCGATCACCCAGCAGGCGTGCGAACAGGTCGTCGAGCCGGGCCTGGCGGACACCCTCGCCAACGCGATGAGCAAGGACGACAAGCCGGGCGGCACGTCCGCGGCGGCTGCGGGCGCGAACGGGTGGACACTGCCGATGGCGGGCAAGACCGGCACCACCGAGTCGCACATGTCGTCGGCGTTCATGGGCTTCACGAACAACCTGGCGGCCGCCGTGTACGTGTACGCGGACTCCCCCACGCCGCGGGAGATCTGCACCTCGCCACTGCGACAGTGCGGCGACGGCAACGTCTACGGCGGCAACGAACCCGCTCAGGCCTGGTTCAAGGCGATGAAGCCGATCGCCGATCAGTTCGGTCCCACCGAACTGCCCCCGATCGATCCGAAGTACCAGCGCGGCTCGCAGAACGCGCAGGTTCCGGAGGTCGCGGGGATGAGCGAGTCGCAGGCGACCGCGGCCCTCAAGGCGGCCGGATTCGGCGTGAACGCGGTCTCGACCGCGGGGGACGGCTCGAAGGGCACGGTGCTCAGCTCGTCGCCCGCCGGGTCCGCGGTGCCCGGGTCGTCGGTCACGCTCTATGTCAGTGACGGCACGCTGCGGGCGGCTCCGGCGACGACGCCGGCTTCTCCCGCCCCGGGCCCGGGCCAGATTCAGATCCAGCTGCCCAACCTGCCCGCGCTACCGCTCCTGCCTCTGCCCCGGTAGCGGGGCCGCCTGTGTGTGAATTTCCCCCGCGGGAAAATTCGCACACAGGCGCGCAGCGCTCCTAGAGGCGGTCCTTGACGGCCTTCGAGATCCGGGAGCCGTCGGCCTTGCCTGCGGCGAGGGCGGTGGCGGCCTTCATGACCTGGCCCATCTGCTTCATGCCCGGGCGTTCGCCAAGCTCCTCGGCAATCTGGGCGATGGCGGTGTCGGCGACGTCGGCCAGTTCGGCGTCGGTGAGCGGTGTGGGCAGGTAGCCGTCGATGACCTGCGCTTCGGCACGCTCGTTCGCGGCAAGCTCCCCGCGTCCGTTCTCGGTGTAGATTTCGGCGGCCTCGCCGCGCTTCTTCGACTCCTTGGCGAGCACCTTGAGGACTTCGTCGTCGCTGAGTTCGCGGGCTTCCTTGCCTGCCACCTCCTCGGTCTGGATGGCGGCGAGGACCATCCGCAGCGTCTTCAGACGCAGGGTGTCCTTGGCCTTCATGGCGGTGGTCATGTCGGCGCGGAGGGTGGCTTTGAGGGTGCTGGTGGAGTCGGACATGGTTTCGAACGCTACGCGCCCGCACCGGCGACGCGCATGTCCATTGCCGGCGCTGCGTATCCTGAAATGGTGTTTGACAACCCTCGCACCGTCCTCCGTGGCACCGCTGCCGGGCTGGCGGGTGCCGCGGCCCTCGGTGTCGGCTACGCCTCCCTGATCGAGCGGAACGCCTTCACACTGCGTGAGGTGACGATGCCGGTGCTCGAACCGGGCTCGTCGACCCTGCGGGTGCTGCACCTGAGCGACCTGCACATGATGCCCGGACAGAAACTCAAGCAGAACTGGCTGCGAGAGCTGGACCGGCTCGAACCGGACCTCGTGGTCAACACCGGCGACAACCTGGCGCATCAGCGCGCAGTACCCGCCGTGGTCCAGTCGCTGGGCAGCCTGCTGGCACGGCCGGGCTTGTTCGTCTTCGGCAGCAACGACTACTTCGGGCCGAAGCCGAAGAACCCGTTCAAGTACTTCAACAAGGAACACAAGCGCACCTTCGGCGAGCCGCTGCCGTGGCAGGACCTGCGCGCCGCGTTCACCGAGCGCGGCTGGCTGGACGTGACGCACACCCGCCGCGAGCTCGAGGTGGCCGGGGTCCGGATCGCGACCGCCGGCGTCGACGACCCGCATCTGAAGCGCGACCGCTACGACACCATCGCGGGCGCTCCGAACCCGGTGGCGAACCTCAAGCTCGGGATCACGCACTCCCCCGAGCCTCGGGTGCTGGATCGGTTCGCCGACGACGGCTACGACCTGGTGCTGGCCGGGCACACGCACGGCGGTCAGCTGTGCCTGCCGTTCTACGGTGCGCTGGTGACGAACTGCCAGATCGACCGGTCCAGGGTGAAGGGCCCGTCGCGGTGGGGCGCGCACATGCAGCTGCACGTGTCGGCGGGGATCGGCACGTCGCCGTACGCGCCGGCCAGGTTCTGCTGCCGCCCGGAGGCGACCCTGCTGACGCTCGTTCCGACTGCCGAGAAGGGTCCGAAACAGGGGGTTCAACCAGGCGTTTCGCGTTCTTCGGCAGTCGTGCGCTAAGCTTTGCTGGCTGCCCGGGAACGGGCAGTCGGTAAGACCGGGGTGTGGCGCAGCTTGGTAGCGCGCTTCGTTCGGGACGAAGAGGTCGTGGGTTCAAATCCCGCCACCCCGACGGTCGTCGAAATCCTCCATCCGATGCATTTCGGATGGAGGATTTCGTCGTTTTCGGGTCGGTGGCGAATTGTCAGTGGACGCGAGCGGCGCCGGTGGCCGACCACCGGCCGTTGTTGCGGTCGATCCAGATCGGGTGTTCGAAGGCACGCGAGATCACGTCGGAGTCCACTGCTTCGTCCACCGGTCCCGCCGCGATAACCCGGCCACCGGCAAGGACGAGGGCGTGTGTCGTGGAGGCAGGCAGCTCCTCCAGGTGGTGAGTGACCAGGACCGAGGCCAGTTCCGGCCGGAGCACCCGCAGTTCGGCGAGGACGTCGAGCAGGATCTCTCGCGCCGCGAGATCGAGGCCGGTGGTGGGCTCGTCGAGCAGCAGCAGGTCCGGTTCGGTGACCAGCGCTCGGGCGATGAGCGCGCGACCCCGCTCCCCCTGGGACAGCACCGCCCACCGATCGGACGTGCGGGCGGACAGGCCCAGTGCGCCGATGAGCTCGTCGGCTCGTTCCGCTTCGCTCTCGGCGGGTGCCCACCGCTTGGGCAGGTCCGCGGCGGCGTGCAGCCCGGTCAGGACCACGTCGCGGACCGGCAGGTACGGCTCGATCCGTGAGCGAGGGTCGACGTGGCCGATGTGCGTGCGAAGCCACCTCATGTCGACGCGGCCGAGCCGGTGCCCGAGCACGTGCACGGTCCCGCGGGTCGGATGCAGCCGGGCACCGCACAATGCGAGCAGCGTCGACTTGCCGGCGCCGTTCGGCCCGAGCAGCGCCCACTGCTCCCCGGCGCGCACGTCGACGCTGACCGAGTCGATCAGCGCTCGCCCCTGCCGCAGCACGCTCACATCACGCACCGAGAGCACCCTGTCGTCACGTTCGCCGCTCACGCCCCACCTCCGATGTCCAAGTCCTCTGGTTGTCTGACAAGACGGTAGCCCGCAGGGCGACGGAGGCGGTTCGCGGAGTCCTCTTCCGGCTCAGTCCTGGTGAATCTGGACGAGGTTGCCGCAGGTGTCGTCGAAGACGGCGGAGACGCCGGACGGATCGCTGGTCGGTTCGCCGGTGAAGCGAACACCGAGCCCGATCAACCGCTCGTACTCGGCCCGGACGTCCGGCACCCCGAACACGATGGTCGGCATCCCGAGCCCGTACACGCCCTCCCGGTAGGCGGTGGCGATCGGGTTGTCACTCGGCTCGAGCAGCAACCCGACACCGTCCGGGTCCTCCGGGGACTTCACGATGAACAGGTTGTGGTCGGGCATCGCGAGCAGTTCCCGGAAACCGAGCGTCTTCGTGTAGAAGTCGAACGCCGCGGCGGGATCGATGACGTGGATTCCGCACATCTTGATTCGCATGGTGCCGAGGCTATCGGTGCCCGACGCGACCCGCACGGCGCCGCGGTTGCCGGACAGGGCACAGTGATGGGCGTCCGCCTCGATCCAGGAGAACCCGATCACCGCCCTGTCTTCCGCGCTGCGCCGCCGCGCCGCGCTCGTGCCGCTGACGGCGTGCGCCGTGCTGGCGTCCGCGGCGTGCGGTACGACCCTGGACGCGGCGCCTTCCGATCCGCAGGCACCGAGCATCGCCGTGGACCCGGCGCACGATGCCCCGTCCGACCCGCCGACGGCGGCACCGGATCCGGGGTCGGAGTATGCCCTCCGCCTGCTGTCGGCCCTGCCGGTCAAGGGCCACGCCCCGAAGTCGGGATACGACCGCGACCTGTTCGGACAATCCTGGACCGACGATGTGGACGTCGAGGGCGGACACAACGGCTGCGACACCCGCAACGACATCCTGCGACGCGACCTGACCGATGTCGCCACCCGGGACAACACCCGAGGATGCAAGGTCACCTCGGGCACACTGTTCGACGAATACACCGGCGAGACAAAAGCTTTCACCTCGGGGCCGAGCACATCACCCCTGGTGCAGATCGACCACCTGGTGTCACTGTCGAACGCGTGGCAGACGGGAGCACAGCAGCTCGACGAGGCGACCCGGACGGCCCTCGCGAATGACCCGCTCAATCTGCAGGCAGTGGCCGGGGCGGTCAATCAGAAGAAGGGCAACGGTGACGCCGCGACGTGGCTGCCGCCGCGCGGCGCGTATCGCTGCACCTACGTCGCGCGACAGGTCGAGGTGAAGGCACGGTACGGACTGTGGGTGACCCAGGCCGAACGGGAGGCCATCGCTCGAACCCTGTCCAACTGCGGCACAGCATGATCCGCGTCGGGCAGCCGACGCGACCGACCCGACCGGTCTGATCGTCCGCGGCACACCACCGGCCAAGCCCCCTGCCAGGCCCGACGCCTGCGGCGCCGGTTGGGCGCGTGAGTCCGATTTGGACTGAAACCAACTCTCGAAGTGCCGGACAACGGCCCGGCAAGATGGTAATGATGGACATTTTTATTCGCGGCATCGAACTCTAAAGCGCTGGTAGAGACCCCTATTTCAGGGGAACGTCATCCAAACGGATGAACCACGCCGTCCCGTTACCGAAAATTCTCAAAACTGCAACGAGTTCTCACGCTCGCTGGCATGGTGTTGTGAATTTCATCCAGCCGAGGCCCATCGGAACACCCCACCGAGGGGCGCAAGGAGAGTCGATGTCCAAACCAACAGTGCGACAGGTCGCCGTGCCGGTCACATCCGCCGCGGTCGTCGCGGGCATGATGTTGATCGGCGCGCCGGCCAACGCCGCGACCACCAACTTCACCAGCTCCTGCCAGGCGAAGTCGATCATCACCGTCGACAAGACGGTGGCTGCCTCGATGACAGTCGACGCCCCGGCGACGGTTGCACCGGGTGAGACCTTCACCTACCGCATCCAGCCGAATGCGTCCTCGTACCCGGACAAGGACTCGGGCGCGACCACGACCAACGTCTCGCGGATCAAGTACGACTACGCGATCCCGAGCAACGCCACCTACGTCAGTGCGTCGGTCGTGCCGGGCACTGCGGTCAACCTCGACAACGTCGCCCCGAACGTGCTCCGCGTCAACGACAGCGGCGCGGTGGACGCCAACGGCGGCATCGTTCGGCTCTCCGGCAACAACGAGGTCGTCGGCAACGGCACGTCGAACTCGACCAACTCCGAGGGCGGCATCCGGGCCCCGAAGCTCAAGAAGAACCTCGACGGCACCACCAACTCCGCCGGTGACAGCTGGTTCCGGCTGCCCGCCGTGGACGTGACCATGGTCGCCGGGGCGTCGGGCGTCATCGAGCCGAAGCTGCGCACCGCCGGGTCCGCCGCGAGCTACGGCAACGACCAGAACTTCAGCACGTCGCTGGCGAAGGCGAGCCTCCTCGGTACGCAGTGGGCACCGACCCGGTGCATCCCCAGCGACAACAAGAGCGCCCTGAACGCCGGCGCCGGCCCCCTGGCCACCATCACCATCAACGATCCGGGCCCGGTGGTCGTCGACTCCACCACGACGGTGAACGTCCCGGCGACCGCGAAGACCGGCACCGCCGTCGACCTCACCGCCACCGTCGCCCCCGCGGGCGCCACCGGTACCGTCCAGTTCAAGGACGGCGCCACCAACATCGGCGCCCCGGTCGCCGTCACGGGCGGCACCGCGACCCTGAACCACACCTTCACCACGAACGGATCCCACAGCATCACCGCCGTGTACTCCGGCGATGCGACGCACAACCCGTCGACCTCGGCCGCGGGCGCCGTGGAGGTCACCACCGATCCGGTGATCGTCGACACCACCACGACGCTGAACGTCCCGGCGACCGCCAAGACCGGCACCGCCGTCGACCTCACCGCCACCGTCGCCCCCGCGGGCGCCACCGGCACCGTCCAGTTCAAGGACGGCGCCACCAACATCGGCGCCCCGGTCGCCGTCACGGGCGGCACCGCGACCCTGAACCACACCTTCACCACGACGGGTGCGCACTCGATCACCGCGGTGTACTCGGGTGACGCGACGAACCATCCGTCGACCTCCGCAGCGTCCACCGTGGACGTCTCGGTCAACGTGGTGGACACCACGACCTCGCTGAACGTCCCGGCCACCGCCAAGACCGGCACCGCCGTCGACCTCACCGCCACCGTCGCTCCGACCGAGGCCACCGGCACCGTCGAGTTCAAGGACGGCGCAACGGTTCTCGGCAGCTCGCCGGTTTCGGGCGGCACCGCGACCCTGAACCACACCTTCACCACCGACGGCACCCACAGCATCACCGCCGTCTACAGCGGTGCCGAGGGCTTCGCCACCAGCACGTCCGCGGCAGGCACCGTCGAGGTCTCCACCGACCCGGTCGTGGTCGACTCCACCACCACCCTGAACGTCCCGGCGACCGCCAAGACCGGCACCGCCGTCGACCTCACCGCCACCGTCGCTCCGACCGAGGCCACCGGCACCGTCGAGTTCAAGGACGGCGCAACGGTTCTCGGCAGCTCGCCGGTTTCGGGCGGCACCGCGACCCTGAGCCACACCTTCACCACCGACGGCACCCACAGCATCACCGCCGTCTACTCCGGTGACGCCACCCACAACGCCTCGACCTCGGCCGCGGGCACCGTGGAGGTCTCCACCGACCCGGTCGTGGTCGACTCCACCACCACGGTGAACGTCCCGGCCACCGCCAAGACCGGCACCGAGGTGAGCCTCGCCGCCACCGTGGATCCGAGCACCGCCACCGGCACCGTCGAGTTCAAGGACGGCGCAACCGTTCTCGGCAGCTCGCCCGTCGTCAACGGTGTGGCGACCCTGAACCACACCTTCACCACCGACGGCACCCACTCCATCACCGCCGTCTACTCCGGTGACGCCACCCACAACGCCTCGACCTCGGCCGCGGACACCGTGGAGGTCTCCACCGACATCGTGGTCGTCGACTCCGCCACCACGCTGAGCGTCCCGGCGACCGCCAACACCGGCACCGCCGTCGACCTCAAGGCCACCGTGAGCCCGACCGACGCCACCGGCACCGTCGAGTTCAAGGACGGCAACACGGTCATCGGCACCGCGACCGTCGTCAACGGTGTGGCGACCCTGAACCACATCTTCACCACCGACGGCACCCACAGCATCACCGCCGTCTACTCCGGTGACGCCACCCACAACCCGTCGACCTCGCCGGCTGCCACCGTCGACGTCTCCACCGACGGGGGCAACCCGAGCGGCGGCGGATCGCTGGAGAACATCTTCGGTTCCTGATCCCGGTGCGAGCCCGGACCCCACGGTCCGCTGACAAGTAACCCGACGGACGCCCCTCACACCACTGTGAGGGGCGTTCGTCGTCAGCACCGGCGACGGCCACTCCTGCGCTCATCACTCCGGTGACCACGACATCCGTTCCAAAGGAGTCCAGCCATGTTCCACCCTGTTCACCGCGCCGTCGTGATGGCGACCGGATGCTCCGCAATCGTCACGGGGACGGTCCTGCTCGGCATTCCCGCCGGCGCCACCACCACCGTCACGAACTTCATCCAGTCGTGTCAGGCCAAGTCGATCATCACGGTCGACAAGACGGTGACATCGTCGCTGACGCTCACGGCTCCGGACACCGTCGAAGCGGGAAGCACCTTCACCTACCGTATTCAACCGGGCGCGTCCTCTTTTCCGGACAAGGACTCCGGCGCGGTGACTTCCAACCTCTCTCGCATCAAGTTCGACTTTGCACTGCCGGACAACGCCACCTTCACGAGCGCCAGAGTCGTACCGGACACCGCCGTGGGCCTCGACGCCGTGACTCCGAACGTACTGCGCATCAACGACATCGGTGAGGTGGACGACAACGGACCAATTCTCCGTCTGTCGGGGAACAACGAGGTGATCGGCAACGGTGCGGACAATTCCACCACCGGCGAGGGTGGCATTCGTGTCCCGAAGACCAAGCGGAATCTCGACGGGAGCACCAACGTCAACGGTGAAACGTGGTACCAGCTCCCGGCGGTTGAGGTCACGATGGTCGCGGGCGTCGGGGGCGTCATCGAGCCGAAGGTACGCACCGGCGGAACCGCCTCCACGTACGCGAGTGACACCAACTTCCACACGTACCTCGCCAAACAAACACCCTTCAGCACCTTGTGGCTGGCGACCAGGTGCATCCCGAGCGACGACAGGAGCACTCCCAACACCGGAGCGGCGCCACTGGCCACCATCACGATCACCGATCCCGTGATCATGGACACCACCACCGCTCTGAGTGTCCCGGCTGCCGCGACCACCGGCGAAGCCGTTGACCTCCGGGCACTGGTCAGAACATCCGACGACACCGACGCGGTCGGCGGCACAGTCCAGTTCCAGGACAACGGGTCCGACATCGGCGGGCCGGTGGCCCTCGTCGACGGCGCGGCGAAGATGGTGCACGCCTTCACCACTGCGGGCAGCCACTCGATCATCGCGGCGTACAGCGGAGGGGCCGGATTCAAGGAGTCCACCTCCTCGGCCTCGACCGTGACCGTGTCCGACGCGACCACCCCCGGCAACCCCGGCGGCGGCTTCGGCTCAATGGAAGGCCTGTTCGGCTCGTAGGCCCGCCGAAAACTACTGTCATTCGTTCGATCGAATTCAGTCGAATCACTGTATGGCCCAATAGAAAATCATTGCCCTACCGTCGTCGGCACCGGTAGTTTCCGAGCCCGAAACATTACGCTCAGCGCGCATGCGGGCGGGGGCCCCGGCGCTTCCACACAGGAGGTTGCAGTGACCATGTCCCTGTCCCGTCGCCTCGCGACACCACTGATCGCGGCATCGGCCGTGGCCGGGCTGGTGTTCGGAGTGACCAGCGGCGTCGCCGCGGCCGATCCACCGCAGTCGTCGCGGTCGCTCCAAGACGCCCAGCTGCTCCTGTCCAAGGAAGTGGTCGGCAGCAACGTCGTCCTGCCCGGAGCGTCCGTCACCTACCGGACCACGATCGCTTACACCACCGCCAACGGTGTCGGGAACGCGCCGCTGAACCAGCTCTCGATCGCGTACGTGCGCGAGGTTCCGCCGGCCGGCTGGACCCGCACCGCACAGTCCCTGAGCTACGCCGGCGGTGGCGGAACCTTCTCGACGCAGGACGGCGGCGCGAAGGTCACCTGCAGCAGCGGTTGCACCTTCCTCGTCGGTGGTTACGTGATCAAGTCCGGCCAGTCGGCCGTCCTCACCACCACCTACACGGTGCCCGCCGGCACCGCCCCCGGCGTCTACGACAGCGGCGCCTTCTCAGCCCAGCCGAACACCTGGAGTGGTGGCGAGCGCGGCAGCAACAACTTCGGCGTCTTCGTTCAGGTCGCCGACCCGAACGTCGCGACGACCACCACACTGAACGCCCCGGGCACCGCGACGGTCGGCCAGTCCGTGGCACTGACGGCGAACGTCGGCCCGGCCAACTCCGTCGGCACCGTGCAGTTCAAGGACGGCGGCGTCGACATCGGAGGACCGGTCACGGTCTCGGGCGGCAACGCCACCCTGAACCACACCTTCACCACGGCCGGGAACCACGACATCACCGCGGCGTTCACCGCAGGCGCCGGCTTCTACAACTCGGCATCGGGCGTGCAGACGGTCGCGGTGTCGCTCGCCGAGTCGACCACCACTCTGAACGTCCCGGCGACCGCGCACACCGACGAGGCGATCGACCTCACGGCCAACGTCGCTCCGGTAGATGCCACCGGCACCGTGCAGTTCAAGGACGGCGCCACCGACATCGGTGCGCCCGTCCCGGTGAACGCGGGCACGGCGACGCTGAACCACACCTTCACCAACGTCGGCAACCACGACATCACCGCCGTCTACTCCGGTGACGCGACGCACGCCGGATCGACCTCCTCGGTGTCCGCGGTGGACGTCTCGGTCAAGGTCGTCGACTCCACCACCACCCTGACCGCCCCCGCGACCGCGACAATCGGTGCGGCTGTGGACCTGTCCGCGAGCGTCGCCCCGGCCGACGCCACCGGCACCGTGCAGTTCAAGGACGGCGCCACCGACATCGGGGTGCCCGTCCCGGTGAACGCGGGCACCGCGACGCTGAACCACACCTTCACCACCACCGGCAATCACGACATCACCGCCGTCTACTCCGGTGACGCCACCCACAACCCGTCGACCTCGGCCGCGGCCGCCGTCGACGTGACCGTCGTCGAGTCGGCTGTCACGTTGACTGCACCGGCCACCAGCGACACCACCACCCCTGTGGAGCTGACCGCCACCGTCAGCCCGGCCGACGCCACCGGCTCCATCGAGTTCAGGGACGGCGCCACCGTTCTCGGCAGCTCGCCCGTCACCGCGGGCGCCGCCACCCTGAGCCACACCTTCACCGCAGGCACGCACAGCATCACGGCCGTGTACTCCGGTGACAGCACGCACGCCGGGTCCACTTCGGCCGCGGCCGCTGTCGAGGTGTCGGAGGCCGTCGTCGACACCACCACCGCGCTGACCGTCCCGGCCACCGCCAAGAACGGCACCGCAGTGGACCTGACCGCGACGGTCGACCCGGCCGCCGCCACCGGCACCGTCGAGTTCAAGGACGGCGCAACCGTTCTCGGCAGCTCGCCCGTCGTCAACGGTGTGGCGACGCTGAACCACACCTTCACCACCGACGGCACCCACTCCATCACCGCCGTCTACTCCGGTGACGCCACCCACAACGCCTCGACCTCGGCCGCGGACACCGTGGACGTCTCCACCGACATCGTCATCGTCGACACCACCACCGCACTGAGCGTCCCGGCGAGCGCCGAGACCGGCACCGCCGTGGAGCTCAAGGCCACCGTGAGCCCGACCGACGCCACCGGCACCGTCGAGTTCAAGGACGGCACCGAGGTCATCGGCACCGCGCCCGTCGTCAACGGTGTGGCGACCCTGAGCCACACCTTCACCACCGACGGCACCCACAGCATCACCGCGGTCTACTCCGGGGACGCGACGCACAACACGTCGACCTCGACGGCCGGCAGCATCGAGGTCTCGACCGACCCGGGCACCGGGGGCGGCGGCAGCAGCTTCGGCTCGCTGGAGAATCTCTTCGGTTCCTGAACTCCGGTACAGAGGTGAACGTTCCGGGGCCCTGACGGATCCCGGTGCACATCGGTGGCGAATGCCCTCCGCATCCCGCGGGGGGCATTCGCGTGTCGGTTTCCGTCCGGATGCGCGCAACCCCTCCGCAACCTGGACCGATGTCCTATGTTGACCGAATGACCATCGCTCCTCCACACCTGAGCAGGTCGACCGTCGCCGGCTACTCCCTCGGCTCGGTCGGCACCGGCGGGTTCGCCACGCTTCCGGGGCTGGTGCTCGCCTACTACCTCACCGACACCCTCGCGGTTCCCGCCGCTGTCGCGAGCGTGGTGGTCTTCGCCCCCAAGGCACTCGATCTCCTGGTCAATCCGCTGGTCGGGTCGCGCAGTGACGCGGAGGCCGCTCGGACCGGCACCCGTCGCAGGTTCCTGCTGCTCGGCGCGCTCGCCTTGCCGGTGTTCTTCGCACTGACCTTCGCGGTACCGGCCGGGCTGTCCACCGCGGCGAGCAGCCTGTGGGTTGCGGTCGCGTTCATCCTCGCGGCGATCGCGTTCGCCCTGTTCCAGGTGCCGTACATCGCGCTGCCCGCCGAGTTGACCGAGGACTATCACGAACGCTCCCGGTTAATGTCGTGGCGAGTCGCGCTGCTCGGGGTCGCGATCCTGCTGTTCGGTGCGGGTGGTCCTGCCCTGCGCGAGGTCGGCGGCGGTGGGAGGCCCGGCTATCTGGCGATGGGTGTGGTCGCCGGCCTGCTGCTCGGGGCGGGGATGCTGGCCGCGTGGGCGATCGCCCCCCGCGGCCCGTCGCGCGAGAGTCCCGATTCCGTTTCCGCGCACAGGTTCTCCGATGCCCTTGCCGCGGTACGGTCGAGCGCACCGTTCCGGGTACTGCTGCTGACCTTCGCGTTGCAGGCGCTGGCGACCGGCACCATGCTCGGCGGCGCCCAGTACGTCGCGACCTATCTGCTCGACTCCGAGGGCGCGGTGTCGATCCTGTTCGCGGCGCTGGTCGCTCCCGCGGTCGCGGTGATGCCGCTGTGGATCCGGCTGGTCCACGCCTGGGGCAAGCAGCGCGCCTTCCTGCTGGCGTCGACACTGTTCCTCGCCGCCACGATCGCCCTGCTCGGCCTGCTGGCCGGCGCCGGCCCGTGGATCTACCCGGTGGTCGCGGTCGCCGGGATCGGTTATGCCGGAATGCAGATGCTGCCGATGTCGATGCTGCCGGACGTGATCACCGACCACGAGCAGCGGGCAGGCGGCACCGTCCGGGCGGGCGCGTTCAGCGGGGTGTGGACGGCCGCCGAGACGGTCGCGATGGCGTTGGGTCCGGCGCTCGTGCTGGTGATCCTTGCCGCCACCGGGTTCGTCTCGTCGAGTGGCGACGACGTCGTCGCCCAGTCCGAGACCGCGCTGACCGGTATCGCGTTGGCGTTCACCGCCGCCCCGGCCGTCCTGGTCGCGGTGAGCATGCTCGTTCTCCGCCTGTACCGGCTGGCGGCAGAGGACAGGAACAGGAGTCACCAGTGAACTTCGAACAGTCGCCGCAGGAGATCCTCGCCCGGCTCGACGAACTCCGGACCGCCGATGCCCCCACGTCGGGCGGGCGGCTACTGTCGTACGTGTACGACCCGGGCGTCACCGAACTCGACGACCTCGCCGGGGCGGCGGCGCGAAAGGCCCAGCCGCTCAACGGCCTCGACCCGACCACGTTTCCGTCCGTCGCCGCCCTCGAACGGGATCTCGTCGGGCTGGCCCGCTCCGTGCTCGCCGACGGCGTGGACGGCGTCGTCGGCTCCGTCACGAGCGGCGGCACCGAGAGCTGCATGCTGGCCGTCAAATCCGCCCGCGACAGCTGGCGCGCGGCGACCGGCCGGGACGATCGGCCCACCCTGGTGATCGGATCGACGGCACATGCCGCGTTCATCAAGGCCGCGCACTACCTGGACCTGCGACTGCGGGTGCTGCCGGTCGACCCGGACACCTGCCGGCTGCGGCCCGCCGATGTCGCTACGGCGCTGGACGAGTCGGTGGCGCTGGTGGTCGCGTCGACACCGTCGTACCCGCACGGCGCGCTCGACCCGGTCGCGGAGATCGCGGAAGTGTGTGCCGCGCAGGGTGTCCCGGTGCACGTGGACGGCTGCATCGGCGCCTGGGTGCTGCCGTGGTGGCCGGGCGCGGACGACCGTCCGGCGTGCGACCTGCGGGTGCCCGGTGTCGCCAGCCTGTCGGTGGACCTGCACAAGTACGGCTACGCCCCGAAGGGCGTGTCGGTGCTGCTGTACCGCGACCGGGACCGGCACCGCAGGCAGTGGTTCGCGACCAGTGCCTGGCCGGGCTACGCGGTGGTGAATCCGACGATGCTCGGTTCGAGGACGGTGATGCCGATCGCGGCCGGCTGGGCGGTGTCGCGGGCGTTGGGCCGCAGCGGTTTCGCCGAGCTGACCGGGCGTATCGCCCGGTCGGCGGAGCAGCTGCGGAAGGTTGTCGACGGACTCGACGGCCTGCGGGTGGTCGGCGACCCGGTCGGCCCGCTGCTCGCCGTCGCGACCGACCCCGAGGTGCCGGAATCACGGCGGGTGGACCCGCACCGCTGGGCGGACGCCGCGAAGGAGCTGGGCTGGGTCCTGCAACCGCAACCGGGCCGCACCCAGGCCGACGGCACCGTCCTGCCCCGCACCACACACCTGACGCTGACTCCGGTCACCGAGTCGGTGGTCGGTGAGCTCGCCGATGCGCTCACCGTCGCCGCGGATCGCGTCCGCGGGGTGCCGGGCGCGCAGGCCCCCGCCGACTTCGTGGCGGCCGCCGGTCAGATCCGGATCGAGGACCTGACGAGCGAGAACTGCGCCGCCGTGCTGGCGATGGTCGGCCTCGACCCGTCGGGCGGCCTGGACGGCCCGATGGCCGAGCTCCTGGCCCTGATCGAGGCCCTGCCCGAGCCGGTCGCCGAACGACTCCTGATCGAGTTCCTGGCCCGCTTCATGGAATAGGCCGGGGCCGGTTCAGGGCGCGGCGGCCCGGTCGGTCAGGGCGATCACGTCGGTCCGCATGGCCTTCGGATCGGCGCCATGGACGGCGGGCATGAACTGTGTGCGAGAACGGGCGGCCGTCGGCCGACAACGGCAGGGGCGCCACACCGGCCGGTGTGGCGCCCCTGTCGTGACGAACACTGGGGTCAGGCTGCCATCGCCTGCCACATCCAGTGCAACTGTTCGAGTTTCGCGGTGATGCCGATCAGCAGGTCCTGAGTGACGGGGTCGGCCTTCTCCGTCGTCTCGATGCGCTCGCGCAGTCGCTCGATCACCGCGGCGAGGTTCGCCACGATGGCGTCGACGACATCGCTGTCGCTGGTCCAGCCGGCACCGAAACCGGTGGTGCCGGCATCAGCGGCCACCGTCGCGGCACGGCCGTCCGGGCTGACACCGATCGCGGTGGCACGCTCGGCGGCGGCATCGGTGAAATCGCGAGCCGCGGTGACCAGTTCGTCCAGCGACGGATGCACGGACAGGAAGTTGCGGCCGACGACGTTCCAGTGTGCCTGCTTGGCGACGAGGCTGAGGTCGATCAGGTCGACCACCGTGCCCTGCAGGGCCTCCCCGGCGATCCGCTGCTGGCCCGCGTCGAGTGTGCTGGCAATAGGACCGTTGGTCATTGTCGTCTCCTCTACTGTCGGTCCGGTTTACACTGCGAACCCCTCAGCGGGGTTCATTCTTCTTACAGTTCAACGCCTTTCCCGGCGAATTGGTTCCCGGTGTGGCCGAGACCACGGCCCGTGAAACGAATCGGCGGCGCGGACGGTCAGCGGTCCTGCGACTGTCGGCAGTCCGGGCAGAGTCCCCAGAACACGACCTCGGCCTCGTCGATGACGAAGCCGTGGTCGTCGGAGGGCTGGAGGCAGGGCGCGTGGCCGACGACGCAGTCGACGTCGACAACGGCGCCGCACTCGCGGCACACCAGGTGGTGGTGGTTGTCCCCGGTCCGGGTCTCGAACAGCGCAGGTGAGCCTGCGGGCTCGATGCGCCGTAGCAGTCCGGCGTTCACACATGCCTTGAGCACGTCGTAGACGGCCTGGGTGGACACCGAACCGAGTTCCGCGCGGACCTCGGCGGCAACCCCGTCGGCATCGGTGTGCGGTTTCGCGGTGACCGCGTTGAGCACCGCGACTCGAGGCGCGGTCACCCGCAGACCCGCGGCACGCAGGAGCCCACGGGGGTCCGCGTCGGAGCCGGCGTCTCGCATGGCCCCAGTATCCGCCCGATTTCTGGAATAAGTCAAGAAAACCACCTCCTCGCGGGACGAGGAGGGCACCAACCGGACGGACCGGCAGACGACCCCTCGCCCCGCGCGACGCGGCGTCAGGCGTCGAGCGCAGCGAGCGCCTTGGCGACGCCCTCCCCGTACGCGGGATCGCACTTGGTGCAGTTGTCGATGTGCCGCTTGATGATCTGCGGGTCGACACCGTGGATGTTGCGTGCGGTGTTGTCGAACAGCGCCTGCTTCCGGTCTGCATCCATCAGGTTGAACAGCGCCCGCGGCTGCGAGTAGTAGTCGTCGTCGTCGTCGCGGTAGTCGAAGTGGTCGGCGACGGCGCCGACCGCCTGTGCCGGATCACGGTACTGCGGCTGCTCCTGCCACTTGCCGTAGGAGTTCGGCTCGTAGTGCAGCGAGCTGCCCATGTTGCCGTCCACCCGCATCGCGCCGTCCCGGTGGAAGTTCGCCACCGGACAGCGAGGAGCGTTGACCGGGATCTGGAAGTTGTTGACGCCCAGTCGGTACCGCTGCGCGTCGCCGTAGGAGAACAGTCGTCCCTGCAGCATTCGGTCCGGCGAGAAGCTGATGCCGGGCACGACGTGCGCGGGGTTGAACGCGGCCTGCTCGACCTCGGCGAAGTAGTTGTCGGGGTTGCGGTTGAGCTCCCACTCGCCGACCTCGATCAGCGGGTAGTCGCCCTTCGGCCACACCTTGGTCAGGTCGAAGGGGTGGTACGGCACCTTCTGCGCGTCGGCCTCCGGCATGATCTGCACCATCAGCTTCCACTTCGGGAACTCGCCGCGCTCGATCGCCTCGTACAGGTCGCGCTGGTGACTCTCCCGGTCCTGACCGACCAGCTCGGCGGCCTCGGCATCGGTGAGATTCTTGATCTCCTGCTGGCAGCGGTGGTGGAACTTCACCCAGAATCGCTCACCGGCCGCGTTGATGAAACTGAAGGTGTGCGAACCGAATCCGTGCATGTTGCGGTAGGACGCAGGCAGCCCGCGGTCGCTCATCACGATCGTCACCTGGTGCAGCGCCTCGGGCAGGCTGGACCAGAAGTCCCAGTTGTTGTTCGCGCTGCGCATGTTGGTGCGCGGGTCGCGCTTGACCGCATGATTCAGGTCGGGGAACTTGAGCGGGTCGCGGAAGAAGAACACCGGGGTGTTGTTGCCGACGAGGTCCCAGTTGCCCTCCTCGGTGTAGAACTTCACCGCGAATCCCCGGATGTCGCGCTCGGCGTCGGCGGCGCCGCGCTCGCCGGCGACGGTGGAGAACCGCACGAACAGGTCGGTCTTCTTGCCGACCTCGGAGAAGATCTTCGCCGACGTGTACTTCGTGATGTCGTTCGTGACGGTGAAGGTGCCGTACGCGCCGGATCCCTTGGCGTGCATCCGCCGTTCGGGGATGACCTCGCGGTCGAAGTGGGCGAGCTTCTCGAGGAACCAGACGTCCTGCAGCAGCTGCGGACCGCGCGGGCCGGCGGTCTGGACGTTCTGGTTGTCCGGCACCGGTGCGCCGACCGCGGTGGTCAGGGTGGTGTCGGTGGTCTTCGGGTCATTGCTCATGGGTGATCCCTTCGCTTTCTCCGCGCCGAGGGCGCGGTGCTCGTTCGGACCTCGGTTGAACCCGGGCGGCGGCCGGCCGTGGGGCTGTTCACGGCGGGGGCTGAACTCGGCCACCGGAACCACCACAACACCTTTTCTGGAACTAGTCAAGATTAGCGGGGCGTGTCGCCGTTCCCCCCGCCGAACCGCCCCGAGGAGCGGTGGTCCCCGGACGACACGGCGACGCGCCCCACGAAACCGCACTCGGCCAGGCGAAATAGAGTTCACTTGAAGCGTGATGTCCACCAAGCTGTCGGTCGCGCTGGCCAGGGAAGCACTCGAGGTACGGAGACAGACCGCACACGGCTGGCTGCGCGGCACGATCGCGGGCCGGACCGTCGCCCGGATCCTCCGAGGTCTGGCCGACATCGAGCTCGCCGACCGTTCGATGACCCTCGCCGCCCAGGAGTTCACCTCGGTGCTGCCGCTGATCATCGCGGTCGGCACGATCGGGAACCTCGGTGGCGTCTCGGAGGCGTTCTCCGACCAGCTCGGCATCGATCCCGGCGCACTGACCACCATCACCACGACGACCGCGGACACGATCGAGGCGAGCCCGCCGACCTTCGCCGCGTTCGGGGTCGTCGGCATCCTGATGGTGCTGCTCGGCGGCACCTCGTTCGCACGTGCCCTCGGCCGGGTCTACGGGCGGATATGGAAGGTGCCGACGCTGACGCTGCGCGGATGGTGGCGGTGGCTGGCGGTCCTGATCGCGGTGGCGACCTCGGTCGGCCTGCTCGGCTGGGTCCGCAAGCTGACGTCGCTGGACTGGGTGGGACCGCCCCTGGCGATGTGCGGCGAGGCCGTGATTTGGTTCGCCCTCTGGGCGGCGGTCCCCTACCTGCTCACCGAGGGCAGGCTCACCGGCCGCGTGCTGTGGGCGACCGCGGCGGTCACCTCGGCCGGGCTGACCACCGTGGGGCTGGCCGGTGTCCTCTACCTTCCGCTTGCCACGTCGTCGGCGTCGGACAAGTTCGGCGAGCTCGGGCTCATCTTCACCGCCATCACCTGGATGTTCATCCAGTCCGGTGTCGTGGTCGCGGCCGCGGTGATCGTCAAGGCGCTGGCCGTCGACGAAGGCGTCGTCGGCAGGCTGCTGCGCGGTCCCGTCCCCGAGGTCGTCGCTCCCGTCCCCGAGGTCGTGACGCCCGTCACCGGAACCGGGACCCTTCCCGAGGCCGACCGCGCGGGCTAGCGTTTGGGTCATGACCGACGTTCGTCCGCGGTTCGCTCCCGGTGCCGCGGTCACCGAGGCGCAGAGACTGCTCGATCACGGCGCACCCGAGGAGGCCGCGGTCCTGCTGGCGGGAATGACCGCGTCGGTCCCCGAGGACGAACTCGAGCTGTGGCAGGGCCTGACGCTTCTCGTCGAGGGGCTCACCCAGGTGACCCGGCACGACCCGGCCGCCGCCTCGTCCCTGCGTCGCGGCGCGGACCTGCTCGGCGCCCACGAATCCGCCGCGCCACACGCCCTGGACGTCACCGGCCTGGTCGGGTGGGCGGAGCACCTGCGCGCCGAACTCGGCGAGCGGTCCGCCCCCACCTATCCGGCACAGCCCCCGATCCCCCGGCTCCGCCTCCCCTGACCCCCAAGACACGAGTTCCCCAATGTCACATTGGCTCACCTGAAGTGAGCCAATGTGACATTGGGGAACGTCGGCAGCGGGTGACCGGCGGTCAGCCGACGAGCAGCTCCGCGATCTGGATGGTGTTGAGCGCGGCGCCCTTGCGCAGGTTGTCGCCGCACACGAACAGCGCAAGGCCGCGGCCGCCGGGGACACCCGGGTCCTGGCGGATGCGACCGACGAGCGAGGGGTCGTTGCCTGCGGCGGCCAGCGGGGTCGGGACCTCGACCAGCTCGACGCCGGGGGCGTCGGCGAGCAGTTCCTTCGCACGCTCGACCGAGAGCGGATTGCCGAACTCGGCGTTGATGGACAACGAGTGCCCGGTGAACACCGGCACGCGCACGCAGGTGCCGCTGACCAGCAGGTCCGGGATGCCCAGGATCTTGCGGGACTCGTTGCGCAGCTTCTGATCCTCGTCGGTCTCGCCGCTGCCGTCCTCGACCAGCGCGCCGGCCAGCGGGATGACGTCGAACGCGATCGGCGCGACGTACTTGTTCGGCGCCGGGAACTCCACCGCAGCGCCGTCGTGGACGAGCTGCTCGGCGTCGTCGACGACCGCGCGCACCTGGGAGGCGAGCTCCTCGACACCGGCGAGGCCGCTACCGGAGACCGCCTGGTAGCTGGAGACGATCAGCCGCTGCAGACCGGCCTCGTCGTGCAGCACCTTGAGCACCGGCATCGCGGCCATCGTGGTGCAGTTCGGGTTGGCGATGATGCCCTTCGGCGGGTTCTTCGCCTCCTCCGGGTTCACCTCGCTGACCACGAGGGGAACCTCGGGGTCCTTGCGCCATGCGGACGAGTTGTCGATGACGGTGGCGCCTGCGGCGGCGAACCGCGGGGCCTGCGCACGCGAGAGGGTGGCACCGGCCGAGAACAGCGCGATGTCGATGCCCTTGAGGTCCTCGTCCGACACGGCGGCGGCGTCCTCGACGACGATGTCCTCGCCACGGAACGGCAGGGTGGTTCCGGCCGAACGGGCGGATGCGAAGAACCGCACCTTGTCGGCGGGGAAGTTGCGCTCCTCGAGCAGGGTGCGCATGACGGCGCCGACCTGTCCGGTGGCGCCGACGACTGCGATGGTCAGACCCATGGGGTTACCGTCCCGTTCCCGCGTGGACGACGGCCTCTTCGTCGCCGCCCAGATCGAATGCCTTGTGGATCGCGCGCACCGCGTTGTCGAGATCGGCGTCGTCGACGAGCACCGAGATCCGGATCTCCGAGGTGGAGATCAGGTCGATGTTGATGCCGGCCTCGGCCAGTGCCTCGCAGAAGGTGGCGGTGACGCCCGGGTGGCTCTTCATGCCCGCGCCGACGAGGGACACCTTGCCGATGCTCTCGTTGGAGAGGACCTCGGAGAACCCGATCTCGCCCTGGAGAGCGGTCAGCTTCTCCACCGCGGCGGGCAGATCGGTCTGCGGCAGCGTGAAGGTGATGTCGGTCTTGCCCGTCTCCACCTTCGAGATGTTCTGCAGGACCATGTCGATGTTGATCTCGGCATCGGCGACGGCGCGGAAGACCTTGGCCGCGTATCCGGGCACGTCGGGCAGGCCGACGACGGTGACCTTGGCCTCGGAGCGGTCGTGCGCGACGCCGGTGAGGATGGCTTCTTCCACGGGAATGTCCTCCATCGATCCGGACACCATGGTGCCGGGCTTGGTGGTGTACGAGGAACGGACGTGCACGGGCACGTTGTAGCGGCGGGCGTACTCGACGCAGCGCAGCATCAGGACCTTCGCCCCGCACGCCGCCATCTCGAGCATCTCCTCGAAGGAGACGGTGTCGAGGCGCTGGGCGTCGGACACGATCCGCGGGTCGGCGGTGTAGATGCCGTCGACGTCGGTGTAGATCTCGCAGACGTCGGCCTTCAGGGCCGCGGCCAGCGCGACAGCGGTGGTGTCGGACCCGCCGCGACCGAGGGTGGTGACGTCCTTGCTGTCCTGGCTCACGCCCTGGAAACCGGCGACCAGCACGATCGAGCCGCGGTCGAGGGCATCCCGGACCCGGCCGGGGGTGACGTCGATGATCTTGGCGTTCCCGTGCGCGCCGGTGGTGATGACGCCGGCCTGCGAGCCGGTGAACGACCGTGCTTCCTCGCCGAGGCCGTGGATGGCCATCGCGACGAGGGAGTTGGAAATCCGCTCACCGGAGGTCAGCAGCATGTCCATTTCACGGGCCGGTGGCGTGTCACACACTTGCTGCGCGAGGTCCAGCAGCTCGTCGGTGGTGTCACCCATCGCCGAGACCACGACGACGACGTCGTTGCCCGCGCGTTTGGTCTCCACGATCCGTTCGGCGACACGTCGGATGCGCTCGGCGGATGCCACCGAGGATCCGCCGTACTTCTGCACGACGAGCGCCACGCCAATCAACCTCCGGGGTCTGGGGTCTGTCTGGTTACAAGTCCGATCGTCAAGCTTACCGACGGCGACCGCGCCACTCTCATCCAGCCGGGCTGTCCGGGCCCGCGAGGCTGCGGTGGCCGTTCACCGCTGCCACCATGAGCGAATGAGCATTCCCCGACGGCTGCGCGTGCAGCAGGTCCAGGAGCGGGCCTCGGTCTCCCCGCTCGAGTTGTTCTTCGACCTCGTCTTCGTGTTCGCGCTGACCCGGGTCACCGACCTGATGGCCGACGACCCGACCGGCACCAACCTGCTGCGCGGGATGCTGGTCATCGCGGTCATGTGGTGGTGCTGGGTGGGGTACTCCTGGTTGTGGAATCTGGTCCGCGCAGACGAGGGCGTGGCCCGGGTGGTGCTGTTCGCCGCGATGGGCGCGATGTTCATCGTGGCCCTCACCATCCCCGAGGCGTTCCACGATCTGCCCGGCGGGCTCAGCGGTCCGGTGGTGTTCGCGCTCGGGTACTTCGTGGTGCGGCTCCTGCACCTGCTGATGTTCTTCGTCATCAGCAGGGACGACCCCCAGCTGCGCAGGCAGGTCCTGCGTTTCGTGCCCAGCATGGCGATCGGGACCGCCTGTCTGCTGATCGCGTCCCAGCTGACCGGTCCCGCCCAGACGGCGATGTGGTTCCTCGCCCTCGCCGGCGACTACCTCGGCACGCTGGTCGGCGGGGCGGGGTGGCGGCTGCGGTCGGTGAGCCACTTCGCCGAACGCCACGGGCTGATCGTCATCATCGCGCTGGGCGAATCGATCACCTCGATCGGCATCGGGGTGGCGGCGCTGCCGATCTCGTGGGCGATCATCGTCGCGACGCTGCTCGGTCTCGCGGTGGCGGCCCTGATGTGGTGGACGTATTTCGACGTCACGTCGCTCGCGGTCGAGCACGCCTTCGAGTCCGCGGCGGGCACCCGGCTGATCAAGATCGCCCAGCACTGTTACACCTACGCGCACATGCCGATGGTGGCCGGGATCGTGCTGATGTCGCTCGGGCTGAAGAAGGTGCTCTCGTACGTCGCGGACGGCAACCACCACCGCCTCACCGACCCGCTGTACGGCTGGCCGCTGGTGGCGCTGCTCGGCGGCGCCGCCCTGTACCTGCTGGCGCTGGTCTACTTCAAGGCGTACCCGACCGGCTCCATCACCTACCCCCGGGTGGTGACGGCCGCCGTGCTGGTCGCGCTGATCCCGGTGCTCTGGCACACCCCGGCGCTCGTGACGCTGTCGGTGCTCACCGCGGCACTGGCGACGATGATCGGATTCGAGATGTGGCGCTACGCCGAGCCACGCGACGAGGTCCGGCACCGGCACTGAACCGTGTCGGTCCCGTCCGACACACTGGGCGGGTGAGAGTGGTGCTGGCGCCGGGCCCGGAGCGAGTGGTCACGGTCCGCACCGACGAGGGCGGCGCCGTGATCGGCTCCCCCACGTCATTCCCGGACGCGGCCGCCGCGGTGCGGGCACTCGAACCCGAATGCCCGCGGTGGGTCTGGCCCGACACCGGCGCGGTGTACCCGGCGGTGCTGCGGGCCGGGCTGCGGGTGGAACGCTGCCACGACATCGCCCTCACCGACGCGCTGCTTCGCACCCGGGCCGGCCATCCACCTGCGGCCACGGCGCCGCCGGCGGACGAGCGTCCGGGACTGTTCGACACCACCCCCGCGGCGGATCCGGCCGCGCTCGTCGCCGAGCACGCCGAACAGGTGCGGGAGATCGGACCGGATCCCCGCCTGCGTCTGCTCGTCGCCGCCGAGTCGGCAGGCGCCCTCGCCGCGGCGGAGATGGGGCACACCGGGATGCCCTTCTCGGCGGCCGCACACCACCGCATGCTCGAATCCACCCTCGGCCCCCGGGTGTCGGCGGACGTTCTGCCGCAACGACTTCGGGATCTGGCCGGTGAGGTGAGCGCCGCCTTCGGCCGACCGGTGAATCCCGCATCGCAGCCGGAGGTGGTGGCCGCGTTCGCCCGGGACGGGATCGAACTGACCTCGACGCGGGCGTGGCTGCTGCGCGACGTGGACCATCCCGCCGTCGATCCCCTGCTCCGCTACCGCGATCTCGCCAAGCTGCATTCCGCGAACGGGTGGACCTGGCTCGACACCTGGGTGCGCGGCGACCGGTTCCGGCCCGTCTACGTGCCCGGCGGCGTGGTGTCCGGCCGCTGGGCCAGCCGCGGCGGTGGCGCACTCCAGATCCCGAAACCGGTGCGCGCCGGCGTGATCGCCGATCCCGGCCACACCTTCGTCATCGCGGACGCCGGCCAGCTCGAACCCCGCATCCTGGCCGCGATGTCGCGCGATCCGCTGATGGTCGCGGCTGCCGGCGCCGACGACCTGTACGCCCCGGTCGCCGCCGAGGTGTTCGGCGGCGACCGTGCAAAGGCGAAGGTGGCGATCCTCGGCGTGCTCTACGGCGCCACCGCCGGCGAGGCGCGGTACCTGCTCACGTTGCTGCGCAAACGTTTTCCCGTCGCCGTACGGTACGTCGAGGACGCCGCGCGGGCCGGCGAACGGGGCGAGGTCGTACGCTCCTGGCTGGGGCGGGCCTGCCCGCCACCGGACGACCGCTGGTGGTCGCACGGGGACGCGCACGCGCGCGGGCGGTTCACCCGCAACTTCGTCGTCCAGGCCACCGCCGCCGAGTGGGCACTGTGCCTGCTCGCCGAACTGCGCCGCCGCCTCGCCGACAATGACACCGGCCGCCTCGCCGACGGTGGCGGCGAACTCGTGTTTTTCCAGCACGACGAGGTGGTCGTGCACTGCCGCGACCCACACGCGGCCACCCGGCACGTCCTCGACGCGACCGCGGCCGCGACCCGACTGCTGTTCGGCGACACCGAGGTTCGCTTCCCGATGGATCTCGCCGTCCGCGACTGCTACGCGGACCCGGACGCCTCCGGACACGAGTCGGACGCCCCACCCGCCGAACACCGAAAGTGATGTTCGGCTGGGTGATTCACTACTCGGCGCCCTCCGGGGCCGACTCGCGGGACGTCTCGAGGACGGTGGAGACGGGCGTCTCGTTCCGCGTGAGATCGAGGACCGGGCAGTGCGCGTCCACCGCTTCCTGCAGCTCCCGGTAGCGTTCGTCGGTCTCCGGCCCGGTCACCGTGACGACGACGCGGATCTCACCGAATCCGGCGCGGACCGCGTCGTCGAAGCCGAAGAAGCCGCGCACGTCGAGGTCACCCTCGGCCCGTGCGGAGATGTCGTCGACCCGGATGCCGAGCTTCTCCGCCCAGAACCGGTAGGTGACGATCTGGCACGACAACAGCGACGCCAGGTGGTATTCGACCGGATTCGGCGCCGCGCCGGCGCCGCCGAGGGCCGGGGGCTCGTCGACCTCGATCGAGTACTTGCCGAGACCGATGGTGCTGGCCACGGCGTCGTGGGCCTGCGCCGACGCACGGAAGACCGCGTGGGCCTTGCCGGTGTCGCGGGCGACCGCATCCGCGGTGGCGGTGATGATCGAAGACAGGTGTGAGACAGATGTAGCGGTCATGTGCCGGAAGCTCTTTCGTTTCGAGGCGTACGGGCATTGTCGAGATCCCGGCGGGGAAACCCTCGCCGGGGCAGGCCGATCAGGACTGCGGACACCCGGACGTGCACACGAGCGCGAAATCGACATGACGACGCCGCGTGAGCGGCGAGTCGATCCCGGCGAAAGAGGTCACGTCGCAGACTTTAGCCCGACGACTCACCCGCCGCGACCCGGCCCCCGGAGCCGGGCGAGGCCGACCCGGGACGAAGTCACCTCGCGGCGGCCCCGCGCCGGATCGCCCGGGGCGTCGAGCCCGTGATGTCGCGGACTGCGCGACCGAACTGGGTCGGCCCGACGAATCCACTGCGGACGGCGACCTGGCCGATGGTCAGGTGCGCGTGCGCGGGGTCGGTCAGCAGATGCAGCCCCCGGCCGACGCGGCGCAGGCGGATCAGCTCGTACACCGAGTGCTGCTCCGACTCGAACAACCGGTGCAGGTAGCGGGGACTCACGTTCATCTCCGCCGCCACCTTCGCGATGGTCAGGGTCGGGTCCGCGTAGTTGTTCTCGACGAACTCCACTGCGCGAGCACGATTTCGGGAGACCGCCGACTCGGCGTCGGGGCAGCGCCCCTGTGCCCGTCGGATCACCGCCAGGCACAGGTCCACCACGGCGTGCTCGACGAGCGCCACGTCCGCGGAATCGTCTGTGCACAGGTCGATCTCGCTGAACTGCTCGAGCACCGCGCCGAGCAGCACGGTGAGCGGCTCCGCCGGCATCACCACCCCGGCGAGCGAGCGCACGTCGACGGACCGCGCCGCCAGTGTCGCGTGGGGAAGGTAGGCGGACACGTAGTCACCGCGCCCGGAGAACATGACCTCGAACGGTGCGGCGAAGTCGACGAAAGCCGCCTCCCCCGTGCGCAGCCGGCAGCGGGTCCGCCGCTGCTCGACCGTCGCTCCGCCGGAGCGGGCGACCAACACGGACAGGTAGTCACCGTGCGCGTCGCCCAGCCGGCCCTGCGACCGGACCACCGAAACCGCGGAGGTCCGTAGCCGATTCACCCGCACCGATCCGACATCCACGGCGCGCATCGTCGCCCGGAACCGGTGGGGACGCTCCGCAGCGACGTCCACACCCACCGACAGCGAGTCGATTCCGTCCGGTCCGCTCAACCGCACCCCACCGCGCCACCGCTGCGTCAACGACACCGATGGCGGCAACGACCTGCCGTGCATGCTCACCCCAGCCACCCGACGCCTCGAACAACCGTGACGGCCAGCACCCTACGCGGGAAAGGTCGGGCGCGAAACGCTTTCGGTCATCACGCGGAAGCCGCGAAACCGGCCCCGCCCGTGACCAGTCCACGCAGCGCGGTCGACAGTCCCCGCACGTCGGTGAACCGGTCCGCGCTCGGAAGCGTGCCCGGAAACGCCAGGTACAGCTCGCCGCGGGCCCCGATCCGCAGCCGCCCGGGCGGTTCCAGGTCGAGCACCCCGCCCGACCGGTGCGCCACCCGCATGGTCTCGGTCAACGGCCGGGCCGCCCTCGCCGCGTCGGACCGCGACGGCAGCACCGAGGCGGCGGTGGCGAGCGAACAACTCTGCTGCCAGTCTGCGACCACGACACCGCCGAACGCGGTGTCGACCATGTCGACGATCCGGGCCAGCGCGGGCGAGTTCACCCCACACATCCACACGGTGCGCGCGAACACCTCGTCGATGTCGAGCTCGTCACGCGACGTGCAGGTCACGACCGTCAGGCCGACGTCCCGATCGGTCACCACATCCCGGCCGTGCCAGAACTCCATGGTCGAGGAGCCGCCGCAGCAGTGCAGCAACCGGTAGCGGCCCGCGCCGAAGGTGCTGCCGGGGACGTGGCCCGCAGCGGATCGGCTCGCGGGCGGGTGGGTGGCAGCAGGCGGGCGAGCCACCACAGCGGATAGCCATTCGGTGTCAGCGTGCATGCACCGACGTCCAGCCGCTCGACCGTGTGTCAACGCAGAGCATCCGTGAATCCTCACACAGCGTCACCACGACGCAACCCCTACGCGGACGGGCCCGGGGCGGGCGTTCGGGCGGCGCCGTGACTCGACGTGGGACTCCGGCGCAGGTGACACCCACCGACATCGCCGACGGGGCGAGCGAGTACCTCGGGCATCGGCACGAATCATCGGATCTCCGTGCGCGAATTGTCCGGTGTCGCATTTCGGCGGCGGGATCACCCGGCCAGCGCATCGTCCACCGTCCGGAACACGGCCAGGTCCCCGCCGTCCTGCTCGACGCCACGCAGGACGTCGCGCACCTGTCCGATGTCGTGTGCGATGCGCAGGTCGATCCCCTTGTGCTGCAGTGCCGTCTGCAGCTGCCCGAGCATCTCCGACGCGGTGACGTCGATGTAGGGCATCGTCTCGGCGTCCAGCACCACCACCCGCGTTCGCTCCGTGCACAGCGCCTCGACCCGCTCCTTGACGTGGTCGGCGTTGGCGAACGACAGCCCGCCCTCGACCCGCACCACAACGGCGTCGTCCCGCACGTCGGCATCCGGGTGCCGGTCGGTGTCCACCCACAGGGTCTTCGCCTGTCCCAGGATCGCGACGTTGGGACGCGCCGACCGGTACAGGAGCAGCAACATCGACACCGAGATGCCGATGACCAGGCCGGGCAGGGTGTCGAACAGCAGCACGCCGAGCATGGCGGCGATCGCGGCGGCGAAGTCGGGTCGCGCGGCGAAGCCGTAGATGCTGCCGAGCCGGTGCGTCCAGACCCGGTACAGCCTGCGCAGCGACGCGAAGTCGACCAGGTCGATCACTGCGGCGATGACAACGGCGGCCAGCGTCGCCTCCGGCAACTGCTCGAACAGGCCGGTCAGGAACAGCAGGGTGATCACCGTCATCGCGGCCACGACCAGACCGCTCACCTGGGACTTCGCGCCCGCTCCCCCGTTGACCGCGGTCTTGGACAGGCTGCCGTTCACCACCATGCCCGACGCCAGCCCCGCACCGAGATTCGCGGCGCCGAGGCCGTACAACTCGCGGTTCGCGTCCACCTCGTACCCCGCCTTGGCCGCATAGGTTTTCGCCGCGCCGAGCCCCTCCGCGAAGCCGATCAACAGCACCCCGACCGCGGGGCCGGCGAGGCCGAGGTAGTCGTCGAAGCCGAGCCCGTTCGGCAGGCCCACCGACGGGAGCCCGGACTCGATGGTCCCGACGATGTCGACACCCTTGTCGTCGAGACCGAACAGCTGCACGGCGGCGATTCCGAGCAGCACCGCCACCAGCGAGCCCGGCACCAGGGGCAGCCACCGACGCAGCACGAGCACCACGGCCAGGCCGAGCAGGCCGACGATCAGGGTCCGCCACTGGGTGTCGCCAAGGTGGGTGACCACCCCCCACGCCTGCTCGAAGAAGTTGCCGTCCGCCTTCTCCACGCCGAACAGCTTGGGCACCTGGCCGATGATGATCGTCAGCGCCAGACCGACGATGAATCCCTTGAGCACGGGTTCCGAGATGAACGAGGCGATGAAGCCGAGCCGCATCAACCCGGCGAGCAGCCCGGCCAGGCCGGTCATGATCGCCAGGCAGGTGGTGAGCGCCAGGTACCTGCCGTCGTCGCCCCCGGCGATCGGTGCCACCATCGCCGCCGACAGCGCGGCGGTCGCGGACATCGGGCCGACGATCAGGTGCCGGGAGCTGCCGGCTGCCGCGTACAGCACCAGCGACGGGATCGCCGCGTACAGGCCGACAACCGGCGTCACGCCCGCGATGGTCGCGTAGGCCAGGCCCTCCGGGACGAGGACCGCCCACACCGTCAGACCGGCGATGACGTCCGGCCGCAACCATCGCCGGTCGTAGCCCTGCAGAGATGCGAACAGCCACCACCGCCGGTCCAGTGTCGTCGTCACCGCAGGATCCACCTCGCGCCGCATCGCATCACCCGTTCACGAAGAGTGCCGCCGATGCCCATGCTGGCCGGTGGCGGACCGGGCGGCTTCACCTGCGAAGGGTGAGGCGCCGGCGGATCACCCTGCTCGCTGCGCGGCGAGCAGGTCCTCGAACGGAATCGGGTCGTCGTAGGGGTCCGCCTTCCGGATGCGAGCGCGCCCCGTCACCGCGCCGGCCAGTTCGCCTGCGGCGCGGTCGATCCGGTCGGCCAGCCCCCGATCCACACCCTCGCCACCGGACCGGTCCACGCCGGCGGTGCCGGCCCAGTCCTCCGACGCGGCGAACACCGCGCTCGGTACCACCGCCGCCCGCAGGTACGCGAACATCGGCCGCACCGCGTGCTCGAGCGCCAGTGAGTGCCGGGCCGTGCCGCCGGTCGCTGCGATCAGCGTCGGCATCCCGTCCAGGGAACCCACCTCGAGGACGTCGAAGAACGACTTGAACAGTCCGCTGTAGGAGGCGTTGAAGATCGGCGTCACCACGATCAGGGCGTCGGCCCCGGTGACGGTGTCGATCACCTCGCGCAGCGCGGCCGACGGGAACCCGGTGAGCATGTTGTTCATCAGGTCGTGGGCGTGGTCGCGCAGCTCCACGGTCCGAATCTCGGTGTCCGGCCCCAGGTCCAGCGCGGTGGCCGCGGCGAGACGGTCGGCGAGCATCCGGGTGGACGACGGCTGGCCCAGGCCCGCGGAGACCACCGCGACGGTGCGGGCGGTCATCGCGTCACCTGCGGCACGTCGCCGGAGACCGCCGCCCGGACCAGCGACTCGTGGGTCGGTGCGTCCGGCACGTGCGCGGGCCGCTTGGCGTCGAGCTCGCGGCGCAGCACGGGCACGACCTCCTCGCCGAGCAGGTCCAGTTGCTCGAGCACGGTCTTGAGCGGCAGGCCGGCATGGTCCATGAGGAACAGCTGGCGCTGGTAGTCGCCGAACGACTCCCGGAACGTGAGCGTTCGGTCGATGACCTCCTGCGGGCTGCCGACGGTGAGCGGGGTCTGCTCGGTGAACTCCTCGAGCGACGGGCCGTGCCCGTAGACCGGGGCGTTGTCGAAGTACGGGCGGAACTCACGGACCGCGTCCTGAGAGTTCTTGCGCATGAACACCTGCCCGCCGAGCCCGACGATCGCCTGGTCCGCGGACCCGTGCCCGTAGTGCTCGTAGCGACGGCGGTACAGGTCGATCAGGCGCTGGAAGTGGTCGGTGGGCCAGAAGATGTGATTCGCGAAGAAGCCGTCACCGTAGTACGCGGCCTGCTCGGCGATCTCGGGGCTGCGGATCGACCCGTGCCACACGAACGGCGGGGTGCCGTCGAGCGGACGCGGGGTGGAGGTGAAGCCCTGCAGCGGGGTGCGGAACTTGCCCTGCCAGTTCACCACGTCCTCGCGCCAGAGCTTGTGCAGCAGCGCGTAGTTCTCGATGGCGAGGGGGATGCCCTGCCGGATGTCCTGCCCGAACCACGGGTACACCGGGCCGGTGTTGCCGCGGCCGAGCATCAGGTCGACGCGGCCGTCGGCGAGGTGCTGCAGCATCGCGAAGTCCTCCGCGATCTTCACCGGGTCGTTGGTGGTGATCAGCGTCGTCGACGTGGACAGCACGATCTTCTCGGTGCGTGCCGCGATGTAGCCGAGCATGGTCGTCGGCGACGAGGGTACGAACGGCGGGTTGTGGTGCTCGCCGGTTGCGAAGACGTCGAGGCCCACCTCCTCGGCCTTCTGCGCGATCGCGACCATCGCCTTGATCCGTTCGCCCTCGGTCGGGGTGCGACCGGTGGTCGGGTCGGCCGTGACGTCGCCGACCGTGAAGATGCCGAACTGCATTCCCGCCTCCTCGTGCGCCTCCGGCACCTGTGCGCCCTTCGGTGGTCGGAGCCACCAGAAGGGCGCACAGGCACGAAGTGCCTAGTGGTTCAACTTTCAATCAGATGAACCACGGCTCACCGCGAGGCATTCCCGGCGCGCGAACTCAGCGGGTGAAGGCACCCTCGAGCCGGTTACGTGACCCGGGGTGCACCAGCCGGGCGGTACTGACCAGCCCGTGCTCGGACCAGGTGCGCCGCCGGATCAGCAGGCACGGTTCACCGCGCTCGATCTGCAGCATCCGGCACTCCTCCGGGCTCGCGAGCACCGCCTCGACGACGTGCTCGCCCCGCACCAGCGGCGCCACCCGGGTCAGGTAGTCGTTCGGAGTCGTCACGGTGAAATCCTGCGCGAGGTAGTCGGGCGCCTCGGCGGGGTTCACGAAGCGGTCCTCGACCTGGATCGGGGTGTCGTCCTCGTAGTGCACGAGGACGGAGTGGAACACCTTGCGGCCGACCGACTCGCGCAGGAAGGCGGAGGCGTGATCGGTCTCCTCCTCCCGCATCAGCACCACCTCGGTCCGGTGCCGGTGGCCACGCTGCTGGATCTCGTCCGCGATGTTCTTCACCTCGAACAGCGGCGAGGCCGTCTTGGTGCTCGCCACGAACGTCCCGACGCCCATCATCCGGACGATCAGCCCGTCCCCGGTGAGCTCGCGCAGCGCCCGGTTGATGGTCATCCGGGACAACCCGAGGGCGTGGACGAACTGGTTCTCGGACGGCAGCTGGTCGCCCTCGGCCCAACGCCCGGACCGGATCTGCGCGGTCACCAGATTCTTGACCCGCTCGTAGGCGGGCACCGACTCCCCGCCGGCCTCCCGGAACAGCGCAGCGAGTTCGGTGTCCGCATCGACCATCGCCATCGGCTGTATCCGCTCCTCGAAAAGACCACCACCGGCCCGTCCGTGGCTCATGAAGTCTACCGACCGGCTCACCCCACGACCGCACGCAACTGACCGGCGGCGACGGACAGCGCCGCCAGGTCCCACTCGCCCGAATCCTCGATCTCCGCCAACCCGATCCGGGCCCGGCGGATCCGGGCGGCGTTGCGATGCTCCCAGTCGTCGAGCATCGCGTCGGGGGTGTCGCCCGGCGCGGCCTGCCCGAGTATGCCGAGGGTCATCGCCCGTACCGTGCCGTACAGCTCGTCCCGCAGCGACAACCGCGCCAGCGCGTTCCACCGCCCCTCCCGCGGCAACGCGGAGACCCGGTTCAACAGCGGCACCAGACCGACCCGTTCCTCCACCCGGAAGTAGAGCTCGCCCGCGACGGCGAGGTCGGTGGCGGCCAGTTCGGCGATCTCGACGACGTCGAGCAGCCCGAACCGGTCGAGCAGGAACTCGACCGCGCGGACCAGGTCGTCGGGGGCACCGCGCTCGGCGACCGCCCGCGTCCGATCCCGGAGGTTGTCGCGATCGGCGCCGACCAGCCAGTCGTCGAGCATGTCGGAGGCACGCGAGATCCGATCCCGGAATCGGGCGATCTCGGCGCCGACGGCAAGCGGTTGCGGACGCCGGGTCAGCAGCCACCGCGACGCCCGCTCGAGCAGCCGCCGGGTCACCAGGATCAACTCGTCGGCGACCTGCGTCGACACCGGCGCCGCGGCGATCCGCGCCCACAGTTCGGGTAGGCCGAAGACCTCGGCGACGACCGTGAACGCCCGCACCACGTCCTCCGGACCGGCGCCGACCTCCTCGCCCAACCGGAACACGTGCGTCAGGCCGCCGCGGTCGACGACGGTGTTCGTCAACGCGGTGGCGACGATCTCCCGCCGCAGCGGGTGCCGGGCGATGTCGTCCGCGTGCGCCTCCCGCAGCCGCTGGGGGAAGTAGGCCCGCAACGTCGGCAGGAACACGTCCTGGTCGACGAGGTCGCCGCCGAGCAATGTCGCCTTCAGGTCCAGCTTCACGTGCGCCATCAGCGTCGCCAGTTCCGGCGAGTACAGTCCTCGGCCGGCCCGGGCACGGGCCGCGATCTCCGCCCCGTCGGGCAGCACCTCGAGTTCCCGGTCGAGCGCGCCGGACGCCTCGAGCGCGGCGATCTGACGCGCATGCACCCCGAGCATCTCGGCCGCGTCGGCACGCGCGGTCCCGACGAGCTCGTTCTGGGAGACGTTGTCCGCCAGCACGAGGGCCGCGACGTCGTCGGTCATCTCCACGAGCAAGCGATTGCGTGCGGCCGCGTCCAGCCGTCCCGACCCGACAAGTCCGTCGAGCAACACCTTGATGTTGACCTCGCGGTCGGAGCAGTCCACACCGGCTGAGTTGTCGAGGGCGTCGGTACCGATCCGGCCGCCGCCCCGCGCGACCTCGATGCGTCCGGCCTGGGTCAGCCCGAGGTTGCCGCCCTCCCCGACCACCCGGGCCCGCAACTCGAACCCGTCCACCCGCACCGCGTCGTTCGACTTGTCTCCGACGTCGAGATGGGATTCGTCTGCGCCCTTGACGTAGGTCCCGATCCCGCCGTTCCACAGCAGATCGACCGGGGCGCGCAGGATCGCGCGGATCAGCTCCGGTGGGGTCAACGCGGTGACACCGGCGTCGAGGCCGAGGGCCCGCGCCGCGGGCGCGGAGATCGGCACCGACTTCGCGGACCGTTCCCACACGCCGCCGCCGGCGCTGATCAGTGTGCGGTCGTAGTCCGCCCACGACGACCGCGGCAACCCGAACAGCCGCTCCCGTTCCGCGAACGACCGGGCGGCATCGGGATCGGGGTCCAGGAAGACGTGCCGGTGGTCGAACGCCGCCACCAGCCGCAGATGCCGGCTGAGCAGCATGCCGTTGCCGAACACGTCGCCGCTCATGTCCCCGATCCCGACCGCGGCGATCTCCTCGGTCGCCACGTCGACGCCGAGTTCGCGGAAGTGCCGCGTCACGGACTCCCATGCGCCGCGGGCGGTGATGCCCATCGCCTTGTGGTCGTAGCCCACCGAGCCGCCCGAGGCGAATGCGTCCCCGAGCCAGAAGTCGTACTCGGCGGCAACGGAATTCGCGATGTCCGAGAATGTCGCGGTGCCCTTGTCGGCCGCGACCACCAGATAGGTGTCGTCGCCGTCCCGGCGCACCACCTCGGGCGCGGGACGCACCTCACCGGTGGTCCGGTCGACGTTGTCGGTCAGGTCGAGAAGTCCGCGAATGAAGGTGCGGTACCCGTTGATTCCGGCCGCCCGCAGCGCGTCCCGGTCCTTCTCCGCATCCCCGGTGGGGACGGGTGGGCGGCGCAGCACGAAGCCGCCCTTCGCCCCGACCGGCACGATCACCGCGTTCTTGACGGCCTGCGCCTTGACCAGTCCGAGAACCTCGGTGCGGAAGTCCTCCCGCCGGTCCGACCAGCGCAGCCCGCCGCGGGCCACCGCGCCGAACCGCAGATGCACTCCGGCGACGGCCGGGGAGTACACGAAGATCTCGTGTCGGGGCCGGGGCTCGGGCAGTTCGTCGATCGCCCGCGAGTCGAACTTCAGCGCCAGGCAGTCACGCCGGATGGCAGTGAAGTGGTTGGTGCGCACCGTGTTCCGGATCAGACCGAGCAGGGCGCGCAGCACCCGGTCGGCGTCGAGACCGAGAACCGCCTCGATCAGTTCCGCGGCCGACTCCGCGGCGGCGGCCCCGCCGTCCGACGCGGCGGCGTGCGGATCGAATCGTGCGGTGAAGCAGTCGATCAGCGCCCGGGCGATGTGGGGGTGGGCGCACAGCACGTCGGCGACGTGTGCGCTCCCGTAGGCGAAGCCGGCCTGCCGGAGGAACTCGACGTAGGCCCGCAGCACCCCGACGGCGCGCCAGTCCAGTCCGGCACGGGCCACCAACTCTCCCAGCCGGTCCGGCTCCGAATCGCCCCGCCACAGTGCGGTGAACGCGTCGGCGAACAGTCCCTCGAACCCGTCGTCCTCCGGGGCGATCGGGTACCGCACGGTGAACTCGTAGATCCAGCAGGGCGATCCGGACGGAGCGCGCAGCGGGTACGGGCGCTCGTCGAGCACCTCCACCCCGAGGCTCTGCAGCAGCGGCATCAGATCACCGAGCGAGGCGGGCCGTCCCGCCACGTAGAGCGAGAGCCGGTGTGTGCCCGACCCTTCGGGTACCCGCACCAGCCGCACGGCGACGTCCCCGGCGGCCAGCTCATCGACGATCGCCAGGTCACGTCGCGCCCGGTCCGCGTCGAAGTCCTGCTTGTAGTTCTCCGGCAGACCGGACGCGAACGCCGCGAGCGCCGGACGCCGGTCGGCCTCGACGTCGGCGAGCAGTCGTTCGTCCCAGCCCTGGCAGGCGGCGGTGATCCGATCGCCGAGACGGCGGGCCACGTCCTCGGACACGGTGACCGTGTCGGGCACCGTCATCGTCACGTGGACGGTGGCGAGCGGCGCCGACGAGATCCGGCTGGTGGACTCGAGATTCGTCGCCTCCAGCCCGTCGACCAGGATCTGGGCCGCGGCCCTCCGCACCGCGGTGCCGAACCGGTCGCGGGGGACGAACAGCAGCGCGGACAGGTTCCGGCGGCCGGGGGTGCGGCGCAGGAACAGGTGCATCCGCTCGTTCGCGTCGAAGGCGGTGAGGTCGGCGAGCGCGGCGGCCAGCGGCGCCGGGTCGGCGGCCAGCAGTTCCGTCAGCGGCAGCGTCTGAGCCAGGGCAAGCACGGCCTGTCCGGTGAAGGAACCGACGTGGTGCCCGGACGCCGCGAGCAGCTCCCGCACCCGGTCCCCGACCAGAGGGATGTGCCGCACGTCCGGGTGCACGGCGGCGAACGTCCCGACGAGCAGATGCAGGTGGCCGTCGAGGTGGGCACGGATCGCGACCATCCCGTCGTCGCCCCCGAGCCCCGCCGGTGCCGGCACCGGCGCGATCGCGAACACCGAGGCATCGAGTTCGCGTAGTTCGGCCGCGAGCCCCCGGTCGCGGAGCAGGCCGAGCGCAGCCTCGCCCGCTCCCCCGTCCGTGACACGGTCCGCGCCGAGCAGCCGGAACACTCCGGGTCGGCACCAGGCAAGAAAGTCCGCGGCGCGGTGCTCGCCGGCCGCCCGCAGTCGCCCGACCAACTCGACCCTGACCCGTTCCAGCTCGCCGGAATCGGCACGGACCAGGCGAACCCGGGCCAGCGCCCGCTCGATCCGGGCGCCGAGCTCGGAGGCATCGATCGTCCCAGGTGGGAGCGCGACGTGAATCCACGATTCGGTCGCGGCGCCGTCGACCCGCTCGTCGGACGGCGGCACCGGCACCGGTCCGGATGCGGCGTCCTGGCCGTAATGCAGGCGCAGCACCGGGTGCAGCACGAACTCGGGTGTCACCGCGGCGTCGTCGAGCACACCGAGCACCGCCTCGAGGAGATACGGCATGTCGGTGCCGACGATCTGCACGGCGGGACCGGGGCCGGTCTCGCCCGCGGAGATGGTGCGCACCAGGCTGTCACGGTCGCCGCGGTCGCGGGCCAGGGCCAGATGGCGGCCCAGGATCCGGTCGCGGCGGCCCGGGTCGACGAGGGCACGGGCGTCGGAGAAGTAGGCGGCGGCGAGGACGTCGGTGGCCTCGCCGATGGGGGTCGGGACTTTCTGGGACGAAAGGGTGGTCATCGCGGAACCTTCCGGCGGGAGCCACGCTGCTCCCGGCCTGTGGGGGGCGGTCCATTCCGGCGGGTCGAGGGTGTGGGGTCGGGCGGCGCTGCCGGGACGCCTCTTGACAGGAGGTTGTATAGACAGGAATATACAAGCCATAGTTGCAGAGCGTGAGCCAGCGCACAACCACCCTGCGGCACGGATTCTCCAGCGACAACGGCGTCGCCCCGAACCGAACCACCAGGGCTCGCGAGCTCACCCTTGACGTCAAGGAGTACCGATGGACATCACCTCCCCCGGCCACGAGGCCCGCCCGGTCAGCGCTCCGCGCGGCTCCGAGCTGAACACCCTCGGGTGGCAGCAGGAGGGCGCGCTGCGCATGCTCATGAACAACCTCGACCCCGAGGTCGCCGAGCACCCCGACAACCTGGTCGTCTACGGCGGCACCGGTCGCGCCGCCCGCAGCTGGGCCGCGTTCGACGCCATGGTCGCCACCCTCAAGACGCTCAAGAACGACGAGACCATGCTGGTGCAGTCCGGCAAGCCGGTCGGCGTCTTCCGCACGAACGAGTGGGCGCCGCGCGTACTGCTCGCGAACTCCAACCTCGTCGGCGACTGGGCCAACTGGGAGCAGTTCCGCAAGCTCGAGGCCGAGGGCCTGATGATGTACGGCCAGATGACCGCCGGGTCCTGGATCTACATCGGCACCCAGGGCATCCTCCAGGGCACCTACGAGACCTTCGGCGCCATCGCCCGCAAGCGTTTCGACGGCACCCTGGCCGGCACCATCACCCTGACCGCGGGCATGGGCGGCATGGGCGGCGCGCAGCCGCTGGCCGTCACCATGAACGAGGGCGTCGCGATCTGCGTCGACTGCGACGTCACCCGCATCGACCGCCGCATCGCCCACAAGTACCTCGACACCAAGGCCGACAGCATCGAGCACGCGCTGCAGCTGGCGACCGAGGCCCGCGACGCCCGCAAGCCGCTGTCCATCGGCCTGGTCGGCAACGCCGCCGAGATCTTCCCGGCCCTGCTTGCGATGGATGCCCCGATCGACATCGTCACCGACCAGACGTCGGCGCACGATCCGCTGTCCTACCTGCCGATCGGCGTCGACATCGCCGACATGAAGGATCTGGCCGCGAAGGATCCGGAGAAGTTCACCGAGGACTCGCGCAAGGCGATGGCCGCGCACGTCGAGGCGATGGTCGGCTTCATGGACAAGGGCGCCGAGGTCTTCGACTACGGCAACTCCATCCGCGACGAGGCGCGCAAGGCCGGCTACGACCGCGCGTTCGAGTTCCCCGGCTTCGTCCCGGCCTACATCCGCCCGCTGTTCGAGGAGGGCCTGGGCCCGTTCCGCTGGGCCGCACTGTCGGGCGACCCCAAGGACATCGCCGCGACCGACAAGGCGATCCTCGAGCTGTTCCCGGAGAACGAGCACCTCAAGCGCTGGATCGAGATGGCAGGCGAGAAGGTCGTCTTCGAGGGCCTGCCCGCCCGCATCTGCTGGCTCGGCTACGGCGAGCGCCACAAGGCCGGCCTGAAGTTCAACGAGATGGTCGCCAGCGGCGAGCTGTCCGCGCCGATCGCCATCGGCCGTGACCACCTCGACTCGGGCTCCGTTGCCTCCCCGTACCGCGAGACCGAGTCCATGAAGGACGGCTCCGACGCGATCGCCGACTGGCCGCTGCTCAACGCCCTCGTCAACACCGCGTCCGGCGCCTCCTGGGTGTCGATCCACCACGGTGGCGGCGTCGGCATGGGCCGCTCGATCCACGCCGGTCAGGTGTGCATCGCCGACGGCACCGAGCTGGCCGCGAAGAAGATCGAGGCCGTGCTGACGAACGACCCCGGCATGGGCGTCATCCGCCACGCGGACGCCGGCTACGACCACGCCATCGAGACCGCCCGTGAGCGGGGCGTGCGCATCCCGATGCAGGAAAACGCCTGAGCCACAGCGTGATCTGCGCCGGGCGTGCCCGGCGTGACAACCGAATATCGCAGTCTCCTCGCGCACGGCGCGCGTGAGGCCGGTCTCCGGTCCCCCACCCCACCGGAGACCTCCCCGCCGAGCGGCGGTACGCAGTCATCCCCCTGCGTGCCGCCGCTCGGTTTGTTCTGCGCGGAGCGCCTCGGGGGCACCCCTGGACAAATCTCCGGTTCTCCGCCATAGTCACTTAATGCCATCTAGTGGCAATCGAATTTCACTAGATGAAATTTCTCAGAGATCCCGGCCGGCCGCCCCGCCGCCGACCCGCCCCCAGGAGTTCCCGTGACCGCTCAGACCCTCGACACCGACCTCGACCTGTCCGAATTCCGCAGCACCGTCCGCGCCTTCGCGAACGCGGAGATCCTGCCGGGAGCGGCCGAGCGCGACGAGACCAAGGCGTTCCCCGGCGAGCTGATCCGCCGCCTCGGCGAACAGGATCTGATGGGCATCTCCGTCCCCGAGGAGTTCGGCGGCCTCGGCCTGTCGACCCGCGCCCAGCTCGTCGCGATCGAGGAGGTCTCCCGCGCGGACGCCGCCCTGGCCTCGATCTACACCGCGCACTACCTCGGCCTCGAGCCGATCCTGGTCGGCGGCTCCGACGAGCAGAAGCGGCACTGGCTGCCCAAGCTCTCCTCCGGTGAGCTGCTGGCGGGCTTCGCGCTCACCGAGCCCGACGCCGGCTCCGACATCGGCTCGATGCGCACCGTCGCCCGCCGCGAGGACGACGGCTGGCACCTGTCCGGCTCGAAGACCTTCATCTCCAACGCCCGCGAGGCCGACGTCGTGGTGCTGTTCGCCAAGACCGACCCGGCCGCCGGGTTCAGGGGAATCTCCGCGTTCATCGTCCCCAAGGGCACGCCCGGCATCACCTACAGCGAGCCGCAGGACAAGATGGGCATCCGCTCGGCGCCGACCTACACCGTCTACCTCGACGACGTGGTGCTGCCGCACGACGCGGTGATCGGCACCGAGGGCCGCGGCGGCAACATCGCACTCACCGCCCTCAACCGCGCCCGCATCGACGTCGCCGCGATGGCCAACGGAATCGCGCTGCGCGCATGGGAACTCGGCCGCGAGTACTCCTCCGAGCGCAAGCAGTTCGGGCAGCCGATCGCCGATTTCCAGGCGATCCAGCTGCTGCTCGGCGAGTGCGACGCCAAGCTGGTGTCGTCCCGCACCACCGCCGACTGGGCCTCCGACGTCAAGGACGCCGGCGGCGACCTGCGCCGCGCCGCGTCGATCTCGAAGTACGTCGCCACCGAGGCCTGCTTCTCCATCGTCGACAACGTCGTCCAGATCCACGGCGGCGCCGGCTTCATGCGCGAGTCCGAGATCGAGCGCCTCTACCGCGACTGCCGCATCCTGCGGATCTTCGAGGGCACCTCCCAGATCCAGCTGCTGACCATCGCGGGCAACGCGCCGTCGATCCGGTCCACCGAGTACTGAGAACCCGAGTACCGAGAACCACTGGGAGACATCATCATGACCACCCTTCCCCCGCTCGACGGCATCCGCGTCGTCGACCTGTCCCGGGTGCTCGCCGGACCGTACTGCACGGCCCTGCTCGCCGACGCCGGCGCCGACGTGATCAAGATCGAGTCCAAGGCCGGCGAGGACTCCCGCCACCTCGGACCGTTCCGTGACGGCGAGAGCATCTACTTCAACGTGCTCAACCGCGGCAAGCGGTCCGTCGCGCTGGACCTGAAGGATCCGGCGGACCGGGAGGCGTTGCTGCAGTTGATCGAGGGCGCCGACGTCGTCGTCGAGAACTTCCGTCCCGGCGTCACCACCCGGCTCGGCATCGACTACGAGGCGGCCCGGGCCCGCAACCCGCGCATCGTCTACGCGTCGATCTCCGGTTTCGGCCAGGAGGGCCCGATGTCCGGCGCCGCCGCCTACGACCTCGTCGTGCAGGCGCTGTCCGGGATCATGAGCATCACCGGCACCGAGGAGTCGGGCCCGACCCGGCTCGGCGAGTCGTTCGGCGACCTGGTCGCCGGCCTGTTCGCGGCGTGGGGCATCAGCACCGCGCTGCTGGCGGCCCGCACCACCGGACAGGGCCAGCACCTGGACGTCGCGATGTTCGACAGCATGCTCGCGATGCTGCCGACCGCGCACAGCCAGCTGCAGGCCACCGGCGTCACCCCGGCCCGGGTCGGCAACCGGCACCCGGTCTCGACGCCGTTCGACACCTACCGTGCCGACGACGGCCTGTTCGTCCTCGCGGTCGCCAGCCAGGGTGGCTTCGAGAAGCTGGCCCGGTTGATCGGCCGCGAGGAACTGCTGAGCGACGCGCGGTTCACCGACGACACCACCCGCACCGAGAACGAGCCGGCGCTGCGCAAGGAGATCGAGGCGTGGGCGGCCGGACGCACGGTCGCCGAGATCACCGCGATCCTCGGCGAGGCCGGGCTGGCGAGCTCCGAGGTGTGGACGGTCGAGCAGGCCCTCGGGTCCGATCAGGCCCGCTACCGCGGCGTCGTGGAGACCGTCGAACATCCGACCGCAGGCGCGATCTCGTACGTCCGGCAGCCGGTGGTGTTCGGCGACAGCACCCGGCCGCCGGCGCGCCGCAGCCCGCTGCTCGACGAACACCACGACGAGGTGCTGTTCCGGCTCGACTAGATTCGGCCCGGGCCCGTCAACCACCGGCCCTGAAAATTCCTCGGCACTGGGAGTGAACCGCAGATGGCCCCCGGCGACGTGACTCGCAGCGCGAGTCGAACCTTCGAGCTGCTCGGCGCGATCACCGAGCGCGGTGGGCTGACGCTCGCCGACGCCGCGAAGGCCACGGACCTCGCACCCAGCACCGCGCTGCGACTGATCCGCAGTCTCGAACAGACAGAGTTCGTGGTGCGCGGCGAGGACAACGTGTACCGGCCGGGTCCGCGGCTGCTGCAGATCGGGGCGCGGGCGCTCGCCGACAACCAGCTGCTGCTGCGGGCCCGGGCGGCAATGACCGAGATCGCGGAGACCACCCGGGAGTCGACGTACCTGTCGACTCCCGGGCCCCGTGGGACCGCCCTGTATCTGGGGCAGGTCGAGGGGACGCATGCCATCCGGCACATGGGCTGGGTCGGGCAGACGGTGCCGCTGGTCGGTACCGCGGTCGGTGCTGCGCTGCTCGGCGAGGTCGGAGCCGACGGATACGCCATCGCCCACGACACCATCGAGGACCACTCGACCGGGGTCGCGGCACCGATCTACGACGCCATCGGCCGGATCGTCGGGGCGCTGAGCGTGGTCGGCCCGACGTACCGTCTCGACGACGCGACGTGCGCCCGGCACGGTCGGGTCCTGATCGCGCACTGTGCCCAGCTCTCCGCCCAACTCGGCCGCACCGAGGAGGCCTGACGGCCGACTCGGCCGGCCCCTGGGCCGCGGGCGGCCGACTTGGTGACGCTGTCTCGTATTCGAGACAATGGCGTCGTCACCGGTGACGAACGAAAGAAGGCGGTACATGTCGAGCAGTCGCGTGAAGTCCGCCGAGCGTGTGCTCGACGTGCTCGACCTGCTGGCCCGGCGCGGGGCGCCGATGGCGGCGACGGAGATCGCGGCCGAGCTCGATCTGCCGAAGAGCACCACCCACCACCTGCTCAACGTCATGCGGGACCGCCGGTTCGTCTCCTACTGGCCGGACCAACGGGCCTGGACACTCGGGGTGTCCGCGTTCGAGGTGGGCGCGTCGTACATGCGGTCCGGCCCGCTGCACCGGGAGGGGCAGCGGTACCTGGTCGCGCTCACCCAGGCCGTGGACGAGACGTCCCACCTGGCGGTGCTGCAGGGCACCGACTCCATCTACCTGGACAAGCGCGAGCCGCTCAAGCCGGGAGTGCGCCTGGTGACCGAGATCGGCACCCGCCTGCCTGCGCACCTGACCGCGGTCGGGCGGGCCGTGCTGGCCCGGCTCGATCCCGAGCAGCTGAGCGCGCTCTACGACGGCTACTCGTGGCCGACCCGGACCGGAGCCGGACCGACCTCCCTCACGGAATTACGGACGGTGGTGCGCGCCGATCGCGAACGCGGGTACTCGGTCGAACGCGATTCCACGACCTCCGGGGTGACCTGCGTGGCGGGCCCGGTCGTGACGTTCGAGGGCCGTCCGGTCGCCGCGCTGGGTGTCGCCTACCTGACCGGCTCCCGCACCGAGGCCGAGGCCGAGCAGATCGCCGAGCGGGTGGTCGCGACCGCCGCCGACTTCTCCGCCAGCCTGGGCGACCGCATGCTCGATCCCGATCTGCGCACCGAACACGCCGGCTGAACTACGCCTCTCGGCCACGGACACTCTTGCTTTAGTCTCGTATTCGAGACTAAAGTCTCGTATTGCAGACATTGCGACGTCGTCGCCTCTCCTCCGAACTCTGGAGCCTTCGTGACCCCCACCAATCCCACCGCCCCCGTCGTCGAGGTCGGCATCGGCCCCGTCTCGATCCAGGACGTCGTCGACGTCGCCCGCCACGGCCACGGCGTCCACCTGAGCGCGGAGTCGCTCATCGAGATGGCGGCCTCCCGCGCCCACATCGAGGCACTCGCCGCCAGCCCCGTCCCGGTGTACGGGGTCTCGACGGGATTCGGCGCCCTCGCCACCCGGCACATCCCGCCGAACCTGCGAACCCAGTTGCAGCGCAGCCTGATCCGCTCACACGCCGCCGGTTCCGGCCCGGAGGTGGAACGGGAGGTGGTGCGGGCACTGATGCTGCTGCGGCTGTCCACCCTCGCGACCGGCCGCACCGGCGTCCGGCCGGCGGTCGCCCAGGTCTACGCGGACCTGCTGACGGCCGGGATCACCCCGGTGGTCCACGAATACGGCAGCCTCGGCTGCTCCGGCGACCTCGCCCCGCTCGCCCACGTCGCGCTCGCGGTGACCGGCGAGGGCACCGTCCGGACCGCGGACGGCCGGCTGCTTCCGGCCGCCGACGCCCTCGCCGAACACGGGATCGAGCCGGTCGTCCTCGCCGAGAAGGAGGGACTGGCGCTGATCAACGGGACCGACGGCATGCTCGGCCAGCTGGCGCTGGCGATCACCGACCTCGACCACCTCCTCAAACTGGCGGACGTGGCCGCGGCGATGAGCGTCGAGGGCCTGCTCGGCACCGACCGCGTGTTCGCCGCCGACCTGCAGGCCCTGCGTCCGCACCCCGGCCAGGCTGCCGCCGCGGCGAACATGGCCCGACTGCTCGCCGGCTCCCCGATCGTGGCCAGCCACGCCGGACCCGAGGACACCCGGGTGCAGGACGCCTACTCGCTGCGCTGCGCCCCGCAGGTCGCAGGCGCCGCCCGCGACACCGTCGAGCACGCCCGCACCGTCGCACTGCGCGAACTGGCCTCCGCGATCGACAACCCGGTCGTCGCCCTGGACGGCCGGGTCGAGTCCAACGGCAACTTCCACGGCGCCCCCGTGGCCTACGTCCTCGACTTCCTCGCCATCGCCGCGGCCGACGTCGCGAGCATCAGCGAACGGCGCACCGACCGCTTCCTCGACGTCGCCCGCAGCCACGGGCTGCCCCCGTTCCTCGCCGACGACCCCGGCGTCGACAGCGGCCTGATGATCGCCCAGTACACCCAGGCCGCGATCGTCTCCGAACTCAAGCGGCTCGCCGCCCCGGCGAGCGTCGACTCGATCCCGTCCTCCGCGATGCAGGAGGACCACGTGTCGATGGGCTGGTCGGCCGCCCGCAAGCTGCGCCGCTCGATCGACGGCCTGACCCGGGTGCTGTCCGTCGAAATCCTCGCCGCCGCACGCGGAATCGATCTTCGCGCCCCGCTGCAGCCCGGAGCCGGCACCGGCGCCGTGCTGCACGCGCTGAGGACCGCCGTCCCCGGCCCCGGCACCGATCGCCACCTGTCACCGGAGATCGAACGGGCCGTCGAACTGGCCGCCTCCGGCGCGCTCGTCGCCGCCGCCGAGGACGCCGTCGGGGAACTGCGGTGAACGCACCGACCACCCCCCTTCCCACCCAGATGCCCACCCCCCGCCCCGCGATCGAGGCGCTGCCCCGGTACTCCAGGGCCAACGGCTCCGCGACGATCCGGTGGCGGGCGTCGAGCAACGAGTCGCCGATCGCGCCCGCTCCCGCTGTCGTGGAGGCGATCACCCGCGCCGGCGCGAACGGCCACCGCTATCCGTCGCTGTTCGGCGACGACCTGGTGGCCGCGCTGGCGGCGCGACTGGCGGTCCCGACCGAGGCGCTGCACGTCGGCGCGGGCTCGCTTGCGCTGCTGCAGCAGGTGCTCACCGCCTTCACCGGGCCGGGCACCGAGGTGGTGCACGCGTGGCGCAGCTACGAGGCGTACCCGATCCTGGTCGGGATCGCAGGCGCCACCGCGGTTCCGGTGCCACTCGACACCGACCACCGGCACGACGTGGACGCGATGATCGCCGCGCTGACCCCGCGTACCCGCGCGGTGCTGGTGTGCAACCCCAACAATCCGACCGGGACCGAACTGTCCGGGGCCGAGCTGCGGAGACTGCTCGACGCGGTTCCCCGCCACGTGCTGGTGTTGCTCGACGAGGCCTATCGGGAGTTCGCCACCGGGAACGACGACACCGACGGGGTCGCGCTGTTGCGCGACCATCCGAATCTCGTTGTACTGCGCACCTTCTCCAAGGCATACGGTCTCGCCGGGCTGCGGGCGGGCTACCTGATCGGCGACCCCGAGCTCGTCGCGCACCTGCATGCGGCGGCGCCGCCGTTCGGCCTCGGCGCGGTCGCGGAGGCGGCGGCGTGTGCGGCACTGACCGATCCCGACCACACCGAGCGGGTCGTGGAGACCGCGCGGGCGGGCCGCGAGCACCTGCGCGCCGGGCTCGCCGCCCGCGGCGTCGAGACCCCGCGGAGCGGCGCGAACTTCGTCTGGATACCGTTGGGCGACGGAGCCGCCGCGTTCGAAGCCGCGTGCGTCGCACAGGGCGTGTCCGTTCGCGCCTTTCCCGGCGAGGGGGTCCGGGTCACCGTCGGTGAACGCGCCGCGGAGGACGCGGTCCTGGCCGCCGCCGACACCCTGACCGCCCCGTGAACCACCAAGGAGCACCGATGCCCCTCGACGCCCTCGCCCGCGAGCTGCGGTCGAGCCGCCTGATCACCGACCCCGACGTGGCCGACGCCTACCGGCGCGACGAGGCGCACCTGGCGGAGCCGGGAACGCCGCTGGCCGTCCTGCTCGCGGACTGCACCGAGGACGTGGTGTCGGCTATGAAATGGGCCACCGCACATCGGGTTCCGGTGGTTCCGCGCGGCGCGGGCAGCGGCCTGTCCGGTGGCGCGACCGCGGTCGACGGCTGCCTGGTCGTCAGCACCGCGCCGATGCGGGCGATCACCGAACTGAACCCCGCGGACCAGTTGGCCGTGGTGCAGGCCGGCGTGGTCAACGCCGACCTCGACCGCGCGGCAGCCGAGTACGGGCTGATGTACGCGCCCGACCCGAGCAGCCACGAGATCTGCACGATCGGCGGGAACGTCGCCACCAACGCGGGCGGGCTGCGGTGCGTCAAGTACGGCGTCACCCGCGACTCGGTGCTCGGCCTCGAGGTGGTGCTGGCCGACGGGCGGGTGCTGCGCACCGGGCGCCGCACCGTCAAGGGCGTGGCGGGCTACGACCTGACCGGGTTGATGGTCGGATCCGAGGGCACACTGGGCATCGTGACCGGTGCGACGGTCCGACTGCGGCCGCGACCGTCCCGGCCACCGGTCACGGTGGCGGGCAGCTTCGGCTCGCTGACGGCCGCCGCCGACGCGGTCGCGGCGATCGTCCGGGCCGGGATCGGGCCGAGCCTGCTCGAACTCATCGACCGCGCGACCCTGCGCGCCATCGACGACTGGCGCAACATCGGCCTCGAGGACGACACGGAGGCGATGCTCATCGCACAGGCCGACGGTCCCGACGCCGAGGCCGCGGCGTCGGCGATGGAGCGCGAGTTCACCAGCGCCGGAGCCGATTTCGTCGCCGTCTCCCAGGACCCGGCGGAGTCCGCACAGCTGCTGGAGGTGCGGCGCCTTGCCTATCCCGCGTCCGAGCGACTGGGGCAGTGCCTGGTCGAGGACGTGGGCGTGCCACGCTCACAGCTGGCGGAGATGCTGGCGAGCATCGAGCGGATCGCGTCCGAGCACGGCGTGACGGTGATGACCGTCGCGCACGCGGGCGACGGCAACACCCACCCGACCTTCGTCTTCGACCGGCGCCCCGACGGGTCGGTACCGGACGAGGTGTGGGCGGCGGCCGACGCGGTGTTCCGCCGCGCGCTGGAGCTGGGCGGCACCCTCACCGGCGAGCACGGGGTCGGTACCCTCAAGAGACGGTGGCTGGCCCTCGAGGTCGGCGAAGACGGTATGGCGATCCATCAGGCGGTGAAGGCGGCATTCGACCCGCTGGGCATCATGAATCCGGGCAAGGGCTTCTGAGTTCGCTCGAACCGAGCGAGCCTCCCCCTGTTGACAGACCTGTCTATACAGGCATATACATTCCCCGTCGCCAAGTGATTCACCGCACAAGCGAGAAGAAGGTGGGCATCACCCCGTAGTCGACACCGCCGGCCGGCGGAGTCACCCCAGAAAGACAGGCCTATGACGCACGACGGATCCTCCTCCGAGATCCTCCTCACCCCCGAACGCCGCACCATCGACGTCGTCCCCGACGACGAACGGCACGGCACCCCCCGGAGCCAGTTCACGCTGTGGTTCGGCGCGAACATGCAGATCACCGCCGTCGTCGACGGCGCACTGGCCGTCGTCTTCGGCGCCGACGCACTGTGGGCCATCATCGGCCTGCTGATCGGCAACGTGTTCGGCGGCGCCGTGATGGCGCTGCACTCCGCCCAGGGCCCCCGCATGGGTCTGCCGCAGATGATCTCCAGCCGCGCCCAGTTCGGCGTCAAGGGCGCCGTCGTGCCGCTGGTCCTGGTCATCCTGATGTACCTCGGATTCGCCGCCACCGGCACCGTCCTCGCCGGTCAGGCCGTCAACAAGGTCCTCGGCATCGACAACCAGGCCGTCGGCATCGTGATCTTCGGCCTGCTCACCGCGTTCGTCGCGGTCACCGGCTACAAGCTGATCCACGCGGTCGGCCGGGTGGCCACCGTCGTCGGCGTCATCGGCTTCACCTACCTCGCGATCCGCCTGTTCATCGAATACGACGTCGCCGCGTTCGTCGGCATCAAGGGCTTCGACATCGTGACGTTCCTGCTCGCGATCTCGCTCGGCGCAGGCTGGCAGCTCACGTTCGGCCCGTACGTCGCGGACTACTCCCGGTACCTGCCCCGCGGAACCAAGGAGAGCACGACGTTCTGGTCCACCTTCCTCGGCAGCGTCGTCGGTTCGCAGTGGTCGATGACCTTCGGTGCCCTCACCGCCGCCGTCGCGGGTGACGCGTTCCTCGGCAACCAGGTCGGCTTCATGGGTGAGCTCGCGGGACCCGCGGTCATCGCGTTCCTGATCTACCTGGTCATCGTCGTCGGCAAGCTCACCGTCAACGTCCTGAACGCGTACGGCGGCTTCATGTCGATCCTGACCACCGTCACCGCGTTCGACGGCCGCTCGCAGATCTCCACCAAGGCCCGCTCCGCGTACATCCTCGGGTTCACGATCGTCTCGATGCTGATCGCGATCATGGCCAGCGCCGACTTCCTGGACAACTTCAAGAACTTCGTCCTGGTGCTGCTGATGGTGTTCACCCCGTGGAGCGCGATCAACCTGATCGACTACTACCTGATCTCGAAGGAACGCATCGACATCCCGGCGCTGTACGACGCGAACGGCCGCTACGGCGCCTGGAACGTCCCGGCCCTGGTCGTCTACTTCGTCGGCGTGATCGCGCAGATCCCGTTCCTCGCGCAGAAGATGTACACCGGCCCGATCACCGACATGCTCGGCGGCGCGGACATCTCCTGGATCGTCGGCATCGTGTTCACCGCCGCGATCTACTACCCCGTCGCCAAGCGGACCGCCAACCCGCCGGCGGAGATGATCTACCCGGCCCACACCAACATGGTCGACTCCCGGGTCTGATCCGACCCACCACCACCCCGCCTCGTTCGAGAAGGAGACACCGTGTCCACCCGGACCACCGCACTGACCAACATCGGCACCCTCGTCACCAACGACCCCACCCTCGGTGACGGGATGCTCGGAGTGCGCCGGGACGCCGCGGTCGTCTTCGAGGACGGGGTGGTGGCCTGGGTCGGTGACTCCGCGGACGCCCCGGCCGCCGACACCGGGTACGACCTCGGCGGCCGGGCGGTGCTGCCCGGATTCGTCGAGAGCCACTCCCACCTGGTGTTCGCCGGTGAGCGGGCCGAGGAGTTCGCGGCCCGCATGTCCGGCGAGAAGTACGCCGCCGGCGGCATCCGCACCACCATCGAGGCCACCCGGGCCGCGACCGACGAGCAGCTCGCCGCGAACGTGCGGCGCCTGCTCGACGAGTCGCGGCGCTCGGGCAGCACCACCGTCGAGATCAAGAGCGGCTACGGCCAGAGCACCCGGGACGAGCTGCGCAGCGTGCAGGTCGCGGGCCGGTTCACCGACGAGGTCACGCTGCTGGCCGCGCACGTCCCGCCGCCCGAGTACGCAGGCCGCGGCGACGAGTACGTGACGATGGCTGTCGACGAGATGATCCCGGCGTGCGCCCCGTACGCGAAGTGGATCGACGTGTTCTGCGAGCGCGGCGCGTTCACCCTCGAGCAGTCACGCGCCGTCCTCACCGCCGGTGTCGCGCACGGCCTGATCCCCCGCGTGCACGGCAACCAGCTCGGCGAGGGCCCCGGCGTCCAGCTGGCCGTCGAGATGGGCGCGGCCTCGGTGGACCACGTCACCTACGTCACCGGCGCCGACATCGACGCGCTCGCGGGCAGCGACACCGTCGCGACCCTGCTCCCCGGCGCGGATTTCTCCACCCGCAACCAGTACCCCGGCGCCCGCGCGCTGATCGACGCCGGCGTCACCGTGGCGCTCGGCGCCGACTGCAACCCCGGCACCTGCTACACCACCAGCCTGCCGTTCTGCATCGCCATCGCGGTCCGCGACATGCACATGACCCCCGCCGAGGCGGTGTGGGCGGCCACCGCGGGCGGCGCGAAGGCGCTGCGCCGCGAGGACGTCGGCAGCCTGCGGATCGGCGCCCGCGCCGACGCGATCGCGCTCGACGCCCCGTCCTACCTGCACCTCGCCTACCGGCCGGGAGTTCCGCTGGTCCGCGAGGTGTTCGCCGGCGGCGAGCTCGTCACCGCCTAGACCGCACGCGCACCCGCCGGAGGACCAGTCATGACCGATCAGCTCCCCACCACCCTCGAGATCGAGGTCGACATCGCCCCCGTGCCCTGGACCGGGCGCACCGACGGCACCACCGATGAGCACCTGCGGTGGCATCAGGCCATCGCCCCCTACGTCGCCGAGCCGGGCTCCGGAGCGGTGCTGATCGGGTTCGCCAGCGACGAGGGTGTGCGCCGCAACAAGGGCCGCCGCGGCGCCGCCGCCGGTCCCGACGCACTGCGCGCCGCGCTCGGTTCGATGGCGCTGGCCGCCCCGCTTCCGCTGGCGGATGCGGGCACCGTAGCGGTCACCGGGGAGGATCTCGAGGGCGGGCAGGCCGCGCTCGGCCGCGCCGTCACCGCCGGCCTCGACGCCGGGCGACTGCCGGTGGTCCTCGGCGGCGGTCACGAGGTCGCGTTCGGCACCTACCTGGGTGTCGCGTCCGCGCAGCTGCGGCGGGACCGGCCGCGCCTCGGCGTCCTGAACCTGGACGCCCACTTCGACCTGCGTGGCGACCCCGTGCCCAGTTCCGGGACCCCGTTCCGGCAGATGGCCGAGGCCGAGCAGGCCGCGGGCATCGGCTTCCGCTACGACGTGCTCGGCATCAGCCAGCCGAGCAACACCACCGCCCTGTTCGACACGGCCGAGCGGTTCGGGGTTCGCCACCTCCTCGACGAACGCTGCGGACCGGCCGACCGCGACGAGGTGGACGCGTTCGTCGACGACTTCCTCGGCGACGTCGACATCGTGTACCTGACGATCGACCTGGACGTCCTGCCTGCGGCCGTCGCGCCCGGCGTCAGCGCCCCCGCCGCGTACGGCGTGCCGATCGAGACGATCCAGCGGGTCTGCGACCGGGTGGCCGCGAGCGGCAAGCTGGCCGTCGTCGACGTCGCCGAACTCAACCCCGGCCTGGACGTGGACAACCACACCGCCAAGACCGCGGCCCGGCTGATCCACCGCATCGTCACCGGGCACGTCCCGGTGGCCTGATCCGAGCGATCAGCCCCGCGGCTTGAGCCGGGTGTTCGGCAGGATCGGCGCCGGGATCGTCTGTCGCCACTGCGCCGGGAACGGGCCGAACCGGCTCGTGTCGGGATCGGACTGGTCGTCGCGTTCGCGCTGCCAGTCCTCCCGGTAGCCGGCGATCTCGTCGTGACTGCGGCCGACGAAGTTCCACCACATCACGATCTGCTCGCCGAACGGTTCTCCACCGAGCAGCAGGATCCGCACCGGCCCCTCGGCCGACGCGACCAGGTCGAGGCCCGCCGGCCCGGCGGGCAGGTACACCAACTGTCCGATCGTCGCATCGACTCCCGCGACCGTCACCGACCCGGTGTCGACCATGACCCCATGCTCGAACGACGGGTCCAGCTCGACGCGCAGCGACTGCCCTGCCTGCAACGTCAGCTCGGCGCCGAGCAGCGGCGTGAAGGTCCGCACCGGTGACGTGTGCCCGAACAGGCTGCCGAGGAACACCACCGCCTGCGCGCCCTCGACGTCGAGCACCGGAGGTGCGTAATGCTCGAAAGCCGGTGCGGTGAAACGGTGTTCGTCTGGCAGCGCCACCCACAGCTGAACGCCGTGCAGGAAGGCGGTGTCCGGCGTGGAGAACTCCGAGTGCGCAATCCCCGAACCCGCGGTCATCAGGTTCACCTCCCGCGGCCGCACGATCGCGTGCGCGCCGGTGGTGTCCCGGTGCTCGATCTCGCCGCTGAACACCCACGACACCGTCTGCAGCCCGGTGTGCGGGTGCCCCGCGACCTTCATGCCGCCGCTGTGCCGTACGTCGTCGGGACCGTAGTGGTCGAGGAAGCACCACGCGCCGATCAGGGTCTGGCCTCGTTGCGGCAGTGACCGGCGCACCGTCATCGCCCGCGGACCGCCGAGGGGGACCTCGCGATAGTCGAGCAGGCGCGGCGCGTGCCCATCGCAGGTCTCGCACACGACCTCGGTGGGTGCGGGGTCGAGGTTGCTCATCGGATCGGTGATCCTCTCGGTCGAGAATGACATTCAGCGTCGAGCGTAACGCCCGGGGCAAACACACCACGAAAACGAAACTGCGCCATAGTTGATTCATGACCGACGATTCGACCTCGCCCACACCGTCCCCCGCCGTACGCGACGCAGGCGACCGCTACGAGATCACCGTCGGCGACGAACTCGCCGGCCTCACCCAGTACCTCGACCACGGTCAACAGCGGATCTTCTTCCACACCGAGGTGGACGAACGCTTCGCGGGACAGGGTCTGGCCGCGATCCTCGTCCACGACGCCCTCGCCGCCACCGTCGCGAGCGGCCGACGCATCGTGCCGATCTGCCCGTACGTGGCGAAGTACCTGCAACGCCACCACGACTTCGACGCTCATGTCGATCCGGTGACAGAGGAGGCGATCGCCGCGGTCCGGGCCCAGTGACCGCCCCTGGCCCCGGCCACATCGACGGGGCACCTTCCTCGTAACCATCTCGTGTCCGTTTCGTGGTAAGTCCGACGCGCGAAAACAGCCCCCTCGTAATACGATTCGAAATCGCTGGTCCCCGCGGGGTTCCCCCGCGGGGCAATGCCGGTGCGCAAGCCCCGGCGCGATACCCGCGAGGAACGAGGCCAGAGATGTCCGTCGCGAACTGCACCACCCGTCGGGCGCGGGTACCCGCCTACGGGCGAGCGGTGATCCGCCGCCACCGGCTGCACGAGGCCCTTTCCGCCACCATGTCGCCACCCGAGGGGACGCCGAGTTCCGTCGCCCTGCTCAGCGCACCCGTGGGGTCGGGCAAGACGATGCTGCTGGCCGACTGGGTGACCGAAACCGCTGCGGGACAAGACGCCCCGACGACCGCGTGGCTCACCGTCCAGGAGTCGGACAACGAGCGAGAACCGCTGGCGCCGGTGCTCACCGCACTGCGTGCCACCGCCGACGCCGAGGTCCTCGACGCACTGTCCGACCTTCCGGCCGCCGACAGTGACGAGTATCCGGCCGTCGTCGCGGAATCACTCGGAACCCTGAGCAGACCGATCCTGCTGATCCTCGACGACGTACACCTACTGCACGCCCCAACCGCTCTCGAAGCGCTCGGGGCGTTTCTGCGCTGGGCGCCACCGACGGTCCGGACGGTGCTCGCCGCCCGGTACGAGCCACCGCTGGCACTGCATCGGATGCGACTGGACGGGCGTGTCCGCGACTTCCCTCCACAGGAGCTCGCATTCACCGAGGAGGAGGCCGCGCAGCTGTTCTCCGACCACCCCGTCACCCTCGACACGGACGACCTGCACGCAGTGTGGGAGCAGACGCAGGGGTGGGCGGTCGGGCTCCGGCTCGCCGCGATCGTTCTGGGCCGCTCCGCCGACCCGACCGCGGTGATCGCGGACTTCGGCGGGGACAACCAGGTGGTCGCGGACTACCTCGTCGGCGAGGTCCTCGATCACCTCGATCCGGCGGAACGCGCCTTCGTCGTGGAGTCGTCGATTCCCGACAGCTTCACCGTCGAACTCGCCGAAGCCCTCACCGGCAACCCGAACGCCCGCGGCATCCTCGACACCCTGGAGCGGGAGAACTTCCCCCTCGAACGGGTGGCGGGCCGGCCCGGCTGGTACCGATTCCGCCCGCTCCTGCGCGATTACCTGCGCGCGGAAGTGAGCCGGCTCGGGCGGAGCGCGGTTGCCGATCTGGAGAACGTCGCGTCGCGATGGTTCGCCGAGTCCGGCGCCGACGCGCGGGCCCTCGAGCACGCGCAGCACGCCGGCGACATCCGGGCCCTGCGGTCCCTGCTCGCCGGTCGCGGCCTCGGGGCGGTCCTCCGTGGCCACGGGGCGAAGGTGATCGAGGTCCTCGACCACGCGCCACCGTCAGTGCGATCGGGCCGCACCGCCCGCCTCGTTCGCGCCGCCGCGGAGATCGCCCGCGGCAACGAAGCGGCCGCGGCGTCCGTCCTGGGAGCGGCCGGCTCGACCACGACCACCGAGACGCCGCACTCGCGTCTGCTCGAACACACCCTGCGTCTACAGCTCGCGCTGCGGACCGGCGGTGTCGAGGACGCCCTCGACCGGCTTCACGACGACGACGCCGGCGCCTCCGGCAAACCCGAACTCGACGCTTTCGTCCTGCTCTCCGAGGGCGCCGCCGAGCTGTGCCTCGACCAGCTCGATCGCGCCGGGCAGCACCTGGAGGCCGCGGCGGCGACCGCGCGATCCGCGGACCTGCCCGCGCTCGAGGTCGAGGCGTTGACCTGGCTCGCGGCGGAGGCGGCCTTCCGCTGCGAACTCGGCACGATGGACCGGCACGCCTCGGCGGCAATCGGCCTCGGCCGAAGCCGTGACCTGGCGGGCGGCACCCATGTCCGGCTCGCGGAGTTGATGCGCGACTGGGGCCGCTACCTGAGGATGGACCCGCCGGCGGTACCGGACGACGCCGAACATCAGACCCTCACCGAGTGCCCGGACGACGCCATCACCGATGCCGCGGCCTGTGTTCGGGAATTGCTCCGACGGTCGGACACGACAGGGAGGCGGCCGTCGGGCGTGGCGATCCACGCGCACCTCGAGTCGGCGGCGCGGCACCCGCTGCCGCCGGGCACGGTCGCGCTGTTGGCCCCGGTGGTCCACCGCATCCTGCTCGACGAAGGACAGGAACCACACCTCGGGCAGTTGTCCGCACACACCGCGCGCGTCCTCGGGCGCGGCGGCGAGCTCGCGCTGATCGTGGCGATGACCGCGGCCCACCGGGGGCGGGTGGACGCCGCGAGCACGGAACTGGAGCCGGTGTTGTCGGGCGAGCTGAGCTGCACGGCACCCGTCACATTGATCCACGCCTGGCTGCTGGACGCATCGATCGCCGACCGTCGGCACGACGACCTCCGGGCCCGGGCCGCGGTCACCGAGGCATTGCGTCTCGCCGAGCCCGAGGGGATCCGACGTCCGTTCTTCGACGGCGGCGGCGGAACGATCCGGTCGCTGCTGGACCGTCACAGTGGCCGATTCGGCGTTCTCGACGGATTCGCCGAACAGGTCCGCGCCGTCGTCCCCGCCGCTGCGGGACGCGCCACCCTGCTCACCTCACGGGAGCGGGAACTGTTGACGGAGCTGCCGTCGTGGCGCACCGCCGAGCAGATCGCAGCGGACCTGTTCGTCTCGGTGAACACCGTCAAGACCCATCTGCGCGGGATCTACCGAAAGCTCGGGGTCCGGACCCGGCAGGAGGCCATCGCCGAGGCCCGAGTCCGGGGCCTGCTCTAGCGAAGTTCACCATCGACGGGTGAGGTCCGCCACATCGTGGTCCGGCAGGCTCGGACACGAGCAGCCGGATGACCACGGGAGGTGCGGCAGTGTCGCAGAGACCTCACGGCCGGGTCCGTTACGAGTTCCTGGTGCGCGGCACACTGTCGGCACGGGCACTGGCGGCGTTCCCCGAGCTGGCAGGTGTCGGAGCACCAGCGGGCCACACGCGCCTCACCGGCCCGGTGGACGGTGATCAGGAACTGCGCGCGATGCTCGCCCGGTTCGACGCCCTCGGTCTGACTGTGATCGAGATGCGGCGGCTGCCCGAGCCCTAGCCGACGCCGACGAAGCTGTTGTTCGTCGAACCCGTGATGTTGAGCCCGAAGGGACCACTCGGATCGGTGCCGGTGTTGCCGCCCGTGTCGACGCCGACGCCGGCGTCGTTCGCAGAGCCGGTGACGTTGATCGGGAACGGGAGGGAGCTGCCGCCACTCGTCTCGGCATCCGGATCGTCGGCGGTGGTGACCGCGCCGGTCAGGTCCGCACCGACTGCACCGGTGAGGTCCGCGCCGATCAGCTTGGCGCCGGACAGCCGCGCCCCGGTCAGTGTGGCGCCCGTCAGCTTGGCGCCGTTGAGATCCGCACTCGACAGATTGGCATTCTTGAGGTTCGCACCGGTCAGATCGGCACCGGACGCGAGGCCGAGGTAGAAGTTCGCCTGGGAGAGGTTCGCCCCCACCAACGTCGCGTCGGTCAGGTCCGCGCCTAGCAGATTGGCACCGGACAGATTCGCATGGGACAGGTCGACACCCGACAGGTTCGCGCCGGCGAGGTTGGCGCCCGCGCAGTCGGTGAAGGTTGTCTCCGTGGGATCCGACACAATCGTGCAGCCGCCGACGACCGTGTCGGCGGACGCCACCGGCGCCGATACGACCAGCCCGGCCAGGACGAGACCAGCGCCCGCGGCCGCGACGCCGAGCCTGGCCCGCACATGGTTACGCCTGCTGTTCAGTACCGACATGTCGATCTCGCTTCCCCAGTGAAACCCCCGATAGAGGGCTGAATCCGCCTAGACCGGCACACACTAACGAAACGGTCACGACCGCGGTGGATGTTTCGTAAAACAAGCGTCCAGGAAACGCTGATGACGGTCCGCGCGACACGCGGGCGAGTGCTGTGATCTCGCCGGGCGCCGGTCCGGCCGATCCGACCAGCGGGTAGACTGCCCTACATGCAGCGGGCGCTCCTTCTTAACTGCCGCGACGGGGTCTGATTTCAGACCGGCTCCCGTCGCGGGGTTCAGTCGCGCCGGTCGATTCACCTTTAGGACTACCCGTCCCCTCTATTTCGGAGATTCGTCAATGTCACCCGCCGACGCCTTTACTTCCGGATCGCGCACCATCACGCCGCCGTCCAAGCCCGCGCCCGCCGATCAGCCCGCCTGGAACACCCAGAAGAACTCCTCCATGCCGACCTACCGGTACCAGCCGTTCGCGGAGGAGGTCGAGCAGATCACGCTCGCCGACCGCACCTGGCCGGACAAGGTGATCGACCGCGCCCCCCAGTGGTGCGCCGTGGACCTGCGGGACGGCAATCAGGCACTGATCGACCCGATGAGCCCGGCCCGCAAGCGCCGCATGTTCGACCTGCTGGTCCGGATGGGTTACAAGGAGATCGAGGTCGGCTTCCCGTCGGCGAGCCAGACCGATTTCGATTTCGTCCGCGAGATCATCGAGGACAACGCCATCCCCGACGACGTCACCATCCAGGTGCTGACCCAGTCGCGGCCGGAACTGATCACCCGCACCTTCGAGGCATGCCAGGGCGCGAAGAGCGTCATCGTGCACTTCTACAACTCCACCTCGATCCTGCAGCGCCGGGTCGTGTTCCGCGCCGACAAGGACGCGATCAAGAAGATCGCCACCGACGCCGCGGTGCTGGTGCTCGAGGAGTCGAAGAAGTACCCGGACACGAACTGGCGCTGGGAGTACTCCCCCGAGTCCTACACCGGCACCGAGCTGTCGTACGCCAAGGAGGTGTGCGACGCGGTCACCGAGGTGCTGCAGCCGACCCCGGAGAACCCGGTCATCCTGAACCTGCCGGCGACCGTCGAGATGGCTACGCCGAACGTGTACGCCGACTCGATCGAGTGGATGCACCGCAACCTGGCCCGCCGCGACTCGGTCATCCTGTCGCTGCATCCGCACAACGACCGCGGCACCGGTGTCGCGGCCGCCGAGCTGGGCTACCAGGCCGGCGCGGACCGCATCGAGGGCTGCCTGTTCGGCAACGGTGAGCGCACCGGCAACGTCTGCCTGGTCACGCTCGGCCTGAACATGTTCACCCGCGGCGTGGACCCGCAGATCGACTTCTCGAACATCGACGAGATCCGCCGCACCGTCGAGTACTGCAACCAGCTGCCGGTGCACGAACGGCACCCGTACGGCGGCGACCTGGTCTACACCGCGTTCTCCGGCAGCCACCAGGACGCGATCAACAAGGGTCTCGACGACATGAAGTTCTCGGCGGACGCGCAGGACGCGGACATCGACGACATCGTGTGGCAGGTGCCCTACCTGCCGATCGACCCGAAGGACGTCGGTCGCACCTACGAGGCCGTCATCCGGGTGAACTCGCAGTCCGGCAAGGGCGGCGTCGCGTACATCATGAAGGCCGACCACGGCCTGCAGCTGCCCCGCCGCCTGCAGATCGAGTTCTCCCAGTCCGTCCAGAAGATCACCGACGGTGAGGGCGGTGAGGTCTCCCCGAAGGAGATGTGGGACGTCTTCCACGAGGAGTACCTGGCGCCGATCATCCCGCTGGAGCGGATGCGCCAGAAGGTGACCGCATCCGAGGAGGACGGTGGCACCGACGCCATCACCGCCGTGGTGAAGGTGGACGGCAAGGAGCAGGAGATCTCCGGCTCCGGCAACGGTCCGCTGGCCGCGTTCGTCGACGCGCTCTCCACCATCGGTTTCGACGTGCGGGTGCTCGACTACAACGAGCACGCGATGTCCGCCGGCGACGACGCCCAGGCCGCCGCCTACGTCGAGGCCGCGGTGACGCTGCCGGACGGCAGCACCAAGGTCGTCTGGGGCGTCGGAATCGCCACCTCGATCACCACCGCCTCGCTGCGCGCGGTCGTCTCCGCCGTCAACCGCGCTCACTGAGCTCCCCTGCCAACGACCGAAGGGCCGCTTGTTCGGATCAGCCGAACAAGCGGCCCTTCGGTCGTAGCCGGGGAGAGTGCCGCGTCAGCCCAGCAGTTTTGCCTTGGCGGCCGCGAACTCGTCGTCGCTGAGCACGCCGGCCTGGTGCAGCTCACCGAGCTGCTTGAGCTTGGCGATCATGTCGTCCTCCGCGGGCGCGGCCGGCGCAGGTGCGGCCGCCTGCTGGGCCGCGGCCTGCTGGGCGGCGGCCTGCTGGGCGGCGGCCTGCTGGGCGGCGGCCTGCTGGGCGTACTGCTGCTGTTGGTACGCCTGCTCCTGCTGTTGCTGGTCCGAGTAGGCCTGCTGCTCCTGGTACTTGCGCTGCGCCCGCCGGTCCATCGCGTTGGTGGTGGCCCTGGCGGTGCCCGCGACCACCGCGGTCCGCGCGACGGTGCCGAGCAGTCCCGGACGCCCCACGCGCCCTGCCCTGAAAACCATTGCTCTTCCTTCCCTAGAGTGCGGCCTCGACCGCGGCGACGATGACGTCGTGTGGGATCTGGACGTGCAGCGCGACCTCGCCACCCGCCGCGCGGGCACTCGACACGAATTCGCGTGCCCACGTCTGCTCGTACACGATGATCGCGGCCGAACTGCCCGGATCCAGCGACTCCCGGACCACGTCGAGGTCCTCGTCGCTGATCAGTGCCTTCGCCTCGATCGACAGAATCTCCAGGCCCACGTCCTGCAGGTCCTCGTCGACGTCCACCTGGGTGATGTTGCCCGCCTCGTCCTTGTGGATGTAGACGAGGTCCAGAAGCGTCACGTAGCCACGTGACACCACGTTCTGCAGCGCCGCGACCGTCGCGGAATCCACCTTGGCGCCCGGAAACGCCAGCACGACCAGCTCGACCGGCCCGATGTTCACCGTCTCGTCCATGCGTCCACTCTCGTCCTGCAGGCCACGGTGCGCATCACCCGCCGCGGATGAGGACCGATCTCACCTGCTGCGGATGAGGCGCAGGCCCCGGCCGGAGAGCGATCCTCTATCCAACAATCGAATCACTATCGTGAATTGGAGGCGTCCGATGAACTCTGCCGTCGACTCGTTCTGGGACTTCCTGTGGCTGATCCTCATCACGTTCGCCTTCGTGGCGTACCTGATGCTGCTCTTCGCGATCATCGGAGACATGTTCCGCGATCACAAGCTTTCGGGCTGGTGGAAGGCGGTGTGGGTGTTCTTCCTGATCTTCGTGCCATTCCTTACGGCGCTGATCTACCTGATCGCGCGCGGAGACGGCATGACCCAGCGCTCGCTGGCGGCCGCGCAGCACATGAAGACCGAACAGGACGCCTACATCAAATCCGTTGCCGGTAAATCACCGGCCGACCAGATCGCGGACGCCAAGGCGCTACTCGATTCCGGCACCATCACCGAGGCGGAGTTCACCGCGCTGAAGGGGAAGGCACTCGGCTAGCTGCCGGTCGTTTCCACACCGCTCCGGGCACCCCGCGTGGGTGCCCGGAGCGCTGTCGTTCGTGGCCGGGTGCGCCTCCCGCACCGGCACCGTGGGCTCGACCGATCGGGGCCGGTCACCCGCCGACGACGGCCGCCTGCGCGCGTACTGCCGAGAGGACCGCCCGGACCGCGGGACGTTCGGCGGCGGCGGGCCGGGTGGCGAGCTCGTAGATCCGTGCAGCGCGAACCCCGGTGAGGCGCTTGCTCACCAACCCGCGATGCGCGGGGACGTACCGCGGCATCAATGCGACACCGTGCCCGGCGAGCACGAGTTCCTCGATGACCCGGAAGTCGTTGATCCGCTGCACGACTCGCGGTTGCACCCCGGTGGCCGAGGCGACGGACTGCAACACGTCGTCGACCGGGAACCCGCCCCTCACACTGATCCAGTTCTCCTCGGCCAACTCCTCGAGCGCGACCTGTGGGCGGCCGGCGAGCGGGTGGTCCGGCGCGAGCACAAGGTCGATCGGTTCCCGCAGGAACGGTTCGAAACGCACTCGCGGGGAGACCAGTGCGGGCGCGCGTTCGTCGCGGTGGGTGACCACCACGTCGAAGTCCGCCAGCAATCGCGGGACCTCCGACGCGGGCTGGTCGACGTCCCGCGCGTCCACCTCGACCCCGAGGTTCGCGATCCGGGTCAGCACCCCCGGCAGCAACAGGGCGGCACCGGACGGGAACATCGCCAGCCGCACCCGGCCCCTCGGTGAACCTGCGTACGACGCCATCTCCTCGGTGGCACGGTCGAGCGCGGCCAGGACGTCGTCGGCGCGGAGGACGAGCGCACGACCGGCGTCCGTCAGGCGCAGGCGTCGGCCGTCCGGTTCCAGGATCGGCACTCCGGCCTCGCGGGCGAGCAGTTTGAGCTGTTGGGAGACCGCGGACGGGGTCAGCGAGAGCGCCGACGCGGTCGCGGCGACCGTGCCTCGGTCGGCCAGCTCCCGCAGTACCCGCAGCCGCACCACATCCATGTAGCAAAATTACATCGTTGGTGAACCAATATTCGATTGTCCTGATGTTTAGGTGACCGCACGATTGATCGCATGACCAACCGCGACCGCCTGCTCGGGATCCTCGTCGCTCTGCTGTGGGGCCTGAACTTCCTGGCGATCCGCGCGGGCCTCGATCACTTCCCGCCGTTCTTCTTCGTCGCCCTGCGATTTCTGGTGATCGCGATCCCGGTGGTGCTGTTCGTGCCGCGCCCCAACGTCCCGCTGCGCTGGCTGCTGCTCTACGGCACCGGATTCGGTGTACTGCAGTTCGCCTTCCTGTTCTGGGCGATGGACTCCGGCATGCCGACCGGCCTGGCGTCGCTGGTGCTGCAGGCCTCGGCACCGATGACAGTGCTGCTCGGCGCGCTGCTGCTGCGCGAACGGGTCGGCCGCAGGCAGGTGGTCGGCATCGTCGTCGCGGTCGGCGGCATGGTCGCGATCGGCTGGGACCGCTTCACCCACGCGAGCCTGCTCCCCCTGCTGCTGACCCTGTGCGGCGCGTTCGGCTGGGCCCTCGGCAACATCGGCAGCAGGCAGGCGGGCACCGCCGACCGCCGGGCAGGCACGGACACCGGGTCGCCGATGCGGCTGATGCTGTGGATGACGGTGATCCCGCCCCTGCCGATGCTGGCGCTCTCCGCCGTGATCGAGGGCCCGACCGCGGGATGGTCGGCACTCGGCTCGTCGCTGACCACCGACGGGTGGCCCGCACTGGCCGGACTGGCCTACGTCGTCGCGCTGGGCACCATCGTCGGGTCGGGATTGTGGACCGGGTTGATGAGCCGCTACCCGGCGTCGACGGTGGCCCCGTTCTCGCTGCTGGTACCGGTGGTCGGGATCGGCGCCGCCTGGCTGGTCCTCGACGAGCGACCCACCGCATTGGCCCTGGTCGGCGCGGTGGTGGTCGTCGGCGGCTGCCTGTTCGGCGTCACCCGTCCGCGCACCCCCCGACCGATCGGAACCCTGCCGGCCGTACCCGCCGGGGATCCGGCGACTGTGTCCGCCGGCGAGCCGGCAACTGTGGCACTGCCCACCCCGGCCCCGGCACGCTCCTGACCCGGCGACGTGGTGTGGAAAACTGCGCCCGTGGCAAGTAGCACTCGATTCTCCGCACGAGGACGCCTCGCACTGCGCGCGGCCGCGCTGGCGTCCTGGGCGTCGCAGAAGGCCGGACGGGGTAAGGGGTCGATGATCGGCGGGCTGATCGCCCTGAAGATCGACCCGACTCTGATGACGCAGCTGGGACGCGGCAAGCGGACCGTGCTGGTGACGGGCACCAACGGCAAGTCCACCACCACCCGGATGACCGCCGCGGCGCTCGCGACCGTGGGCACGGTCGCCACCCAGGCGGACGGTGCGAACATGGACGCCGGGATCGTCGCGGCCCTCAGCGTCGGCATCGACGCCGAACTCGCCGCCATCGAGGTGGACGAGCTGCACACCCCGCACGTCGCGGACGCGCTGGACCCGCAGGCGATCGTGCTGCTCAACCTCAGCCGCGACCAGCTGGACCGGGTCGGCGAGATCAACATGATCGAGCGTCGGCTGCGGGCCGGCCTCGCCGCGCACCCGAATGCGGTCGTGGTCGCGAACTGCGACGACGTGCTGGTCACCTCCGCCGCCTACGACAACCCGAACGTGGTGTGGGTGGCCGCGGGCTCCGGCTGGGCGAACGACGCCACCAGTTGTCCGCGCAGCGGCGAGCCGATCGTCTGGGACGCCGACGGCAACTGGCGCAGCACCGGTGCCGACTTCGCGCGGCCCACCCCGGACTGGTGGCTGGACGACGAAAACCTCTACGGGCCGGACGGTCTGGTCATCCCGATGTCGTTGACCCTGCCCGGGCGCGCGAACCGCGGCAACGCGGCACAGGCGGTGGCCGCGGCCGTCGCGCTGGGCGCCGATCCGACGGCCGCGGTCGCCGCGGCGGCGGGGGTGCGCGAGATCGCCGGACGGTACGCCGCCGTCCAGGTCGGCCCGCACTCGCTACGGATGCTGCTCGCCAAGAATCCCGCCGGCTGGCAGGAGGCGCTGTCGATGATCGACCCCACCGTGGACGGTCTCGTCATCGCGGTGAACGGCCAGGTGCCCGACGGCGAGGACCTGTCCTGGCTGTGGGACGTGCGCTTCGAGCACTTCGAAGGCGTCAAGGTCGTCGCATCCGGCGAGCGCGCCACCGACCTCGCGGTCCGGCTCACCTACGCCGGTGTCGAGCATTCCCTCGAACCGGATCCGTTGCGTGCCATCGCGTCCTGCCCGGCGGGCCGGGTCGAGGTGCTTGCCAACTACACCGCGTTCCGGGATCTGAACACCGCCGTCACGAAGGGAGCCGAGCATGTCTGAGTCGACCGTGCGGATCGGACTGGTGCTTCCCGACGTGATGGGCACCTACGGAGACGGCGGCAACGCGCTGATCCTCCGTCAGCGACTGCGGATGCGCGGGATCGACGCGGAGATCGTGGACATCACCTTGTCCGACCCGGTTCCCGAATCCCTCGACGTGTACACCCTTGGCGGAGCAGAGGATTCGGCGCAACGCCTGGCCACCCGGCACCTGCAGCGCTATCCCGGACTGCAGAAGGCGGCGGAGCGGGGCGCGCCGGTGCTGGCGATCTGTGCAGCGATCCAGGTCCTCGGGCACTGGTACGAGACCTCCGCAGGGGAGCGGGTCGAGGGCGTCTCGCTGCTCGACGTCACCACCTCCCCGCAGCAGACCCGTGCGATCGGCGAGGTGATCACCCGACCGCTGATCGATGGCCTGAGCCAGCCACTGACCGGGTTCGAGAACCACCGCGGCGGTACCGCGCTCGGCGCGGACGCCCGTCCGCTCGGGTCGGTCACCCACGGCGTCGGCAACGGGGTCGGCGACGGCTACGAGGGTGTGGTGCAGGGGTCGGTGATCAGCACCTACATGCACGGCCCTGCGCTCGCCCGCAACCCGGAACTGGCAGACCTGCTGCTGGCCCGCGCACTGGGCGTGGACTCGCTCGCGCCCCTGGACCTGCCGGAGGTCGACCGACTGCGGCGCGAGAGGCTCGCGGTCGGTCGCTGACCCTCTCCGACCGGTGTAGCTTCCGAGGTACACCCACCTCGATCCAGGGAGGGGACATGGCCGTTTCGGAGCCGTGGCCGCTGATTCACGCCGAACGCGCCGCGCTGGCGGACGATCTCGCCGACCTCACCGACGACCAGTGGTCCTCGCCCTCGCTGTGCACGCAGTGGTCGGTGTGGGAGACCCTCGGCCACATGACGGCAACGGCGAAGATGACACCGTTGAGGTTCGTGACCAAGATGGTGGGAACGGGCCTGCGTTTCGAGACGTTCGCCGCCAAGAACGTCGCCGCCGAGACCCGCGGGACCCCGGCCGACACGTTGGCCGAGTTCCGTTCCGTGCTCACGTCCACCTCTGCCCCGCCGGGACCGGTGGACTCGTGGCTCGGTGAGACGATCGTCCACGCCGAGGACATCCGTCGCCCCCTCGCCATCGGCCACACGTATCCGATGGACGCACTGGTGCGAGTCGCCGACTTCTACAAGGGATCGAACCTGCTGATCGGCACGAAGAACCGGATCGAGGGCCTGTCGCTGCGGGCGACGGACACCGCCTGGACGATCGGTTCGGGCCCCGAGGTGGCGGGACCGATGCTGGACCTGCTGATGGCGATGACGGGACGCGCAGCCGGCCTCGACGGACTCACCGGCGAGGGCGTGGGCACCCTCCGGGAACGCCTGTAGCGCGCCGCGCCCCTTCGTGGACCGCCCCCAGACAGGGGTTCGGCCGAGAACGTAGCGATAAATCGCGCTCCCGGCCGGATCTCTGCTTCTCAAGGTTGTTCGAGCCGTTACCAGTTCGCTTTTTCCTTGATCCGCAACACTCACGGTACGCCCGGCCCTGCACCCCACGCAATAGTGTTGACCAGGCGATTTCGGCCGAATTCGAGCATGTCACCGTAAACCCGTACCCGCCCGACACGGGACGGGTACGGGGCACGGACGCCGCTACTCGGCGGGCGGCTGCACGATCAGGAACCGGGCCCCGAGCGGGTCGGTCACCGTGGCCAGCCGGCCGTACGGGCTGTCCTCGGCCGGTCGCTCGACGCTGCCGCCGAGTTCGACGACCCTCGCCACCGCGGCGTCGGTGTCCTCGACCCCGAGGTAGAACTGCCAGAACGACGGCACCCCTTCGGGCAGGAAACCGGAGGCGTCCATGACACCCGCGATCTCGCCGCCGTTCAGCCTGGCCTGCGAGTACCGGAAGTCGTCGGTGTCCGACAGCGTCGCGTACTCCCACCCGAAGACCTCCGAGTAGAACGGCAGCGCGGCGCGGTAGTCACGGGACATGGTCTCGAACCAGGCGGGCGTGCCGGGCTCGCCCCACCGCCCGTACCCGGGATGCCGGTCGGGCTGCCACACCCCGACGACGGCCCCGGCCGGATCACTGAGGACGGCCATGATGCCCTGGTCCCCGACCTGCATCGCGGGCATCATCACCTGACCGCCCGCCGCGGACGCCTTCTCCACGGTGGCGGCGGCGTCCGCGGACTCGAGGTACACGGTCCACACGTCACCGTAGGGATCGTCCGGCCCCTGCTTCATCATGCCCGCGACCGGTTGGCCGTCCTTGCTGAAGATGGCGTACCCACCGTACTGAGGATCGGCGTTGGTGTCGCAGGCCCAGCCGAAAAGGCCGGCGTAGAACGGGACCGCCCGCGACGGGTCGGAGGTGAACAGGTCGACCCAACACGGGGCGCCGACCAGTGATTGACGCTGGGGCACAACGGACTCCTATCGCAAAAGGATTGCCGAGGACTGGTGCATCCCCAACCTACGCGCACACCCCGACATGTTCCGGGCGCCGCGGTCAGCACTCGTTCGGGGCAGGCTCCCCGCGCAGTCGCGCGTCGATCCAGTCGAACGCCCCCGAGTTCCCGGTGATCTCACCGACCACATGCTCACCCGGTACCTGCCGGTACACGGCGCTGACCCCCTTCGCGCACTGTTCGTCGTACAGGTTGCGTGCACCGAGTGCGGGGATCCAGAACTCCTGACCGCCGTTGTAGATGTACAGCGGAGTACCGGCTGTGTAGTCGGCCATCTTCGTGATGGCGTAGATCTCGTGTGCGACAGGTGAATCCAGTGCCTTCTTCACGTTGGCCAACGCCTCGGCCGGTACACCGGGAATACCGGCGAGGGCGAGCACCCCGACGCACTGGTCCTTGAGCCCCGAGACGCCCAGCTGCTGCCCCAGACTGTTGGCGAGGGTGAGGATCTGCACCCGTTCGCGGGAGACCCCGAACAGCGCGGCCAGGAACAGTCCCCCGGCGAGGTTGCCGTTCATGGTGCGGCCGAGCATCTCGAAGTCCGCGGGCACCCCGCCCATCGCGGCTCCTGCGATGTCGGACTTCAGTTCCGGTGCGTACGAGTCGATCAGCTTGACCGCACCGTGTGTGGCGATCGAACCGCCCGAGTACCCCATCATCGCCAGCTTGCTGGTGCCGAACTCCGCGGGGTAGAGGGTGCGCATGCCGCGGATCGTGTCCAGGATCGCGTGCCCGGCCACGAACGGTTCCCCGTACGCCATCCGTGGGCCCTCGTGGTCCGGAATGAGCACCGCGTAGCCCCGTTCCTCGGCCTTCGAGGTGACGGGGCGCAGCAACTCGAACGGGTTCGTCGACGGGGTGATGCCGTGGGCGAGGGTGTGCGCCGGGGTGCACGCCCTGCCGAGGCCGTTGATCGGGACGTTGTTCACCAGCACCGGCCGCGGCCCGGGACCGGCCCACGGGGTTGCCGGGACGACAAGGGTGGCGGTCGCGAAGGACGCCTCGCCTAGCGCATCGGTTGTCTTGACCTTGAACTGGCGAACCTCCCGCACCGGACCACGCAGGAACTGCCGGGCCACCGTGGTCACGTCGCGTGTCTCGATGACCTCGCCGTTCGCCATGCCGGGCAGACCGGGCGGGTACTCGTCGAAGAACGGTTCCCCGAGCGGCGCCGGCAGCATCTCCAGGCGCAGCGTCTCCAGACCCGGCGGGTCGAGGTCGGGCTCGGGGATGATCGAGCCGACCACCGGCGGCAGCACGGAGCCCAGCGGAGACCGGGCCACCGACGCCGTCCCCAGCGAGCCGGTGATGAGGGTGGTGCCGTTGAGCAGCGTGCCGTCCGAACCGGTCCCGTCGGTCAGCGATCCGGTGCCGACCGATCCCTCGCCGCCCGCGCTGCCGCTGGACTGTGCCGCGGCCGTGGTGGCACCGCCACAGACCGCGACCGTCACCGCCACCGCGGTGACCCACATTCGAACCCAGAAACCCCCATGCTGGATACGCATGGCGGGCACGCTAGCACCGGCCCGATGCCCTGTCGCGGCGGAGCAGAATCACGGAACCCGCGTCGACACTTAGGTTTTCGAACTTACGAGGAGGACGGTGGACCCGATTCGTCCGAATCGTGGCGCACCGGTGCCGAGACGAAAGAACCGCGGCCACCCGGAAGGGCGACCGCGGTTCTCGAAGTTCGGCGGGTGGCGTCAGGAGACGGCGACCGGCTCCTTCGGGCCGTTCGGAACGACGCTCTTGATCACCTCGGGCTTGATCTCCTCATCCTCCGAATCAGCTTCGGCGACAATGGGTTCGGAGATGTTCTGCGGTTCCTGCGCGTAGTGGAAGTGCGGTCGGCGGTGGCCGAGGAAGGAGCCGAACCACGACATCACCGCGACGTACCGGTTCCGGAAACCGACCAGGTACACCATGTGCACGGCCAGCCACAGGACCCACGCGACGAACCCGGTGAGCTCGATGCTCTTGACCTTGGTCACGGCGCGGAAGCGGTTGATGATCGCCATGCTGCCCTTGTCACGGAACTTGAACGGGGTGCCGCGCTTGGTCTTGCCGAGGATGGTCCGCGCAACGTGGCGACCACCCTGCATCGCGACCGGCGACTGGCCGGGCAGGTTGTTCAGCGAGGTCATGTCGCCCACGGCGAAGATGTCGGCGCGACCACCGACGGTGAGGTCGGGGTTGACCAGCAGTCGGCCCGCGCGGTCCGTCTCGCAGCCGGTGCGCTCGGCGAGGACCGCCGCGAAGTCGTTGGCCTGCACGCCCGCCGACCAGATGACCGTCTCGGCGGTGCGCCGGACGCCCTCCTGCTCGCCGTGCGCCTTGAACGTCGCGCCGTGCTCGTCGATGTCGGTGACGAGGGTGTTCAGCACGACCTCGACGCCGGCCTTCTCCAGCGACGCCTTGGTGTACTCGCTGAGCTTGCCGCCGTAGGCCGGCATCGCGACACCCGCGCCCTCGACGAGGGTGACGGTGACGTCCTCGGCGGTGATCCCGCGAATCGACTGCTCGAAGTAGCGGCCGGCGAGCTCCTTGATCTGACCCGCGAGCTCGACACCGGTGGCGCCTGCGCCGATCACGATGAAGCTGAGCAGGTTCTTCGCGCGCTCGGCGTCGGAGGTGGTGTGCGCCTCCTCGAAGCAGCGCACGATCTGGGCGCGCAGTCGCTCGGCGTCGTCGACGGTCTTGAGCGCGAAGGTGACCTTCGCGAACTCGTCCCGTCCGAAGTACGACTGCCGGGCGCCGGTGGCGGCGACCAGCGAGTCGTAGCCGAGGGTGTGCCGCTGGCCTGCGGCCTCGTAGACGAGCTCCTTGGCCTCGGCGTCCACGTCGACGACACGACCGAGCCGGACGTCCGCCTTCGGGTACTTGGCGAGGATCGCGCGCACCGACGGCGCGATCTCTCCCGCGGCGAGGACACCGGTCGCCACCTGGTACAGCAGGGGCTGGAACAGGTGCTCGGTGGTCTCGGAGATCAGCACGAAGGGCTTGCCGGCCTTGGCCAACTTCTTCGCGGTGGCGAGCGCGCCGAAGCCCGACCCCACGATGACGACCTCGGTCTTGTCCTTCACTGCCTCACCCACGGAAACCTCCTACTGAATCAACGCTGAATCAGACGTATGAGAGCCACGCTAAGTATTTACGGCGTCATCTCGCCACTGTCGTGGACTATTCGCAATTCAGTTATCGCGTTTGCTCATAAGTAGGATGTCTCCATGGACTTCCGGCAGCTCCGCTACTTCCTGGCGGTGAGCGAGGAGCTGAGCTTCAGCCGCGCCGCAGAGAAGTGCTTCATCTCGCAGTCCGCGATCAGTCACCAGGTCAGCAAGCTCGAGCACGAGCTGGGTGTCTCGCTGTTCGACCGGTCCACCCGGGTGGTGCGGCTGACGGCCGCGGGAGCCCGGCTGGTGCCGATCGCCCAGCAGGTGCTCAGCCTCGAGACCCAGGCCCATGCCGTCGTCAAGGAGCCACGCAACCGGGTCCGGATCACCGCGAACATGACGTTCGCGCCGCAGAGCCTCGACGCGATCGCCGGTGTCCGCGGCAGGCACCCGGACCTGGACATCGAGTTCGTGATCAAGAGTTTCGCGGAGCGCGTCGACGCCGTCGCGTCCGGGGACGCGGACATCGCACTCATCCGCGGTGCCGTCGACCGCCCAGGCCTCGTGACCGTCCAGCTCGGCGTCGAGGACCTCCTCATCGTCACCTCGAGCCAGCACCCGCTCTCGGCGTTCTCCACCGTCGAACTCGGCGAACTCGCCCCGTACCCCCTGCTTCTGCCGCCCCGGCACAGTCAGGTCCTGATCCACAGCGTCATCGAGGACGCGTTCGTGGAGGTCGGGCGCCGGGTCCAGTTCGGGCCGCCCATCGCCCGCGACCACACCGCCACCCTCGACGTGATCACGAACCCACGGGCATGGACCGTGCTCTACGCCAGCACGGTCACCGACAACACACCCCGCACAGGACTGCGCGTCATGCGCGAAGCCGGGAACCGACTGCGGGTACCCGTATGCGGCGTGGTGCGCAGCGATGCCACCGATTCGCCCGCGATGGCCGACCTCGTGAGCTCGTTGCGGCAGAGCATCAAACCCGGCGGCACCCACGGTCCCGCGCTCCCCGACCCGGAGGAACCCGGACTGTAGTGAAGCCATCGGCGGTCGTGGCCCCTGGCGATGAGTTCGGGGCGCTGGAAGGGTCGAACCTGTCGGGGGGATCCGGGGGCACGACCACGAAGGAGATCGCCATGAACCTGCCGAGGATCGGGACCCACGACGAATGGCTGGCCGCCCGCACCGAACTTCTCACCAGGGAGAAGGAGCTGACCCGGCAGCGGGACGCCCTCAACACCGCGCGCCGGAACCTGCCGATGGTCGCGGTGGAGAAGGACTACGTCCTGCACGGCCCCACCGGCCCGGTGCGGCTGCTCGACCTGTTCGACGGCCTGCGACAGCTGATCGTCTATCACTTCATGTTCGACCCGTCCTGGGACGAGGGCTGTCCCAGCTGTACCGCGGGCACCGACGAGTTGTCGCAGGGATTCCTCGAGCACCTGCGTGCACGCGACACCGCCTACGCCATGGTGTCGCGCGCACCGCTGGAGAAGTTGCAGCGCTGGCAGGCCGAGCGCGGTTGGGACCTGCCGTGGTACTCGTCCCACGGGTCGGATTTCAACTACGACTTCGGGGTGACGATCGACGAGTCGGTCACCCCCGCCCGGTACAACTACCGCAGCCGCGCCGAGTTCGAGGCGATGGGTAGCGACTTCTTCGACTACGAGCAGCCGTTCGAGATGCCGGGCCGCAGCTGCTTCCTGCGCGTCGACGACCGGGTGTTCCACACCTATTCGCAGTACGCACGCGGTCTGGAGTCGACGGGCGGCTCGTACTACTTCCTCGACCTCACCGCCCTCGGCCGACAGGAGGAGTGGGAGGAACCGAAGGGACGCAGCGACACGACACACGGTGCCCGGCCGGACTTCACGTCCTGACCGGGCACCGCGTCACATCGTGCGACGTCCCGACAGGGCCCGCCCGAGCGTCAACTCGTCGGCGAACTCGAGATCACCACCCATCGGCAGTCCCGACGCGAGCCGGGTGACGGTCAGTCCCGGGAAGTCGCGCAGCATCCGCACCAGATAGGTCGCGGTCGCCTCCCCCTCGGTGTTCGGATCGGTCGCGATGATCACCTCCGCGACGTCCACCCCGTCCTCCTGATTTCCGATGCGCGCCAGCAACTCCCGAATGCGGAGCTGATCGGGGCCGACACCGCTGAGCGGATCCAGCGCGCCGCCGAGCACGTGGTAGCGACCGCGGAACTCACGGGTCCGCTCGATCGCCTGCACGTCCTTCGGCTCCTCCACCACGCAGATGACGGTGCGGTCGCGGCGGTCGTCGGAACAGATCCGGCACTTCTCCTTGTCGGACACCGTCCCGCAGACGACGCAGAACTGCACGCCGTCCCGCACCCGCTGCAGCGCGTTCTGCAACCGCTCGATCTCCGGGGGCTCGACGCCGAGCAGGTGGAACGCGATCCGCTGCGCGCTCTTCGGCCCGATTCCCGGCAGCTTGCCGAGCTCGTCGATCAGATCCTGGACCGGACCCTCGTACACGCTCCGCCTCGCTAGAAGGGAAGTCCGGGCAGGCCGCCCGCCAGCGGACCGAGCTTGCCGGCCGCGATCTCCTGTGCCTTGGCCGACGCGTCCGCGATCGCGCCGATCACCAGGTCCTGCAGGGTCTCGACGTCCTCGGGGTCGACGACCTTCGGGTCGATGGCCAGGGCCACCACCTCGCCGGTGCCCTTCACCGTCGCCGTCACCAGGCCGCCACCGGCCTGCCCGGTGACCTCCGCCTGGGCGATCTCGGCCTGAGCGGCCATGAGCTGTTGCTGCATCTGCTGCGCCTGGGCGATGAGCTGCTGCATGTCGGGTTGTCCACCGGGTTGCACGTTGCGGTCCTCTCTGCGCGTGTTTGCACGCCAGCGTAGACGCACCCGGCTACGGTGGGCGCGTGCGAGCGACGTCACGGCCTCGCGGCCCGCGCGCCGCCAGGGTTCCCCTCACCCGGCTGGGCGCTCTTGCCGCCGTCACGCTCACCGTCGCCCTGACCGGCTGCACCATCCCCACCGACGGCGCCGTCACGGCCGGCGAGCCGGGCACCACCACCGCGCCACGCCCGGAGGGCGCCGACGAGCAGCACGCCTCCGCCACCCCGCTGACCGGAAAGACCGTGTTCCTCGACCCCGGGCACAGTGGATCGCACGACTCCGCGATCACCGCCCAGGTCCCGACCGGTCGCGGCGACACGAAGGACTGCCAGACCACCGGCACCGCAACCGCCGACGGCTACCCGGAACACACCTTCACCTGGGAGGTGGTCGGGTTGATGCGCACCGAACTCGAAGCACTGGGCGCCAGGGTGATGCTCAGCCGGTCGGACGACACCTCCGTCGGCAGTTGCGTCGACGAGCGGGCGGCGGCCGCGAACGCGTCCTCCGCCGACGCCGTCGTCGCGGTGCACGCGGACGGCGCCGAGCCCGGCCAGCACGGATTCCACGTCTGCTACTCGGCGCCGCCGCTCAACGACACGCAGGCCGGACCGTCGGTGACGTTCGCGACGACGATGCGCGACGCGCTGGTCGACGAGGGCCTGGCCCCGTCGACCTACACCGGCACCCAGGGCCTGCAGGCCCGCGCCGACCTCGCCGGGCTGAACCTGTCGGAACGGCCGTCGATCCTGGTGGAACTGGGCAACATGCGCAGCCCCGGCGAGGCCCGGCAAATGACCGACGACGCCGGCCGGGCCCGCTATGCGCAGGCCGTGGTGCGCGGCGTCGTCGTGTATCTGGGGAGCACCTCCTGATCCCGCTGGGGATCGGGAGGCCCGCCCACCGTCCTAGCCCAGTTCGCGGGCCAGCTTCTCGAGAACCGCGGCCTGAATCTTCTTGAGCCCCAGCGGGGCGAAAATCTTCTCGAAGAAGCCGCCGACGCCGCCGGCACCGTTCCACGTCGTTGTGGTCGTGACCGTCGACCCGGACCCGTGCGGGGTCACGGTCCAGGTGGTGACCATGCTGGAGTTCGCATCCGACTCGGTGACGGTGTCACCGGCCACGGTGATCGCGGCCTTGACGTTGCGCGTGCGCTTCTCGGTCGCCTTGAGCGCCCACTGCACCACGGTCCCCGCGCCCTGCCCGCCCTCGAGCACCCGGTAGTCGGAGTAGTGCTCGGTCAGGATGCGCGGGCGCACGGTCTGGTAATCCGCAATCGCGGCGAGCGCCGCCTCGGGAGCCGCCCCGACCTCGACCGAACTGCTGGCACTGACCTGTCCCACCGGGCACTCCTCACTCCTGACGGGTCGGCCGGACGCCTGCCCCGTGTACGGCCCATCGTGCCTGCTCCGAGGCGTGTCCGGCCACCCCCTTGGGAACCCTGTGCCTCGTATCACAGGGCGCCCACCGTCGGATTCCCGGGCACCGATTCCGCGACGCGTCGGCCACCTTCCGTCGCCGGAACCCCCATCAGGGGATAGCGTCGAAGGGTGGCAGTCACTTCCAGTGCATTCCGCAGGCGCTCGGACCGACGATCGACCACTCCGCTCGAGATCGGGCCACAGGCCCACAGAGTGGGGGTCGACCGTCTGTTGGCGAGCTATCACGCCATCCCGCCCTCCGCGACGGTGCGCCTCGCGAAGAAGACGTCGAACCTCTTCCGGGCCCGGGCGAAGACGAACGCCCCGGGCCTCGACGTGTCGGGCCTGTCCGGGGTCGTCTCGGTCGACCCGGTCGCCCGGACCGCCGACGTCGCCGGAATGTGCACCTACGAAGACCTCGTGGCCGCGACACTGCCGTACGGGTTGGCGCCACTGGTGGTACCGCAGCTCAAGACGATCACGCTGGGCGGAGCGGTGACCGGGCTCGGCATCGAGTCCACCTCGTTCCGCAACGGCCTGCCGCACGAGTCGGTGCTCGAGATCGACGTCCTGACCGGCAGCGGCGAGATCGTCGAGGCGACCCCGGACGGCGACCACGCCGACCTGTTCTACGGGTTCCCGAACTCGTACGGCACCCTCGGCTACTCGACCCGACTGCGAATCCAACTCGAGACCGTCAAACCCTATGTGGCACTCCGGCACCTACGATTCGACGACGTCGAGTCCCTGCAAGCGACCATGGACACGATCGCCCGCACCCGGACCCACGACGGCGTCGCGGTGGACTACCTCGACGGCGTCGTGTTCTCGGCGACCGAGTCCTACCTGACGCTCGGCACCCAGACCGACGAGCCCGGCCCGGTGTCCGACTACACCGGCATGGACATCTACTACCGGTCCATCCAGCACGAGTCGGTCAACCACCCGAAGACCGACCGGCTGACCATCCACGACTACCTGTGGCGATGGGACACCGACTGGTTCTGGTGCTCACGGGCCTTCGGGACGCAGAACCCGAAGATCCGGCGCTGGTGGCCGAAACGCTGGCTCCGCAGCAGCTTCTACTGGAAGCTGATCGGCCTGGACCAGAAGTACGACATCGGCGACCGGCTCGAGAAGCGCAAGGGCCTGCCCCCACGCGAGCGGGTGGTCCAGGACGTCGAGGTGCCGATCGAGCGGACCGCGGATTTCGTCCACTGGTTCCTGCGAGAGGTCCCGATCGAACCGATCTGGTTGTGCCCGTTGCGGTTGCGTGAACCCGCGCCTCCCGGCGCGGCCGCGGATCGGCCGTGGCCGCTGTACCCCCTCGAACCCAAGCGGACCTATGTCAACATCGGGTTCTGGTCGTCCGTGCCGATCGTCGCGGGAGAACCGGAAGGCGCGACCAACCGGCTGATCGAGCGCACCGTGACCGAGTTCGACGGCCACAAGTCGCTGTACTCGGACGCCTACTACTCGAAGGACGAGTTCACCGCGCTCTACGGCGGCGAACGCTACGACGGATTGAAGAAGAAGTACGACCCGGACTCACGTTTACTGGACCTGTATTCGAAGGCGGTGCAACGCAAATGACCATGTTCAAGGAGCCGAGGACCACAGCCCGAGCGCACGGAATCGAGGGCGGCAAGTTGTCGATCGCCGAGATCCTCGAGATCGTCGTCGGCAAGGATCTACCGGTGTACTTCACTGCGTACGACGGCAGTTCGCTCGGATCCCCGGATGCGCAGTTCCACCTGAACCTGCGCTCGCCCCGAGGCACCACCTATCTCGTGACCGCCCCCGGCGACCTGGGCCTGGCCCGCGCCTACATCTCCGGTGACCTCGAGGTCACCGGCTCCCATCCCGGGAACCCGTACGAGGTCCTGCGGGTGCTCGGCGAGCAACTGCACTTCAGCCGGCCGTCGCCCCGCGAACTGGCCCTGATCACCCGATCCCTCGGCTGGGACGTGCTCAAGCCCATCGCTCCCCCGCCCCAGGAGTCGCTGCCGCGGTGGCGGCGCATCGCGGAGGGTCTGCGCCACTCGAAGACACGGGACGCCGAGTCGATCCACCACCACTACGACGTCTCGAACGCCTTCTACGAGAAGGTCCTCGGCCCGTCGATGACGTACACCTGTGCGGCCTACGAGTCCGACGACCAGTCGCTCGAGGACGCGCAGGAGAACAAGTACCGCCTCGTCTTCGAGAAGCTGAACCTGAAGAAGGGCGACCGCCTCCTCGACATCGGTTGCGGCTGGGGCGGAATGGTCCGCTACGCCGCCCGCCGCGGCGTGAAGGTGATCGGCGCGACGCTGTCCGCCGAGCAGGCCGAGTGGGCGCAGCAGGCGATCGCCGAGGAGGGCCTGTCGGATCTGGCCGAGGTCCGGCACTCCGACTACCGCGACATCGCCGAGACCGGGTTCGACGCGGTGTCGTCGATCGGCCTGACCGAGCACATCGGCGTGCACAACTACCCGTCGTACTTCGGGTTCATCAAGTCGAAGCTGCGTGACGGTGGGCTGATGCTCAACCACTGCATCACCCGCCCCGACAACAAGCACACCGCGCGCGCCGGTGGCTTCATCGATCGCTACGTCTTCCCCGACGGCGAGCTGACCGGCTCGGGACGGATCATCACCGAGATCCAGGACATCGGGCTCGAGGTGCGCCACGAGGAGAACCTCCGTGAGTCCTACGCCCTGACCCTCGCCGGATGGTGCCGCAATCTCGAGGCCAACTGGGACGACTGCGTCGCCGAGGTCGGCGAGGGCACCGCCAAGGTGTGGGGCCTGTACATGGCCGGCTCGCAACTCGGATTCGAGCGCAACGTCATTCAGTTGCACCAGGTCCTCGCCGTCAAGCTGCCCCGGAGCGGCAAGGCGGACCTGCCCCTGCGTCCGTGGTGGAAGGCCTAGGCAGCTCCGCTGCTCGTGCGCGGTTTGCGGGTCCAGGGACCCGCAAACCGCGCACGAGCGCCACAGGCGCCTCAGTGCTCCCGGGCACATCGAAGGCAGGGGTTGTCGGTCCCACGCACCCACCCCTCACGAGCCAGGACGCGCTCGACTTCACGGGCCACCAGGCAGGCCGTCCGCCCGACCTCCTCCATGCCGTAGATCAGCCGGGGGCGGTCTGCGAGTTCGGCGGCGTTGTCGCGGCGACGATCTCGAAACTGGATCTCCCGCATCGAATGCGCCCATCGTCCGTCCAGCCGGACGATGAGCGGCACGCCGTGCACGGTGTAGTCGACGTCCTCCCAGAGAGTCCGGCCGTCGACGATCACCGGCCCCTGACGATCGCCGCCCGGGAGCCCGTGTGCCCGCTCCACGTCCACGGCGTAGTGGAACTCGAGCGCCGACTGGACACCGTCGGCGAGCAGTGTCACTGCCGAGGCAAGGGCGCGCCGATAACGCCGGGGTGGAGGCTCGACCAGCCGGGACACCACATCTGCCAAACGGATTCGCGCATTGGTCACGGTCATGATCAGCCTGACATAGGCGGCCCGAGCGTTCGGCTCGGAGACCGCGAGGTCGATCGCGGTGTCCGCCTTCGTGGTTCGGGGATGAGCGAAGTCGATTCCGATGTAGGGGTGCGCACGGGACCGGTGCACGATCACCCCGGGATGAAGTGGTCCCGGTCCCCGTCCGGGATGCGCCGGCGGCGCCGGCCGCCTCACCCGTGGAGACTGACACAACGCGGACTTGCCGTAGGGAACCGTGACATGGACAGGGAGCCCTGCCTCCACGGGGAGCCACCCCCACTCCTCGGCGGCGGTGCGATGACTGAGAACGGAGTGACCGCCTCCGTACAGCAGCGCGGCGGACAAGGTCATTTCCCTGGTCAGCGGACCACTGCTGGTCGCGTAGACACCTCGTAGGACCGCTTGCCAGCGACGCGTTTCCAGCCGGTGACGAAGCCGGTCACGGGGATACCCGACCGAACGCAACTGCGCGCCCGAGATCACACCGTGCTGATGATCGATTAGCGCCTGGAGTTCTTCCGACCTGTACATGCATCGAAGCGTTGCCGCCCCCTCCGACTGCAACCCTTCGGCGATCCGGGGGTTGTCCACAGACACCCACTGCGTACGGAGTTGTCCACAGACGCCCACTGCGCTCGTGCGTGGTTTGCGGGTCCCTGCCCGGCTGCTGCCGACCGGCGAGTCGATCCGGGCGTTCGGCGGAATCGAACCGATCGACCCTCGGTATCGGGACTTCGGCACCCTTCTTCTGCTCGAGACGCACCGACAATTCACCCTGCAATAATGTCATAACGCAACTTATCGGCACTTA